>JBBQLL010000008.1:0-113834 GCA_038327865.1 Chitinophagales bacterium | reverse complement strand
ATTCTTTTTCTTGTTTATGCTGCCGTCTTTGGTATAAAAATAAAGTAGTAATAACAAAACCCACCAATAGCAAGGCAATAATGCCGCCAATGATGATGAGAGTTAAGATTTCTTGATTGTTATTCTGCATAAAAACGCAATGCTAAACAGTAAATATAAAAAAACATTTAGCACAAGTAATATAAACTGCAAATTATTGGCAAGAATAGCTGGAAAACTGGTCATCACGTTTACAAAAACTAATAATGGAAAACTAACACTGTAAAAAAACAACAATCCAGTGCATATCCAAAATGTAGGCTCTTTGCTTAATATTACTGTTTTAGTGTAGGCAAATAATTCTAAAAAATAAGAAAGACTGAAAACAATAATCAGTAAACAGCCAAAAGCATAGCTAATTGAATGAAAATTACCAGGAACTTGTATAAAATAAATATCTACTAAAGAAAAAGCTGGATAGGCAAGAATATTAAATTTTAATATTTTTCGTAACAACTTACTCTGTAAAATATTTAATAAAACCCATAAATAATATGTAACCTCTAAAGTTGTGGATATGTTAAATATTAGAATAGTTGACTTATTTTGACCTATAAGCCATGTTGCAACAAACTCTACACAAATAATAAGAAATAAAAAAGGAGCAAAAGTTTTAAAAAAAAAAGGAACGGCTTCTTTAAAAAATAAGATACAACTCAATAAAAAACTTATTGACATCGCTACGATATAAATATATAGTTGTAAACCCATTTGAGTACAAAGTAACATCATCATAATAAAAAAATCCCCCTTAATTAGGGGGGAATATTGTTTACTTAAAAAATGAGTCTAAATAACCAATAAGCCTTTATCACCTCTATCAATAATTGCAATACCCACCTGCACATCATCAAAAGTAGTAGTTGGTGGTGTTTTATTACAATATGGCGGACAAATTTGCATTGAATTATATGCTAATATATTGTTTCCATTTTTACCATTTACATAAATATCTTTATTTATAGTCGTACCATAGGCACCTTCCTTTTGTTTGGTAGCTACCATTGATAAAGTTTGTAAGCCTGCATATTCTGGTTTTTCGGCATAATCTTTTGCATACGCACCAAAATAAAGTTTTATACCATCAGCGCCATGCAATTTAGCATTTTCCAAAAAACCTTCAACCTCTTCAATACTCCACCAGCCACTCAAGCTATCTTCTTTGCCTAAGCGTTCGCTATTTTGAATCCATCTTTCTTGTTTGTAATTTCTTATAACGTTATCAACATGTTCTGTAGAAACGTACTTTCCAACCTTTAGGGATTTTTTTTCAATTGTTAGCATGGTTGCGGTTTTTAATTGTTACTAATTTTTTATTGTACTGTAAACTTGGTTCAAAAAAATATAAATTCATTTGCTTCGCAAATGGCAAAATGGTTGATAATCAATAACATCTATCTATATTTTATATGATTATCACATTAATAGGGCTTTAATACCTGCAAAAAATACCGTACAAACCCGCAAAAAATACCGTAAATCTACGGTACTAAAACTGCGTAAAATACGCAGTAAAAAGTGTAGGCTAATACGCAAAAAATACCGTGTAAGAAAAAACGTGTTTTTTTTTGAAGTCTAATTTGTAAAGAATATATTTATACTCAATTGTAAGCATTGCATTTAAAATCCAATATCCTAGAGTCGCTTACCCGTTATTAAAAAACCCTTTGGTACTTGCTATCGAGGGGTTTTTTGTAAATAGATTTTGATGCTATAAATTGTAGATAATTGTAACGAAATTGTAGAAATATTTATTGTTTAATTATCTTAGCTAATTATTATGCAATACGGTATTTCATTATTTAAACGCATACCTGTTTTGCGTTTTTTGTTACCATTAATGGTAGGTATTATTTGCCAATTTTATTATCAAATAACGCTAATAACAGCAGTTATAGCCATTAGCTTTTCAATAGTGCTATTGTGTAGTTATTTACTTTTTAACCATGCTAATAAATTCAAGCTTATATGGGTAAATGGTGTTGCTATTACTTTACTATTCTTTGGCGTTGGTAATGCAGTTAGCTTTACTAAAAATTCGCAGAATCACCCTTTACATGTTGGCAATTATTACACGGCTGGCAGCCCAGTAATTGTTACGTTACAAGAGCCATTGGTTACAAAACCTAAATCTTATAAAGCATTAGCTACTATTGATGCTGTTTTGTTGAACGGTAAATGGCAACCCGTTTATGGAAAAATATTAGTATACTTTAAGAAAGATTTGGTTAAACCAAAGTTGACTTATGGCAACCAATTAATTATTACCAACCCGCTAGTAGCTATTACTAATGCTGGCAATCCTGGTGGATTTAATTACAAACAATATTGTGCATTTCAGGACATCTTTTATCAAGTATTTTTAGACAATAACAATTTTAAAACACTTGAAACTAATCGCAAATCTGTTTTTGATTCCTATTTAATAAATACAAGACTAGCGGTTTTATCTATTTTGCGACGCTATATTCATAATGCAAACGAGCTGGCTGTTGCAGAAGCATTGCTAATTGGCTACAGAGATGATTTAGATAGAGATTTAGTACAAGCTTATAGCAATACAGGTGTGGTACATATTATTGCTATTAGTGGGTTGCATTTAGGTATGATTTATGGCTTATTGGTACTACTTTTAAAACCATTTAGGAGATTTCGATTAACTGTATTTTTAAAACCCCTTTTTATTGTTGTGGTATTGTGGGGGTTTACTTTTATTGCAGGTGCTGTGCCGTCTATTTTGCGCAGTGCTGTTATGTTTACTTGTATTGTTTTGGGCGAAAGCATGGGAAAACGTTCCAATATATATAACACATTGGCGGTATCTGCTTTGGTTATTTTGCTATTTAATCCCTTTAGTTTGTGGGATGTTGGTTTTCAATTAAGCTATGCGGCAGTTTTAAGTATTGTATTATTTGCAAAAAATATTGAACATCTACTTTACTTTAAAAACAAGCTTTTAAAATGGTTTTGGGCATTAAACGCATTAACACTTTCTGCCCAAATATTAACTTTGCCAATTATCCTTTATCATTTTCATCAATTTCCTACCTTATTTTTTGTTACTAATTTAGTAGCGGTGCCATTATCGGGTATTATTTTATATGCAGAATTATTATTGTTGTTGGTTACATTTTTACCAATTGTTGCAACCTTTGTTGGCCATATTACTGAACGGTTATTGTGGGTAATGAACGATTTTATAGAACGGGTAAATCAATTGCCATTTTCTGTTTTAAACAGTTTGCAAATAAATATTGTACAAACCATTTTGTTGTACGGTGTTATTGGTGGTATTACTTGGTGGTTACTCTACAAAAAGCCAAAAGCGGTGTTGATGGGTTTAAGTGCACTGTTCTTGTTTTTTGTACTGCGGTACTGGGATTTTATGACCAAAAATCAACAGCAACAATTGGTAGTGTACAATGTACCGCAACATGCTGGCATTGATATTATGCAAGGCCGAGAATATATGTTTGTTGGCGATAGTTTGTTACAGGAGGATGGCTTTTTGCGGAATTTTAATTTGCAACCTTCAAGAGTATTGCACCGCGTTGCAGTAGCAGATAGTTTATCCAATATTGCAATAACATCTAACACCATAATATCTACCAATAAAACGGTAATTATTGTTGATAAGCCATTGCCAAAATACTATCAACCTAAACAAAAAATCACTGCCGATGTAGTAATCATTTCTAAAAATCCCAAATTATTCTTCTCGCAATTAGTTGCCATTTTTAATTGTAAACAATATGTTTTTGATGCATCAAACGCTGCATGGAAAATTAAATACTGGAAAAAAGATGCAGATAGTTTAGGCATACATTACCATGTAGTAGCAGAAAACGGTGCATTTTTATTTAGGTTGTAAAAAAGAATAAAAATATAAAAATGAGCAATACAACCAATATGCCAACAGTGCTTTTACAAATTTGTAATGCAATAGTGCCGCTAGAGGATGAAGTGATAGCTGCTATTGAACAGGCACTAACCTACAAGCCGTTAAAGAAAAGGGAATTGCTACTTAAAGAAGGGCAAACAAGTAAGCATATTTATTTTATAGAAAGTGGCTTAATAAGGAGTTTTTATACCGAAGGTGAGACTGAAATAACTACTTGGTTTATGAAGGAAAACGATTTGATTATTTCTGTAAAAAGTTTCTTTCAACAAGTACCAAGTATCGAAAATTTAGAAGCGGTAGAAGATTGTGCGCTTTACTATATCTCTTACAAAAATCTTGATGAATTGTATACAAAATACCAATCTTTCAATACAATAGGCAGGGTGCTAACCCAGCATTATTATATTATGAGTGAGGAACGCTTACTGAACCTTAGAAAAAAAGAAGCCATTACAAGGTACAAATACTTGCTGCAATACCACCCACAAATTATTATGCGTTGCCCATTAAAACACATCGCCAGCTACCTTGGCATTACCATTGAAACACTTAGTAGATTAAGAGCAAAGCGAATTTGACATATGTCAAATTTTAGGCGGAATAGGAAGAGTAGTTTAGCGGTTAAAAATAAAAAATAAATAAACTAAAACCATTTTGCTATGAAACACAGTTTAAGTAAGCTAACAATTGTGGTAACATTGCTAACCCTAATACTTTGGGGCTGCAGCAAAAAAGATTATGCCCCACAAACAGATTACAATAATGCAGCAGTGAAGCAGTTTTTAACGGTACCAAACAATGCAGCACCAGCATTAAAAAACTTGATTGGTGATTTGAACAAAGGAGAAGATCAACTGCATTTCCTTAGTAGTTTTATAAAGAAAAACGGAATGCCAGTTTGGGACAAAACCCTGAGTAACCTTGACATAACAACTAATTCAGGCATTAGTAACCAGATTACCACGTTCAGCACGGAAGCAACAATCAGTAATGGTTTTTTCTTTATCCCGCTTATTGATACCGTTACTAAAGAACTTATAGCCTATATAACCTGTAACAAAACAGAAAGCAATAGTTATAGCTACCAAGTGTTTAATAAAAAGGATATTTTAAATTATACTTTAAAAAGTAAAAAAGAAATTGATAACGGATTTGTATTGATGGGGATAATGACGGCCATAGAAATAACATTTAACAAATCAAAGCCTGTCAGTTATCCATCACCGTATAATTTTAAATATGGCAATGCCCAAATCATTTTCGGTAGCCCAGTATTTAAAGGGGGAAATGGAACAAATAGTCATCAGTTATTGCCTAAAAATGCAACAAATAATATAACGGTCTTAGGCGACGATTGTCCAGATATATTGCTCCAAACCATCCAAACTTCGGGTGGCTTTCTGTACGTAATAAGTGATTGCAATGGCAATATCCGTTTTGTAAATGATTTGCCAAGTGGACTTTCTGATGGCGGCGGCACCCCTCCCAACACCAATAACCCACCACCAAACACACCACCTTCAACCACACCACCACCAGCATACACCCCGCCACCGCCAGGCTATACCCCACCGCCAACCCCACCAAGCAGTGGCAACCCAGACCCGGGTAATGGTGCTGGCACCAACCCAATCATACCACCTTATGTACCGCCAGGTGGTCCATGGCATCCATTTTGGAATATGGATGACCCAAATGCCCCAACCGAAAACAGCGTATTTTTTGAAGCGGCAGACCAAGCAAAGGTTGTAGATATTAATAAAATGATGAAGTGCTTCGAGAATATACCCAACGCTGGTGCCACATATCAAGTAAAGCTTTGTGTAGATGTGCCAGTAAATGATAATCCTAGCACATTGTGGACAGGGTTGAAAAAAGCTGGACACGCATTCATAACAATGACTAAAACAAATGGCAGCGAAAGTGTTACATAAAGTTTTGGCTTTTACCCAACTGGGTCTGTAACTACTGTAACAATGTATCCAGTAAGTGGCAGTATCGTAAATGATGGTGCTATTCCCCCACATGAATTTAATGCTAGTATTGCGATGCCTAATATTCCGTCAGGGGCTTTTCAGGCATTAATTACTGCAGCAAAAACTTATAGCACTCGTAATTATGCTTTAAGTAACTATAACTGTGCAAATTATGCACTAGATGTGTTTAATACAATAAGGCCTACTGATATAAATTCAGTTTTTAAATCTGATTATATTAATAAGTTTGGTATTTATGTTTGGGTAGGGTTTGATCAAAGCCCTTCTGGATTATACGAAACACTAGCCAACATGAAAAATACTGGTGGCATAGAGGCACAAAATATTGAAATTGCTGTAGTAAAGCCTGCAACAGCTAGCAAAGGTCAATCTAATTAATATACAAACATTATGAAAAAGAGAAATCAAATAATAATTATTTTTATCGGGTTTTTAATAATTATTTTATTTAACGTTCCACCAATAAAATATATAACGAGAATGATTGAAAGAGATAACCAACTTTATACTTATGCAAGTAAAAATGAACCTAACTCTTTTTTTTCAGAACATGGTTTAGGGCCTGATAGGTTAGTGTATTTTCAATGGAAAAACGATACAACTTATGTAAAAGAACATCCAGAATCTTTAACAGATACTTTCTACCGAACTTTTGTTATAAATCCTTTATGCTTTTGGCGATGGGGTGATTATTTGTTTGATGAGAGATATACTCTACCTTATAAAAGTAAAGAGGACATTAGGAAGAATTGGGAAGCACAAAATACAAAAGTTGTACAATAGAGGCATTATGAAAATGCAATCGTCTTATTCTTGTTAGTACGGTATTGAGAGAAATATATCCAAATGCCGATACAGTAATGTATCGGCTATTTTGGAAGAATCCAATTTGCTTTTGGCGTTTACGAGAGTATTTCAGTAACGATATAAAGTATCAGTTTCCATACAAAAGTTGGAATGAAATAAAAAAAAGAAGACCTCAAAGCTTCATTTTAAATAAAAATTATCAAGCGTTTTAACCATGAAAAAAAGTATAAAATTCATCATCCTTTTAGCCATCGCAGGTTTATTTTTCGGTAATAATAAAGTACAAAGCCAAATCATTTACAATTACGACTACAGCAAATATAAAAAAGTAGTACGGATTGGTATTTATGTATCACCAAAAGCCAATCTGCACACAAGATTAATTACAGATATTGCCCATTATTATGAAGAGGAGAAGGCATCATTTGACAAAGCCCTTGCGATGCCAATAAAAGACTCGCCCCAATATGAAATAAACAATAGAAAAGTTTTAGAGTACCAAAAAATGCGAAGTGACTCTGCTGATGTTTTTGAAAGACTATTTACAGGTGCTGCAAGCTTTATAAGTTTAAACTTCAATCGTTCTACTTCTATTGACCAAAAAATAAATTTTGATGATACAATGTTTATACCCTCGGTTAAGGTTGAGGCAATAGACAACGAAAGAGCAATGGAAATTATTAGAAGAGATACTTTAGATTATTTCATTAATATTCAAAATATTAACTCTACAAAAAATGGCTTTTATTTTAATGTTGCTTTTAAAGTATCAATACAGCCAAAGTTAAAAAGGTTAAAACCATTTGTTAAAAATCTAGTTATCCCCTTTATAAATCTTCAAAAAAGCCGTGACCCATTTTTTTATTGTAGCCAGCCATTTGAATGTTTGCAGGCTAATTCTATTTATTTGTTAATAACAACCGTAACAGAAAAATTGTACCACGATGGTTATAGAAAGAATGATTACGAATCGTACAAAAAAGAAAAAGGTTTAAAATGAGAAATTCTATGAAAATAATATTTCAAATCAGCATTTGTTTATTAATCATAGTGCTTTTTTACAATAACAATTTTGCCCAAACAAAACAATTACAAGAAAGCGAAACAGCGAACTTCAAAACCCTAAAAGGATTAGTCAATTTTATCCACAAAAAGTCTTATTCTGTTTCCAAGAGGAATATTTTGTTTGATAAATATATTTTATTTGATTACGTACTAAATGATACATCAAAAGAAAGGATTGATAATAGGGTGGCTCTATTTGATGGGTTATTTAGTAAGTTTCAACATTTTATTGATTCGGCAGGCCTAAACAATTTAGATGCTTTACCAATAAGGTTTTTTAAAGATGACCCACAATACAAACCCTTTACTGAAGAATTGAAAGAGGTAGGCCCCAATACATTCGCTTTTTTTAATAAAAATAGCCCATCGCTTCCTTTGGGGCTTATTCTTTTTGATGAAAAAACACATAAGATAGTATCGTGGATAATGATTGACCAAGGTGGTTACAAATACTTTCTAACATTTAATATGCTTTAAGTGAGCCATAACAAATGAAAAATATTACCATAAAAATCTTCAGTTTGCACTTTATCATATTGGCAACCTATATTGGCATTACCGACTATTTTTTTATTATCCAGAAAGATCCTAGTCCAATTGGTACAGGATTTCAACAGTTATTTTTTAATTTTTTGCATGGTTTTATTACAGCTTTTGTGTGCCTTTTAATTGCCTATTATGCAAAAAATAAAGCAATGGTTAAACAAATATTTATAACCAATATGGCAGCAGTTCTTTTTTGGATAATTGTGCATCTTATTATCACAATATGGTTGGATGAATATTTATGGCAGTTAAGAAAATCCTAAAAAAATTATTAAGTGCCCCCTTTCCATCAAATTATAGCTTTTTTTTATTTGCCCTTTGTGCCACATTCAAAATTTTTATACTTTAGCATCTCAATCAATTTTTCAAACAATTAAAAACAAACAACCATGGCTATCCCTAACAGAATTTCGGCTACCATACCTGAAGCAGTTATTGCCGAGGTAATTACAAAAATTAAAGAAGCACAAGCATTGCTACTGCCACATTTAGTAAACACATTAACCAGTGAAGACGTTGCTGGGCTTGCCAAACTAGGCGAAAAAAGCGAGCCTTTTGTAACCAAGGGTTTAGAATATGCTAAAACAAATGGAGGTTTTGTACCTACTTGGGTAGATATACCAGAGGCTAATAAAGACTTTGTTTACTTTAACGCATTGCGCCCAATAGATATATTACTGGCACAATTGGCAGGGCAAGTAGCAGATTCTAGAATTGAAGCAGGGGCAGAAGCTTTAGATGCTGTGAACGACTTTTACAAAACTGTGCAACAAGCAAATAAAAGTGGCTTAGCTGCTGCATTGCCCATTTATAACGACTTAAAAGAAAGGTATGCTAGCTATGGCAAAAAAGCTACTAAAACTGATAGTCCTAAATAGCTAGTTGATATTAAAATATCAATCATTGTAGTATATAAAATAGAAGTGAACGGCTGAAATCAGCCATTCACTTCTATTTTTAAGCCATTACTAGCTATTTTTAGGCATGTACTAGTAATATTCAGCTATTAATGCCTGTATTACAAACTATACGACTGTTTTTTTAACAATATCGGCACTTTTTAACTTACTTCACCTGCTTTTTTAGTTAACTTTCTTGATTCCTCACCCTTTTTAGCGGCTCGCCTTTCTAGTTTGGCTTGCTTTTCAGCGGCTTTTGCAGCATCTTTATTCAATGCATCAATAGTCCGTTGCTTTACAAAATCTTTCACTATTTGGTCAAACCCCATTAAATATTGAGGCAACAATGTATAAATTTCTTTATGTGATGAGTCGCCAACAAATATGTCTTTAGTTGGCTTTACTGCCAACGATACATTACTTAATCCATTTCTATTACTGCCTAATTGATCAATTTTAAAGTACATATCTAATTTGTCATTTGACAATTGTGGCAGCTGCACATGTTTAGCTACATAAAAACCATGTGATTTTTTTAAATTACTACCCAATTTTTCGAAGTAATTATCCAAAGCATCCCTAATATCATTATCATCAGCGCTTATTTGTGCAGAAACGGCAGTTTTTGAAGCACCGTCAATAATTAAAGTAGTTTGAGCATGTAGTTGAAACCCTACGAACAACAAACAAGTGGTTGTAATGGCTGTAAACATTTTTTTGATCATAATTTTATTTTGCCAATAAGTTAAAAAATCATGCCGTGCTACTATTTAGAAGGATTATCTGTAACCAAGGGACAATTGAAAACATGTTAATTAAATGCAGCTTGATTATTTCTACATCCACCGTTTTACAAAAAATCAAAATATGTTTTATCTAAACAATTACTGCTTTTAAACTTAAGTCTAAACTTTTTGCTTGATGAATTAAGGCCCCAACGCTTACATAGTCTACACCAGTTGCAGCAAAGCTTTCAATAGTGTCTAAATTAATGCCTCCGCTAGCTTCAGTTTCAAAACTGTGGTTAATTATTTGTAGGGCTTCTGCTATTTGCAGTGGTGTAAAATTGTCTAATAGTAGTCTAAAGACTTTGCCTTTGCCAATGGCACAAACAGTTGCAACATCTGCTAAACTTCTAGTTTCTACTTCTATTTTTAATAATGGATTTCTAGCTTGAACATAGTTGTAAGCCATGCTAATTGCTTGTTCTAAACCACCTGCATAATCAATATGATTGTCTTTAAGCATTATCATATCATACAAGCCGAAACGATGGTTAATGCCGCCACCAATTTTTACGGCTTCTTTTTCTAGTAGGCGAAAGTTGGGGGTTGTTTTACGAGTATCTAACAGTTTTGTGCTATAACCTACTAGTTTTTGGGTGTACTGATTGGTAAGGGTTGCAATGCCGCTCATGCGTTGCATACAGTTTAAAACCAATCTTTCGCATTTTAAAATGGTATGAATGGATGCTTCAACTTCAAATGCCTTATCGCCAAAAACCATACTATCCCCGTCTTTCATATAGGCTGTAAAAACACTTGTTGCCTCTATAAACTTAAATATTTTTTTGGCAACACTTATACCTGCTACAATACCATTTTGCTTTATTTTTAGCGCCGCTTTACCCATTTTTTCAATTGGTATACAACTTAAAGTACTGTGGTCGCCTGTGCCAACGTCTTCATGCAAGGCCTCAGTAACTAAATGTTGTAATTGCTCATCAAAATTATTCATGCCTGCAAGGTATAAATAAGCGTTTAATAGAATTGCCGATAAGCATGATTTCTTACTACTAATCATCCACTTTAATCAATTATCACCTTGATTCAGAAATGATGGTTTATTTTGCAGTATGAATATCAATACTGCTACATATGTTATTTCGTCTGCCGATTACTTGCAATGCCCCAAAGCTGATAGGCCAGAATATGCATTTATTGGTAGAAGCAATGTGGGTAAATCATCGCTAATAAATTCTATTACGCAAAGGCAAAAGCTGGCCAAAACGTCTGCTTCACCTGGCAAAACGCAGCTAATCAATCATTTTGCTATAGAAAGTTCATCTGGCCAAAAGGGCATAAAAGATAAATGGTATTTGGTAGATTTGCCTGGTTATGGTTACGCTAAAAGATCTATTAGCGACAGACGCAGGTGGGAACAAATGATAGAAAATTATTTACGCAAAAGAGAGAGTTTGGTAAATGTTTTTGTGTTAATAGATAGCCGTCATAGCCCGCAAAAAAACGATCTAGAATTTTTAACCAACTTGGCCAAATGGCAAGTGCCCTTTACCCTAGCTTTTACAAAAGCCGATAAAGAAAAACCCACCGTTGTTGAACGAAATGTGAAAGCTTTTTTAGATGCCATGCGTGAAAGTTGGCAGTTTTTGCCACAAAGCTTTGTAACTAGTGCTGAGAAAAATAAAGGCCGAGAAGACATTTTAGCATTTATAGAAACC
Source organism: Chitinophagales bacterium (assembly GCA_038327865.1). Classification (GTDB taxonomy): domain Bacteria; phylum Bacteroidota; class Bacteroidia; order Chitinophagales; family Chitinophagaceae; genus Parasediminibacterium. The sequence goes on along the minus strand of JBBQLL010000008.1, from coordinate 102,119 downwards.
TGTAATAACGACTTTGGAAAACTGCGAGCCGAAATATAAGTTAGTAGATGATTATGGCGAGGTTTGCCCCGTCGATATTTTTAAAAAGTGTGCGAGTAAAAGTGTGCTTTAATTACAAACTTTATCTGCACAGCAGCTACTTGCAAATGCCTCTGGCTTGGCTTTAAAAGCAAAACCCATTCCTAAAATGTAGCCCATAGCTTCTTTTAAAGCATCATTGCTTTTAAACGCAGGATTGGTGTTAATGTCTGCATGTACTTCCATGTCTACTTTGTGCGCAATAAACAAGTCGCAAAGTTCGTATGCAATTTCAATGCTTTTAGCTACTTCTACTAACATTCTTTCTTTAATGTGGTACTTGGTTTTAGTTTTCTCGTTATGTATGTACATAAACCCACCAGCATGTTCTCGCAGAAAAACAATGACGGTTGCAAACTCTGTTTCTGTCCCTTTTACTTGGCTATCAGTACCAATGCAAACTTTTAGTCTGATACCTTTTTGTGTTTCACGGATAATTACTTCTTCTACCGCTGCTTTAATTGGCAGACTGATGCTTTCCCCGTTAAATTTTCTCCAACGCATGGCATTTTGTTTTGCGTAATTTAGTGACTAAATAATTATAAACATAGGCGCATTGGTTATATTATTATTAACAGTACGTGCTAAAAGCATTTTAAGCCATATGTGCATAAGCAAAAAAGCTTTTGACACTTTAAAAGACTCTTTTAAAAGAGAATGTGTGTCTATTAATATCTTGAATTTTGCACCTAACAAAGTTTAATTGCTTATTTAGCCCAAAATAGACTTTAAAAAGTTATGCCTTTATTAACCGATTTTTTGTGCTTAGCAACTGTTAAAAAAATGGTATTTGCTTTATTTGTATGCTTTAAAAATAATAAAGCAATTAAAAATAACGTTCTTTGTTTTAATCGAATTTACAGAATCAGTAGCATCAATTTAGATTTTTACACTATAAATAAAACACATATTATGACATTAAGAAAAACATTTGCAATCGTTGCAGTTTGCTCGGTTACACTTTTTTCATGCGTAGCAAAAAAGAAAGTACTAGAAATGCAAACTTTAGCTACTACCAAGTACGACGATTTAAATAAGGCGTATTTAAAAAAGGAAAGCGATTTAAATATTTGTTTAGACGCAACGAAATCTAAGGGCATAGAAAATGATATTGCCATGAATAAGAATAGGGCTTTGCAAAGCGAGATTGATAATTTAAACAAGCAGGTAGATTATTTAAAGCAAAGTAGTAGCCAAGTGCTTGGGCAATTAAAAGACTTATCTGTAATTACAGGTTCGCAAGCAGAAAGTATCAAAAAATCGATGGAAAATATTGGCATGAAGGATATGTATATACAAGACCTTCAAGGTACAATTGCTAGAAAAGATTCTTTGAATATGGCTTTGGTAATGAATTTAAAAGGGGCTATTGGTAACTTAGACGATAAAGACATTAATATAAAAGTTGATAAAAGCGCTGTTTTTATTGATATTTCGGACAAATTATTGTTTAAAAGCGGTAGTTACGAAGTAACGGAAAGAGCAAAAGAAGTGCTTGGTAAAGTTGCCAAAGTTTTAAATGCGCAGCCAACTATTGAGTTTTTGGTAGAGGGACATACAGATAATGTGGCTTATAAAGGCCCTGTTTTAATTGATAATTGGGATTTAAGTGTAAAACGTGCTACAACCATTGTACGTTTATTACAAAACAGTTATGGTTTAGACCCTAAACGTATGACTGCAGCTGGTAGATCTGAATATTTACCGCTAACAGATAATGCAACCGCAGAAGGCAGAGCTACTAATAGAAGAACGAGAATTGTAATTTTACCACAACTTGACCAATTTTTTAAATTGTTAGAGAAGAAGTAATATGAGTAATAAATTATAAATGTATTGGCCTCGAAGGATTTGTCTTCGAGGCCTTTTTATTTCTCAATCTACCCACTCAACTTCACCAAAATTGAAGCTTTGTTGGGTAGCACCTTTTACCATCAGTTGCCCAAACTCATTTACACTATCAACAATACATTTAAAAATGGCAGTATCTTTCTTTAAACTTACAACTTGTTTGGCTTTGTATAAGTTTAAGTTATAATCTGCTAGTAAGTTTTTAAAATCATCGTTTAGTAGATGCTGATAGCGATTTTCTAAGCAATAACAAAGCTGTTTTGCTATTTCGATAATATCAAAATTTTGCCCAGTTATTTGCTTTAACGATACTGGATTTTTCGCCTCAGACGAAAAACCGGTTTGATTAATATTCATACCAATTCCAATTATTGCGTAAGTCCAATTGCTTCCTCTAACAATATTTTCAATTAAAATGCCTGCTGCCTTTCTGTCACGCCAGTAAATATCATTTGGCCATTTTATACTGGTCTCTTCGCCTGCAAATTGGTTAAAAAAGTCATAACAAGCCAATGCTACCGCAGCACTTAATTTAAATTGATGTTGTAATGTTAGTAAAGAGCAATCTACAATTACAGATAATATAATATTAGCACTCTTTTCTGTAAGCCATTTTTTACCTCTTTGCCCTTTACCTTCTGTTTGATTGTGAGCAAAGTATGTAGTGCCATGTGCAGCCAAATTAGCTTGTATCCTGTCAATGGCATAACTATTGGTACTTGCAATTGTGTCAAATTGTATAAAGGGTTGTCCTATTTTGTTTTTAGCAGCGATGGGTGACAACTAAGTATTATTTTTGAAGCGAAGATAAAAAACAAGTTTCGAGTTTTTGTATATTCTATTTTAGAAAAAGCTTTGCTTATTAAAATGTTTTGCAGTCTCAAACGTCATCATCAAATTACAAACATTTAAATTTTTTATTGTTGTCACAATTATCCGTTTTAGAAACTCGTCCAAAAAGTGTTACCAAAGTTACCCGTAATTCAAAATTTTTTAAGGGTATCATCACTTCTATAAAAGAAAAAAAAGGCGAGCATATTATTAGCCTCGATTTACGTAAAATACCAGAAGCCGTTGCAGATTTTTTTATTATTTGTGAAGCCTCATCAACGACACAAGTAAAGGCTATAGCCGATTTTATAGAGTATAATGTAAAAGAAATTTGTGGCGAAGTGCCTTACAAACATGAAGGCAAAACCACGTCTCAATGGATTTTGATAGATTATATTAGTATTGTAGTGCATGTAATGCACCCTGAGCAACGCAAGTTTTATAATTTAGAAGATCTGTGGAGCGATGCCGTGTCTCAAGGCTATGATGATTGATTTTAACAAGTAATTTTTGAACTTTTTATACGCAAAAGCATTATTTATTTCCTATAGCAAGATATTTTATGGCAAAAGACGATAAACAACCTACAAAATTTCCCTTTCAACCAGTAAATGGTAGTGATGATAAGCCCTCTCGCAAAACACCAAAATTTAGTATTTATTGGATATATGCAATCATTTTTGCAATTTTAATAGGTTCTAACTTCATTAATATGAAGCCTGATTTAATTGCTACATCTGAACAGGAATTTAAAAATACAATGTTGGCAAAAGGCGATGTAGAAAAAATTAGTAAAGTAACCAACAAAAAATTGGTACGTGTTTATATAAAGGCCGATAGTATTAATAAAGAGTTTTATATAAAAAAACTTGGAAAAAGATTTGAAGCTGATAAGGTAAAAAATGTTCCGATTTTTCAGTTTGAAGTAACAGACTGGAATGCTTTTGAAGAACGGCTTGCAAAATTTTCTGTTGATAATAAATTGCAAGAAGTACCTGCTAACGTAGCAGAGGATGCAGATTGGCTTGGCCCTGGTGTAGTTAATATTCTTATCAGCGTTATTATGTTTGTTGGTTTATGGATATTAATTATGCGCAAAATGGGTGGTGGTGCTGGTGGTGCTGGTGGTCCAGGTGGCATTTTTAACATTGGAAAATCGAAAGCAACCCTGTTTGAAAAAGGTGGTACTAAAGTAAATATCACTTTTACAGATGTGGCAGGTTTAGATGAAGCCAAAGTAGAGGTGATGGAAATTGTAGACTTTTTAAAAAACCCAAAAAAATATACAGCGCTTGGGGGTAAAATTCCAAAAGGTGCATTGCTAATTGGCCCTCCTGGTACAGGTAAAACATTATTGGCAAAAGCCATGGCTGGTGAGGCGCAAGTACCTTTCTTTAGCCTAAGCGGTAGCGATTTTGTTGAAATGTTTGTAGGTGTTGGAGCTAGTCGTGTTAGAGATTTGTTCAAGCAAGCGCGTGAAAAGGCACCCTGTATTATTTTTATTGATGAAATTGATGCAATCGGTAGAGCTCGTGGTAAGAATATGATGATGAGCAACGATGAGCGGGAAAACACATTAAATCAATTGTTAGTTGAAATGGATGGTTTTGGTGGTGATACGGGTATTATTATATTAGCTGCAACTAACAGACCAGATGTTTTGGATGTTGCTTTGTTACGACCAGGTCGTTTTGATAGACAAATTAGTATTGATAAGCCTGATGTAAAAGGTCGTGAAGCTATTTTTAAAGTGCATTTATTACCAATTAAGGTATCTGAAAAATTAGATGTATTTAAATTGGCTGAACAAACACCAGGTTTTGCTGGTGCGGATATAGCTAATGTTTGTAACGAAGCCGCTTTAATTGCTGCACGAAAAGATAAGCAATCAGTTGATATGATTGATTTTCAAGATGCTATTGATAGAGTAATTGGTGGCTTGGAAAAGAAAAACAAAATCATTGCGCCACACGAAAAAGAAATCATTGCGTATCATGAGGCTGGTCATGCTGTTTGTGGTTGGTTTTTAGAACATGCTTATCCATTATTAAAGGTAACTATAGTGCCAAGAGGTACAGCGGCATTGGGTTACGCTCAATATACACCTACCGAGCAGTATTTGTACAATGAGGAGCAATTAATGGATCAGATTTGTATGACATTGGGTGGCCGTGCTAGCGAACAGATTTTCTTTGGTAAAATATCAACTGGTGCTAGTAACGATTTGCAACAAATAACCCGTATGGCTTATGGCATGGTTACAGCGTACGGTATGAGCGATAAAATTGGCAACGTTAGTTTCTACGATCCAACATCTGAAAATACCTTTACCAAACCTTTTAGCGAAGGCACTGGTAAAATTATTGATGAAGAAGTTAAGAACATTATCGACAAAGCTTACAAGCAAACTTTGGCATTGCTAACAGAGAAAAAAGAACAGGTAGAAATATTAGCCAAAGAATTGTTATCGAAGGAGGTTTTACACAAAAGCGATGTAGAATTATTAATTGGTAAACGCCCTTATGAACCTAAAAAATTATTAGAGTCTGAGCCTGAAATTGTTATTGCACCACCAGAAATAACAGTTGTACCTATTTCTAACGATAATACTATTGCATAATTTGAGATGAGCAATTCTAGAGAAAATATATTTAGTAAGATAAGACAGGCACTGGTTAACCCAGTGCCTGTTCCATTTGCTGGTGGCAACACAAACGACGATGTTTTTCTACCATCTAGCCAAGATGTAGAGATTGAGTTTGCAGAAAATTTTACCAAATTGTTAGGTAAGTTTTCTTTTTGTGCAGATATGACTGAAGTAATAGCCAACCTTACTATGTTACTAGATAGTCGTAGTTGGAAAAACATTTACTGTAAAGAGGATACGCTGAAACAAATGCTATCTAGTAATGGATTTACAAGCTTTGGCTACCCAAGCTTAGCCACTTGCGATGCATCCATTACAACTTGCGAAAGCTTAATAGCAAGAACTGGAAGTATTGTATTAAGCTCAGCAGAACAAAGCGGTAGAACTGTAAGCGTTTATGCACCAGTACATATTTGTATTGCATATACTAGCCAATTAGTTTATGATATAAAAGATGGATTACAATTATTAAAAACCAAATATGGCACCAATTTGCCATCACTCATCACATTTGCTACAGGCCCAAGCCGTACCGCCGATATTGAAAAAACTTTGGTGGTTGGTGTGCATGGACCAAAAGAGGTTTTTTGTTTTTTAGTTGATGGATAAAATCTGAACTAACTATATTTATCGCATGGAGGTTTTACCCGCTAAAAAAATATATTTTCTATCCGACTTTCATTTGGGTGCACCCAATGTAGCAGATAGTTTGGTACGTGAAAAAAAAGTGGTGCATTTTTTAGAAACCATACGCCACGATGCACAGATTATTTTTATTGTTGGCGATATGTTTGATTTCTGGTACGAGTATAAAACCGTTGTGCCGAAAGGCTATACCAGAATTTTAGGCAAACTGGCCGAACTAACCGATAGTGGTATACAAATCCATTTTTTTGTAGGCAACCACGATATGTGGATGAATGGCTATTTTGAACAAGAATTTGGTATTCCAGTTTATCATCAATCTAAGGTTTTTACATTTAACAATAAGCAATTTTATATTGGTCATGGTGATGGTTTAGGCCCAGCGGACCATGGCTATAAGTTTATAAAAAAAATATTTCGTAATCCTATTTGCAATTGGTTATTTGGGCAGTTGCACCCAACTTTAGGTATGGGTTTAGCAAATTATTTTAGCCTTAAAAGCAAACAAAAAACTGGCAATAGCGATGAACATTTTTTAGGCGATGATAAAGAATGGTTACTTATTTATTGTAAAAAAATACTACAAACACAGCACTACGACTTCTTTGTTTTTGGGCATCGTCACTTGCCTTTAGATATTAAACTAAACGAGAAAAGCAGGTATATCAATATGGGCGATTGGATACGTAACTTTACCTACGCATCGTTTGATGGTAATGACATGCAATTGCACAAATGGCAAGATTAAAAACAATATTATTTTTTGTACTATTCAGCTATAACTTTCAGCTAAAAGCCTTTACTGATAGCACGTTGCAATTACAACTTACTAAAACCATCGTAGGAGATTTTACTAGTTTTTCGGTTGATAATCTTGGCAACATTTTTCTCATTACAGCCTCTAATCAAATAAAAAAACTAAATAACGACTTTGATAGTGTTGGTACTTATAACGATGTAAAACGCTTCGGTAATATTTACACAATTGATGTAAGTAACCCATTAAAAGTGTTGGTGTACTATAAAGACTTTGCCACCATTGTAATGTTAGATAGACAACTGAACAATAGAAATACCATTAATTTAAGAGCCCAAAATATATTGCAAGTAAAAGCTATTGCACAGAGTTACGATAACAATATTTGGTTGTTTGACGAGCTAGAAAGTAAGCTTAAAAAAATTGATGAATCGGGTAAACTCTTATTAGAAACGTCAGATTTTAGATTGCTGTTTGATGATACAGCAACACCACAAACCATTATAGATATGAATGGGCTTTTGTATCTATATAATCCCAAAAAAGGCTGGACTATTTTTGATTATTATGGTGGCTTAAAAAATCAATTTCCGATACTTAACTGGCAAGATGTACAAGTAACAGATAATTTTTTACGAGGCAGAGATAGTGCCTATTTTTACGCAGCAAACCCGAAGCAATTGCAGTTTATAAAAGTGCAATCATCAATAAATATGGCATCGGTTTTAAAAGTAATCATTAACCAAAGTTTGCTATACATTTTAAAGAAAGATAGGCTAGAAATTTATAGCATATTGTAAATTGCGCCATGCAAAATTTTTTTGAAACATCGTTTTTTGGCAATAACGTAGCTTTATATTCTAAGGTATTATTGGCAATTATTTTGGCAATACTGTTACGACAGTTTATTTCAAAATATGTAGCTAAATTGCTGTACAGATTAATTGCCAAAAACAATAAAAACGTATATAAAACAGCTTTTATAAATCTTATCCTACCCCCGTTAGATTTATTTTTGTTACTGCTAATATCTTTTATTGCCTTAGATAAGTTACAATACCCAAAAGAATTTAACTTTAAAGTGTACAAACTATCGCTATATCAGGTGGTTGATGGCTTGTGTAATATAGCATTAATATTGTCTTTTATTTGGCTCTGTTTGCGATTAATAGATTTTTTGGCAATGGCAATGCAAGCGAAAGCCTTACAAACTTTAGATCAAACAGATAACCAACTAGTAATATTTTTTAAAGATTTTTTTAAAGTGTTATTGATGATAATTGGGGTGTTATTAATCATGCATTTTTCGTTCAACAAAAACATAGGCAACCTAATTACAGGACTAAGTATTGCTGGAGCCGCTATTGCTTTATCTACTAAAGAAAGCTTGGAGAACTTGATTGCCTCGTTCATCATTTTCTTTGATAAACCATTTACCGTTGGAGATTTTGTTAAGGTAAATAACTTTAGTGGCACCATTGAAAAAATTGGATTACGTAGCACCAGAATCAGAACGGATGATAAAACCTATATATCTGTACCCAACAAGCAAATGGTAGATAGCATTGTTGATAATATTAGTTTACGTACAGGACGCAAAGGCTTTTTACAATTAGAAATAAGTTTAGCAACAGCACCAAAACAATTACAATTAATATCGCCTGCTATTACAAAAATTTTAGAAAAGCCTGCTATTGAAAATTCATCTGTTTTTTTAAGAGAAACTGGTAAAAATGCCCATATTTATGAGGTAAATTATTATACCACTATTGAACAAAGCTTAGCAGACTTTTTTTTGCTGAGAGAAGAGATTAATCTAGACGTTATTAATTTTTTGGCAAACAATGATATCGCCTTAGCAGCTGTCAATCAAAATTTTGTATTAATAAATGCTACAAAACCGCTTTAGAGAGGTTGCCGATAACTTACTTACGCATCAGTTTTGCAACGCCTATATGCAATAAGGATAATGCTAAAAATACAACCAATAAAATAGTACAATTTAATGCAACTTGTGGGTAGCCTAACTTAGCCGCATCTATAAAAAAATAGGGATACTGATTTGAAATTGCTCCACGTACCAAAATATAAACACAATAAACCGCTGGATAAATAAGAAAGCTAAACACGTTTTTCCATTGCAAATTGGCTTTGGGTACCAATGCAATCCAATAAATTAAAAACCAAATAGGCACCACCACATGCAACAAATTATCGGCTACAAGTTGCAGACCTTTGGGTGCCCATAACCAACGCAAGACCATATTGTACACCAAGCCAACTACTAAAATATATACATTAATAGCGGTTGCTGTTTGTGGCTTTAAAAAAAATTGGCCCCATCTTGATGTTGGTTGTACACTTAGCGTTGTAAAACATATAGCAACCATAATATTGCTAATAATAGTAAAGTAGCTAAAAAATTTAATAAGCGTTTGCGGAATTGACATTACCCTATTTTCTATAATAACGTACAATTGTAACAATACTGCAAGCGTTGCTATTATTGCACCTAGGGTTATAAATATTTTAGAGAATTTTGATTGTTGTTGCATTTACAAACACTTGGTTTATAGTCAAATGTACGTAATGTACTAACATAAAAGTCCCGTTTAAACATACTGATAAACAGGGCTTTTTAAATTATCTCTACCTAATTAGCCTAAGGTAATTTATTTAATTTCTTTCATCAATTCTTTAATCGCGGCTTCTAGTTGTTGGTCTTTGCCTTTAACAACCGTTTCATAATCGTTACGTACTTTAATATCTGGCTCTGTTTGGTGATTTTCTAAATATTTTCCATCCATCATTTTTACACCCAATGGCGGCACGCCCCAACGCAACGTATTATCCTGCAAGCTTTCCCAGCCAGCAAACGTACAAGTACCAGGCACAGGCATACCAACTAGCTTACCTAATTTTAATGCTTGATAAGCATAGGCATAACAGTGCCCATCGCTATAGTTAGCCTCGTTTGCTATAGAAATACTTGGTTTGGTCCAACGGAAATTTGGTTCAAAACCATTGCTTCTATTATCGGTACTGTAATCCATAAACTTTTTACCGCTAAGAAACATGGTAAGGTCTGCCACCAAGTCGCCACCGCCATTAAAACGCGTATCAATTACAATAGCTTTTTTATTGGCATATTTACCCATAATATCTTCATAGGTATTTCTGTAAGCACCATCATTCATACCAGGAATATGCACGTAGCCCAACTCGCCATTACTCATTTTTTCAACTTCATCAGCATTTCGTTTTACCCAACGTTTGTACAGCAAGCCACTTTCTTCTCCAATGGTAATAGGCTTTATGGTAATATCTTTTTTAACCGTGCCTTCAACAATAGATAGCAAGGTGCTTTTACCAGCTTTTCTGTTAAGATATTGTGCAATATCTTTATCATCGGTAATATCAACACCGTCAATAGCTTCAATGATGGTACCAGGTTTTATACCTAAAATGGCTTTATCTAGCGGACCTTCTTTAATCACTTCTTCAATTTTTATACCATTGCCTTTATAGGTCATATCATAAAAAATACCTAATGATGCAGTAGCATCTGAATTAGGGTTTTGGTTGTTATAGCTACTCCCACTGTGGCTCACATTCAACTCGCCCAATAACTCACTTAGCATTTCACTAAACTCATAATTGTTACCAATATGCGGTAAATATTTTTCGTAATCGGCTTTATAACTATCCCAATTAACACCATGAAAACTGGCCGTGTAAAATGTTTTTTTCGTTCTGCGCCAAACATGCTCAAACATAAAACGGCGTTCTGCGGCTACATCCAAATTCATCTCACCATTTATTTTTACAGCTTCTTGTTTACCAGTTTCTGCATTTATTTTTACAATGCCACCATCGCTTGATAAAAATATAAATTTCTGTTCTTTATCCCACACCATACTACCGCCACCAAGGCTGTTTAACGGCAACAACATTTTTGTTTCTTTAGTGCGTAAGTTGGTAGTCCATAGGTTATAGCCTTTTTCAAATCGTGATAGATAATATAAGGTTTCGTCATCTTTGCTTAGCAACGCATCAGACAATGATGATGAGTGGATTGTGAGTTTTATTTTACGTTGTGTCAATCCGTCCCAATCGAATGTTACGATAGGAATAGTGTCTTTTTTAGGTATTTTTTTTGATGTATCCACCTTGTTTTTTATATCCTCAATTTCCTTTAATAACGAGGCATCTTCCTTGCTCAACTTAAATTTATCAAATGCGTCTTGGGTAAAAAACATCGCATACACATCGGTTTGTTTGCTACCGCTTTGTGCCACAGATTTTAACCCATCTCTATTGCTTTGCCAAATCATGGCCTTGCCCCCCATTACCCATTTTGCATCGTTATCGGCAAACCCACTTTCAGTAATATTGGTTACTTTTCCTTTACCATCGGTTGGCACTAAACCCACTTCGCTGCTGGCAATACCGGGCAAACTATAATCGAACAATAACCATTTTCCATCGGGGCTCCACTGAAAATATTGGTCATTATCACGCATACTAAATAACTCTTTTTCTGTTAAAATGGTACGCGTTTGTTTGGATGCTTTGTTATAGATTTTCAACGTCATCCTATCTTCTATAAACGCAATTTCTTTACCATCGGGTGAGTAAGATGGTTGATAATTTTCCTTTTCGTTTGTAATGATCGGCGTTTCTTTTAACAAGGTGGCTGCATAAAAATATGGCTCATCATCTTTTAGTTTTTTAGTCTCTAAAATTTCCCAAGCATCAGCTCTTTCGCTTGCATATAGTAAAGTTTTTCCATCTGGCGAAAAACTAACATTGCGTTCTTGTTCTGGCGTATTGGTAATGCGTTTGGTAATACCACCATCAACACTTGTTACAAACACTTCGCCACGAAAAATAAAAGCCACTTCTTTACCATTTGGCGATACCGCCATATCTCTTGCACCACCAGTAACAGCCACTACTTTATCGTTATTGCTTTTATTGTCTACAGCAATTGTAATAGCTACTTTTTCGGGTTTGCCATTTGCCTTTAAGGTATAAATATCTCCATCGTAACCAAAACACAAAAGGCCATCGTTACTGCTGCTTAAAAAACGTACAGGGTGCTTTTTAAATGTTGTTATTTGCTGCGATTTTGCTCCATTGTCAAAAGCCAATTTCTGAACATTAAAACTGCCACTTTCTTCGCTTAAGTAGTACATGGCTTTTTCGTTATCAGTATAAATGGGTGTTCTATCTTCTCCGTTAAACGAAGTGATTTTTGTATGCGTATTTGTTGGTATATCCCAAACCCAAATATCTCGTGCAATAGCAGAGGTATGGTGTTTGCGCCAAGTATTTTCGCCACCTTTTTTATCTTGGTAAATCAGTTTCAATCCATCTTTACTCAGCTTCACTTCTTCGGCTGGCATACCCAACAACTGTGTTACTTTGCCGCCAACAATGGGCACTTGGTATAGCTCTGGTTGAGAACCCGTAGGAAAAGTTCTGTTGCTGACCACATCGTTACGTACACCACCAAACAATACATTTTTATCATCGTTGGTAAACTCGTACGGATATTCATTGGCAGAATGAAATGTGATACGTTTTGCTTCGCCACCTTCTAATGGAATTGTGAAAATATCGAAGTTGCCAAAACGGTCGCTGGCAAAGGCAATGGTTTTACCATCGTGACTAAAAACGGGCATAAAATCGTGTGCTTCGTGAAAAGTTAAAGGCATCGCATTTCCACCTGTAGAAGTTACTTTATATAAATCGCCTTTGTAAGTGAAAACAATGGTTTTGCCATCGGGCGAAATGATAGAGTAGCGTAACCACGATGGGCTGGATTGGGCATTTGCATTAAGATAACCAACAGCCAATAACAGAAAAGCAGCAACAACTTTTTTCATAATATTATTTTAATTTTGGAAGATGCTTGAAGATAAGCTACTGATAAACAGGGCTTTTAAATTTTATGATGAAAGGCGTAAAATCATTTCACACCCACGGGGTTCTTTGAACAAAGAAACAAAGGCCACAAAGACCGCTAAGTTTTAAAATTACCTTGTTACTTTTAAAATAATCACAGTACCCAATTAAATCGTGTGTCATCAAGGGCTATACCCAAATTTACGCAACAGTAAAAGTTACATTGCAATAAGGACGTACAAGTGAGTGACACAACGAAAGCATCATAGCACTACAAAAGCTGGCAAACCAAAAAAGATAAAAGTCAAAATTTAGAACTTAACGTAAAAACTTAATTCAGCAAAGAAAGGGGTGCCTAAACTTGTTTCAGTTGATGGTGTTGAATTGTAAGTTTGTGAGAGACTTCCAGTACCATTTCGTGGCTTGAAAGAGGTGGTAGTACTTGTATAAATGGGGTTTTGTGGTAAGGCCAATGTTGGTGTAAAAGAGAAGCCCCATTTGCTGGCATCGTAACTTATTGGTAAGGCTAACTCATAATCTAATAAGGTAAGTCCGTTACCCCGATTGGTAATGGTGGTTACAGATGTTACTGAGCTAGCACCATTTTTTTGGGCGTTTTTGCCGGCACGCCTATCAGTGTAGCCTTCGTAAAAATGAAGGGTGCTTGCATTTACAGATGCTGTTGGGTTAATAGTCCATTGGTTGCCTTCGTTACCAATTGAAAACGCATGGCCAATACCAGCATTTAGCGAAAAATCATTTTTTGTGGCAACCAATACACTGGTGCCCGCTGAAACCTGCAACACATCAAAATCGTAATTAAAATTAGCGCCTGCAACACCCTTAATATCGCTTTTAACATTGGTACTAGCTGTGTTATAAAAATATTTATCAGCATAAACACCACCAGAAAAATTGGTGGCAATATCAAAATCGTAACCTACTTCTAGGGTAAATAAGTCAATTCTTTTTTCAGTAGATGCTGCCAAATAAGATAAAGAACTATTTACATAAAAGCCACTTTTATCATAATAACCAAATGTTGGCGTAATATATGGGTATGTAGTAGAATCTTGTCTACCATTATAAACAGCATTAGACAAATAGCCTAAACTAGCTTTAAAATAGCTTTTTGTTGTGTCTTTATCTTGTGTGCTTTGGGCATTTGCTTTTACGACAATGAAACTAGATACAATAAATAATAATATTATTTGTTTTTTAGAAATGCCTTGCATGGTTATAATTGTTTTTATGTACTAAGATTGAAAGAAAAATAATTGGTTTAAGCGACAACAAAAATATACAACAATGGTTAGAATACCTTTTAGTGATTGCTTATATTCACCTTAAATTTTTATAGATGAAACCATTTTTAACACTTTCACTTTTGTTTTGTTTAGGTCAAACATTTGCACAATCCAAACCTTATTTCATAGTAAATAAAGACAGTACTACTTTGGCACTTACTATAGATGGTGCCTCACATTTAGCCAGCTTGCCGTTAAAATGTATTGAGCAAGAATTTCCCAACAAAACAAATCATACATCTACCACAGCAAAGGATCATGTGTTAATGCCAAAGCAATTGCACCCTGCATTTTATGGCTGTTTCGATTGGCACAGTACCGTTCATGGGCATTGGATGTTGGTGCGTTTGCTAAAGCAATTTCCAAACCTGCCAGAAGCACAACAAGCAAGAGCCGCCATTAGCAGAAATATTAACCCACAAAATATTGCCCAAGAGCTACAATACTTTGAGCCTACGCTTAACAAAAGCTTTGAGCGTACTTATGGCTGGGCTTGGTTGTTAAAGTTGCAACAAGAGTTACTAACTTTTAAAAATGATGCTGATGCCAAACAATGGTCAGCAGCTTTGCAACCACTTTGCGATACGGTTATTACTATATGGATGAAATATTTACCCAAACAAACGTATCCCAACCGAACAGGTGTGCATCCTAACACGGCTTTTGGGTTGGTATTTGCGTTAGATTATGCCAGAACCGTTGGTAATAAAGCCTTTGAAGCAGCTATTATTTCATCAGCAAAGCGATTATACTTAAAAGATAAAGGAGCACCAAGCCAATGGGAACCTGATGGTACAGATTTTTTATCGCCATCGCTTGAAGAAACAGATTTGATGCGTCGTGTATTGCCAAAAGCTGAATTTATAGCTTGGTTTAACGCATGGATTTCACCATCAGCATTACAACATTTAACACAATTGCCCTTTGTATCAGACAGAACCGACTTGCAAATTGTGCATTTAGATGGACTGTGTTTTAGCCGTAGCTGGTGTATGAAAGGGATTGCATCAGTTTTGCCAATAACTGATAAAAGGCGACAAATTTTGCTAAAATCTTCTGCACAACATTTAAAAGCCAGCTTACCAAATATTGCCAGTGGCAGTTATGGTGGTGAGCATTGGCTAGCAAGTTTTGCCGTATATGCTTTGGTGAATTAAGGAATTAATTAAAACACAACCAACTGCTTTGTTTTTCCGATATAATGTTTGTACTATTTTTATACCCAAATTAAAACTAACATATGAAAAAGAAAATTATATTGTTTGCTTTATTAGCCGCTGTTGTAGGCGGTATTAATGTTTGGTATTTTGTATTTTACAAGCCAACGCATTTTAAACGCAATGTGGCAGATGAACAAGCCATTGCCATTACTGCAAAAGATATTGTAAAAAATTTTCAAGCCAACGAAGATTCTGCCAACAAACTATACCTTAACAAAGCACTAGCTATTACTGGCGAGGTAATTGAAGCCAAAAAGAACCAAGATGGCAAGCCAACTGTTACTTTAAAAAGTGATGATAGTTTTTCGAATATTTACTGCACCTTAAAAGAGGATGCTGGGCAAATTCAAGGTGGCAGCACTATTACTGTAAAAGGTATTTGTACTGGTTTTTTGAGCGATGTAGTAATTATTGATGCTTTTGTTGTAAAAAAATAAAATAATTTAAAAAATGAAGCTCACAATTTTATTCTTTGTTGCATTGTTTACATTGGCAAATGGGTTTTCTCAAAAAAATTATGCTACAAAATCGGCACAAGTAAAATTTTTCTCACATACACCAGCAGAAGATATTGAAGCTATCAACAACCAAGCAGTAAGCAAATTGATTGATAATACTGGTCAGGTTATGTTCAGCTTATTAATTAAAGGTTTCAGATTTGAGAACGAATTGATGCAGGAACATTTTAATGGTCCCGATTATATGAACAGCACCCAATTTCCTAAAGGCGAATTTAAAGGTACAATTGTTAATATTGCTGCCGTAAATTTTACAAAAGATGGCATCTACAACGTTACTACCAATGGTAATTTAACCATAAAAGGCATCACTAAAAAAGTTGCTATAAAAGGCACAATTACCATTGTAAAAGGCAGTGTCAGCACCAAAAGCATCTTTAAAATAAACGTAAAAGATTTTGGTGTTGATGGTAGTGAAGTAGCTAAAGACCTAGAAATTACTGTTACCGCCAAATACGAATAACAAATCATCTTTGGTAAATACCCTTTCGCCTGTTACTTTTGCGTAGCAGGCGGATTTGTTTATTGTTCAACCTGCTTAAAAATTTTGAACTAATAAACGGGCCCATTTCCAACTAAACTATACGGATTTGTTACTCGTTAAACCCTCAAAAATTTTATTTCTGATCGGCTTTTGTTATTCAATTTTGCAATATATGCGTCGCACATTGGATCTATAAAACCTACTTCAACTTTCCCACACAATAAACCAATACGTCATCCAACAGTTATTGGATTTGAGGAAGGATAAATCTAACCTCAAATATTAGACGTTACATTTAGCAAACATCACTGGGCGCCTTTGTGCCTATGTGGTAAAAAAGTGAAACATGAGCATCAGACAAGATTTAGAAAAAAGAATACTAATAATAGACGGTGCTATGGGCACAATGATTCAGCGTCACAAACTACAAGAAGCAGATTACCGTGGCACCCGTTTTGCCAACTGGCACAGCGATGTTCAAGGCAATAACGATTTATTAAGCATCACCCAACCAGAGATTATTATTGGTATTCATTTGCAATATTTAGAAGCTGGTGCTGATATTATTGAAACCAACACTTTTAGCAGCACCGTTATTGCTCAAGCAGATTATGATATGCAAGAAATTGCCTACGAACTAAACGTTGCATCAGCACAGTGTGCCAGAAAAGCTATTGAACGTTATATTTCTGCCCATCCAGATTCACATCCAAAATATGTTGCAGGCGCTATTGGACCGTTAAACAAAACCTTATCATTATCGCCCGATGTAAATAATCCTGGATTCAGGGCCGTTACTTTTGATGAAGTAGTTGTTGCTTATACAGAACAAATTAAAGGACTTGTAGAAGGTGGCGTAGATATTATATTAATAGAAACTATTTTTGATACCTTGAATGCGAAGGCAGCCATTTTTGCAACTAAGCAATTTTTTAGAGCTACTGGTACAGAAGAATTACCAATTATGATTAGCGGTACTATAACCGATGCTTCTGGCAGAACTTTAAGCGGACAAACTTTGGAAGCTTTTTATATTTCTGTAAAACATGCCAACCCAATTAGCATTGGCTTAAACTGTGCATTGGGTGCGCAAGAAATGCGTGGCCATATAGAAGAGTTAAGCAATATTGCTGCGTGTTATACATCGGCTTATCCAAATGCAGGGTTACCAAATGCCATGGGTGAATACGACGAGCAGCCACACGAAACAGCACATTTTATAGAAGAGTGGGCAAAAGACGGTTGGGTAAATATTGTTGGCGGCTGCTGTGGTACCACACCAGATCATATAAAACATATAGCAGACAATGTGAGAATGTTACAGCCAAGGAGATTGCCAGTAGTTGAGGAATATTTAACCACAGAGTAAGCTTCTATTATTAATACAAATTTTTAAATACTTATTTTAGGCAACACATAATTACTCTGTACCAAACTTATCTAACTCTGCTGTGGTTAAAAAAATAAAATATGACAACAACTATAAAACCTTACTTACGCCTTTCTGGTTTAGAGCCGTTAATTGTTAGGCCAGAAACAAATTTTGTAAATGTTGGTGAGCGTACCAACGTGACGGGTTCTAAAAAATTCGCTAGGCTAGTATTAAATAATCAGTACGAAGAAGCTTTATCTGTGGCACGCCAGCAGGTAGAAAATGGTGCGCAGATTTTAGACGTTAATATGGATGATGCCTTACTAGATGGCGTGCAAGCCATGACCACCTTTATCAACTTGGTACAAAGCGAACCAGACATTGCCAAGATTCCCATCATGGTAGATAGCTCTAAGTTTGAGATTATCATGGCGGGGTTAAAATGTATTCAAGGCAGGTGCATTGTGAACTCTATTTCAATGAAAGAAGGCGAAGCCAAATTTATAGAACAAGCCTATATCTGCAAAGCGTTTGGTGCCGCCATCATTGTGATGGCTTTTGACGAACAAGGCCAAGCAGATACCATGCAACGTAAGGTAGAAATTTCGGAACGAGCTTATAAAGTTTTAACCGAAAAAGTTGGTTTTGATCCTCAGGATATTATATTTGACATTAATGTATTTGCTATTGCAACTGGCCTTGAAGAACACAACAATTATGGTGTAGACTTTATAGAAGCTTGTAGAATTATTAAACAAAAAATGCCGTTGGTAAAAATTTCTGGTGGTATCAGTAATCTGTCTTTTTCTTTTCGTGGTAATGAGTTTGTACGTGAAACCATGCACTCTGTTTTCTTGTACCATGCCATAAAAGCTGGTATGGATATGGGAATTGTAAATGCTGGCCAGCTAGTGGTGTATGATGAAATTGAACCAACGTTAAGAGAGCTTATTGAAGACGTAATTCTTAACAGAAATAACGATAATAACGAATCAACCGAAAGACTAATTGCCTTTGCCGAAACAGTAAAAGCAAAAGGCAAAGTGGTTGTAAAAGATGAAAAATGGCGTGATGCAACCGTTGAAGAACGCCTTAAACACTCTCTAGTAAATGGCATTACAGATTATATTGATGCTGATACAGAAGAAGCCCGTGTAAAATATCCTAAACCGCTAGATGTAATAGAAGGGCCACTGATGGACGGGATGAATTTTGTGGGCGATTTATTTGGTGCAGGTAAAATGTTTTTGCCACAAGTGGTAAAAAGCGCTCGAGTAATGAAGAAAAGCGTAGCCGTATTAACCCCTTTTATCGAAGCAGAAAAAGAAGCTAGAAAGCAAGCCCACCTTGCAGCAGGAACAATAAATGAAGAAGGCGCAGGTGCTGCTAAGATATTGCTAGCTACAGTAAAAGGCGATGTGCATGATATTGGTAAAAATATTGTAGGTGTAGTTCTTGGCTGCAATGGTTACGATATTATTGATCTTGGCGTAATGGTACCAACTGATAAAATTTTAGATGCAGCCATTAAACATAATGCAGATATTATTGGCTTGAGCGGTTTAATTACACCATCGCTTGATGAGATGGTAAATGTGGCCAAAGAAATGAAACGCCGTGGTATGAAACAACCACTATTAATTGGCGGTGCAACTACAAGTCGTATGCACACAGCAGTAAAAATTGCACCACAATACGATAATGGTGTGGTGCATGTGTTAGACGCAAGCCGCAGCGTAACAGTAGCTGGCAGCTTGTTAAATGCAGATAATAAACCTGTATTATTAAGCCAAATTACGGACGAATACACCAAACTAAAATTCAGTTTTGATAATAAAAAATCAGCGAAAAATTATTTAACTTATACTGATGCATTAAAGAAAAAAGTTGTAATTGATTGGGATAATTATCAGCCAATTGCACCAAAATTTACTGGTATAAAAGTATTCCCAGATTATGATTTAAACGAATTACGACCATATATTGATTGGAAACCTTTCTTTATTACTTGGGAAATGCATGGCAACTTTCCTGCCATTTTAACGGATGAAGTAGTGGGTGTTGAAGCCACCAAATTGTACAACGATGCCAATGCTTTATTGGATAAAATGATTGCTAAAAAATGGCTAACCGCCAAAGGTGTCATCGGTTTTTGGGAAGCAGAAAGTAAGGATGATACGGTTATGGTTAAGAAGTCTGAAAGTCTGAAAGTCAGCGAGTCGGGTATTGAAGGCGACATTATCAACTTAGAATTTCTTCGACAACAAATACAAAAAGCACCTGGTCAACCGAACATTTCTTTAGCAGATTTTATTAAAGCAGCAACCAACAACCAGCAATCAGTAACCGATTATATTGGCGCTTTCGCTGTAACAATTGATGGCATTGAACCACATATTAAAAACTTTGAAGCTAATTTGGATGATTATAATAAAATTATGCTACAGGCTTTGGCAGATAGATTTGCAGAGGCTTTTGCAGAGTGCTTACACCTTAAAACCCGTAAAAACTATTGGGGCTATGCAACTGAGGAACATTTAACAAACGACGAATTAATTCACGAAAAATATCTAGGTATTCGCCCTGCACCTGGCTACCCAGCTTGCCCAGATCATACAGAAAAATACAAACTATTTGATATGTTACAAGTAACAGAAAACGTAGGCATCACCCTAACCGAAAGTTTGGCCATGTACCCTGCATCATCTGTTTGTGGGTGGTATTTTGCAAACCCACAAAGCCAATATTATGGTGTTGGTAAATTACAAAAAGACCAAGTAGAAAATTACGCCAAACGTAAGGGCATGAGCTTTGACGACATTGAAAGGTGGCTAAGGCAAAATATGGAATAATGTAAAAATAAATTTAGTGATAATTAAATTATGAATTACTCAGTTTTGTATTTATTTTCGTCAATCAGCCATTTATACGCTTATTATGAGATTACTAATACTTATCAGTACTGTTTTAATTTTATCAGTTAGTTCTAGCAATGCCCAAATAAAAATTCTATTTGACGCCTCTAAAGCTGAAACTGCAGGTAATGCAGATTGGGTTATTGATGCTGATGCATTTAATTTAGGATATTCAACAGGCCCTGCCGTATTTAATGGTGGCAATGAGGCAAATGCACAGCGAACACCCACACCTGCACAAGCGAATATAACAGCATCAACAGTAGAAACTTATTGGACTGGTGGCATATCAGCCTGGGGCATTGACTGTGTAAAAAAAGGCTACCAAGTAGAAACATTGCCTTACAATGGTGCTATTACCTATGGTGATGCATCTAATGCACAAGACTTATTAAACTATCAAATATATGTGGTAGTTGAACCCAATATCTTGTTTACAACAGCCGAAAAAACAGCCATTATGAATTTTGTTAAAAACGGTGGCAGCCTTTTTATAGTATCAGATCATACAATATCAGATAGAAATAATGATGGTTATGATTCGCCCGTTATATTGAACGATTTAATTAATAATAATACGGTTCAAAACAACCCATTTGGTTTCACGTTCGATTTGGCCAATATTTCTGTCACTAGCTCTAATTTTTCCGCTTATGCTAACGATTCTTTATTACATGGTAGCTATGGCAATGTATCACAAATAAAATGGAGTAATGGCACTACTATGACCATTAACCCAACTATCAATCCATCGGTAAAAGCTGCTTTTTATAATACAACTAGTAATAACACTGGCAACACTGGTGTAATGGTGGCGTATGCAACGTTTGGGGCTGGTAAAGTGGTTGCTTTTGGCGATAGCTCACCGTTTGATGATGGCACAGGCGACACAAATGATAATCTATATACTGGCTATACTGGTGATGTAAGTGGCAATCATCGGCTACTGATTATGAACGCCACTGTTTGGTTGGCAACATCTACCACGTTGCCAGTAACGCTTACAACCTTTACTTGTACACAACAACCTCAAGGAGTAAATCTTAATTGGACAACTGCTACCGAAATAAATTCGTCGTATTTTAACCTGCAAAAAAGTATTGACGGTGTTAATTTTTCAAATATCACAAAGATTAATGCAAAAGGTGCTAGTAACTATTTTTATGTTGATGCAACTACAAGTTTTAATGGTACATATTACCGTTTAGAGATAGTAGATAAGGATGGTAGCAAAGGCTATAGTAATGTTATAAAACTTATAGCAACCGATAACCAAGCACCCATTATTTATCCTAACCCCGTTAAGGATGTACTATACTTTAAAAATAGCAATATTAAGCAGGCTAACATTTTAACAAGTTCTGGCAAACTAATTGGCAGCTATTTTATTACAAATAACCAATTATTGATTGTAAAGCAATTGCCCAAAGGCAGCTACATTTTACAAACCACTAATCAATTTGGTAAAACTATTAATAAAATATTTTATAAATTATAGATACCATTTGTTAAGTACTTAAATCTTAATAACAAATACAACTTCTCAACACGGCTGCCTTCTCACTTTCTTACTTCCTATCTTCGCCAAATGCAGGATTATTTAAGTGGATTGAACGACCCTCAACGAGAGGCTGTAACGCATATTAACGGACCGTTAATGATTGTTGCGGGTGCAGGTAGTGGCAAAACAAAAGTATTAACAACCCGTATTGCACACTTAATGGCACAAGGTGTAGATGCATTTAATATTTTAGCATTAACCTTTACTAATAAGGCTGCCGCCGAAATGAAGGAGCGTATAGAACGAATTTTGAACAATAACGAAGCCCGCAATCTATACATTGGCACATTTCACAGCGTTTTTGCTAGAATTTTACGTGCCGAAGCTACAAGAATTGGCTACCCAAGCAGTTTTACCATATACGATACCGATGACAGCCGTAGTGTTATAAAAGCAGTGGTTAATGAATTGAATTTAGATGATAAAATATACAAGCCTAATATTGTTGGCAACCGAATTTCATCAGCTAAAAACTCATTAATTGGGCCTAGAGAATATGCAATGGAAGCAGGCTTAATACAAGAAGATGCGAGGGCTAACCGACCTGCAATTGCACAAATTTATTTGGCTTACGCCGCCCGTTGCTTTAAAAATGGCGCAATGGATTTTGATGATTTGCTGCTAAAAATGTTTGAGCTACTAAACACACACCCCGATGCATTAAGCAAGTACCAACGTAAGTTTAAATATATTATGATTGATGAGTACCAAGATACCAACACGGTACAGTATCAAATTACAAAATTATTGGCTGCTATGAATGAGAATATTTGTGTGGTGGGTGATGATGCACAAAGTATTTATAGTTTTCGTGGGGCAACTATTGAAAATATTTTACAGTTTCAAAAAGACTACGATGATGTAAAAGTGGTAAAGCTAGAACAGAATTACCGTAGCACACAAAGCATTTTAAATGTGGCTAATGAGGTAATTGGTAACAATAAAGGCCAAATACCAAAAGAGCTTTGGACGGATAACCCCACAGGCGACAAGATAAAAGTGGTGCGTACAATGACCGATAATGAAGAAGGCAAATATGTATCTGATTCTATTAAAGAACAAAAGTTGCGTAACCATTATTACAATAAAGACTTTGCTATTTTATACCGTACCAATGCACAAAGCCGTGCCTATGAGGAAAGCCTTCGTAAAATGGGTATTGCGTATCGCATTTATGGTGGTCTAAGTTTTTACCAACGCAAAGAGATTAAGGATATTATTGCCTACCTACGTATTATTGTAAACCAACGAGATGAGGAAGGTTTAAAACGTATTATCAACTATCCCGTTCGTGGTATTGGCAAAACATCCATAGAAAAACTAATCATCATTGCCAACGAGCAAAATATTACCATGTTTGAGGCAGTTAGTCGTGCTGCCGAGTTTGGTTTTAAAGCTGGTACCTTAGAATCGTTACAAAATTTTGTAACAATGATTAAGTATTTTCAAACCATGCTAAACGATAAAAATGCCTACGATGTAGCGGTGCAGGTAGGTAAGCATACCAATTTAGTAAAAGAACTGTTTAGTGACAAAACACAAGAAGGTTTAGCCCGTTACGAAAACGTGCAAGAGTTGCTAAACTCGATTAAAGAATGGACCGAAAGCCCAGATAATGAGGATGGCGAAGTTGGTAATAAAAGCTTAGGCGCCTACTTACAAAATGTGGCATTATTTACCGATTCGGATAGCGATAAACAAAACGATGATGTTGTAAAACTGATGACCATTCATGCTGCAAAAGGGCTAGAGTTTGGTTGCGTATTTGTAGGCGGTATAGAAGAAACCCTGTTTCCAAATGCCATGAGCATTAACACCCGTGAAGAATTAGAAGAAGAGCGTCGCTTATTTTACGTAGCAATAACCAGGGCAAAAGATAGATTGTGGCTTACCTATGCCAATGCACGTTATCGTTTTGGGCAATTGGTGCAAAACGAGCCAAGCCGTTTTTTAGATGAAATGCCTGAAGCTTTTTTAGATAAAACTTATGCTGGTGGTGGTGCAAGAAACCAAGGCACAAGCAATATGGGTACAGCATTCGAACGGATGAATAGAGGTTTTGGTTCAGCACAAACCGATACACGTTATGGCGCACCGCCTGCTAAAAAGCCAGAGAATGCTAGGCCAACTTATTTACCACCAACTACCAATCAACAACCAGCAACAGCTATTCATATACCAACAGAAAACTTTGTGGCAAGCGATACCAGTAGTTTAGAAGCTGGTCAACGGGTAGAACATCAAAAATTTGGTTTTGGAAAAGTGGTTACAGTAGAGGGCTCAGCCCATAACCCAATTGCCAATATTAATTTTGAACATAATGGCGAGAAAAAAATAATGTTGAATTATGCAAAATTGAGGATTGTGGGGTAAAGTTTGTCATTCTGATGAAGGAAGGGTCTCTTTAGTGTAAAATAATATTATGCCATGTCTTTGAAAATAAAGAACACTTTAATTTTTTTTAGCATAGCCGTAGTAATAGTATTTTGCTTTTTAAATTTTTTGCAATTCCCTATACTGATAAACAATGGGCAACCAACTACAAAACCTTTAATGAAGCAACGATTTATGGACGAATTCAAAATGTTGGCATAAAAAATCATGGTACAAGCTTTAAACTAAAAACTAGTCCCATAGAATTTGTCTTTTACCCACGTAGAGAAAAGAAATTAAATGATAGTAAAATATTTGATCAACTTGCAGAAAATGGTGATAGCATTGTGAAACCAGCGTTTTCAGAAATTTTAGTCTTGTTTAAAAAAGATAAAGCTTACATGTATAGTTTTCAGAAAAAATGAATGCATCTTATTAATCCAAAATGAAACTACGCCTTAACATAGAAGAACTTAACGATGACTTTTTTGAAGACACAAGGCTGCTTGGCATTATTGCTCCATTAAAAAATTATCAGTTTTGTTGGCATCTAAACAATTTATTGGGCTTTAGTTTTAAGTTAAATAATGAGATAGAAATTCCATTGCGTAAAAAAGATAGAACCTATCATTTCTCAATTTATCAATCGCAAGAATCGAATAGTTTTTTAAACCATTACCTGTATCACAACCAATGTGATGGTGAATATTTATTACCAGAATTTAAACATATGGATTTTTTGTGGTTAATGAAGGGCGATACCGTAGACGATGATAAATGCAATTGGATAAAACAAGCTATAAAAACTATTGCAGGTGTGCAATTAATGGCTGAACTAACCAACGAACAAATAAAAACTAAAGGCAATATGGTTTTTTAGGCTCTTCTATTCAACAGCGGCACATTTTTTTACAATACATACTTTATGCGAAAAGTAAAAAAATATGTGCTTTGGGTTGTTGCTATATCATTTGCAACACTTTTATTATTATTTACTACTAGTTATTTTTACTTCGTTACACACAAGGCTAGTTTGCTTAATTATGTAACTACCAATGTGGCACGGGATATTGGCGGTAAAATAACTGTGACCGATGTGTATTTTAACGTGTTTAAAAGCTTCCCATCTGTTTCCATTACTCTAAATGATTTACAAATTAGCGATAGCTTGCCCAATAAGCATAAACCTTTGCTAATTGCACATACAGTGTTGGTAAGATTTAATATTGCAAGCCTATTAGTTGGTAAAATAGTGCCTAATAAAATAAGTATCAGTAATGCATCTATTAATATATTTACCGATAGCTTAGGATTTACCAATAGCTATTTATTGCAGCGTAAAAAAACAGATGCAAGTATTAACAAAAAGCCAGTTTCAGAACTTATAAAAAAAATACAATTTGATAGTACACTTGTAGTAATATCAGACGCTATTAAAAACAAACGATACAGTTTTAATATTAATCGTGTAAACGCAAGCATTGCAAAGCAGGATAGTTTAGAAATTGTACATATTAACAGTAGTATTTTAATTCATCGAATTAGCTTTAATACGGCTATTGGTTCTTATGCTAGTAATCAACTTTTTGAAAGCACTTTTGATGTAGTTGTTAATCAACAACAGCCATCATTTAGTTTTAAAAATATGACTATTCAATTGTCTAAACAGCCGTTTATTTTAAGTGGGCAATTCCTTTTTACAAAAGAACCGACCTTCAATTTACAAATACAATCTAAGCAAATTGGTTACAATTTTGCTCGTTCATTGGTTACGCCAACTATTGCTAAAGCATTATTAATAGCAAGTGTAGAAAAGCCAATTGATATTGATGCATCAATTGGTGGTTTGCTAAACAGTGGCGACCCTTTGGTAAATATAAAATGGGTGGTTAAAAACAATGTGCTACACAACGGTTTTATAGATTTTACCAATTGTAGTTTTGGCGGTTACTACACCAACGAGGTAGTTGCTAATTTACCCAAAAAAGATCCCAATTCTAAAATTGTAGCTACTAATTTTATCGGCACATGGCAAGGTTTTGTATTTACAGCCCCACAAATTGACATTAACAATCTTGCTGAGCCTAATTTAATCTGCAACCTTACATCTATTGCCGATGTTACTACATTCAATAATCTCTTAGAAACAAATGCTATTGTAGCACAATCGGGGAAAGCAAGTTTATACCTCAATTATAATGGCCCATTAGTAAATAACAATTCTATTAATACATCTATTAACGGTAAAATTTCGCTGCGTAATGCCGCCTTACTATACACACCAAAAAATGTACTACTAAACAATTGTAGCGGCGATATTTTATTTACAGAAAATGATTTCGCCGTAAAAAACTTAAACTGCAATGTAGAAGGCAATCATATTGTAATGGAAGGCAAGGCAACCAATATTTTAAGGTTAGTTAATAGTGCTACAGATAAGCTAAACCTAGAATGGACTATTCGTACAGCGTCTCTAAACTTACAGCCACTAAAGCGCTTATTTACAAGCAATGCTTCTGCAAAAACGTTACAAATAAAAAAAGTAAGCTCTTTAAAAGCTGCACAATTAAACAATGTGCTTACCAATAGCAACATAACATTACAATTTCAAGCAGATAAATTTTTGTATCAAAAATTTCAAGCCTCGAATGTAAAAGCTACTGTGCGTTTGCTAGAAAATAAATGGATATTTAACAACACTGGCTTGCAACATGCAGGTGGCAATATGAGCGTGAATGGTACGCTTACAACGCTTTCATCTAATAATATTAAAGCGTCAGTAGAGCTCACTATGCAAAATATGGATGTAAAAACCGTAATGAATAGCTTTAACAATTTTGGCTTAAAGGGCATTAATGCAAATAACTTATCGGGTAAGTTTTACACCAATGTAGTTGCGAATGCTATGCTAAATAATGAGTTACAACCTTTTTCAAAAACCATTGAGGCTACCGTATTTTTCTCAATAAAAAATGGGTCGTTAATAAATTATGAACCATTTAAAGCCATCCAAAAATTTGCATTTAAAAATCGTGATTTTAACAACCTTGCTTTTGCCGAGCTAAAAGATACCGTTTTAATAAAAAAAGAAATGATAACCATTAAACCCATGGAAATAGCAAGTAGCGCTTTAAGAATGTACGTTGAAGGTTTTTACGATATAAATGACACGAAAACAGATTTGTCTTTTCAAATTCCATTAAGCAACTTAAGAAAAATAGATACAAACTATATTCCTACCAATAAGGGCACTAATAGAAATGGTGGTGCAAGCATTTTTATACGTGCTAGGCCAAACGATAAAGGCGAGCTAAAGTTTACTTACGATGTATTTAAACGCTTTAGAAAAAGCATGTTTTAATTCTATATGTACTTAAAATCACAAAAAAATCGTTAATAAATTTTTCTGTTTGCATTTAGTTGCGTTTAGTGCTTTAATATTACAGATAAAATATTTTTTGCCTTGACTAAACGGCTACACTTACTGCTTGTTATTATTGTTTTGGTTGGGCTTTGGCAGCCCATTTGTGCACAATATATTACCATTAGTGGCACAGTTTACGATATCTCTGCCCGCAAACCGCTAGAAGCTGTAGCTATTATTAGCAAATCTGGCCGTGGCACGTTAACCGACTCGTTGGGGCATTATAGTTTAATGGTGTTTAAAACCGATTCAATTTGGTTTTCACTTCTTAACAAAAACACCCAACATTATGCAGTAGATACCATTCGCAATCCTGATAATTTTGATATTAGTATACATGTGTATTCTGCCCTTTTGCCCGAGGTTAAAGTGCGTAATAAAAATTACAAATTAGATTCTATTCAAAACCGTAAAGACTATCAAAAATATTTCGATTTTAAAAAGCCAGGTATTGCTTTAAGTCGCAACTATGGGTATAATCCTGGTGGTGTAACGGTTGGGTTAGATTTAAACGAGTTTATTAATATGTTTAGGTTTAAACGTAACCGTAACTTACAATATTTGCAAGACAGACTATTACAACAGGAGCAAGATAAATACGTAACCTATAGATTTAGCAAATTGTTTGTGCGCAAAATAACAAAATTGCAAAGCCCAGAAATAGATTCGTTTATGAAGCAATATCGCCCAAGTTATGAAGGCCTACAATTTTTAAACGACTTAGAGTTTGCTTATTATATTGAACAAAGTTTTGAGCAGTTTAAAGCCAATAAACTAAGAGGTAGCTTACGCAAACGAGACGAATAAATAATTGTTTGCATATACTTTGAAACTTTCGTAGCACATTTTCACGGTATTAAAAACTAACAATCAGTAAAAAATAGTCAGTCATCTTGTTTTTAAAAAAGATGATTGTAACAATAAAGCAAATAAAAAATGAAAAAAATTAGTAGTCTTTTGGTGTTGATGATATTTTGCATCAGCAGACTATCTGCCCAACAAATAGATTCTATGATGGGCTTGTATGCAGATAATTTTCAGCAAGAAAAAATTTATATTCATTTTGATAAAACCGCTTACAACAAAGGCGAAACCATTTGGTACAAAGCCTATATAATGATTGGCAACGAATTATCTTCTTATAGTAAAAATTTTTATGTTGACTGGTTTGATGAACAAGGCAAATTAATAAACCATACTACCGCACCAATGTTTGAGGCATCTGCACGTGGTCAATTTATAATTCCAGAAAAATACCTTGGCAAGCTTGTTCATGCAAAAGCTTATACCAATTGGATGTTGAATTTTGATACCACATTTTTATACAATAAAGATGTAAGAATTGATCAACCAATTACCAATAACACCAAAGTAAAGGCCGATAAATTAACCGCAACTATTCAATTTTTCCCCGAATCTGGCGATTTAGTTGCCGGCATAAACCAACGAGTAGCATTTTTGGCAAACAATCAATTTGGCTTGCCCGTTAGTGTTTACGGGGCACTAAAAAATAATAAAAACGAATTAATAGATTCTTTTGTTACCCAGCACGATGGTATGGGTATTTTCTCTTTTGATGTGTCAGCAAAAGATACGTACACCGCTACTTGGGTTGATGAATATGGTACCAGCCATACAACACCATTACTAGTTGGTAAAATGGCTGCTGCAACCTTACAAGTACAGCCGCTAAAAAGTAAAGTGCTTTTTGTTGTTAAACGCAGTAAAGATGTAGCAGACAACTTTAAAACCTTGAATGTAATAGCACATATGAACCAGCACGAGGTATACAAATCTCGTATTAACTTAACTATAAAAACCTCTGGTGTAGGCGAAATTTCTACCAAGGATTTGCCAACGGGCATTTTACAAATAACTTTGTTTGATGCTAATTGGACACCCATTGCAGAACGGGTAGTTTTTGTAAATAACGATGATTATGGTTTTGACCCAGACGTACGAATTGTTGAAAAAAATTTAAAACCACAGGGTAAAAATAGAATAGATGTATACGTTTCAGATAGTGCTTTTTCTAATATGAGTATGGCGGTTACAGATGCAGATTTATTGCACGATGATAACAATACCATTGTTTCGCAAATGCTATTAACTGGCGATATAAAAGGCTATATACACAATCCTGCATATTATTTTTTTAGCGATGCAGATAGTGTAAAGCAACATTTAGACTTGGTAATGCTTACCCATGGCTGGCGAAGATTTGATTGGAAAGCTATAACAGCTAGTAAACTACCTGCTATAACCAACACAAAAGATTCTGGATATTTGCAAGTGAAAGGCTCGGTATTTGGCTTCACTAAAGCTAGTGGTGTACAACTGCCACCATTAATTACCCTTATTCTTCAGGCAAAAGATAGTAGCAAGCAATTTTTGTTTTTGCCAGTATTAAAAGATGGTACGTTTATTCAAAAAGACATTACTTTTTACGATACCATAAAAGTGTATTATCAATTTAATGGCGATAGAAAAATAACCGATAGAGCAGAAGTACGGTTTAATAGCGGTTTAACGCAGGCACCTTCAAAATTATTTAGTACCGCAACGGCCTCGCCTTTACTGTGGAATTTACGAACAAAAGATAGCTTGGCTTTAGAGCGAAGCAACTATTTTTATACAGAAAAATTACGATTAGATAAATTATTAGCCGCCGTAACCTTGCAAGAAGTAACGGTAAAGTCTAGAACTAAAAGCCCTAAAGATGTGTTGGATGAAAAGTACGCTAGTGGCTTGTTTTCTGGTGGCGATGCTACCAATTTTGATGTAGTCAACGATCCGTTTGCGCAAGGTTCATTGGATGTATTTAGTTACTTACAAGGCCGAGTAGCTGGGTTGCAAATTAACAATAGTGGTGGGCAAACATCCTTAAGTTGGCGTGGCGGCACGCCAGATGTATTTTTAAACGAGGTTAAAGCTGATATTGACCAATTAAAAAATATACCTATGAACGATGTGGCGTATATAAAAGTATTTCGTCCGCCATTTTTTGGTGCATCTGGCGGTGGCTCTGGTGGCGCTATTTCTGTGTATACACGCAAAGGCGGCGATACGAAAAGTATTCCTGGGCAAGGTTTAGCTTTTCAATCTTTAGCAGGTTACACGCCCTATAAAGAGTTTTATAACCCAAACTATACTAGTTCTCCATCTACCCAGCCCGATGTGCGAACCACTTTGTATTGGAATCCTTATATTCTAACCGATAAAAAAAATAAAACCTATCGTATAGAGTTTTATAATAATGATATAAGTAAAAAATTGCGCATCATATTAGAAGGTGTAAATGCTGAAGGCAAACTAACCAGAATAGAAAAAATAGTGCAATAATATTTACTAAGTACAAAATATTGCAATCTGCTTATAACCTAATAAAGTTATGATGCTGGTTGTATTAGCTTAAAACAGTTTTTTAGTATTGTAATATCAAACTTGTTAGCTGTGGTTTTTGGTTCGCCATCAATATGCAATGGTGCTAGTTTTAAGTTATTTATGGCAATACTTTCTGTTTGAAAGTATAAAATGTTTTTACTGCTTACATCTTTTACCAACGCCTCTAATTTATTGTTACCACGTATTTGTTTTAAGATAGCAAAGGGTAACTTCGCCTTATTCATTTTTTGTACTATCACAATGTCTAACAACCCATCATGTAAGCTAGCCTGTGGTGCAATGGTTACATTATTGCCAAATTGGTTGCTATTGGCTATGCTTATAAAAAATGCTTCGCTAAAAAACGTAAAATCGTTTACGGTAATTTCAAATTGATAAGGTTGGGCTTTAAAAAAATTACTTACGCTTTGCTTTGTATATGTAAGCAAGCCGCGGTTATTTTGGTTGGCAAAGTCGTGTGCTACTTGTGCATCAAAACCAATACCGCTGAGCATACACGAAAACTCTTTGTTAATTAAAAATGCATCGATGTATTTGGCAGTACCATTAAACAACAACTCAATAGCTTCTTGCGGCTTTTTTGGAATGCCTGCTGCGTTTGCCAAGCCATTACCAGACCCAAAAGGTATTATGCCAAAATTAATTGCTGTGTTTTGTAAGGCATTTACAACTTGGTTTACAGTACCATCACCACCTACCATTACTAAATCTGTAATACCTTCTGCCTCTATTTTATCTTTTAAAAAGTCGTAATTACCTATTGCATTGGTAGGTATCATTTCAAAAGCAACCTTTTTTGCTGTGGATATTTGCTCTATAAGTTGTTTTATCTCATCCTTTTTGGTAGTACCAGAAATAGGATTAATGAGATAAATAATTTTTCTACTCATGCTACTGCGTTAAATACCAATCGTTTTATAAACAATGCAAGTTAGCGTAAACATCATGTGTACGCCATTATTATAAAAACAATTAATATCTGTAAATTAATTAAGCTATTGATTGTAGATTTGTCACTACAAATAAAACCATATACGTATGAAGTTTTTAAAAGTATTTTATTTAATAGCTTTAATTGTTGTTGCCTCAACTACTGTAAATGCACAATTTAAACTAGCACAATGGCCAGCGTTAAAAGCTTTTCATGAGGTTATGAGTGAAACGTTTCACCCAAGTGAAGAAGGGAAATTAGAAGCAATAAAAACACGGTCTAATGAAATGTACGAAAAAGCGGTAGCTGTATCAAAATCAACAATGCCAAGAGAATTAGAAGCAAAAAAAAGCATTAAAAACGCAGTTGCCGACTTAGTAAAAGGCACTAAAGAGTTAGCTGATATAATAAAAGCCAAAGCTACAGACGAGGTAATTAAAACCAAATTGGCTAGCTTGCATGATACGTTTCATAAAATAATGGAAACCTGTAATAAGGATGTTGAAAAGCATTAATCTATAAAACGGTACTTAATACATTAATCCCGCTACATAATGGCGGGATTTTATATTGCTGATAAAAACTATCTTCATCGTATGATTAGTATTGTAATTCCTACTTATAACGAGGCGGCTATAATAGCACAATTGGTAACTTATTTACAATTACATGGGCGCAATATTATTGCTGAAATTATTGTTATTGATGGCGGTAGCGATGATACAATACAAATTGCCTCCAAGCTTGGTGCAATTACTGCCGAAGCGATTGTAAAAGGGCGTGCAGCTCAAATGAACCAAGGCGCTACCATGGCATCGGGTACTATTTTATATTTTGTGCATGCAGATACGTTACCACCAAAAAGTTTTGCGTTAGATATAGCAACTACCATTAACAATGGTTATGAATTTGGCAGATATTGTACCAAATTTGATAGTAAAAGTTCACTTTTAAAAATGAATGCCTATTTCACAAAGTTTGATTTGTTTGTTTGTTATGGTGGAGATCAAACGCTTTTTATTACAAAAACACTATTTAAAAGCATTGGCGGTTTTAATGCAGATCTTAAAGTAATGGAAGATTATGATATTACCATTAGGGCAAAGCAAAAAGCCAACTATAAAATTATTAAAAAAAATGTATTGGTTTCTGCGAGAAAGTATGAGCATAATAGTTGGCTAAAAGTGCAAAAAGCAAATTATACAGTCGTAAAAATGTTTAAAAAGGGGGCTAGCCAGCAAGCGATACTTACAAAATACAAGGCTTTGTTACAAGTAAATAATTATTAAACAGTATAATCTCTACAACAAAATTTTTCGTAGGTAACAAAACAAAACTTAGTCATGCAAGATATCATTACAGGTATACAACAAGTAGGTATTGGTGTTACCGATGCGCAAGAAGCCAAACTGTTGTATAAGCAATTATTTGGTATGGATGTTTTGATATTTGATGATCGTGCTGATGCCACCTTAATGACACATTACACCGGCAGCCAAGTACACAAACGCAGGGCCATTTTATCGCTAAATATGTGTGGTGGTGGTGGTTTTGAAATTTGGCAATTTACCAGCAGAACGCCTACTAAAAAAATGGCTCTGCCTACATTGGGCGACTTAGGCATATTTGCCATAAAAATAAAAAGTAATAATGTAACAGCTGCTCATAACTATTTTAGTAAGCTGCAAACCATACAGGTATCTCCACTTTTTGATAGTCCAGACGATCGAAAACATTTTTGGTTAACAGACCCTTATGGCAACTGTTTTAATATTGTTGAAGGCGATGAGTGGTTTAAACAAAACAACAAAATATGTGGTGGTGTTGTTGGTGCTGTTATCGGCGTAAGCAATATAGACAAGGCACTACATTTTTATAAAGAGGTATTGGGAATAAACGACGTGGTATACAGTGGTATGGCACCCATGATTGATGTGCCACTAAACCAAAAAGTTGGTGGTATCTACACAAGAATATTACTTAAAAAGCAAATGGCAAATAAAGGTGCTTTTAGTAAATTGCTAGGTGCTGTTCAAATAGAATTAATTGAAGTGAAGGATAGAGTACCCGAAAAAATTTACGCCAACCGCTACTGGGGAGATTGTGGTTTTATACATCTTTGTTTTGACGTTTTAAATATGGATATGCTAAAAAAGCTATCTACAAATAAAGGATATAATTTTACGGTAGATAGTGCCAACTCTTTTGTTATGGGTGATTCTGCTGGTAGATTTTGCTATGTAGAAGATCCAGATGGCACTTTAATTGAACTGGTTGAAACACACAAAGTACCAATTTATAAAAAATTAGGCTTATATATTAATGTTGCCAAACGCAAGCAGTACAAGCCTTTACCAAACTGGATGATTGGCATGTTGGCTTTAAGTAAAGTAAAATAGTGGGGAATATTTTGCCCGTCAAACAGATCATTTTATAGGAATAGTTTTTAAATACTTGTTGAAGCGATGTTTAAAAGCATGGCCACTACTATGCTTAAAAATTTATTTAACTCACAAACTGGCGCTTTTCAAAAATTAGGTGATCAAGTAAGTTTCTTTAATGCCTTTAACAGAAACATGTTTAAAAAAGGTTTCGAATGGAACGAGTTTTTACGCCAATGTTTTATTATTGGCTATAAATCTATGCCCATAGTATTGGTTACAGGATTTGTTTTAGGCTTTGTGCTTACCTTACAATCACTACCTACTTTAAAACAATTTGGTGCACAAGCGTATGTGCCAAGCATGGTATCAATATCGGTAATACGAGAGGTTGGTCCAGTAATAATTGCGCTAATATGTGCTGGCAAAGTAGCATCAAGCATTGGTGCAGAATTAGGTAGTATGAAAGTGAGCGAACAAATAGATGCCATGGAAGTTTCTGGTGCTAGCCCAATACAATACTTAGTTGTTACACGTATTTTGGCTTGTACTATTATGGTGCCACTTTTAACCATTTTTGCCGACGTGATGGCTTTTGGTGGTGGATATTTTGGGGTAAATGCTTCAAGCGATGTAAGCGCCTTATTGTACTTTAAAAAAGCCTTTTCGGCATTAGAATTTGCAGACGTATTACCAGCCGTAGCAAAAACTATTTTCTTCGGATTTACCATAGGGTTTGTGGGTTGCTATAATGGTTATAACTCAAACAAAGGCACCGAAAGTGTTGGTGTTGCAGCCAACTCATCTGTTGTTACAGCATCCTTATGGATTATTATTATTGATGCCATTGCGGTGCAGGCAACTAGTGCGTTTATTTATAATTAAATTATTACCATGCAACCTATAATAGAAATAAAAAATCTACAAAAAAGCTTTGGCAATAATGCGGTGTTACAGGATATTAATTTAACAGTAAACAAAGGTGAAAATATTGTTATATTGGGAAAATCCGGTGTTGGCAAATCTGTAACTATAAAATGTATTGTGGGTTTATTAACGCAAGATGCTGGCTCATTAAAAGTGTTTGACGAAGAGGTTAGCGAGATGAACGAGGATAAGCTAAAGGAATTACGTACCAAAATTGGTTTCCTATTTCAAAGTGGCGCCTTATATGATTCTATGACGGTAAGAGAAAACCTCTCATTCCCATTAACAAGGGTATTAAGAATAAAAGACCAACAAGAGATTGATACACGCATTATTGACATATTAGAAAGTGTTGGCTTGGCAGATGCAATTGATAAAATGCCGTCGGATTTAAGTGGTGGTATGCGTAAGCGTATTGGTTTGGCGAGAACACTAATAGTAAAACCAGAAATTATTTTATACGATGAGCCAACAACAGGCTTAGACCCAATCACGTCTCGTGAAATAAGCGAACTAATTTTAGAGATGCAAAAAAAATATCAAACTACATCACTTATCATCACCCACGAAATTGCTTGTGCCAAAATTACTGCTGATAAAGTAGTGATAATGAAGGATGGCAAATACATAGCAGAAGGAACTTTTGATGACTTGCAAAAATCAAAAGATCCTTTTGTACAATCTTTTTTTAAATAATTAACATTTCAAACTTTGAAATTCACAATTTAAATTTACCTATACAATGGAAGCGTCTACCTCTCAAAAATTTAAAACTGGCTTATTTACAGCCTTGGGTTTTGCCATACTACTAATTGCGATTTTTTATATTGGCAAAGCAAAAAATTTATTTGGCAACACATTTAATTTATTTGCCAACTTTAAATCTGTTAATGGGCTACAAAGTGGTAATTATGTACGCTTTGCAGGTATTAATGTAGGCACGGTCAATGATATTATTATTGTTAACGATACGACTGTGCGTGTAAATATCACCTTGCAAAACCGTGTAAAACCTTTTATGAAGGTAGATTCTAAAGCAAGTATTGGTGGTGATGGCTTAATGGGTGACAAACTATTGCAAATTATCCCTGGTTCTAGTGATCAATTATTAAAAGAGAATAGTCAAATAGCTTCGGTAAACCCGATGGATATGGATAAATTGATGGCCAAAGTATCTAACATAGCCAATAGTGCCGATAGCTTGGCACAAGGTTTAGCAAAGGTTGTTGGCAAAATAAACCGTGGTGAAGGATCGCTAGGCAAGCTATTAAATGATAAAAGCCTAGCAAATAAATTAGAAACAAGTATAGATGCTACCACTTCTACAGTAAAAAGCATTAAAAGAAGCGCTGATGGATTTAGTGAAAACATGGACGCTGTAAAGCATAACTTTTTATTAAAAGGCTTCTTTAAAAAGAAAGAAAGAAAGCGTATTGCCGATTCAATTGCCGCCGCTAAGAAAAAGGAAGATATAAAAACAACAAAGAAGAATTAAATGACCGTCTTTACAATTCAATTAAAAACCTGTCCTGATAAATTTAGGACAGGTTTTTTTATTACAAAAAAGCTTCGCGTACTGATAATGTATGACTTAAGGCTACAACGAAATATAAAATAGTGTGCAATTAAAATTATTATTCTGTCACATCCATTTTCTTCATTTCGTGTTTGCTACTAATGTAAGTGTACACCGCAGGAATTACAAATAGGGTAAGTATCAGCGAGAATAAAATACCACCTACAATTACAATACCCAAAGGAATACGACTAGTACTACCTGCACCTAAACTTAATGCAATAGGCAAAGCGCCAAGTGATGTTGCCAAACTAGTCATCAATATGGGGCGTAACCGTTGTTGGGCGGCTTCTAATACAGCGTCCATTTTATTTAGACCAATTTCACGTTTCTGATTGGCAAACTCGACTATTAAAATGCCGTTTTTGGTTACTAAGCCAATCAACATAATCATTCCAATTTCAGAAAAAATATTAATGGTTTGGTTGAACAAATACAGACTTAATAAAGCCCCACTTAAAGCCAATGGCACTGTTAGCATAATGGTAAATGGATCTTTAAAACTTTCAAACTGAGCCGCCAATACCAAGTAAATTAATATTAATGCCAACCCAAAGGCAAACAAAATGTTCGAACTACTTTCGGCATAATCTCTTGATGGGCCGTTTAGCGATGTTTGATATGATTCGTCTAACAAGCGTTTGCCAATGGCATTCATGGCATTTATACCATCACCAATGGTTTTGCCTTCGGCTAATGAGGCAGAAATGGTGGCTGCTTTATAACGATTAAAATTGTATAAAGTAGTTGGATTGCTACTTGGCTCTAACTTAACTACAGAACTTAATGGAATATTGTCGCCATTTTTATTCCGTACATACAATTTAGAAATATCATCTGGCTGGTTTCGGTCTTCTCTATCTACTTGTGCAATTACTTGGTATTGGTAACCATTCATAATAAAATAGGCTAATCTGCCGCCACTAAAAGCGCTTTGAACGGCAGACACCACATCTTTACTTGATAAACCTAGATCTTTTACTTTAGTTCTATCGATGCTTAATTGAATTTCTGGTTTATTGAACTTTAGGTTTACATCTGAGTTGGAAAAGGTTTTATCTTTTCTTACCTCTTCCAAAAACTTAGGTATCATTTCTTTTAGCTTACTTAGTTCTTGATTTTGTAATACAAATTGTATTGGTAACGAACCTCTTGAACCTAAGCCTACCGCTATGGTTTGCTCCTGCACCGGAAATATTCTTGCTTCGTTAAATCGACCTAATTTTTTTTGTAAATCAGAATAAATTTCCATTTGGCTGCGTGTTCGTTGGTTAGGTTCTACCAAACCAAGCCTTGCTTGTGCCGCATTAGAAGCACCGGAACTACCAAAAGAGCCACTGGTTCTTGCAAACGAAAAATCTCTTTCTGGTATAGAGTCATCCAAATAATCTTCTATCTTATCTGTAAGCTTTTGCATGTTTACATAACTAGTGCCTTCGGCTGCTGTTATATTAAATCGTATGCTACTTCTATCCTCTAAAGGTGCTATTTCGCTTTGTAAATTTTGAATGATAAAAACAATCATCCCTACGCAAGCAAAAATAATAAGCCATGCAGCCCAACGAATTTTCATAAAGCCTTTTAGTAAATGCTTGTAGCCATTTTCCATACCCTTAAAAAAGGGTTCTGTCTTATCATAAAATTTACCATGTCCAAGTTTTTTTCTATTTAAAACAACGTTTAAAACTGGCGTAATGGTAAGTGATACAAAAGCAGAAATTAATACCGCTGCGGCCAATGTAACGCCAAACTCTCGGAATAATCTACCAACAAACCCCTCTAAAAATATAACAGGTAAAAATACAACCGCCAGCGTGATGGATGTTGAAACGACAGCAAAGAAAATTTCTTTACTTCCTTCAAGTGCCGCTTTTTTAATTGGCAAGCCTTCTTCTAGTTTTCTAAAAATATTTTCTGTAACAACAATGCCATCATCAACCACCAGCCCCGTGGCTAAAACAATGCCTAGCAATGTTAAAATATTAATAGAAAATCCAGAAATATACATTACAAAAAATGTAGCAATTAACGATATGGGAATATCAATTAAAGGTCTTATTGCAATAAGCCAGTTTCTAAAAAAGAAGAAGATAACTAATACCACCATACTAAAAGATATAATTAATGTGTCTTTTACTTCTTCAAGCGATTTACGAATAGTGGTAGTATTATCAATTAAAATTTTAAATTCAATATCGCTTTTGCTATTCTTTTTTATCTGCTCTAAACGCTTGTAAAATTGATCTGCTATCTCAATATTATTTGCCCCTGGTTGTGGCACTACTGCAATTCCTACTGCATTTACACCATTAAATTTCCAACTTTGTTCTAGTGTTTCTGGCCCTATCTCTACACGTGCCACATCGCTTAGGCGTACAATGCCTGCGGCATCTTCTCTAATAATTAAATCTCTAAAATCTTTTTCTGACGTTAACCTGCCAATAGTACGAATGGTAAGTTCGGTATTATTGCCATAAATTTTGCCTGGTGGCAAATCAATATTTTCGGTATTTAAAGCCGTTTTTATATCAGTAA
Organism: Chitinophagales bacterium; assembly: GCA_038327865.1. GTDB lineage: Bacteria > Bacteroidota > Bacteroidia > Chitinophagales > Chitinophagaceae > Parasediminibacterium. Next base: position 62,471 of record JBBQLL010000008.1, on the reverse strand, counting down.
ATGCAACACCGTAAGCATTCATTTTATCTGGGTTAAGCCACAAACGCATACTGTAACGTTTTTGCCCAAAAATATTTACAGCACTTACATTATTAATGGTTTGTATTTGCTGTTGCAATACATTTTCTGCATAATCACTTAGCTCCATTAAACTTTTGGTTCGGCTTTGTACTGCAAGAATTAAAATGAAATCTCCACCAGCATCAGATTTTGATACAACTGGCGGCGCATCTATATCTTGTGGTAAACTACGCTGTGCCTGACTTACCTTGTCTCTAACATCGCTGGCTGCAGCTTCTAAATCAACACCTAAATTAAACTCAACCGAAATATTACTGCTACCTAATGAGCTAGATGAGGTGATAGTTCTAATACCTGGAATGCCATTAATTTGTTTTTCAAGCGGTTCGGTAATTTGGTTAGAAATGATATCAGAATTGGCTCCCGTGTAACTAGTGCTTACATTTATAACTGGTGGATCAATTGCAGGATAATCTCTTACCGCTAAAAAAGTATAACCAACCACGCCAAAAAGTATGATAGCTAGGTTCATAACAGTAGCTAAAACTGGACGTTTTAATGATAATTCAGAAATATTCATGGTTTAAATGCTTTTAAACTTCTCAAGTATTTGTACCTTGAAAATTTGATAGTACTACTGGTTCATATCATTAATTTGCTTTACGCTTCTAATTTTAAGTGCCGATTTTGGCCTTGCAAACAACACGCCTGTAACCACAACGCTGTCACCAACGGCAACACCTTCTGTAATTTCCACAAGATTCGCTTGCCTTACACCCGTTTTTACTGCCACAAAATTAGCTTTGCCATTTTTTACAATAATTACTTGGTTGTTTTTGTCGTCGGGTATAAGACAGTTGGTAGGTATTAGTATGGCTTTACTATCTACGCCAGCGTTTAAATAGGCTTTTACAAAACCACCAGGGTTGGCTTTACCATCTTGTAACAAAGCCCTTACTTTTAAATTTCTAGTTACCAAATTGGCTTGCGGCTCTACCGCTACAATGGTTGCAGTTCTTTTAATATTGCCACCATTATCTAACACAACATTTATAGTATTACCTCTTTTTAATAGGTTGGTGTAGGCTTCTGGTACCGTTAAATCAATTTTTAATTTATCAACTTGTTGTATGGTTGTAATAATACTTGCAGGGGTTACATAAGCACCTGGACTAATAACCCGTAAACCTACCGTGCCGCTAAAGGGTGCTCTTACAACTGTTTTATCAATTAAGGCTTGAGTGTACAAAATATCTGCCTTAAACCCATTAACCTGATTGATGGTTACATCATAATCTGCTTGGTTAATGCCATTAATGGTTAATAATTTGCGGTAGCGTTCTTCTGTTTTTGTAGCTAATTCTAACTGTACTTTGGTTTTATTTATTTGCGCTTGTAAGTCCGCGTCATTAATTCGTGCTATTACCGTTCCTTTTTCTATATGGCCGCCTTCGGGTACATTTAGATACGTTAATCTACCGCTTACTTCGGGGTGTAACTCAACAAATTCTGCGGCTACCACCGTGCCATTTACTTCTACCGTATTAATTATTGCTTGTGTTGAAGCCACCATTACATCTACAATAACTGGCAGTGTACCTGTTGGCTTTGGGGTTTCATTTTTACCTTTGCAGGCAATGGCTGACATGATTATTAGAAGGATTGTAGTTTTAAAAAAATATGTCATCATACAAACTAAAATAAGGGATGCGAGAATAAGAAATTTAAAGATAATTGCATTTGGCTTTGGTATGCATTAAGTTTAGGATGAATGGCAGCTAAGCAGTTTTTAATAATAAAAGAGGCTGTTTTACAAGGTAAATATTTCACACAAGGCTAAGAAACAGGCCAAACATGCAAATAATATTGCATTTATTAACCATCGATTTACTACGCAATATATAGCATTTTCTCGTTAAATAACGATATTGGGAGTCATTACATTAGTTATCTATTTAGGGTAAATAATAAAGTTGTTATGCGTTTCTCGCTTTGGATTTTCGCCTAATAGATTTAAAGACTTATTAAGTTCAAATAAATCACTCGTTTTTAATGGTAAAATATGTTCATCAGGCTGAAATGTTGTTCCTGTTGGATAATCTTTACCGGCAGTTTTTGTCATTTCTATATGGTTACCCAAAATATAACGCACTTGATGATGGCTTACAAAGTCGCATAAACGTTGGGTACTTAATTTAAAAGCCTTCCAATCGTTGATATATAGCCTTCCGGGATAAAAACTATCGCCTGTCATTAGTATTTTCGTTTGATTATCATAAGCTGCCATCGAAGTATTGTGGTGGCCAGGAATTGGGATAAATTCTATCACCCTTCCCCCTAATTCTAATTGACTATTCTCTAACGGCCAGTTCTGAAAATTGAAAAAAATCTTCACATCCTCAATTTTTAAACCTACAACCGTTGTTCTCCGTTTGTTTTTAAATTGAATGTCTGCCGCTGTATGATCTCTATGAGAATGGGTGTGAGCTACAACCAATTCCACTTGACCATTAATTTCTTTTTCCCATTGTTCAATTAGCTGTCTAACTGTTTTATACAAGGGAAACAGTTTGTCATCTTCAGTGGCACCTGTGTCCATTAATAAAGCTTTCTTTTTCCCCAGAAAGAGATACATAAAAGGTGCTTCATAATTAACACACTTGTTTTGTCGCAAAATCCAAGTACTGTTATTAAGTTGTACTACCTGTATTGTTGGATCTATGTTGTTGTTGCAATCAGCAGCTCCATGAATCCAAACAGTATTATCGAGTTTTGTAAGCCTTTTATCAAAAACTTTACAAGAAATTAAGTTGGTGAGAATAATAAAAACTAAAAAATAATAGATTTTATATGTCATAATATGGTTTGTGACTTTACTAAAAATTACTACTACTGTATCTAAACGAAGAGCGATTATAAGCCAACATTGGTTTATCTTTCTTTACTGTCTTTTTACGAAAATGGGGCTAAATTATGGCCTTAATTACCACGAAAAATAAGGAAATCAATAATGCCAGCAAAACACAACATACTTGGACAAATATTTTTTCATCTCATTTTTTAAAAAATGCAATGCTGTTAAAATAGTAAAATTTATGGTCGTAAGAATTAAGTAAGAATAAGGTTGTTTTCCGTCTGTATTAGAGTTGCTCTCTCCAACATCTTTTAAGAAACAGGTAGCATGTTTATACTATTTATTATCTCCTGCAATATAAGTCTTCCCTTTTACAATACAAAAAACCGCTACACCTATCAAGTGCAACGGCTTTGTATATTGAAGTTTAAAACAGGGATACTTATTTAATGCCGTATTTATACTTGTATCTTTCGTACAGTTCTAACTGTTTATTACCTAAGCTTACTTGGCGGCCTTGTATAAAAGCATATGTCACATTACTACTTTTCATATCTAAAATATCGCCATCGGTAATAATAATGTTGGCATCTTTACCTACTTCTAGCGAGCCCGTAGTAGCATCTACACCTAGTATTTTTGCCGCATTTAAGGTAATAGCACTTAGCGCTTGCTCTTTAGTTAACCCATAAGTAACCGCAGTGCCAGCATTGTAGCTAAGATTACGGTAGCGGGCCTCTTCAAAGGCATCGTTAATGGCAAATAACACACCTGCTTTTTGTAAGGCTGCTGGCGTTTTATAGGGTTGATCTATATCATCATCTTCTGTAGCAGGCAATGCGTGAGATTGGTTTAGAATCACGGGAATGTTGTTTGCCTTTAATAAATCGGCCATTAAGAAGCTTTCGCTACCGCCAATAATTACCACATCAAAGCCAAATTCTTTTACAAAATCTATGGCCACCAACATTTGCTTTACTTGGTCAGCATGTACAAATAGCTTTTGTTGTTTTGTAAACAAGCCTTTTACAGCTTCTAGCTTTAAGTTGGTAGCAGCATGTGTTGGTTCTGCCAAATAGGCTTTTGCTTGTGTAAAGAAAGATTTTATTTCATCCACTTTGTCTAGGGCTGCTCTGTTTGGATCTACAGCTTCGCCACCTGGTAAGCCAAATCTTCGACCTCCTCTACCACCACGGGCAATAAAACTTGGCATATTTATGTGAATACCACCATCCATTTTATAAGCTGCATCCTCCCAATTCCAAGCATCTAACTGAACAACGGTAGATGAACCGCTAATAACTCCGCCCTCTGGCGTTACACTGGCCAATAAAATACCATTACTTTTAAGCATATTAATTACACGAGAATCTGTATTGTATGCTGTAATTGACCGAATACTTGGGTTATAATCACCCAATTCTGTATAGTCATTACTACCACGAACACCGTTGGCTATTTCTTTTAAACCAAGGTCAGTAGAAGATAAAATTAAACCAGGATATACATGCTTGCCCCTGCCATCAACCACTTTTGCACCATTGGCTGGTGTTACACTTGTAGCTACTTGTACAATTTTACCATTGTCAACTTCAACCGTTGCATCTTCTAGTACTTGGCCATTACCAATATGTACCGTTGCGTTGGTGATGTATAATTTGCCTTTGAAGGCTGGTACAGGGTACACCGTTTCTTGCGCTGTTGCAATAGCTGCGATTAATAACAGTACAGATAGTGAACAAAATATTTTTTTCATGTTTAATTATTTTCTAGATGATTAATTTTTACTGTCGCCTTCTTGTTCGTCTATTGTAATTAAGCCATTGTGATGACCATGATCGCCACAACTTAGTATTACTTGCCAACTTGGTTCAGCAGGCCTTGTAGGTACGCCGGCTCTCTTCTCGCCAGCCAATTTTGTAATTAAGCGGTTACGTTCTGTGGCAATTTTTTGTCTAGCATCTAAATCTTTTTCACGTGAGAAATAAATAGTGCCGTCTACAATAGTATACAAACTCATAGCATAAATACTTAATGGATTATCGCTCCATAATACCAAATCAGCATCTTTACCTACTTTAATACTACCCACTTTATCTTCTACATGCAAGGCTTTTGCAGGATTTAACGTTACCATTTTCAAAGCGTCTTCTTCTGGCACACCGCCGTAACGAACAGTTTTACCAGCTTCTTGATTTAAACGACGGGCCATTTCTGCATCATCAGAATTGATACAAACATTCAAGCCCATTTTATACATAATAGCAGCATTGTAAGCAATGGCATCGGTAACTTCTACTTTATAGTACGTCCAATCTGAGAAGGTAGAAGCACTAGATCCGTGTACTTTCATTTTATCAGCTACTTTATAACCTTCTAGTATATGTGTAAATGTGTTGAACTTGAACCCGTATTTATCGCCAACCCTCATTGCGGCAATAATTTCGCTTTGTACATAAGAGTGACAAGTGATGAAGCGTTTTTTATTTAATATTTCTACCAAGGCATCTAATTCTAAATCTCTACGCGTTTTAGGGTCAATTTTCATAGCTTTTTGATAATCAACGGCACGAGCAAAAGCATCATTCAACACTTCTTCTACACCCATTCTTGTATCAGGAAAACGGTTGTTATTTTGAGAAGTGGTACGCTTTACGTTTTCGCCTAATGCGAATTTTATAAAACCATCCCACCCTTTAAATTTCAAATCGTCATCATTAGCACCCCAACGCAATTTTATTAATTGTGTTTGACCACCAATAGTATTTGCAGAACCATGCAAAATGTGCGATGATGTAACACCACCACCTAGTTGACGATAGATGTTAATATCTTCTGGGTTTAAGTTATCGCCTATTCTTACTTCAGAGGTTACAGATTGTGCACCTTCATTAATAGACGAGGCGGCAATATGTGAGTGTTCATCTATAATACCTGCTGTTAAATGCTTGCCAGTGCCATCAATAATTTTTGCACCATCAGCAGACAAGTTTTTACCCACTTTAGCAATTTTGCCATTTGTTACTAATACATCTGTATTTTCGAGTTTACCATCTTTTTCGTTGGTCCAAACCGTTGCATTTTTAATCAACATCGTTTCTTGCTTAGGTAATTCTTCGTTACCATAACCATCAAATGGAAAAGTAACTTTACCTAAACGTAAAGGAGGTATTGGGCGTTTTCTAGTGCTATCAACTGCTATATTATTTTTTACAAAACTTGCAGACCAAGTTACTCTATTACCAGCTGTGTCTTCGCCCGTACCGCTCCAAGTTTCGCCATTGGCAATACCACTTAATCTAAATTGCGAAACAGCAGCTCCAAAACCACCTCTTCCACCAGAACCGCTGGTAGGTGCTGAACTAGGATTTCCACTACCAAAACCACCACCTCTTCTTTGGGCAACTGGAGAGAAGCTTAGTTTAACAATTTTTCCGTCGAAGTTAAATTTTGACGTTAGTGTATCTTTTCCAATTACAGTTGCTGATGCTGCACTTTTTACATCTAATAAATAATTTATTGCTCCACCACCTAGTGTATTAATTACTAAATTATACGTTGCTTTAATATCGTTCCAGCCATCTGCTTTCACCACATATTTTTTACCTTGAATATAGTTATCAAGAATTATTGCTTTTTCTGAAAAAATACTGTCTGTAGTGATTAAAAAATTAGCCAATTTGCCCGTCTCAATACTACCAACTTTATCGTACATACCTAACAAGCTTGCAGGTGTCTTAGTGATTGCATCCATTGCTTTTTCAGGTGTTAATCCGTACTCAATAGCTTTTCTTAAATTAACAAGAAATGTTTTAGTATCTTTTAAATCTGCAGCGGTTAAACAGAAGTTCACATTTGCTTTTTCTAATGCCGCTGGGTTAGTTGGTGCTAATTCCCAATGTTTCATATCGGCTAATGATACAAATCTTGCATCGTTAGGATCTTCAACATCCATCGCCTGCGGATAATTTAGCGATAAAATGAAAGTCGCTTTGGTTGCAGCAACTTCTTTTATACGCTGATATTCATTGCCGCCACCTTTAATAATATATTGTGCACCAAATTCTTTCGCAACTCTATTAGCACGTAAATCAACCCATTTATCATCAGCCTCAAATATTTGTGGTAATGATTGCAAATCGTTGAATGCTTGTAGAGACAAATTCATTCCTTCTGTAGCTGGTTTGGTTTTGTACCACTGAGCATCTAAATATGTTTGACGAAGTAAAGCAATGCTACCCATTACGCTACTGGGATAGCTTTGAGTAGATACACCCTTATTAAATGAATAATGGGCAGATGCTTTTTCTTTCAGCAATGCAAAATTATCTTCGCCATTTGCCAATGTAACTACTGCACCACTACCACGAACAATACCATCTTTCACATGCGTTAATACTGTACCAAAACCACTTTCACGATACGTTTTTGCTTTTGCATCGTCTACTGTAAACAACTTAGCCGCATCTGTTTCTGGTTTTACAGCTTGGTTCCAAGCGTAGGCTCCCTTAGTATTTGACGTGAATTGTGCTGGCGCATTGTAATTAAACCCCCCTGGGCCTAATTGACGTTGTGGTGTAGCCACACCATAATCTGTATAAATATCAATAAATGAAGGATAAATAAATTTGTTGATACAATCAACTACTACTGCATCTTTTGGGATAGTTACCGAAGTACCTACACTAACAATTTTACCATCGCGTATTACCAATGTGGCTTTTTGTAAGGTTGATGTAGATGATTGTACAATAGTTGCGTTTGTAAATGCGTAACAATGCTCTCTTTTATCGGCAATACCATTTACTGGAAATGTTTCTTGGGCTTGTACTAAACATGTAAACAATAACCCCGAAAGCAATAGCTTCAATTTTCTCATATTTTCTCAGTTTGCTTTGTGATGAAAGCTAAAGCTAAGGATTGTGTAGAAAGAAAACAGCCACTCATCAATAATAATGATGAGTGGCTGTTAATTTAATATAATAATGTTTTAAACTATTTAAATTGATTATCATTTACATCGTTAATAAATTGTATAACACCAGGGAAAAAATGGGTTTGATCATCCCACATAGATAAATGGCTTCCCTCTGGGCAATATAAAAACCGTCCCTTTTGCACTTGTGTACTCATCCATTTCATATGTTCTGGATCCATCGTATCAAATTTTGCGCCTACAGTAAGGGTTGGTACTTTTATCTGCGGCAGTTTTGCTTTTACATCCCAATTGGCCAATCTACCACCAACACCAAACTCACTAGGGCCTTGCATTAATGTATACACCTCATTATTAGCATGTTTAAAGGCACGGTTTACAGGATCTGGCCATACTGGTAGGCGGCATAAATGTTGGTTGTAAAAATTAGGAAGTAGCAATTCCATATACTTAGGGTTTTTAAAATCGCCTTTAGCTTCAATTTCTCTAATTGTGTCCAGCACTTTTGGATCTATTTGTTTTGCAAGCACCTCATTAGCATACTTACCATAATCTGGACAGCTTGCCATCATATTGCAAATAATTAGTCCTTTTAGGTTTTGCTGATATTTCAGTGCGTATTCCATTGCCAACATACCACCCCAAGAATTGCCTAACAAATAAAAATTGTCATTATTTAAGTTCAAAGCCTTTCGAACCTGTTCTACTTCTTCTACAAAATGATCAATTGTCCACAGGCTACTATCAGTCGGTTGATCACTATAATAAGAGCCTAGTTGGTCGTATTCAATCATTTCAAAACCTTCTTTAGGAAAAAAGCTCTCGAAACTTTCTAAGTACTCATGCGTCATTGCAGGACCGCCATGCAATAGCAATACCTTGATTTTAGGGTTGTTTCCAATTGTTTTTGTCCATACTTTGAAATTTCCAACAGGCGTTGTAATAGGAATCATTTTTATGCCCGCAGATTGTACACCCGAATCTTTTACTGCGAAATACTCCCTTAGAGTTATCGATTTATTAGGGGCATTTTGCTTACAAGAAGTTATTGCAAAAGCAAAAAGAACAATTGGAAATAGCACACTTTTTCTCATGAATCGTTAGTTTTTATATTGAATAAAGATTTAAAACGGCACTTGAAAAAGTGCTGCCAATAATTAGAACAGGTTATTATTATAAATTATCTACCCATATACACCATCAATATCTGCACATCGCTTGGGTTTACACCACTTATTCGGCTCGCTTGCCCCAGAGTATGTGGCCTAATTTTTTTAAATTTTTGCAATGCCTCTGTAGATATTGCGTTTATTTTATCATAGTCAAAAGAATCGGGTATAATCATATTTTCTAGTTGACTCATTTTAGTTACTAGCTCTTGCTCTTTTTCTATATAACGCTCGTATTTTACTTGTATTTCAGCTTGCTCTATTTCTTTTTCATCAAATCCATTTAGCTGCAATGCTAATGAAGGAATAGCGGTGATCATATCTTTCAAGCCTACATTTGGTCTTAAAATAATCTTATTGGCTCTTTGTTTTTCAGTTATTGGCGATGATTCTATGGTTTCAAAATATGGATTAATATCGTCCGCTTCCACATTAAACCCTTTTAAAACAGCGGTGATTTTTTTAACACTATCTAATTTTTTATGTACGCTATCCAATCTTTCTTTTGAAGCCAAGCCCAAATTATAGCTCAATTCAGTTAAACGCAAGTCTGCATTGTCTTGGCGAAGCAAGGTTCTGTACTCGGCCCTACTAGTAAACATTCTATAGGGCTCATCGGTGCCCTTACTAATTAAATCGTCAATTAAAACACCAATATATGCTTCACTTCTTTTTAGTACAAAAGGTGCTAACATTTTTGCTTTTTGGTGGGCGTTAATACCAGCCATTAAGCCTTGACAAGCCGCTTCTTCGTAACCCGTGGTGCCATTAATTTGTCCAGCAAAAAACAAACTGTCCAGCAACTTCGTTTCAAGGGAATACTTTAACTGTGTTGGGGGGAAATAATCATATTCTATTGCATAACCAGGTCTAAATACACGACAGTTTTCAAATCCAGGAACAATACGCAATGCTTTTATTTGCACGTCTTCAGGTAAAGAAGTAGAGAATCCGTTCACATATATCTCGCAAGTATTCCAGCCTTCTGGCTCTACAAACAATTGATGCCTATCTCTTTCTGCAAAACGATTAATCTTATCTTCTATACTCGGGCAATATCTTGGCCCACGACCTTCAATCCTACCTTGATACATAGGACTTCTATCAAATCCTGTTTTAAGGATGTCATGAACCGCTTGGTTGGTATACGTTATATGGCAACTTCTTTGCTGCACTGGTTGTATTTTTTTTATCTCTAAATAGGAGAACCCAGTAATTACTTCGTCACCTTTTTGCTCTTCCATTTTAGAATAATCAAGACTTCGCCCATCAACACGTGGCGGTGTTCCCGTTTTTAAACGATCGCTTTCAAAGCCATAATCAACCAACTGCTCAGTTATACCAGTAGCCGCTTTTTCGCCAACCCTCCCACCGCCAAACTGCTTTTCACCAATATGAATAATGCCGTTTAAAAAAGTACCACTGGTAACTACAACCGATTTTGATTTTATTTCGTTGCCCATTCCTGTTATAACACCACAAGCCTTATTGTTTTTAATAATAATTGAACTAACCATATCCTGATAAAAATCAACATTGGGAGTCTGCTCAAGCATTTCTCGCCAAGTAGCCGCAAACAACATCCTGTCGCTTTGAACCCTAGGACTCCACATTGCGGGCCCTTTGCTTACATTCAACATGCGAAATTGTATCATGCTTTTGTCCGAAACAATGCCGCTATACCCCCCAAGCGCATCAATCTCTCTTACAATTTGCCCTTTGGCAATACCGCCCATAGCGGGGTTGCAACTCATCTGAGCAATAGTTTGCATATTCATGGTAATTAGCAACACCTTGCTGCCCAAATTAGCAGCAGCAGCAGCAGCCTCGCAGCCTGCATGGCCTGCACCAACTACAATTACATCATATTCTGGAAACATTAATTTTAATATTAGACAACAAATATAACCAACACGTCAGCGAAAGTATCCGTTGTTTTAATCCTTGTTTCACGTGAAACCCGTAGACTAATGTTTCACGTGAAACAAGTTAATGTAAAAATCCTCTTTCGTATGCATAAGTAATTTTTGATTGCGGTATTTATCTGCATATCCGCACAAGTGTAACGCTCCGTGGAATAAAACCCTAAGAGATTCATTAAAAATGGTCGATTTGTGATCAAGCGCATTTTCTTTAACCCTCTCAAGGCTAATATATATTTCTGCAACAATTGGTTGGTCAACTTCCGAAAGTGGAAAAGTAATTATATCGGTAAAATAATCGTGTTGTAAAAACTTCTTATTTATTTCCAAGAGATAATTATCACTACAAAATATATAGTCTACTCTCTCAAGAATTTTATTTTCTAAGAGAAAAATGTTGGAAATAAATACCTTTATAATCATTTTATCCCGAATGGTACATTTCCGATCAGCGTTATTAAAGAAAACCATGGGCATATGTCTAATTGATTTTAGTATATCAAATTTCGTAACAAAAAGCTTTATGTCGTGTTTACATTTGTACCTTAATGATGAAAATGAAAAGATTGAGCGAATTGGCAATTGGACACAAGGGCATTATACATTCCTTTGAAAAAGATGATATATTTATTAAACTAATGGAAATGGGGTGCGTTCCTGGCGAAATCGTGAAGGTTATTCAAATTGCGCCCCTCGGCGATCCAATTTCTATAGCTGTTTCTGGTTATAACTTAAGTCTTAGACTAAACGAAGCCAATAGTATATTTATAGAAGAAGTTGCCAAATAAAATTCTAAGGAACTTTTATACAAGAAATTATGAAAATTGGATTGTATTTTGGCTCATTTAATCCTATTCATATTGGTCATTTAATTATTGCAAACCATGTAGCAAATAACACAGATGTTGATCAAGTTTGGTTGGTTGTAAGTCCTCAAAACCCTTTAAAACCCTCATCGGTTTTGTTAAATGAGTATGATAGATTACATTTAGTACTGTTGGCTGTTGAAAAAAACAGGAAACTAAAGGCTAGTAATGTTGAATTTAAAATGCCTATACCTTCATATACTATAGATACACTTACTTATCTACAAGAGAAATACCCAAAAAACGAGTTTTCGATCATACTCGGTAGCGATAGCTATTGCAATATAAGCAAGTGGAAAAACTCGGATGTTCTTTTAAATAACTACAAACTAATAATTTATTTACGTCCAAATTTTCCTGTAAAAGAAAATTTACCAAGTAATATAAAAGTACTAGATGCGCCACTTTTAAATATTTCGTCATCCTTAATACGAAAAACGATTAAGCAAAATAAAAGCATTCAATATTTAGTACACGATGCTGTCTGTGAAGAAATAGAACGCACAGGTTATTATAAATAAAGTTTCAGTTAAAGCATTTGATTCTTAAAAACATATGTTTTACTCTAGATGTGTGTTTAGAAATTGCTTTCTAATTTGTAGTGTTCATACGTTAAATTTATATAAATCTCATTATGTCTAAGCCTTCGCAAATTTTTCAAACGAACAACCAGAATAGATGGCAACGTTTTAAATGGGGAACACGTGTCTTAATTATAATAGCATTTATTGCAGTTGCTGCGGTTGTAGCTGCATTAATAAATGCCTCATTACCCGATATTCCGCTAGAGGGAAGGGCCATCAAAAAAGTACTTACCGGAGATGTGCCAGCCTATCGTGAAAGCAAAATGGGAAAGGAATACAGGGGGATGCGAAAATTTATAGAAGATAAATGGTCTAAAGGCAAATTTGTAAGGCAAAAAGAGGGTGATTTACAACAAGTGGACAAAGCAATTTTTGATGATAGTTTGGGGATAAGAGCCGCATTTTATGTTAATTGGGATCCGCAATCTTTAGTTTCTCTTCGCAGAAATATCACAAAAGTGAATCTTGTTTTGCCAGAATGGTTCTTCATTGATCCAAATGCAGATACACTAATTGCAAAAATTGATAAAACAGGATTTGATATAATAAAAGCAGCAAAAATAAAAGTGATACCACTTTTGTCAAATAATTATAATAGTAATTTTTCTGGCGAAGCATTGCACCGCATTTTAAATAATAAAAGCAAGAAAGAGCGACTAATTTCAGATGTATTAAACCTATTAACAAAATATAAATTCAGTGGCATTAATATAGATTTTGAAGAATTAAAAGAAACAAATAATGAAATTCTAAGCAGTTTTCAAAAAGAATTATACGAACGGTTACATGAAAAAGGTTTTATGGTAACACAAAATGTATCACCATTTAATGAAGATTATAACTATAAAGAGTTAGCAAAATATAACGATTATCTTTTTTTAATGGCTTACGATGAGCATGCTGAAGGTACAGACCCCGGACCAATTAGTAGTCAACGTTGGATAGAAGCCGCCGTTGACCATTTGGCGAAAGAGGTACCTTCTAAAAAAATAATTTTGAATATAGCCGCTTATGGTTACGATTGGAAAGCTGGAAAAGTAGAGGATATACCATTAACTTATCAACAAGCGCTTGTAACGGCACGAGAAAGCGACGCAGTTGTTGACTTTGATAACGAAAGTTATAATCTGCATTATCAATATTACGATGAAACCGAAGTATTGCACGAAGTACATTTTGTAGATGCGGCTACCAATTTTAATACTATTCGCTTTGCAACAGAATATGGATTAGCGGGTACAGCATTATGGCGCTTGGGTGCTGAAGATATTAGAATATGGAATTTTTATAATGTTAAAATGACCAAACAAGCACTTTCAACATTCAATTTCATACAATTTAATAATGTTCAAGGATTATCCGAGGTTGATTTTATAGGGCAGGGTGAAATTTTGGATGTTCTTGCAACACCAAAAAACGGAAAAATTACATCTGAAGTTGATACAGCAGACATGATAATTTCAGAAGAGAAATACGATAGCCTCCCATCAAGCTATGTTATAAAGAAAAGGGGTTACACCGCCAAGAAAAAAATTGTTTTAACGTACGATGATGGACCCGACCCAAAGTACACAAAAGAAATTTTAGATACATTAGCTTACTATCATATCCCTGCTTCTTTTTTTATTGTTGGTATAGAAGCAGAAAAAAATATCCCATTAGTAAAAAGAATTTTTCGAGAGGGTCATGAAATTGGTAATCATACGTTTACACATCCAGACATGAGCCTCGTAAGCACCAATCGTGCCTTATTAGAAATGGACATAACAAGGCTGTTAATTGAGTGTATCACAGGTCATAGTACGATTATGTTCCGTCCGCCATTTAACGCCGATTATGAGCCAGAAAAACCTGAAGAAATAATACCTGTTGCGCTTAGCAGAACAAGAAATTATATAACAGTGGGTGAGGGTCTTGACCCAGAAGACTGGCAACGTGGGCTTTTTAAAAATTTTACGGCCGATACAATATTTAATAGAGTAATAAGATCATATAATAATCATATAGATGCAGGTGATAGTATTAATATTGTTTTGTTGCATGATGGCGGAGGGGACAGAAGCCAAACAGTATTAGCAACTGGTATGTTAATACGATATTTTAAAGCCCATGGATACGAGTTTACAACAGTTGCAAATTTACTTGGTAAAAAACCTGATGATATGATGCCACCAGTACCCCATGGGAATGGTTATTATTTGTTGCAAATAAATTATGCATTAGCTGAATTTGGTTATTTATGTGGTTATATTTTCTTCGTGCTTTTTTTAGTTTTTATGTTGTTAAGTGCTATCAGACTGGTAACTCTGGGCGTTTTAGCAATTTTACAAAAGAAAAAAGAGAAAAATCTTATTACTATTATCCCTACTAATTATCCCCTGGTTTCCATTATTGTTCCTGCATATAATGAAGAAATAAATGTTATTGGGTCACTAAATAATTTATTAAAATGCGATTACCCAAACTTTGAAATTTTGTTTATAGATGACGGGAGCAAAGATGAAACATGGGCTAAAGTTAGCGAGGTTTTTAGCAATCACTCTATCATAAAATTATTTACTAAAACTAATGGTGGTAAAGCTTCGGCTCTAAATTATGGTATTGAAAATACGACAGCAGATTATTTGATTTGTATTGATGCCGATACCAAATTGGCACCTAACGCAGTAAGTAGATTAATGGATAGTTTCTTTATACAGCAACAGCCAAGCGCAAGAATAATAGGTGCTGTTGCAGGAACAGTAAAAGTTGGCAATGAAGTAAACATGCTAACAAAATGGCAAAGTATAGAATACATAACTAGTCAAAATTTTGATAGAAAAGGGTTTGCTTATGTAAATGCAATAACAGTTGTACCTGGTGCCATTGGAGCGTTTAGAAAGCAAGCACTAATAGATGCTGGCGGCTTTACAACAGATACCCTAGCCGAAGATTGTGACATTACAATACGTATTTTAAGGGCTGGTTACGCTATTGCCAATGAACCAAAAGCAATTGCCTACACAGAGGCGCCAGAAACCGTAAAACAGTTTATGAAACAACGTTACAGATGGAGTTTTGGGGTTATGCAAACGTTTTATAAAAACAGAGATTTAATGTTCAACACGAACCATAAGTCACTAGGGCTTGTTGCCATGCCAGATATTTTAGTATTTAAATATATAGTCCCATTTTTTACGCCAATAGCAGATATTTTAATGATAATTGGTTTATTGACAGACAATGCCGTACAAATTGGTTTTTATTACATCATTTTTACTTTAGTAGACGCTAGCATTGCAGCATTATCGTTTCTATTTGATAAAGAAAACCCGTCAAAATTAATATGGTTAATACCTCAGCGTATTATTTACCGTTGGTTGATGATGGTTGTTTTATTCCGATCATTTAGGAGAGCAATTAAAGGTGAATTGCAGCACTGGGGTGTCTTAAAACGAACAGGAAATGTAATAGATATTGTTACCGACAATTAAAAAAAAGCCCGAAAACTGTGTGTTTTCGGGCTTTTGCGGAGAGTAAGAGATTCGAACTCTTGATACAGTTACCCATATACACACTTTCCAGGCGTGCTCCTTCAACCACTCGGACAACTCTCCTTGTGAAGCATTATAGGGCGGTAAAATTAAGGGTTCGAAACATAACCATTATACAAAGTTTAATAGCTATAGAACCATAAATCAACGCCTGCGTTATTAACAATCGCTATTAACTTTACAAACATAAAATGTATTTATGAACGAAAATTTTGTTGCTAGAATAACCCACGAAGTTCATGAAATTGAACATGAAGGTTTACTAAAAAAAGAACGTATAATAACCAGTGAACAAGGTGCAGAAATAATTGTGAATGGTAAGGCTGTTCTAAATTTTTGCGCTAATAATTATCTTGGTTTATCGTCTCATCCTAAGGTTATAGAAGCTGCACACAAAGCCATTGACACACATGGTTATGGCATGAGTAGTGTACGTTTTATTTGCGGTACGCAAGACATACATAAAGAATTAGAAAAAAAAATAGCTGACTTTCTAGGCACAGAAGATACTATTTTATATGCCGCAGCATTTGATGCAAATGGTGGGGTGTTTGAACCACTATTTAATGAAGCTGACGCTATAATTAGTGATAGTTTAAACCATGCAAGCATTATTGATGGTGTAAGATTATGTAAAGCACAGCGTTACCGTTATGAGCATAATAATATGGAAGATTTAGAGGATAAACTTAATGCAAGCAAACACTTAAGAAGCCGCATTATAGTTACCGATGGAAGCTTTAGTATGGATGGTACAATAGCTCAATTGGACAAAATTTGTGATTTAGCAGATAAATATGATGCAATTGTGATGATCGATGAGTGCCACTCATCTGGATTTTTAGGTAAAACAGGCAGAGGTACACATGAGTATATGGGTGTAATGGGTAAAATAGATATTATTACGGGCACATTAGGCAAAGCCTTGGGTGGAGCTAGTGGTGGTTTTACATCTGGCAGAAAAGAAATTATTGAAATTTTACGCCAACGTTCGCGACCTTATTTATTCTCAAATACATTGGCGCCGTGCATTGTTGGGGCAAGTATTGCCGTATTAGATATGCTTACAGAAACTACAACGCTAAGAGACAAACTAGAATATAATACAAACTATTTTAGAGAAAAAATGACTTCAGCAGGATTTGATATTAAAAAGAGTGATCATCCAATAGTTCCAATAATGCTATATGAGGCAGAAATAGCACAAAATTTTGCAGCAGCACTATTAGAGGAGGGTATTTATGTTATCGGCTTCTTTTATCCAGTAGTTGCAAAGGGCTTAGCAAGAATTAGAGTGCAATTAAGTGCTGCTCACACGCAAGATCATTTGGACAAAGCCATTGCTGCATTTATAAAAGTTGGAAATGAATTGAACGTACTAAAATAGCCCTAAGAAGCTGAAACTTTAGACAATTTCAGTTGAATAGCAGGACTAGCTTTTATGATAATATTTGCTTTTACAATAGGTTTTTTATTATTAATAGTTTCAAAATGAAAAGTTTGTAACAATGCAGTAACAATTGTCTGTATTTGAAAATCTGCTAGTGCCATACCAATACAAATTCGCTTGCCTTGGCTGTAAGGTATATAAGCGAAAGTTTTGCCTCTAAAATTATCTTTGTCAAAATTATCCAAGGAAAATTTATCGCCAGATGGCCAAATTGTTTTGTGCCTATGCAATGCATACGAATTAATAACGATAACACTTTTGGCTTTAATAAATTTTCCGCCTATAATGTCATCATGCACAGCAATGCGAGCTGTTGACCAAACTGGTGCATATAAACGTAAAGATTCTTTAATAGCTAATTGAAGTGTTGTAGCTTGCCGTAAAGTTTCAGTAAGTTCATTATTAATAATTTGTATTTCTGCCCTAAGCTTTGATTGCAATAAAGGCTGCGCTGCAATATTGTACAATAACCAAGAAATGGCAGTAGCTGTTGTTTCGAAGCCAGCTAATAAAAAATTAAATAGTTGGTCTCTAATATCTTTTAATGAAACACGTTGCTGCTTATATTCTCCTAACATTACGGCAAATAAGCCAGAAGGAATAAATGTTTCAGCTATCAATTCTTGAACTAATGAGTCAGCAAAAGCATTTAATTTATCAATATGCTGTTGGTGTTTATTATATTCGTAATTAATACCAAGTGGTTTTAAGAAAAATGACTTTGCTTCTGAAACAGCACCAACATTCCAGCTAGATGCTTCAATTCTAGCATTATACGTATTAAATATTTCTTTAAAATTAAATTCATAATTTTCACAGATATGAGAGCGAAGCATTATTTTAAGCATTAATAAATGAATATCGTACTCAATATTCACAATATTATTGGTGGGCAAATCATCATTCCATTTACTGATTAATTTTTCAATTTCGTTTGTAAGAACTGGTAATGTACCCTCAATAGCAGTTGGCGAGAAAAGACCTTTTAATAGTTTGTGTTGAAATTCCCAATCGTTGCCTTCGCTAATAAAAATACCATTACCCAGCATTTCTTCTAAACCCGATGTAGACAGTTTTAATGCCTTACCTCTTGAATAATTATCTACATTATCTTTTAGTACATGCTTTACATAATCTGGATGATTTATGAAAATAAAGCTGCGCATATTTCCAATCTTAAAAGCAAAAATATCGCCGTAGGTTTCAATCATATTATAAATTGCCTTTAGAGGATTAGCCAACATGCTAAAAGCATGATAAGACAATTTATACCAAGGAATATTTGTTGGGACTTCTATTTTTGAAGTAGTATTTGCCATACTAAATTTTAAAATTTTCTACTTGAAAAACAAATTCTCTAATTAAACGGGCCAGCATTGGTCCATCGCTAATTAGGTGATCTAGTGATAATGTAACACCAAGTATATTGGCACTGGGCTTATCAATTATTGGATTTTTTACATCAATAAAAGTACCTATAAACATACCAACTGAGTGAAAATGAGTTGGTAGCCCATACGAAATAACTCTTGTGTTACCACTATGTATAGTAGAACTAAAGTAAACACTACCAACATAACTTTTTCTAATAAGTGGATTTGTCATGGTACGGCGGTAAAATAAACGTCGTATAAAACCGGGAAATTTCATAAAAAACCGTTCGTACTTTGTAAAAACCTTTTTCATCAGTAGCAAACTTTTCAAATCGTTTTCTAACTCTATAACTGTTTTTTTATTAACACGTTTTATTATTTTATACCATATAAATTTTTCGCCACTCTGGTTTAATTCAAAAGGGAAAAAAACATCTGCTTCGTCAAATTGATATAATTTATTGTTTTTGCCCAACAATGCAAACGCATCTTTATTTTTATCTAAAGCACGGGCAAAACAAAATAAAAGACAACTTAATATTGATACAGAAACATTAGACTCTCTTTTGGCAACCTTAATTTGTTGTCTAATATCAGAAATATCAATTTGAAAGAGACCATGCATCAAATTAACATATTTATTAAATCTTGCTATATCTGCAACAATTTTCTTGTCAATTGACAGTTCTTTTATAACGAATTTTTTCTCTGACATACAAGTAAGGCGTAAGTAAATACTGTTTTACAATTATTTAAGCATTGCTTTAACCTGCAATTTAATTGGTTTAGTGGCTTTTATAATAATATTCGGATTAATGACAGGCACTTTAGTTGTAATTGGTTGAAAATGAAACGATTGCAACAATTGCCCCAGTATCATTTGCATTTGATAATCAGCCAATGCCCTACCAATACACATACGTTTACCTTGACCAAAAGGAATATATGCAAAGTTTTTACCCTTGAAATTTTCTTTGTCGAAATTAGTTATATTAAAATCATTTGGTTGTGGCCAAAAGTCTTTGTGCCTATGTAGCGCATACGAACTAATAAGCACCAATGCTTTAGCAGGAATTTTATAGCCATTAATTGTATCATTTGCAATTGCCTCCCGTGCATAAGACCATACCGGCGGATATAATCGTAACGACTCTTTAATTACTTTTTCTAAAATGGGTAATTGCAAACTAGCAATTGGCGCATTGTTATCTCTTAAACCAGTAGCCAATTCATCTTTTACTTGTTGTTGTACCACAGGATAAGTTGCAAGATTAAAAAGCGTCCAAGTAATAGCTGTAGATGTGGTATCAAAACCTGCGAATAGAAAATTTAATAACTGATCTTTTATATCTTGCTTACTAACTAGGTGGTTTTTGTAATCTATCAACAATAATTCAAACAATCCTACTGGTTTGTATTGCTCACGCACTAAATCGTCTACTAATTTATCTACAATAGTAAAAAGCTGTTGCAAGTACTTATCTGGTTTGGTATATTTATATTTAATACCAAATGGTTGTAGTACAAACGCCTTAAGCTGTGCCATAAAAATTGACTTAGTACCAGATATATCCATAAATCCTTTTAAATATTGGAGTATTGCATCGTAGTCATAACTAAGCTCGTTAGAAACATGTGAACGTAGCATTATCTTAAGCAGTAACAAATACATCTCATTTTCAACATCAATTATTGGATTTTTTTTAATCCGTGTCTGCCAATTCGCAATTAATTCTGCCAATTCATCAGTAATAATTGGTAAAGTAGCATTGATAGATGTAACAGAAAAAAGCTGTCGCAATAATTTATGTTGCGCCTCCCAATCGTCACCATCACTCATAAAAATACCATTCCCTAACAAATTTTGCAACCCAGTAAAACCAGGCTGTTTTATCGCTTTTCTACGTGAGTAATTATCTTGATTGTCTTTTAAAATATGTTTTACATAGTCGGGATGATTTATAAAAACTATACTACCAATTTTAGAAATTTTAAGAAGCGATATATCACCGTACGCAGCAACAATACTAGATATTGCTTTTAGCGGATTATTAATTAATGCAAAGCTATATTGTAACAGCTTTGTTGTTTGTATAGCTGGTATTTGCTTTTCTGGTAGTATCATGTGTAATTATGGTTTATGTATCAGCTACATTTGCACCTATAAAAATATTTAAATGAGGTTTACCTATTTCACATTTTTTAAAATAGTTACAAGTATAATACTTATAAGCTTAATTACTTGTTGCAGCCCAAACAACGTTAAAATTGATAATGGAATAAAACCAATTTTTGATAGCAATAAGGTCATTGGTAGTTTTGGGATGTTTGATAATGCCACGGGCGAGTTCACTATTTATAATCTTAAACGCTATAGAGACTCTGCTTATTTACCCGCAAGTACCTTTAAAATAGTTAATAGCTTAATTGGTATAGAAACGGGTAGGGTTGTAAACGAAAAAATGGTTATTAAATGGGATGGCATTATAAGAATTTTTGGTAATGGTGATACCGCTAAAAATTGGAACAGGGACTTAACAATGGCGGAAGCTTTTGAGTATTCATCTGTACCTTACTACCAAGAAGTGGCAAGAAGAATTGGCAAAGATACCATGCAACAATACTTAGATAGTATGCATTATGGTACGGCAAAAATTAAAACAAAAATTGATACATTTTGGCTAGATAATTCACTGAAAATAACCGCTGACGAGCAATTGGGCATTGTAAAAAAACTATACTTTTATCAATTAGGCTTTCAAAGACGAACACAAGAAATAGTGCGCAAAATGATGATTCGTGAAACTAATACTAACTATACTTTGGCATACAAAACTGGGTGGGCTAATACAGAAAATGGCAATGCTTTAGGTTGGGCAGTTGGCTGGATTGAAGAAAACCGCCACCCTTATTTTTTTGTATTAAATATTGAAGGTAAAAAAGATACTAACGCTGCTGTAAGAGTAGACATGTTAAAACAAATTTTGAAAGGTTATGGCTTTTTTGAAGGAAAAAAATAGTAACTATGATTAGTTACGTTCTGTTTAGACTTTTAGTTATTGTACTAAAATATTTATTAAAAACAAGAAACGATATAATTCTAGGTATAACAGAATCACCTCAAGACAACATTACTTATTACCCAGATTAAAATAACAAGCCGCAAAATGTTTTACGGCTTGTTATTTTTGTAGATTAGGCATCAACTAAAACGAACGCAAAACCTGTAACTTGCTACTTCTAAATTATGCTTCACTTTCAATACATACAATTTTTATATGGTTTGGTAATACTGTTACCATTAGTAGGCTTATTTTTATATGTACTTAAGTGGAAACAAAAAAAAAGACAATTATTGGGTGATGAAAGGCTAATTAATCAGCTTACAAAAACTTATTCTCACAAAAAATACAATTTAAAAATTGTAGCAATTTTAGTTGCAATTGGTTTGCTACTAATTAGTGCTGCAAACTTACGCAAACCTTTGGCAGTAAAGGGTTCTAGTACAAAAGGAATAGATATAATGATTCTGCTAGATGTTAGTAAGAGTATGCTAAGTCAAGATGAAAAACCAACGCGACTAGACAAAGCCAAACAACTAATTTATCAATTGACAGATCAACTACCTGGTAATAAAATTGGTCTAATTGTATTTGCCGGCGAAGCATATTTACAAATGCCATTAACCGCTGATGCTGCTGCTACTAAAATGTTTGTAAGCAACGCAACACCAGATATTGTTACTGTACAAGGAACAGTAATAAGCGATGCTCTAAACCTATGCAAAACAAGTCTTGATGTAAAAGAAAAAAAGTATAAAGCCGCTATATTAATTTCTGACGGTGAAGATCATGATGAAAAAGCACTAGACGCAACAAAAGCATTAGCCGAAACTGGTGTTGTGTTACACACTATTGGTGTTGGCTCAGTTGAAGGAGCGCCCATAAAAGAAACTGGTATAGATACTTATAAAAGAGATATTAACGGACAAACAATTATTACTAAGCTAAATGCTGACTTACTGCAACAATTATCTAATGAAGCGGGTGGTACTTATCATAGATTAACAAATACAACAGAGGTGGCTAATCAATTAGTAAATACTTTGAGCAACATGGAAACAAAAACCATTGGCGGTGCTGGAGGTTTTATAGATTATAAAAGTTTTTATGTTGTATTTCTTTTGGTTGCGGTTATTTTATTGTTGGTAGAGTCATTTTTTAGCGAGAAAAAAATGCAGATTAATTGAAAATAGTCTTCACGATATTTACGGTACATTGCTGTTTGTTGTCATTGGCACAAACAGCAAATAATAGTATTATAAAAGCCAATGCGTTATATAAAAAAGGCGATGTAAAAAATGCTGAGAAAGCTTATGATGACGCCTTAAAAATTGATAGTAAAAATACTATTGCCTTATACAACAAAGGAAATAGCTTGTTTAAACAAAATTTATTTGGTGACGCTATCAAACAATACCAAACTACCGCAGAAACCAGTACTAATACAGAATTACAAGCAAAAGCATATTATAACAAAGCTGTTGCGGAAATAAAACAGCAACAATTTCAAGAAGCATTGCAGTCTTTAAAACAATCGTTAAAATTGAATAATAGCGACGAGGAAACACGAGAAAATTTACAAAAAGTATTATCTCAAATAAACAAAGAAAAACCAAAAGAAAATAAACAAGAAAACGAGAATGACAAGAACCAAAAACCAAATGAAAAACCATTAACCAAAGAACAAGCAGAACAACAATTAGACATGCTTCGCAACGAAGAAAAGCGTTTGCAAAAAGTAATTCAACAACAGAAAACAAAACCATCAAGGCAGGAAAAAGATTGGTAAATGTTTTACGCCAAATCGTCTCCAACTATAGTTATACTTCTTTGTTATTTTTGCAACTAATTATATCTTTATCGTATTATCACTTCATCTAATTATTAATGCAACTTTATTGTAATTCACTCACTCAATACAAACGTTTAATAACTAAAGAAGTTAAAATTGGCGACTTGTTATTAGGCAACAATCATCCGATACGCTTACAAACTATGACCACCACTAACACCATGGATACGATGGCTACCGTAGAGCAAACCATCCGCTGTATTGAAGCTGGTGCAGAGTTGGTACGCATTACAGCACCTAGTAAAAATGAAGCCGAGAACCTGCTAAATATTAAAAAAGAATTACGAAAACGTGGTTACAATACACCCTTGATTGCCGATATTCATTTTACACCAAATGCGGCCGAAATTGCTGCTAGGATTATTGAAAAAGTTAGAGTTAATCCTGGTAATTATGTTGATAAGAAAAAGTTTGAACAGATTGATTATACAGACCTTGAATATGCCGAAGAAATAGACCGCATTACTGAGCGGTTTACGCCATTAGTTAAAATTTGTAAAGAGTATGGTACTGCCATGCGCATTGGTACCAATCATGGTAGTTTAAGTGATAGAATTATGAGCCGCTATGGCGATACACCGATGGGCATGGTTGAAAGTGCTATGGAGTTTTTACGCATTGCTCGTGGCGAGAGCTACCACAATATCATCCTTAGTATGAAGGCTAGTAACCCAAAAGTGATGGTGCAAGCGTATAGGTTATTAATTCAACAAATGGAGAATGAGTTTGGTGAAATTTATCCGTTGCATTTGGGCGTAACAGAAGCTGGTGATGGTGAAGATGGCAGAGTAAAAAGTGCCGCTGGTATTGGTACCTTGTTAGAAGATGGTATTGGTGATACAATTCGAGTATCATTAACCGAAGACCCAGAATTTGAGATTCCTGTTTGTAAAGATTTGGTAAAAAGATATGAAGCTGGGAAAACCGAAAGTACAAAAGGCAAAGCATCTGAAGATTTAACTAACGGACTCACAGACTCACCTACTTCTTCTCGTCTTCCTTACTCTCCCTTTACTTACCAACGTCGTAAAACATTTGCTGTTAGTAATATAGGCCACAACCATGTACCAGTAGTAATTGCTGACTTAAGCAAACTTGAAACAATTACGCCAACATCGCTAGAAAGCATTGGTTATAAATATGACGAAGTCAGCGACAAATGGAATATTAACGATGCGGCAGCAGATTTTATTTTTACAGGAAAGGCTGTATTAGATTTTGCACTACCTGGTACATTAAAAGTAATTACATGGCCTAATTATAGCGAAGCTGCAAATGACAAGGAAACGTATTTTCCTATTTATGATGGAAAGGGTTTTGTAGCATCCGACACAAAAAATTCAGTCTTAAATTTTGTTATGCTTGATTGTTTTAGCGATGAAACAACCATTAACGACTATACTTTTTTAGATGAACTAGCAAATGATAAGGCTGTCGTTCTATGTTTATCGTCTACTAGAAAAAATGCAATGCAATGCATTCGCAGGATGTGTATAGAATTACTTAATCGTCAGATAGAAAACCCGGTCATCATCATTACAGATAGTAATTGGCAAACACCAGACGAACATTTAATTCATTATTCTACCGAAGCGGGTGCATTATTATTAGATGGTTTTGGTGATGGTGTTTGTTTTGGTATGACGCTAGAATCATACAAGAACCAAGACACGAGTTTTAAAAATACAACAGGCAGAAACTACTCAAGTAATAATTCTGTTGAGCAATTTATCAATTCAACCGCATTTTCTATTTTACAAGCAACACGTACAAGAATTTCTAAAACAGAATATATTTCTTGCCCTAGTTGTGGTAGAACGTTATTTGATTTACAAGAAACTACCGCTAAAATTCGTAATGTTACCAATCATTTAAAAGGTGTAAAAATTGCTATTATGGGTTGTATTGTTAATGGACCGGGCGAGATGGCCGATGCAGATTTTGGCTATGTTGGTAGTGGTGTTGGAAAAATAACCTTATATCGTGGTAAAGAAGTGGTAAAGAAAAATATTGATAGTGATATTGCTGTTGATGAATTAATTAAGCTATTAAAGGAAAGCGATGCTTGGGTAGAGCCAAGTTTAAGCTAAATTTTCGTCATTACAACGCGACGATTATTTCACATACTGCCCAACCGGTAACCTATTAGCAATACTTCTAGCCAAGGTCATTTCATCTGCATATTCTAACTCACCACCAAATGCAATACCACGAGAAATAGTGGTAACATGACACTTAAATTGTCCAATTTTTCGCTGAATATAATAGATAGTCGTATCGCCTTGAATATTAGGATTAAGGGCAAATAATAATTCTTCGGTTTGTTCTTTTTCTATACGATTTACCAAGGCTTCAATAGTTAATTGCTCTGGACCAATACCATCCAATGGAGAAATAATACCCCCCAAAACATGGTACGTGCCATTATATTGTTGGGTACTTTCAATAGCAATCACATCACGAATTGTTTCTACAACACAAATCATATTTTGCTTACGTGTGTTGTTGCTGCAAATGCTACAAATATCAGCATCGCTTACGTTAAAACACCGCTGGCAAAACCTTATATCTCGCCGCATTTTAGCGATTGTTTCGCCAAAATGTTGCACGTCATTTACATCTTGTTTAAGCAAATGCAATACTAACCTCAAGGCGGTCTTTTTACCAATACCTGGCAGTTTGGCAAATTGTGACACTGCATTTTCAAGTAAAGTAGAAGGTAATTGCATAGTAAAGGTTCTGACGCAAATTTGTGGATATTATTTTACATGTCAGCCATTTTGCATTCATTAATCAGTTTAGAGGGCTTGTAATTCTTTAATCGCAGATTTTAAGGCAGTTAAAAACTCATTTGCTTGCACCATTGTTAGTGCCAAAGATGGTAACAACCGTATTACTTTGGGCTTTGCTTCGCCTGTAAAAACGTGATACGTAAATAACAATATTTTCTTTAAATCTTTTAAACTATCTGGTACATCAAAACCAATCATTAAACCTTTACCACGTACGTTTTGTAAAACTGTTATTTTTTTTAGTTCTTCTTGTAAATAAGCACCCACGGTTGAGGCGTTGGCCATTAACTTGTCTTGCTCTATTAT
Organism: Chitinophagales bacterium; assembly: GCA_038327865.1. Lineage (GTDB taxonomy): Bacteria > Bacteroidota > Bacteroidia > Chitinophagales > Chitinophagaceae > Parasediminibacterium. The sequence goes on along the minus strand of JBBQLL010000008.1, from coordinate 35,751 downwards.
TTCAAGTACCGATAAAGCTGCTGCACAGGCCAATTGATTACCCCCAAAAGTGGTACCTAGCAAGCCATCCTTTGGTTTGATATGTGGTGCAATTAAAATACCACCAATTGGAAAACCATTGCCCATACCTTTTGCCATAGAATAAATATCCGCATTAACACCTGCATAGTCGTGAGCGAAAAACTGACCGGTACGACCATAACCACATTGTACGCTATCAGCAATATATACTGCATTGTGAGCATCGCACAAAGAACGAATTAATTGCAAAAAGGTATCGTTTGCCTCAATAATGCCGCCTACACCTTGAATACCTTCTACAATTACCGAAGAAATCTCATTGCCATGATTTCGGAAACAGCCTATTAAGGCGGCTCCATCATTAAAAGGCAGAAAAATAACATTATCCGTTTCGTTAATTGGCGCAACAATTGATGGATTATCAGTTACTGCAACAGCTAAAGAAGTACGGCCATGAAATGATTTTGAAAAAGCAATGACCTTTTTTTTGCGGTTATGAAAACTAGCCAATTTCAAAGCATTTTCATTGGCTTCGGCACCACTATTACACAAAAACAATTGATAATCTTCTTTACCACTCACCTTACCCAATTTATCAGCCAATTGTTGCTGTAATGGAATAACGATAGAGTTTGAATAGAAGGCGATTTTCTCTAACTGCGTTTCAATTGCTTTTACCCAATATGGATGTGTATGACCAATACTAATAACAGCATGACCACCATACATGTCTAAATATTGTGTACCATTTTCGTCCCACACATTGCAGCCTAATGCTTTTGTAATAGTGATATTGTTAAGCGGATAAACGTCGAAGAGTTTCATTTTATAACACTAATTTTATTAAATTAACGAATTAAAAACCAGTTGCCTTTAATTTTAGTCCCATTGTTTCATCAAAGCCAAACATCAAATTCATATTTTGAACTGCTTGTCCTGATGCACCTTTTATTAAATTATCAATTGCTGAATGGACAACGATTTTATCGCTAATAATCTCAATATTAATGAGACATTTGTTGGTGTTTACTACTTGCTTTAAATGAATTGCGTTAATAGATTTTTTGGTAAATGGTTCATCATTATAAGCAGCTTCAAATGCAGAAATAACAGCATTTTTATCTTTACATTTAAATGTAGAACTGATAAAAATACCACGCGTGAAATCGCCACGCCATGGTACAAAATTAATTTCACCCCCAGCCTCTAAAGGGGTACTTGGAAAACGATTGTCTGCTTGGTGTAATGACTGATAGATTTCACCCAAATGCTGATGCGTTAAGGTTTTATATGGCGAGATATTATTAGCTCTCCAGCTAAAATGAGATGTAGAACTTAAGCCTTGACCAGCACCCGTACTACCTGTAATTCCAGTTGTATAAACGTCAACATCAGTCAATAAGCCAGCTTTTGCAAAAGGCAATAACCCTAACTGTATGGCAGTTGCAAAACAACCAGGATTGGCAATACTATCAGCTTGCTTTATCGCTTCTCTATTAATTTCTGGTAAGCCATAAACGAAGTTTCTGCCTTTAATAAAAGCATCTGCTAGTAGGCGAAAATCGTTACCAATATCAATCAATTTAATGTGAACAGGAATATCATTTTCCTGCAAAAATTTCTTGGCTTCGCCATGACCAGCACAAAAGAAGATTACATCAACATTATAATGATGTTCTGCTGAAAATAGACTATCGGTTTCGCCAATTAAGTCTGCATGAACCTTGCTTAACACATTGCCTACATTACTACCGCTTTGTACAAAAGCTATTTCTACTTCTGGGTGATTGATCAACAAACGAATTAATTCGCCGCCTGTATATCCAGCACCTCCTATTATGCCTACTCTAATCATGATTTATTTGTTGCTTTCGTTAACCTTATTCCAAATAGACGTTTGGTTACCGAAAATTTTACTAAAACCTCTCACATCTTCGCCAGTAAAACCGGTATTCATTTCTCCGTATTTTCCAAACTTTGCACTCATTAAATCGTACGCACTTTCTATACCAATTACTTGAAAACGGTAAGGGAATAATTGTACAAATACATCACCAGTTACGTTTTGCTGACTATTACTTAAATAAGCTTCGATATCACGCATCACGGGATCTAAAATTTGCCCTTCATGTAACCAGTTACCATAAAATTGCGCTAACTGATCTTTCCAATTAAGTTGCCACTTGGTAAGCACATGCTTTTCCAAAGCATGGTGCGCTTTTAGAATCACCATTGGTGCGGCAGCTTCAAAGCCAACACGACCTTTAATACCAATAATGGTATCGCCAACGTGAATATCACGACCAATACCATAAGCACCAGCGATGGTTTGTAAATATTGAATGGCTTTTGATGGATGAGTGAAAACTTGACCATTAATAGCTTTCAGTTCTCCCTTTTCAAACGATAATGTAACGTCTTCACTATCTGTTTTAGTTACTTGGGTAGGCCATACGCTTTCTGGTAGCATCCCTTTGCTTTGCAAAGTTTCTTTACCACCAACACTAGTGCCCCACAAGCCTTTATTAATGCTGTACATGCTTTTTTCAAAGTTCATGTCAACCCCTTTTTTCTTTAAATAATCAATTTCGTCTTCACGGCTTAATCTTAAATCGCGAATAGGCGTGATGATTTCAACACCAGGAATCATAATGTGAAAAATCATATCAAAACGTACTTGATCGTTACCTGCACCAGTGCTACCATGTGCTACGGCAACTGCATCTAATTTTTTAGCATGTTCTGCTATGTGTAATGCTTGGCTTAAACGTTCGGCACTTACACTTAATGGATAGGTGTTGTTTTTTAAAACATTTCCATAAATCAAGTACTTAATAATACTATCGTAATAACCTTCAACAGCATTTATTGTTGTGTGTGTTTTTACACCTAATTTATACGCATGAGCTTCTACATGCACTAATTCTTCTTCAGTAAAACCGCCTGTGTTTACAATCACACTGTGTACATCAAAACCTCTGTCTTCGGTTAAATATTTTACACAAAAAGTAGTGTCTAAACCACCACTAAAACCTAAAACCACTTGTTTAATTTCCTGAACCATATTCTGTAAATTATGTATGTAAATGGACTAGTTTATTAATTAAAAAGAAAGTAGAAAAAAGACTTGTTTTTCGTGTTATTACTTTGCTCGTTCTTCTTCTTAAACCATTGCAATAATTTGCTTTGTTTAAGTCTCGAAAAACGGTCGTATAAACTTGAATTTTCTTTAAAGTCTGCTGCTGTTTCTTTTGGTTTTTGCTCTTTAGGGTCAAAAAGCATGGCTGTACACATACAGTTTTTTCGCTCTTTACTCATCAATATGTCATAATTGACACAGCTTTTACAACCAGCCCAAAATACTTCATCATCGGTTAATTCGCTGTAAGTAACTGGTTCGTAGCCTAAATCGCTATTAATTTTCATTACAGCTAAACCAGTTGTTAAGCCAAAAATTTTAGATTCAGGATATTTTTCCCTTGACAGGTTAAAAATCCGTTGTTTGATTAATTTTGCTACACCACTTTTTCTAAATTCTGGTGCTACAATTAAACCACTATTAGCCACAAATTTTCCGTGGCTCCATTCTTCTATATAACAAAAACCAACCCACTGACCACTTGGTAGTAAAGCTATAATAGCTTTACCTTCCAGCATTTTGTTTGCAATATATGCTGGGCTGCGTTTAGCAATACCTGTACCGCGGGCTTTTGCCGATGCTTCCATCTCATCTGTAATGCGTAATGCGTAATGCGTATCAAGGTGATTAGCTACACGAACAATAATATCCTGATGATCCAATGTAAAAAATTAAAAAAATGATTGATGCTTCTTAAAACGTAAACGCTCATAAAAAAGGGTTTCTAAGCTCGGAAAAGGTTCACTGATAGGGGCAACTGCCAACTGCTCGTCCTATCAGCAACCACGTCTGGGTTGCGGAGTAATAAAAGCAGGCAATACAGTTGGTAACTGTATTGCTGTTGTATATGAAGTTGTGTTTTTCAACTGCTTTTAATTTTATGATTTTTTTGAGACTGTAAAAGTATATAGATTAAATAGATTGTTGGCAATTTAATTTATGGAGGTTTAGTTAAGAATTAGTTGGCAAATTACAGCAGTAATTACATTGATGAAAATTAAGAAAATTGTTGTACTTACGATAATGACCTTCCTGCAATAGTTTTTTGTAACGCTTTGATAAAAACTGAGTAATGGTATAAACGTACAAGTGAATAATACAATTAAAGCCAAGTTACTTCTAGTAGTAAAATAAAAATCCCGTAAAAGATTACGGGACCAGCAGTTGGTATTGGGTGTTTAATTTATATATAATCTTCTATTTCTGCGCTTAACAAGGTAAATATTTCTTGAACAGTGCCTTCGCCATGAATATTTTTTACCTTATTAAATTGCTTATAGTAGTTGGCCACAATAGATGTTTTCTTATGGTACTCAGCAATGCGTGTCTTTATGACAACCGCATTTGTATCATCGCTGCGTCCACTAGTTAATCCACGATTTAATAACCTTTTTGCCAATTCTTGTTCTGACACATCTAATGCTAGAACAACGCCTATTTCTGTTCCCTTTAAGCTTAATAATTTATCTAAAGCTGCAGCTTGTGCAGTTGTACGCGGAAAACCATCAAACAAAAAACCTTTTGCGCTAGGGTTTGCATCCAGTGCTGAACTTATCATACCAATAACTACCTCGTCTGGTACCAACTCACCCTTATCCATGATGCTTTTTGCCTCTATGCCTAGAGCTGTGCCTGCCGCAATTTCTCTACGCAAAATATCACCAGTAGATAAATGTACCAGACCATACTTTACAATTAGCATTTCACTTTGGGTTCCTTTTCCACTACCAGGAGGGCCAAATAGAATTATATTAAACATTGTGAGTATGTGGTTGCGTGAAGGACAAATATATGCTTTGCTACTTAAAAAAAATTTAGCTGCTAATAAATATGACTTTTTTGTAAGGGTTTGCTTAGTACTAAGTGAAATAAAAAGGTACAACCTATAAACAACAATTAGATATTTATAATTATAATATTATTTGTTACGGTGTAATTTTTGCAACATTCTATTTTTAAAGATGTTATTTTTAAATATTAAAAGAAAAATAATGAACGACAATACAAAAAATGCTATTTATTCTAAAACAGATAGTACTAAAGTAGATTTAAAAGAAGAAGAATGGAAAGAAATGCTTAGCCCAGATATGTATTATGTAGCTAGGCAAAAAGGTACTGAACGACCTTTTACTAGCAAATTTGAAACATCAAAAGAGGTGGGTACATTTTACTGTGCAGCCTGTGGCAACCCATTGTTTAAAAGTGATGCAAAGTTTGAAAGTGGTTGTGGTTGGCCTAGCTTCTACGAACCAATAAATAAAGCAGCTATTATTTATACTCCAGATAATACACATGGAATGAAGCGAACCGAAACACAATGTGGTAGATGTAAAGCCCACTTGGGTCATGTGTTTGAGGATGGACCAAAACCTACAGGTTTAAGGTTTTGTATAAATGGTGTAGTGTTAGATTTTGAAAAAGCAGAAGCAGCAGAGAAGCTATACAATGCAAATGGTAAACTGTAAGTAATCAAAATGTTACAGTTAAATCTGGCAATTTCTTAATTGAAATTGCCAGATTTGTTTATATTGTCTCAGAAATATTGTATTCTTTTTGTACCAATTCAGCATTTTCTCGCACCATATCAATTATCCAATCCTTTCGTTTCAGTTCAAAATTAGTACCTAGATATAATCTTCTAACTTGTTCATCATCGGCTAATTGCTCGGCTGTTCCGTGTTTAAATATTTTCCCTTCAATCAGCAAATAGGCTCTATCACAAATAGACAAGGTTTCATTTACATTATGATCGGTTATTAAAATACCAATATTTTTATATTTTAATTTTGCTACTACAGCTTGAATATCCTCAACAGCAATTGGGTCAACACCTGCAAAGGGCTCATCTAACAAAATAAATTTAGGGTCGACAGCTAAAGCTCTAGCAATTTCAGTTCTGCGTCTTTCGCCACCGCTTAAACTATCACCATTATTTTTACGCACATGGTGCAAATTAAATTCAGTTAACAAAGTTTCTAATTTAGCATTTCGTTCTATTTTCTTTAATTTGGTCATCTCTAAAACAGCCATAATATTATCCTCAACACTTAGTTTTCTAAAAACACTAGCTTCTTGTGGTAAATAACCAATACCCATTTGTGCACGTTTATACATAGGTAACTTGGTAATATCTATTTCATTTAAATACACTTTTCCTACATCTGGTTTAATTAAACCTACAACCATATAAAAGGTAGTGGTTTTTCCTGCACCATTAGGCCCTAATAAACCAACAATTTCACCTTGTTTTACTTCTATCGACACGTTATTAACAACAGTACGACCTTTATAACTTTTTTGTAAATTGTCTGTATGTATTTTTAAACTCAAAATATAATTATTTAAACAAAAATAACCGTAATATATTATTAGTTGAACCGTTAATAAAGACTTTAATATTTGTTTATAATTTGCACCGATGCAACTAAATTATTACACAGATAAAACATAACACCTATCTCAATCGTTTAAAATCATATCCATCAATTAATCAATGGTTTATATTGCAACCTTTAAACTACACAGATGAAAGTAACTGAACATATTTCGCAAGCAAAAGATACGCTTGTTTCGTTTGAAGTATTACCACCATTAAAAGGCAAAACAATAACTACTATTTATGATCATTTAGACCCGCTAATGGATTTTAAACCAAGTTGGATAAATGTTACGTATCACCGTAGCGAGACGATGTTTAAAAAGAAAATGGATGCGACTTTTGAAAAAGTTGAAGTGCGTAAAAGACCAGGTACTGTTGGTATTTGTGCAGCAGTAATGAACCATTATAAAATTGATGCGGTACCACATATTATTTGTGGTGGTTTTACTAAAAGAGAAACAGAAGACGCGTTAATAGATTTAGATTTTTTAGGTATAGATAATGTATTGGTTTTGCGTGGTGATGCCGCTAAAAACGAAGCAAGTTTTGAAGCCGAAACAGATGGCCATAAATATGGTATTGATTTATTGAAGCAAGTTACCAATATGAACCATGGTATTTATATTGATGAGGATATTAAAAATGGTGGTAAAACGCAGTTTTGTTCTGGTGTAGCTGGCTACCCTGAAAAACATTTTGAAGCACCTAATTTAGAAATTGATTTAAACAGGATGAAAGAGAAGGTTGATGCAGGTGCTGATTACATTATGACACAAATGTTTTTTGACAATCAAAAATTTTTTGATTTTGTAAAGACTTGTAGAAATATGGGTATTACTGTGCCAATTATTCCTGGTATAAAACCTATAACCAATAAAAAGCAATTGTCTGTTTTACCAAGAATATTTCATGTAGATATCCCAACAGATTTAAGCAATGCTATAATGAAGTGTAAAACAGATGCAGAATGTGAAGAAGTTGGTACAGAATGGTTAATAACACAAAGTAAAGAATTGAAAGCTTTTGGAGTACCTGTATTGCATTATTATACATTGGGCAAACCAAAAGTTATTTTAAATGTGGTAAAGGAAGTTTTTTAATGGTTGATTAAAAATTATGTAATGATATTTAATAATTGAGCAAAAGTTTCTATCCTATCAAACCAGCAGCTCTACTTATTTCCAACATCCTATCAATTGGCTTTTTTGCAGCTAGGCGTAATTTTTCAACCATAGTTATTTCTGGTAATTCATATTTCATACACAAATACAATTTTTCTAGTGTATTTAATTTCATATAAGGGCAATCGTTACAAGCACAGTTATTAGTTGGTGGTGCTGGTATAAATGTTTTATGTGGGGCATCTTTTTGCATTTGGTGTAATATACCCGTTTCTGTGGCTACTATAAATTCTTGCGCATCATTAGACACTGCATATTTAAGTAATTGCGTAGTACTACCAATATAATCTGCAATGGCTAATACAGCCTCCTCACATTCTGGATGAGCAATCATTTTTGCTTTCGGGTGGCGAATTTTAAGCTTGGTAATTTTTTCTAAACTAAAAATTTCGTGAACCATACAAGCACCGTTCCAAAGCAACATATTTCTACCAGTTTTTTTATTTAAATAACCACCCAAGTTTTTATCAGGGGCAAAAATTATAGGCTGTTCTCTTGGTAGACTATCAATAATTGCTTGCGCATTACTACTTGTACAAATAATATCACTTAATGCTTTTATTTCGGCAGTACAATTAATATAAGATATTATTAAATGGTCACTATGCTTCTCTTTAAAGGCTTTAAACAAATCGGCTGGTGCTGAGTCGGCTAGAGAACAGCCTGCCTTTAAATCTGGCAATAACACCTTTTTTGTAGGGTTTAGTATTTTTGCAGTTTCGGCCATGAAATGTACCCCTGCAAACACAATCATATCTGCAGTAGTACTTTGTGCTTTTTGTGCTAATCCTAAACTATCACCAATATAATCTGCTACATCTTGAATATCTGGTTCTTGGTAATAATGCGCTAATACAATCGCGTTTTTTTCCTTTTTCAAGTTTTCTATCTCAGCAAACAAATCAATCGTTGGGTCTAATTCAATATCAAGAAAACCATTTTCAAAAATTTTTGCTGTTGCTATGCTAATGTTCATAACTGTTGTAATAAACTTTTAATAATTAAATTTACATAACCCAATACTATTATTACGGGTGTGGATATCGGGATAACTTAGTTGTACCCATTTGATAAAGTTAACTAATGGGTATTTATACACTTAAACTCACAGATAATTAACAAATACAAACCTATGCTATTATTACTTATAGGGTAGTTTTTAACATCTGTTAATGATTTTTTGGTAGTTTAGTAATATAGGCTAGTTAACAATTTATTAATATTAGATTAACATGGAAAAAAAAGGATAAGATTTACTTACTTAACCTTTTTTATGATTTCACCAAACACAGTTAATCTATTTATACTCACAAATTTTTTTATAAAAAACTGAGTTATGCCTTACGTTACCAAATTATTAACAAACAGTTTGTTAATAAATAATAACCAATTTTTTTTGGTTGTTATTTATAGATAAAAATTAAAATACCTCAACTAGTTTATTAACCTTTGTAATGCCCAATGGTATTTGTTTTGACTATTTTTTCCACAATTTGTTCTAATCTATTATTCCCCTATTTTTGCCATCCTTAAAAAGTTCATTAATAAAAATATTATGTCTGTTATTCAAAAAATTCGTGACAAAGGTGGTTGGATTATGATTACCTTAATTGCTTTAGCATTAATTGCCTTTATATTACAAGATAGAGGTGTTGCTGGTCAAAGAGGTGCAATAACCACAATTGGCAAAGTAAATGGAGTAACTATAGATAAAAAAGAATTTGAAGACAAATTAGCTTTTACTGAAAAAATGTATGGGCAGCAAGCTGGCACTCGAGAACAATTAATTGGTGGTGTGTGGACGCAAGAGGTTGATAAAATAATCAACCAACAAGAATACGATAAATTAGGTTTAACGGTTACAGGAAAAGAACTAACAGATGTTTTGTTTGATGCTAATACATCTCCATTAAAAAGAGAGTTTAGCGATCCTAAAACTGGTGAATTTAAGGTTGCAGAAGCAAAAAATGCATTTGCACAAATAAAGAAAAGCAAAAATGCCGAGCAGGTTGAAATGATAAACCAAGCCTATATAGAACCAACTATTCAGCAATCATTGCGTAGTAAATACGCTGCTCTATTACAAGGTGCTGCTTATGTACCAAAATGGTTAGTTGAAAAAACACAAGTTGATAATAATGCCGTTTCTACAATATCTGTGGTTAGCGTTCCATACGCGTCTATTGCTGATAGTACAGTAAAAGTGAGTGACGACGACATACTAGCTTACGCAAAAAAACACCATAGAGAATTTGATAAAGCAGAAGAAAGTAGAACAATAAGCTTTGTTAGTTTCGAATCTACCCCAAATGCTATTGATTCTACTGCTGCTTTAACCCAAGTAAATGCGCTGAAAGCAGACTTTGCAACTACAACAGATGCCAAAGCATACTTAGGTAAGGTTGGCACAGAGTTGCCTTATTATGACGGTTATTTTAGTAAAACTAAATTGCAACAAACCAATAAAGATAGTATTACAAAATTAGCCATAGGTGAAACCTTTGGGCCTTATTTAGATGCAAATAATTATACTGTTGCTAAAATGATTGGTATAAAACAATGGCCAGACAGTGTTAAAGTTCGCCATATTTTAGTATCAACTTCAGACCCAAGAAGTGGTCAACAATTAAAGCCTGATAGCGTTGCTAAAAAATTAATTGATAGTATTGAAATCGCTATAAAAGGTGGTGCTAATTTTGAGGCATTATGTTTAAAATACTCGGATGATGCAGGTAGTAAAGAAAAAGGTGGGGTGTACGATTATTTTCCGCAAGGGCAAATGGTAGGCCCATTTAATGACTTTGCTTTTGATAAATCCGTTGGTAGTAAAGGTGTTGTAAAAACCGAATTTGGTTATCATTATATAGAGGTACTGGGTCAAAAAAATCCTCAACCAGCGTATAAAATTGCCTATTTATCTAAGTCAATTATTGCAAGTAATGAAACTATTACTGCAGCAAGTACCGCCGCTTCTCAATTTTACGCGACTAGTAAAAATAAAAAAGCATTTGATGAGAACTCTTTGAAATTAAACAAACAAGTAATGCCTTCTGGTGATATTAAACCAGTTGATTTTGCAGTACAAAATGTAGGTACTGGTGGCGATAGTAGAAAATTGGTTCGTTGGGTATATGATAATAATGCGGGTGATATTTCTGAACCATTTGAAATAGGAGAAAAATATATAGTTGCAATGATTACTAGTGTAAACAAACCAGGGTTACCTAATGTCTCGGTATTACGCCCGTTGGTAGAAAACTTGGTTAGAAACCAGAAAAAAGCAAAACAAATAATTGAGACTAAATTTAAAGGTGCAACACTAGAAGCAATTGCTTTAGCCGCTGCAACTACGGTTCAAAAAGTAGATAGTGTGTTGTTTAGCAACCCATTTATTCCAAGTATTGGTATGGAGCCAAAAGTAACTGGTGCGGCTTTTAATGTTGGCTTGAAAGGCAAAGTAAGTGAAGCCATTGTAGGCACAAATGGTGTATATGCTGTCCGTGTTGAAAACATTGGAGCAAAAGCTAGTGCAACTGATATTGCAAGCATTAAACAAAACCTAATACAATCTCAAAAAATGGCAGCTTACAGAAGTGGCGATGCCATAAAAAAAGCCGCATCTATAAAAGACAACAGAGGTAAAATCTATTAATAGACAAATAAGAAAAAATCTACTGATAATTATTAATAAATTTCAATAGATAAAAGGCATCTTGTTATTTTATTACTTATTTAAATACCAGCCAAATTTTGGCTGGTATTTTTGTTTCTGATAGCGAAAACGATAGGCTAGCATTATGTTGTAATTTTATTTTTCATCTTAATCATTTAAATCTTAATTATGGAAGATATTATTATAAACAAAGTAGCAGAAAGCGGACTAATAAGTTTCGATTTAGAAGCGTATTACCCAAAAGGTGATATTACTGTTTTTGATTTAAAGGATTATTTGTTTATGAATTTAATATTGAAAGAGAAAGATTTTAGAGCTGCTTTACTAACAACCGATTGGACTGCTTACCAAGATAAATATGTAGCTATTACTTGCACAGCAGATGCCATAATACCTATGTGGGCAAATATGCTGGTAGCTAGTTATTTACAACCAATAGCAAAAGATGTTGTTTTTGGTAATGAACAGCAATTAATAACCATTGTGCTTACCAAAAACTTGGCGGCTATTAACGGCCAAGAATATATTGATAAAAGAATTGTTGTAAAAGGTTGTGGAGATATTGCTATACCAGAAAGTGCTTATGTAGAAATTACTAACAAGTTGCGTCCTTTTGCTAAAAGCATTATGTATGGAGAGCCCTGTAGTACCGTACCCATTTACAAAAGAAAATAAACTTATTTTTTGTTATCATAATTTTTTTATTTATGTTAGGAGATTTTAAAATATACTAGAATTAATTTACAATTCGATAATTATATATAAAACTTAAAGTCAAAGTGTAATGTTATACTTTTCACTTTTAAAAAATAAAAATAAATTTGGTTTACAAACATAGCATGATTTACTTTTGTGTACTTTTTACACAAAAAAATAAAAATTACATTTATGAAAAAATTCAACTTATTTTTTTTATGCCTGTTTGCCACAAGTACAATATTTGCACAAACAGTATTTAATGGTAACACAAAAAGTGGATTTGGCGGAGCCGTTGGTAATGGTAATCTTAGTATTACTGATGATGCAACTAATATCAACTTTACTTTTACAAAAGGAATGGGCGGGGATTTTGATAATGCATTGGTAATTTATGTTGATACTAAAACTGGTGGCTTTAGCTCTACGGCAAGTTCTACGGATAATGGTGACGGCTTAAGAACAGCAACTTCTGGTTATTCTACGGCCACAAATAAGTCTGTACTAACCTTTCCTGTAGGTTTTGCACCCGATTATGCCATAAGTTTCGATTTCGGCTATGCAGCTATATTTGGTTTAGTAGCTGGTGGTGCAAATAGTTTGGGTTATATTGGGTCTGGTAATATCTTACCAGCCAATGCTACGAAAATAACGCCCGTACTTACGTTTACTGTACCCAAAGCACAAATTGGTATTACAAATAACGTATCATTAAAATTTTTAGCCGCTTGTATATCTGAAACCGCATATCGTTCAAATGAATATATAGGAGATGCTGGTCCAGCAGCAAATTCGGCTTATACTGATTACATTGCAACAACATTTAACACGTATAATTTTACGGCTGTATTACCTATTTCTTTACAATATTTTAATGGAGTCTTAAAAAATAATGCCGTTGTACTTAGTTGGAAAACAACAGTAGAAATTAATGCTAGTGAATTTGATGTAGAAAAATTAGCAGGTAGTAATTTTATAAAAATTGGTTCGGTAGCAGCATCAAATAACAGCGGCGGAAGCTTATATAGTTTCAGTGATAATACTAGTGTAACAAGTACTTATCGTTTAAAATTAATAGATAAAGATGGTGCATCTAAGTATTCGTCTGCCATTACTGTTAATGCTTCAACTACGACTTCAAATAGCGTAAAACTTTACCCAACAATTATTAACGATAATGAGGTTACTATCAACTTTAACCAACAAGTTTCAGGTAAAGCAACTATAAAAGTATTATCTGTTAATGGTAAAACTTTACAACAAACAACACTTGATATTAATGTTGGTACAACAACCATAAAGCAACAAATACCATCTTTACAGAAGGGTACTTATATTGTAAACATTACTACAAATGAAGAACAAAAAAACTTTACTATTATAGTACAATAAAAAAATATTATTTTTAAAAGAGCCAATAAATTTTTATTGGCTCTTTTAATTTGTATCAGCATTGGTTTTAAAATAACGTGAACCATTTGTGAAAATCGTATTAAAATCGCAAAGGCGTATTATATTTGCTATATGTTACTAAAGTTAATATTTTGGTGTTTTGTTGTTTATTGCCTCTATCGTTTTGTATTTGGGTTAATAATACCTATTACTAAAACGGTCTCTAGAATGAAAAAAACGGTGCAGCAAATGCAAGAAAATCAAGGTTTTAAACAGCATGAGGCAAAAAGCCAAGCCAAACAAGAAGAAACGAAAAAAACAACACCTACAAATACTAATGATGAGTACATTGAATTTGAGGAAGTAAAATGAGTTGGAGTGTGAATATTTACAAGTTTAAATCTAACAATGTTTGTGGTGTAACCAAATGGATGGTTTGTAATCCAACTGCTTTAGCACCTTCAATATTTTTTATTGTATCGTCAATAAATAAAGTTTCTTCTGGGATCAAATTTTGCTCATTTATTATATACAAAAATGATGCAGGATATGGCTTACGCAAACCAATATTTTGAGAATAGTATGTTTTTATAAAGTGCTCGTTAAAATCATTTTTACCTATTTGTTTCTCATATATTTTCATAAATGCATCATAATGTATCTGGTTGGTATTTGAGAAAAGATAAACCTTGTATTGGTGTTTAATTTTCTTCAACCAGTCCAATCTTTCTAGTGGAAATCTACCTAGCAACGCATTCCAAGCAGTTTTTATCTGTTCGTTGCTTAAATCAACCATGGCTTCTTTTCTAAATAACTGATAAAATGTTTGTTCAGATATTTTACCTGTTTCTAAATCCTCAAATAAATCGTTAGCATGGTGTTGTGTAAATAGTTCATCAAAATTTTTAATGCCCAAATTAATGAAGGCATCTTTTGTTAATTGATAGTGGATATCAAGAAAAATTCCGCCCAAATCGAATATTATATTTTTTATTGGTTGCATTTAACAAAAATAATAACGAAAAACTAAAAATAGAATTGGTTAATATTTTGAAATCTTTATTTTTGCCGCCCTATAAGCCGAAAGGTTTAGGGCCTATAGCTCAGTTGGTTAGAGCACCTGACTCATAATCAGGGGGTCCCTGGATCATGCCCAGGTGGGCCCACATTGAAAATCAAGCAGTTATGATGTAAAAACTCATAGCTGCTTTTTTTATTTTAAAAATGTTCACTTAAAATAGGTTTCATTCACCGCAACACCCTATTAACTAATTCTTCTAATATCAGCACCCAAATTTTTCAATCTTGTATCTATATATTGGTAACCCCTATCAATTTGTTCAATATTTTGAATTGTGCTTTTTCCCTCTGCACTTAAGGCCGCAATTAACAATGCTTGTCCCGCTCTAATATCGGGGCTACTCATTGTAATGCCGCGTAATGCATGGCTTCTTCCTAAACCAATAACGGTGGCTCTATGTGGGTCACAAAGAATTATTTGAGCACCCATATCTATGAGCTTATCTACAAAAAATAAACGGCTTTCAAACATTTTTTGGTGAATTAATACACTACCAACTGCTTGGGTAGCAACCACCAACATTATGCTGATTAAATCCGGTGTAAATCCTGGCCAAGGATGGTCGTAAATGGTTAAAATGCCACCATCTAAAAACGTAGCTATCTCATATTTATCTTGTGCAGGTACCACAATATCATCACCTACAATAGACAATTTAATACCCATTTGTGCAAACTTTTCTGGTATAATACCCAAGTGTTCAACACCAGCGTTTTTAATGGTAATATTACTTTGCGTCATAGCTGCAAGCCCAATAAAGCTGCCCACTTCTATCATATCTGGCAGCATAGTATGTTCTGTGCCGCCTAGGCTTACAACGCCTTCTATTACTAGCATATTACTACTAATACCAGTAATTTTTGCCCCCATTCTATTCAGCATTTTACATAGCTGTTGTAAGTACGGTTCACAAGCTGCATTATAAATAGTAGTGATGCCTTCAGCCAACACAGCAGCCATCACAATATTGGCTGTACCAGTTACAGAGGGCTCATCTAGCAGCATAAATGTACCATGCAGTTGTGGTGCAGTTAGTTTAAAAAAGTATAATTGTTCATTATATTCAAAGGTTGCCCCTAACTTTTCAAAACCAATAATATGCGTATCCAAACGTCTTCTACCAATTTTATCGCCACCCGGTTTTGGTATATATGCTTTTTTAAATCTAGCCAACATTGGCCCTGCCAACATAACGGAACCCCTGAGTTTACCACCCTTATTTCTAAATTCTTCAGATGCTAAATAATCAACATCAATAGCATCTGCTTTAAACGTGCAAGTGTGTCTACTAATTCTATCCACCTTCACGCCCATATCTTGCAATAATTCTATTAAAAGATTGACATCTATAATATCTGGAATATTATTAATGGTAATGGTTTCCGAGCTAAGTACAACCGCACTTAAAATTTGCAAGGCTTCGTTTTTTGCACCCTGTGGGGTAATCTCGCCCTGTAATTTGTTGCCCCCAATAACTTGAAATGATGCCATGTAATAGTATTTTAATTTAGCTGTAAAAATAAGTGGTTGACTTGATGATATACAATATCAAACCTCTGCGGCGGAAACACATTAAAACAAAAAAGCATCGAATATTTCGATGCTTTTAAAATAGTTGTTTTTTGACTTAATAGCGCTTTTTAAAATTTCTATTGTTATTATTCCTTCCTGCGGTAGTACCACCATTAGTGGCAACATTGCCGTTGGGTCTGTTACCTTCTCTTTGTGGGCTAGCACTTCGTACCTCACGGTTATTATTGCCACCCATTCTGTCTCTATTACCAGCGTTTGTACGGTTGTTATTATTAGTTCTTCCGTTAAAATTTTGCCTACGATTATTGTTATTGGTTCTACCAAACTCCTCACGCTCAAAACCCGCATTGTTATGATGTTTGATAAAAGGTGTAGCGCCAAATTCTAAAGCCCCATCGGTAATAATATTTAACTCTGTTCTAATCGTATCATCGTGTACCAACTCTTTATGCCAATTACTATAAGTTAGTTTCATATAGTAAGCAATAGAGTTAGCAAAACTTACTTTTTTCTCAGGATCTTGTTCCTTCAACGCCTTATCTATCACCATTTCTAGGTTTTTACCAAGGTGTGCATATTTCGGATAACGCCGTGGATATTTCATCGGCTCACCCTTCATTTTATACGTTTCTTTTTGTGGTATTGGGTAAGGGCTATCTACATCTAACGTAAAGTCGCTAATGGCAAATAAATGATCCCATAACATATGTCTAAAATCTTCTACATTTCGCAAGTGTGGGTTTAAAAACCCCATTAATTCTATTACTGCTTTTGCTTGTTGGTTACGTTTATCTCTGTCCTCAATTGTCAAAACGTATTCTACCATTTTTTGAATATGACGCCCATATTCTCGTAAGCCCAAATGGTTACGCTCGGTATTGTATTCCATCATTGTAAAATTCATCTTACCAACAAATGTAAGCAAAGCAGTGCGAGCGTAAAAATTTTATGTTATCAGCAACGGTTGTCCCTTCAACTTCGTTGCGTCGCACACTTGTACTGTTGTTACTTTGTACAGTAAATATGCAAAAATGCTATTTAAATCAATATCTTTTTTATTGTAAACCCGTTGTAAATTGCATCATATATAGCTATACATTATATGAAACAACTTCTAATTATTCGTCACGCAAAAAGCAGTTGGGATTTATCGGTTTTAAACGATTTTGATAGACCCTTAAACGACCGTGGTAAAAAAGATGCGCCAATAATGGCAAAACGATTATTAGATAAAAATATTGCCATAAACTGCTTTGTTTCTAGTACTGCAAGACGTGCGTTTACAACTGCCATTTATTTTGCAGAAGCCTACAAGCAATCCTCAAAAAATATTATTCAATTTCCTGAATTGTACCATGCTGCGCCAGCTACATTTTACAATGTTATTAATAAAATAAGTGACCACTTTAAAACTATTGCCATCTTTTCACACAATCCTGGTATTACAGCATTTGTGAACGAACTAACAACAACTAGCGTAGACAATATGCCTACTTGTGCCATATTTGCACTAACTATTAATTGTAATAGTTGGGCAGATTTTAAAATTGCCAAAAAAGAGTTTTGGTTTTTTGATTATCCTAAAAACAGGTAGTCATATTACTCTACAACGATATCAATCGCACGCTTTTTATTTGCCAAAAACACGCCGCTAAATATTAATATTGCTGCGAAAATTTTTACAAACGATAGCTTTTCGTTAAATAAAAGCATGGCTGTAATGGTTGCAAATACCGGTTGTGTATATACGTAAGCACCAGTTAGTGTAGGACCTAATTTTGAAATACCATATACAATAAATAAGTAAGCTATAAATGTAGCACCAATAACTACAAATGCTAGTGAAAACCAATGACTTGGGCCAAATGCCGACCAATTGGTAGTCATAAAATCGTTAAAACCTAGTGGAATAATTAATAAGGCACCAAATGCAAATACCCAGCGTATTACGTGTACAGGGCTATAAGTTGACATTAATGGCCTAACTAAAACAAGATAAAATGCATACGAAACGGCATTTAAAATGATAAATATATCACCCAGCAGCATATCGTTACCGATGGCATTACTAGCTCTAGAAAAAATTAAAGTTGCGGCCCCGCTTATACCTAATAATAAACCTAATATTTTATTGCGGGTTAAACGTTCTTTTAGTAGCCAAGCTGCAATAATAGTGATGGCTATTGGGGTGCTTAATGCCAACAATGACACGTGAATAGGGCTGGTTAAAGATGCGCCCTTTATAAAAAAAATTTGATTAATGCTAACACCACATAAACCACAAATTAAAAATCGTGGAATATCTTTTCTATCAATGCCTATTCTTGCGGGTTTAAATAATAGTAATAACCAAAATAACAATAATGCCACACAAACTCTAGAAACATTTACTGCAAATGGAGGCATCATGCTAGGCGTAATATGTTTTACGGCAGCCACTCCTGCACCAAAAAAAAAGTTAGCTATTAGTATAGCACCATGTGCTTTGTATTTAGTAATCATTAAGATACAAATATAACAGTAGGCTAGCTTAATATGTTTTGCACCAATGTACCAATACAATATCGTAAGTCATTAACTACTATGGTAGGTAATTGATAGGTAAATTGTTGTGCATTACCTATGGCAATAGCTATATTAAACTGCGATTGTGAAACACTATAACACCAACCTTGTTGCATTAGTTTTTTCGCCAGATACTCCTGCTCTGTTTGCCCAGGTGTAGGTATTACAATAGATTTTTTTTGAAGCCACAATAATTCCATTATTGTGGTGTAGCCGCTTCTCGTAATTATAAATTCGCTTTGCCGTATAGCTCTACCCAACTCAATAGAAGACAAGTGGTTTCTAATTTCTAAATCATTGGTTGTTAGTAAAAGCTCTTGGCTATTTGGCAGACCGCGAACTAATAAAATTTTACCAGAAATCGTATTAATTTGTTTTAAAATTAATTGTTCTAAAATAGTTCGTTGTGGTTCAGGACCACTTAAAATAATACAATAATCATATTTTTTTTCAAGTACATTTTTGTCTTCAAATCTTGCAAGTGGGCCAATATACTTTACGGGAATAATTGGCATTTTTTGGGGATGTGATAAAACACCAGCAATATTCTGCGATGCCTCAAAATCTGGTATCCAACATTGGGTAAATTTATTAATAAATTGATAGTTAATTTTCTGCAAATATTTTTCTATAAATGAAAATGGTGCTTTAATTAAAAGTTGGTGAGTTATAAAAATGCACGGAACCCTTGTTGTATATAAGCCATACCTATTATCGCTTATTACCACATCAATTTTATATTTTACAATAGTTTCTTCCAACCATAAATGCTCAAACTTAATAGCCTTACTAATTTTAGGTAATTGTTTAAAAATAGATAGCGCAAATAATTTATTGTTGACGGAATAGTTGATATTGTACCCGTTTAACAATAAAAATGTTACATTTTTCACTTCTAACTGTAACAATTTCTTTTGATTATTATTACAAGCAATATATACGTTATAATCTAATAGTAAAAGGGCCTTTATGATAGGTATACAACGGGTGGCATGACCCAAACCCCAATCTAAAGGCGCAATTAATATAGTTTGTATATTAAATTTTGATTTAATTATCATTAAAATGAAAGTTTAAACACCAGGTTGCATTATTTTTATGTTACCATTATGAAATATAGGATGAACTTTATTTTTTTTTTGCTGTTTATATTTATTATAACCATGACATCTTGCAAGGTTTTTTCAAAATCAGCGTATAAAAAACAATGTATGTGTCCTGAAAGAAAAGTTGTTGGATAATAAATTTAAAAACAAAGTTACCCCTCTTTGTTATGAAAACTGGAAATCGAGATTTGCTTGTTTTAATGAAACATGGTTCTATTAGCGAAGCCGCTATGGAGCATGAAGTAGATTTATTAAGTTCATTACTTTACAGTGTAGAAAGTTTACAAAACTTTTGCATTGCTAATGAAGTAATTGATGTTAATAAGTATAAAATTATACAAAAACCACACCTGATACAACAGGCAATAAGAGAAAAAAGCCACAAGCCCTTTGTATTTATCTGCAATAAAAATTAATACTTCCCAAGTTTAATGTAATTCTATTTTTAGACTCGAAAAAGTCTAGAATCATTTTATTTTATAACCTTTCAATCTTTCGTTTTAAGATACTTAAATACCAAGATATTTTTAGAATTTACAATTCTTATATCTTTGATGTTTAAACTTTAAAATTGAAAATAATGAATTTAATAGCCAGTTTACAACGGCGTTATGCCACAAAAAAAATGACAGGTGATAAAGTATCCACCGAAAAATTAGATACTATTTTACACGCAACACAACTTTCTGCATCCTCCTATGGCTTACAACCATACACAATTTTAGTAATTGATAACGATCAAGTAAAAAAACAATTATCTCCTGCTGCTTACAATCAACCACAAATCTTACAATCCTCACACCTATTGGTATTTTGTGCATGGACTGATATTTCAGAAGCTCAAGTAACAGACTACATAAAAAACATTGCAATTACGCGTAATATTGACGAGGAAAGTTTATCAGAATTTAAAGCAACTATTTTGGGTACAGTTAATAGCTTAAGTGTTGAAGAAAAGCAGGTTTGGGCAGCCAAGCAAGCCTATATAGCATTAGGTACAACATTAGTAGCTGCTGCTGTTGAAGAGGTTGATGCGACACCAATGGAAGGATTTATTGCCGCACAATTTGATGAAATTTTAGGTTTGGAATGCAAGGGTTTAAAATCTGTTGTAATTTGTGCATTAGGCTATCGCTCTGCAGATGATGTATTGGCAACATTACCAAAAGTTAGAAGAGATAAAAGATTATTATTCCAGTCTATTTAATTTATATATTAAACAACAAACCCTGTTAAATACTTCTAACAGGGTTTGTTGCTTTTACATGTTTCTTCTGTATTGCCCCCCAACCTCATATAAAGCATTCGTTATTTGTCCAAGGCTACAATATTTAACGGTTTCCATTAGTTCTTCAAAAAGGTTTCCATTAGCAATTGCTACTGCTTTTAATTTTTCCAATTTTTCAAAACTTTTATGTTTGTTGCGATTGCAAAAAGCCGCTAAACTATCTATCTGTAATTGTTTCTCCTCGGTAGTACTACGGATAACTTCGGTTGGTAAAATTGTAGGGCTGCCTTGTTTATTTAAAAAAGTATTTACACCAATAATAGGTAGTTCGCCAGTATGTTTTTGCATTTCGTAATGCATACTTTCTTCTTGAATTTTATTGCGTTGGTACATTCGTTCCATTGCTCCTAATACACCGCCGCGTTCAGCTATACGTTCAAACTCTTTTAGTACCGCTTCTTCTACCAAATTGGTCATTTCTTCTATTGCAAAACTACCTTGAATATAGTTCTCAGTTTTGGCACTACCAAGCTCTCTATTAATAATTAATTGTATGGCCATTGCCCTACGCACACTTTCTTCGGTTGGCGTTGTTATTGCTTCATCATAAGCGTTGGTATGAAGGCTGTTGCAGTTGTCGTAAATAGCATACAAAGCTTGTAAAGTGGTGCGTATATCATTAAAATCAATTTCTTGTGCATGTAAACTTCTACCACTTGTTTGTATATGGTATTTTAGTTTTTGAGAACGGTCGTTTGCCTTGTATTTATATTTCATAGCCTTTGCCCAAATACGCCTTGCCACACGGCCAATTACACTATATTCTGCATCCATACCATTGCTAAAAAAGAAAGACAAATTGGGGGCAAAATCATCTATGTTCATGCCACGACTCAAGTAATACTCCACATAGGTAAATCCGTTGGATAAGGTAAAAGCTAACTGTGTAATTGGGTTAGCACCAGCCTCTGCAATATGATAGCCACTTATGCTAACGCTGTAAAAATTACGAATGCTATTATCAATAAAATATTGTTGTACATCACCCATTAATTTCAACGCAAACTCAGTAGAAAAGATGCAAGTGTTTTGTGCCTGATCTTCTTTTAAAATATCTGCTTGTACCGTACCACGCACTTGTGCAAATGTTTGTTGTTTTAGTTGGTGGTAAATATCATTTGGTACAACCTCATCACCACTTAACCCCAATAGTTTTAAGCCTAAGCCATTGTTTCCTTCGGGTAACCTTTCTGGCGACGAAGGATTGTAATAAACTGGTGTAATTGAAGTCTGAAACTTTGCCGTAGAATTTTTTTTTGCATTTTCCCACATACCATTTGCTTCAATCCATTTTTCACATTGTTGGTCAATTGCTGCGTTTAAAAAGAATGCTAATAACATTGGTGCAGGGCCATTAATCGTCATGCTAACACTTGTTTTAGCATCGCATAAATCAAAGCCGCTATACAATTTTTTTGCATCATCAATTGTGGCAATACTTACGCCAGCATTACCAATTTTACCGTAAATATCTGGCCGTATTGCAGGATCTTCTCCATATAAAGTAACGCTGTCAAATGCTGTGCTTAAACGGGTTGCAGGCTGATTTAGTGATAAATAGTGAAAGCGTTTATTGGTGCGTTCGGGGCCGCCTTCGCCTGCAAACATTCTGGTTGGATCTTCGCCTTGGCGCTTTAACTCAAAAACGCCTGCGGTATACGGAAACTCACCAGGAATATTTTCTTGCAATTGCCATTTTAAAATATCGCCCCAATCCTTATATTTTGGTAGTACTACTTTAGGAATTTTAGTGCCACTTAAAGACAAATTAACTAAGGATTGTTTAATGATTTTGCCACGCACTTCGTACTCAAAAAAATCAGCACTATATTTTTTTATAGTTGATGGCCAATTAGTAATAAGTTGTTTGCAATCAGGATGTAATTTGCTTTCAGTAGTAGATTTTAATTCTGTCAACAAATCATTTTTTAATAACTCCTGCACACCATTTAATTGGTACAAGGTTGTGGCAATTTTTGCTTGTTTTTCTACCCAACCATCATAGTCTTTGTTGGCAGTAAGAATTTCTGATAAATACCTAATTCTTGATGATGGAATAATGTGATTTTGTAATTGATAACTTTCTATTGTATTAGAAATATTTCCAAATACAATGCCTTTTTTAGTTTTAATAGCTTTAATCAATAATATAAATAATTGGTTGATGCCGGCATCATTAAACTGTGCTGCAACAGTGCCTACAATTGGCAAATCTTCGTTTGTAGCAGTAAATAAATTGTGGTTTCTTTTATATTGTTTCCGTACATCATTCAAGGCATCTAAAGCGCCGGCTTTATCAAATTTATTGATGGCAATTACGTCCGCATAATCTAACATGTTGATTTTTTCAAGTTGAGAAGCGGCACCATATTCGGGCGTCATTACATACAGGCTAACATCTACAAAATTTAAAATAGACGCATCGCTTTGTCCAACACCTGCAGTTTCTACAATAATTAAATCAAAATTTTCTACCTTACAAATATTAATGGCATCTTTTACATAAGCACTCAGTGCAACATCACTATCGCGGGTAGCTAAAGAGCGCATGTAAGCCCTTTTATTAGAGATGGCATTCATTCTAATTCTATCGCCTAATAAAGCGCCACCTGTTTTTTTCTTAGAGGGATCAACGCTAATAACAGCAATGGTTTTATCTGAAAAATTATTTAAAAATCGTCGTACAATTTCATCTGTTACCGAGCTTTTGCCTGCGCCACCAGTGCCAGTGATGCCCAGAACGCATGAAGTTGATAATTGATGATTGATTGTTGGTAAAAGGCCATTTTCTGCAAGTGTTATCAGTCGACCGATTTTTCTAACATCTTTAAGTTTACCCAATATTTTTTTGGGTTCAACTTCGTGGGATAGTGAAAAATCTGATTTCTTAATAACATCCTCAATCATGCCCTCTAAACCCATTGTTCTGCCATCATCTGGGCTATAAATTTTAGTGATGCCATAATTCTCAAGTTCTCTTATTTCGCTGGGTAAAATAGTGCCACCACCACCACCAAAAATCTTAATGTGCCCGCAATTATTTTCGTTTAACAAGTCTTTCATGTACTTAAAAAATTCAACATGCCCACCTTGATAAGAGGTAATTGCAATACCTTGTACATCCTCTTCAATAGCGGTTTCAACAATTTCGTATACACTTCTATTATGACCCAAATGAATGATTTCTGCACCTTTACTTTGCATAATTCTGCGCATAACATTAATGGCAGCATCGTGACCATCAAATAGGCTAGCGGCAGTAACTAAGCGAACTTTATTTATTGAACTTTCTTGCATAAGTGCTATTTAAAACTAACAAACGTTAGTAAAAATAAGCAATGATTTTTTATTTGATGTTTTAGATTTATTTATAAATTTCCAGCAGATTTAACATCACACAAATACGGTGATCTTTAAAAAAACTAACTAAAAGTATAATGAGTGAAAAATTTCATGAAAATATGCCCGACCCAAACACACATTTATTAAATAAAATAACGATAGGGCAAAAGCCCGTTTTATTTAGTGTTTATTGGGAAATAAGACTGGCGCTTTACGCTGGCGTACTATTGTTTACAACGGGTGCAGCGATATTAATTTATAAAAACATTGATAGTATTGGCCATTTAGTAATAATAACGTTTATTGGTTTGGTCGCTATCGTGTGTTGGTGGTATTGTTTAAAAAATAGACAGCCATTTACATTTCAAAAAACTATCCCTACTAGTATTTTAGTAGATTATCTGTTATTGCTGGCCGCTTTGCTTACAGTAAGTTTTATTGGCTATTTACAATATCAATTTCATTTGTTTGGCCAAACAGAAAAGTTAGCAACAGCAATACCAATGATTATACTTTTTACGGCAGCTTACCGGTTCGATCATATTGGTATTTTAAGTTTGGCTATTACAAACCTTGGTATTTTTTTAGGTATTAATGTAACGCCAACATCCCTGTTAAAAAGCTATCAGTTTAATGACGAACTAATTATTTATACTGGTGTTTTATTAGGGTTAGTATTGCAATTAATTGCTTGGCTATCTATCAAAAAAGACCTTAAAAATCATTTTGCTTTTACCTATCAAAACTTTGGTGTAAACGTGTTTTTTATAAGCTGTTTAGCCGCCATATTCCACTTTCATTTCTACTTGTTTTGGTTGTTATTATTAACAAGTGCTGCATACTTTTTATTTGTAAAAACTGTTAAAGAGAGCTCATTTTATTTTTTGTTGATAATTATGCTGTATGCGTATGTGGCATTGAGTTTTACGGTTATAAACCTTGTTCTTAAAATAGATGATAGCTTTAGCGTTGGCATTATGTATTTTTCGTTTTTATATTTTATTACGTCTGCTATCGGGGTTATTTTCTTACTCATCCACTTCAACAAAAAATTAAAACATTATGATAATTTATAATAAAAAATGGCTGGTAAATAAACGCATACAAATACGAGCATTACTAGCTTTTAAAATTGGCGTCATTTCAAAAGAAGAGAAAGAAAATATCTTACAATCTTACCCTGTTGGTTTCTTTAGCTCCAACTTTTTTATACGTATTGGGTTTGGTCTTCTGACCTTTATCATTATACTTTTTACAAGTGGCTTTTTAGGTTTATTAGGCAGTACATTTAGTAATAATTTTAGTGCATTATTATTGGTTACTGGGATATTTTGTTACATAGGTTTAGAGGTAATGGTTGGCAAACAACATCATTACTGTTCTGGTGTTGACGATATACTTTTATACGCTTCTATTTTGTTTGTTGTAAACGGCTTATGCTTTAACTCAAGTTTTCAATACAACTGGCCAAATAGTGTTAATGCCTTATTATATTTTATTGTAACACTTATGGCTAGCCTACGCTTTCTTGATAGGCTAACCACAATTGGAGCTTACGTTTCATTATTTGCTTTTTTATTTTTTTGCTTTTTGCAACTAGGCACTGTTGCCAAAATAGCCATGCCTTTTGTAATGATTTTTTTATCGGTTATTGCTTATTTTTTTTCAACTGTCGCAGGCAAAAATGAACAATTGCTACATTATTTTGATTGTATTTCTGTGGTTAAAATTTTATCGCTAATTACATTCTATGCCGCGGGTAATTACTTTATTGTAAGAGAACTAAGCGATAGTATGTTTCAACTTCATTTAAAACCGTCTGATGGTATAATATTTGGCTGGTTCTTTTGGGTTTGGACACTGGCAGTGCCAATACTTTACGTTGCAAATGGCATTATAAAAAAGCAACGCTATTTTATTCATGTTGGTATTTTGTTATTTGCTGTAAGCATTGCTACCATTCGTTTTTATCACCAAGTGTTGCCAGTAGAAGTAGCTTTGTTATTGGGCGGTAGTACTTTAATTGCCATCGGTTATGGGCTGCTTAAATATTTAAAATCACCAAAAAATAATTTTACAGTATTGCAAGTTAGTAGTGATAAAAACTTCACTAATATAGAAGCATTAATTGCCGTAAGTGTGGCAACAACCCAAAAAATGCCAACGCAACACACTACCGAATTTAGTGGTGGAAGCAGTGGCGGTGCTGGTGCTTCTGGCACTTATTAATCATATAATAAAATTATACAAATGCTTTTTGAGGTTAACAGTAATACCCAACAACAATACCCAATCATCACATTAAAGAATGGCAACAATTGTAGTGCTGAAATTTTCGCTTTCGGTGGCTTTGTAAACGCTTTTACCGTTGCTACTAATAATGAATATCTAAATGTAATTGATGGCTTTTCTTCGGTAGAAGAAGCTATAAAAAATCCTACAGCTGGTTTTAAGAGCAGCTTTCTTAGTCCATTTACTTGCCGCATGAAAAACGGCGAATTTAAGTTTGATAACAAGGCTTATAAAATTGATAAATTCTACTTGGCAACACATGCCATACATGGTATTGTATTTGATGCAGTTTATGATATTATAAACACAGAAGCCAATGATGACAAGGCTTCTGTAACATTACAACACCAATATAATGGGGGTGATAGAGGTTATCCATTTCCATTTACTATTACACATGAATGGATGTTGAAAGCAAACAATCATCTGTCTGTTTCAACAACGTTTATCCATTCAAATAACCATGCTATCCCTTATGCCCAAGGCTGGCATCCTTATTTTACTTTGGGTGGGCTTGTAGATGATTATATTTTACAATTTGACAGTAATACCATAATTGAGTTTGATGAGACGTTATTGCCAACGGGCAAGTTGCTATTAACCAACCAGTTTGAAAAAGAAAGTCTACTACAAAATATTGTACTTGATAATTGCTTTGAATTAAGCAAGACGGTGGTGCAACCTAAATGTGTGCTTAGATATAAAAATATTGTTTTGACAATTCATCCTGATGCATCATATCCCTTTCTTCAAGTATACACGCCACCACACAGAAAAAGTATCGCTCTCGAAAACCTCAGTGGCGCACCAGATTGTTTTAATAATGGCTTAGGCTTACGCTTGATTGAACCACACGCATCTGCTATATTTACCACTTCATATATTGTAACAGCATCCAACCATTAATTATGCAAGGCGCTTCTCAAGTAATACGTAGCTTTAAAAATCATTTTACTACTAATTATCGTGTCTTTTTTTCACCAGGTCGTATAAATTTAATAGGTGAGCATATTGATTATAACGATGGGTTTGTATTGCCAGCAGCTATTAATAAAGGTATATGGTTTGCCATTGCACCCAACAATACCAACACTGCCAACTTTGTTGCAGCCGGTATTAATGAGCAATTTTCAATTGAATTATCCGAGATAAAAAATATAGAAGGGTGGAAGAGTTATGTGCTAGGCGTGCTACATATTTTACAAAAACAACAAAATATAGTTGGGGGTTTTGATTGTTTGTTTGGTGGTAATGTACCACAAGGTGCAGGTTTATCGTCTTCTGCGGCATTAGAAGCTGGTTTGTTGTATGCATTAAATCAACTTTTTAATCTAAACCTTACAACCCTACAATTAGCAAAATTGGCGCAAATGGCAGAGCATGCATACCCAGGTACAAAGTGTGGTATTATGGATATGTTTACCAGTTTGCATGGCAAAAAAGACAAATGTATTCTATTAGATTGTACCAATTTAACGTTCGAGTATTTTCCTTTATTGTTAGATGATTACGATTGGGTTTTAATAAACTCTAATGTAGAACATAGCTTAAACGATGGTGCCTACAACAATAGACGAGAAGTAGCAACAGAGGTACTAAGCTTATTTCAAAGCATTAATAAAAATATCACATCCTATCGAAATATTGTACCTGCAATTATTGAACAGTTTAAGTATGCATTAAGCGAAGAAGAATATAAACGTAGCTTATATATTACCCAAGAAATACAAAGGGTGCAACTTGCTGCTGGCTATTTAAAAGATGGTAAGGTGCTAGAATTTGGCAAACAAATGTACCAAACCCATGACGGCTTAAGTAAATTATACCAAGTAAGTTGCGCAGAACTAGATTATTTAGTAGCGCAAGCAAAGTTATTTGATGGTGTAATTGGGGCACGATTAATGGGCGGCGGTTTTGGTGGCTGCACCATCAATTTAATTGAAAAGAAAAAGCGAGACAATATAATAGCAGATATAACTACTGCGTATAAAACCACCTTTAATGTTCAACCAGAAGTGTATGTGGTAGAAAGTAGTGATGGCACACATGAATTAT
Organism: Chitinophagales bacterium; assembly: GCA_038327865.1. Classification (GTDB taxonomy): domain Bacteria; phylum Bacteroidota; class Bacteroidia; order Chitinophagales; family Chitinophagaceae; genus Parasediminibacterium. Next base: position 7,008 of record JBBQLL010000008.1, on the reverse strand, counting down.
TTGATGTAGCGGCTAATTAAATAACCGCAATCATACTAATTTCTACATTTACATTTTTTGGTAAGCCCTTTACAGCAACCGTTTCACGTGCAGGATAATCACCAGTAAAGTAACTACCGTACACCTCATTTACATCAGTAAATAAACTCATGTCGCTTAGAAAAATGGTTGTTTTCACAACATTTTCAAATGTAATATTGGCTTCGGTTAGTATGGCTTGCAAATTTTTCATTACCTGCATCGTTTCATCTTTAATGCCACTTATTACTAAATCGCCGGTAGCGGGAATAATAGCAACTTGACCACTTATAAATAACCAGTTACCAGTTTGTACAGCTTGATTATAAGGCCCAATTGGTGCAGGTGCATTTGGGGTATTAATTATTTGCTTACGCATATCATTTATTTTAGAGTGGCAAGTAACACCGTTTCTATCAATCAACCAACCTAAATTTGTTTTTTTTTAAATTAAATTTAATGGGGCTTTTATTACATATAGATACTGCTACAGAGCATGCAAGTGTGTGCGTTACAAATAATGATATTATTGTTGGCTTTGCAGAAAATGTAGATCAAAAAAATCACGGGGCTTTTTTGCAGCCAGCCATTAAGCAAATATTTAACCAGTCAGAGTTTTTACTTAAAAACATTGATGCTATTAGTGTTTCTAATGGACCTGGCAGTTATACTGGGTTACGAGTTGGTTTAACCTCTGCCAAGGGTTTGTGTTACGCCTTAAACAAGCCGCTTATTACTATTAATACCTTGGAAATAATGGCAATGGCAGCGATTATAGACGGTGATTACAATCAACAAACTACTAATCCAGTGTATTTTTGCCCTTTAATTGATGCTAGGCGAATGGAAGTTTTTACAGCGATTTACGACGCAAATTTGAAAATAATTTTACAACCAACAGCCAAAATATTAGACGAAAATAGCTTTGATAATTACTTAAAAGAATATAATATTTTATTTTCTGGTAATGGGCTTCAAAAATTAAAAACGGTTGTTGAAAACTCAAATGCAAGCTATACTTATGTTCAACATTCAGCCATACATTTAAGTTATTTGGCAGAACAATATTTTAATAAAAAAATGTTTGCCAATCTAGTATATAGCGAACCTTTTTACTTAAAAGCCTTCTTTTCGCCGATAAAAAGATAAAAATTAAAAAAAGTAAGAGATTTTTTTTGATATGTGTACATAAAAATATACTTTTAATTATTGTTACATTTTTTAATCCCCTAAAATAAATCAAAATGACATCTACCCCACAAGTTTTGGTACTTAGCAATGGAGACACTTTTGCTAAAATTGATCTAGTTCAAACGAAGAAAACAGCTGCAATTTTAAGAGCTGTAAATCATAAGCTTCGTCAAACAATTTTATCTTTATTGAATGAAAGTTCAAAAATGACGGTTACTGAAATTTATGTAAAATTACGTATTGAGCAATCTGTAGCTTCTCAACATTTGGCAATTCTTCGTCGTGCTAACATTGTTGTTACTAAGCGTGAAGGGAAGTTTATATTTTATTCTGTAAACTATGCTCGTATTGTTGAGCTTGGTGCATTTATGGAAGAATTTTTAAAGTAAAAAAACATTATATTTTCAGTAAAGTCGCCACTAGATAATTTTTAGTGGCGACTTTTTTTATATTACACACAAGCAACACTGCTGCAAGGTTTGTAACTTTTATTACAAGTTGCGTAAAGGGTAGTACTTATTTTTGCTAAAATTTTTTAAGTATGTTTATACAACAACTATATACTAGCTGTATTAGCGAGGCCGCCTATTATATTGAAAGTAATGGCGAAGCCGCAGTAGTAGATCCTTTACGCGATATTGACGAATACTTGCAGATGGCTACTGAACGTAAGGCCCAAATAAAATACATTTTTGAAACACACTTTCACGCAGACTTTATAAGTGGTCATTTAGACCTTGCAGCCGCAACCGGTGCTACCATTATTTATGGACCAAGTACACGTACTAGTTTTCCTGTACATGTTGCAAAAGATGGTGAAATATTTATCCTTGGTGATGTTTCTATTGAAGTGTTACACACACCTGGTCATACATTAGAAAGCAGTTGTTATTTATTAAAAGATGAACACCAAAAACCATATGCCATTTTTACTGGCGATACCTTATTTGTTGGCGATGTTGGACGGCCAGATTTATCGCAAAAGGGCGACATCTTAACCATGCAAGATTTGGCTGTTTTGTTGTACGACAGTCTGCAGCAAAAAATTATGCCTTTGGCAGATGATATTATTATATATCCTGCACATGGTGCTGGGAGTAGCTGTGGCAAAAATTTAGGATCAGAAACATACAGCACTATTGGGGAGCAAAAAGCTACCAATTATGCCTTACAACCACAAACAAAAGAGGCGTTTGTAAAAGCTGTTACCGAGGGCTTGACAGAGCCACCACAATACTTCCCAATTAATGCAAAAATTAATAAAGAAGGTTACGAAAGCCTAGCCTCAATTTTTGAAAAAGCTTTAAAACCCTTATCGATATTGGCTTTTAAAACGTTGTTACAAGATGATGCGACTATTTTATTAGATACCAGACCAGCCGTTGATTTTACAAATGGCTTTATACCGGGCTCAATTTTTATTGGGCTAGAAGGAAGATTTGCCGAATGGGCTGGCAGTTTATTGCCATTTGATAAACTTATTGTTTTGGTGACAGAAATTGGCAAAGAAAAAGAAACCATAACTAGGTTGGCACGTGTAGGATTTGAAAAAATAATTGGTTATTTAGACGGTGGTTTTAATAGTTGGCAAACTGCTGGCGAAAAAATTGATTTAATAATTGATGTTGAAGCAGATGAGTTGGCTATGGATATTCCATTTGATGAAAAACTAATTGTGGTAGATGTAAGAAAAGAATTAGAATATGGTGATGGGCATTTAAAACAGTCTATCAACATACCATTAAACGATATGATGGATCCTGCAAGTATGGTAAATTTAGAGGATGATCAAAATATTTATGTGCATTGTGCAGGTGGCTACCGTAGCACCATTGCCTCATCATTATTAAAACGTCAGGGTATTCATAATATAAGAAATGTAATAGGTGGCTGGAAAAACATTATAGAGATAAAAGATAAATTTCAAATAGAAAAAACACAAGCAGTATTAAATTAAGAATATTGCGGCTATATATGCAATAATGCAGCAGTACATAATTATTCATCTATCCGCTTACCAAACAATTTTTGCATATTTGCAGTATGACAATTCATAGAGAAGGCTATCAATCAATTGGTATTGGGGCATTAATATTTGGTGTGGTAAATGTATTATCGTTTACATTTTTAAGCGGTGAAATACCTTGGTTAACAAACATTATTTTTTTAGTTACCATAGTTTTATTTCTGTTTTTGGTATCTTTTTTTCGTATTCCAAACAGAGTTTTAACCATTAATGACAATCAAATTATTTGCCCTGCCGATGGCAAAGTAGTGGTGATTGAAGAAATTACCGATGTTGAGTATTTTAAAGATAAACGTATACAAGTAAGTGTTTTTATGAGTCCTGCAAATGTGCATGTGAATCTTAACCCCATTAGTGGTGAGGTCATTTATAACAAATTTCATAAAGGTAAATATTTGGTAGCATGGCATCCTAAAAGTTCAACCGAAAACGAACGCTGGAGTGTTGTAGTCACAAATAATTTTGGCACTATTTTATATAAGCAAATTGCTGGTGCTTTGGCTAAACGTATTTGTAATTACACTACCGTGGGCCAACAAGTAAAGCAAACTGAAGAATATGGCTTTATAAAATTTGGTAGCCGTGTAGATATTTTACTACCAGTAGGTACTAAAATTAATGTTAACCTAAATCAGATGGTAAAAGGTGGCGTAACAGTTTTAGCAACATGGTAATTTAATAGATTAGAAAAGCATGGTTACCAAATTATACACTAAATATTATAAAACATGAAAAAACTATTTGTATTAGCTGCTGCAGCATTAGTAATGGGTAGCGCATTTGCGTATGACTGTGGTAAAGATAAAAAATGTGGTAAAGACAAAGTTTGCTGCAAAAAAACAGAAAAATAAAGTACTACAACTACTGTAAAAACAACAGCAAAACCTGCTACTAAAAAGGCTTAAATATCTCAAGTTATAGAAATACAAAGGCGAAGGTTTATATAAACATTCGCCTTTGTATTTGTTGGTATCGTAAAGTCCTAATTATCTGCTTAAATTCATGCTTCTTTCTTTGTACAAAGTTCTAAAGTAAGGATCTCGTAAGTCTTTAATAAAACGAATGGCTTCACCAGTACTTTTCATTTCTGGGCCTAATTCTTTATTTACTCCCGGAAATTTATCAAAGCTAAAAACGGGTTCTTTTATAGCATAGCCATCCAACTTATTTTCCATTACAAAATCTGTTAGTTTATAAGCACCTAACATAATTTTAGTAGCAATATTTAGGTATGGAATAGCGTAAGCCTTGGCAATAAATGGTGTGGTACGTGAGGCTCTTGGATTAGCCTCAATAACAAAAACCTTATCGTTTTTGATAGCAAACTGAATATTAATTAAGCCCTTTATATTCAATGTACGGGCAATTTTTTCGCTATAATACTCCATCGTAGTGATTACCAATGGGGTTAGGTTAAATGCTGGTAAAACAGCATTACTATCTCCACTATGAATACCTGCGGGTTCTATATGCTCCATCACGCCCATTACATGAAAATTTTCGCCATCAAAAATGGCATCAACTTCAGCTTCTTGGCATCTATCCAAAAAATGATCTATTAATATTTTATTATCTGGTATATGTTTTAAAATGCTAATACAAGCGCTTTCAACCTCTTCATCATTAATTACAATGCGCATACGCTGACCACCCAACACATAACTAGGGCGAACCAACACAGGATAACCAACTTCATTAGCAACCACAATTGCCTCTTCTGCGGTATAAGCAGTTCCATAATCTGGGTAAGGAATTTCAAGCTCTTTCAGCAAATCACTAAAACGGCCACGATCCTCAGCAATATCCATGCTATCAAAGCTGGTACCGATGATTTTTATACCACGATTGTGCAAACGCTTGGCCAACTTTAAAGCGGTTTGACCACCCAATTGTACAATAACACCTTCAGGTTTTTCTAACTCAATTATTTCCCACAAATGTTCCCAATACACAGGTTCAAAATACAATTTATCGGCAATATCAAAATCGGTAGAAACAGTTTCAGGATTACAGTTGACCATAATGGCTTCATAACCACATTCTTTAATAGCTAATAAACCGTGTACGCAGCAATAGTCAAACTCAATGCCTTGACCAATACGGTTAGGGCCACTGCCTAAAACAATAATTTTTTTCTTTGACGAAGAGATAGATTCGTTGGAGTTAAGTGTACTGCTCATTTTTAAGAAATTGTGCAAATGTAACGGTACAGAGGGTTTATTTGGGTATTTTTTTGAAGTTACATACAGATTTTAATAAAATAATATATTTATTAGATAACCATCTGGTTATTACCCTGCCCAACCTTCTCTATCCAAACTCCTATAATGAATGGCTTCGGCTAAATGTTCTGGTTTAATATTTGGCGAAGCCGATAAATCTGCAATGGTTCGGCTTACTTTTAATATGCGGTCGTAGGCTCTGGCACTGAGGTTTAAGCGTTCCATAGCTCTTTTCAGCAAAGCTTCGCCTGCGGGTTCAATTTTACAAATTTCTCTCAATTGCTTGCTCGTCATTTGTGCATTGGCGTAAATCCCATCCTCGCCTTTATAGCGTGCTGTTTGTATCTCCCTGGCAGCAATTACTCGTTCTCGTATATTGGCTGAGTTTTCGCCCAGTTTTACGTTACTTAACTCGCTAAAGGCAACGGGTGTTACTTCTACATGCAAATCAATTCTATCTAATAACGGTCCCGATATTTTATTTAAATATTTTTGTACCGCACCAGGAGGACAACTGCAAGCCTTATCTGGATGATTGTAATAGCCGCAAGGGCAAGGATTCATACTGGCAATTAGCATAAAATTTGCAGGAAAGTCTAACGCCACCTTGGCCCGAGAAATGGTTACTTTTCTTTCTTCCATTGGCTGTCGCATTACCTCCAAAGCACTTCTTTTAAATTCAGGTAGTTCATCTAAAAACAATACGCCATTATGCGCTAAAGATATTTCGCCAGGTTGAGGAATACCGCCACCACCAACCAAGGCTGCATCTGAAACGGTATGATGTGGGCTTCTAAAAGGGCGCTTATTTATGAGCGATGCATTTTCTGGCAACTTACCTGCAACGCTGTGAATTTTAGTGGTTTCTAACGCTTCTTGTAAACTAAGTGGTGGCAAAATAGTGGGAATACGCTTTGCTAGCATGGTTTTGCCAGCCCCAGGCGGTCCTATTAATATGGCATTATGGCCACCAGCGGCTGCAATTTCTAATGCTCGTTTTATATTATCTTGCCCTTTTACATCGCTAAAATCAAAGTCAAAGTCGTACTGATTATTAAAAAATTCCTCACGCGTATTTACATCAATGGGTGTAAGACTTTGCTCATCTTTAAAAAAACCAACTACTTCACATAAATGTTCAACACCATACACGTGTAGGTTATTTACCATACCTGCTTCACGGGCATTTTGTTTAGGAACAATCAACCCTTTGTAGCCGTCTCTTCTTGCTTGTATCGCCATTGGCAAAGCCCCTTTTATTGGCTGAATACTACCATCCAAGCTTAACTCGCCCATCATTATATAATCTTTTAAACGCTCTGATTGTTCTAGTTGGTCGCTAGCGCCAAGTACGCCAATAGCTATTGGTAAATCGAAAGAAGAGCCACGTTTAGTAATATCTGCCGGTGCCATATTTACTACCAATTTGGTACGCGGCATCTCGAATTTATTAGTTTTAATAGCTGCTTCTATGCGTTGTAAGCTCTCTTTTACAGCATTATCTGGTAAGCCTACAATAAAATATTTTAAGTCGCCACCACCAATATTTAC
>JBBQLL010000007.1:0-114853 GCA_038327865.1 Chitinophagales bacterium | reverse complement strand
CAACAGTTTTCAAGACTGCCGCAATCGACCACTCTGCCAGCTCTCCGTGTGCAAAATAATAGTTCTGTAAGCTAATAGCCAAATAAAACTGAAAATTACTAATAATTTGTCTCCTTATATTTGCTGTAATGTAAGCCCTATAAGCTTTCTATTGTTTTAAAAAGTTTTTATTTGCAGCGTACAATTGCCATCACAAGGCATATAAGTACTAAAATTATTTAGTAAGGTTTAATAAACTGATAGATAGATATTTACCAAAAATTTTAAATAAATGGAGGAATTGAAATTATTTATGTTGCTACTTGGCTGTCGCCCAAAAGGAAGATATACAGAACAACATGATGTTCTTTTTGCAATTGGTACAACACTAAAAAGCCTTGTACCGCAAATTCTAAATTTTTGGCCAGAAGCAAAGGGCATTATTCATGTAGATGCTTGGCGAGAAGTAACGCAAGTTGAGGGCCATGATATTAGTATTATAGCAAAAACTAACGATGTTGAAACAAATCATCAACCTATACAACTATTTTTTATAAACCTTGGTGGCTACAAGCAGCATGAGTTTGATGAGTTTCATTATAAAATATTAGTAGCAGCTACTGACACTGCAAATGCGATTGCACAAGCCAAACAAACTGCTTTTTACAAGCATACTGGTTTTAAAGGTGCACCATCGCATATTGATGATAAATATGGTATTGATGTGGATGATTTATTTGAGATAAAAGAAATATTAGTACCAGCTTTAAAAGAAAAATATACTATTACCCTAGCACCGTCAGCTAATTTAAAGGAAGATGAGATATACCTAGGCTACTTTAAATTGGCTAATTTATAATTTAGTAGCTATACAATAAAGATGATCGTATCAATATTATAATTTTGTTAAGCATCGTTTCTTATTTACATAAATACTAAGTTTTTAGCTACTATCATTTTACCTACTTTTACTGCCTTATGATGCAAGCGTTTAGGGCAACAGGTAAAATTGCCATTCCTTTAATATTGGGTAATTTAACGCAGGTAGCTTATGGTTTAATAGATACTGCTATGATTGGTAGACTTGGCTATCAAGAGTTAGCTGCAGCATCGTTGGTAGCAAATGTTATTGCCATTCCTTTGGTTATTGGTATTGGTTTAATGATTGCAGTTACACCCTTAGTAGCTATTGCCAATGGGAGAAACGATTACCATAAATCTTCACATATATTATTTAATGGTTGGATACTAAGCATTGTAGCAGGTGTTTTATTAGCCATTATTGTACATAGTTTAGCCCAGTTTTTACCCAATATTGGTCAAGAAGTTGCAGTAGCTGCTTTGGCAAAAAATTACTTAATTATTATGGGCTATTCTTTAATACCCATGATGGTATTTACTGCTACTAAGCAGTTTGCAGATGCTTTACAATTTACTAAAACAGCTATGCTATTATCCTTAATATCATTGCCCATTAATGCCTTTTTGTGTTGGATATTTATCTATGGCCGTTTAGGTATGCCCGCTTTAGGGGTTGCTGGGGCAGGTTTAGCCACGTTATTGTCTCGCATACTTTTGGCAATTGCTATGATTGTGGTAGTAGTAAAACACACGGTATTTAAACCCTATATTACATTACGAAAACAAACTTGGCAAGTAAAAATACATACGGTTAAAGAAATGCTGCAACTTGGTGTGCCTAGCAGCTTGCAATATTGTATGGAAGCTGGTGCATTTTCTGTTTCTGGTATAATGGTAGGTTGGCTAGGTGCAGTGCAACAAGCGGCCCATCAAATAGCTTTAAACTGTGCATCTACTACATTTATGGCATCGCTTGGGTTTTCTATGGCTGGCTCTATTAGGGTTAGTGATGCTTATGGTCGTGATAATACCTCAGCTATTGGTATTATTGGTAAAAGTACTGCCATTTTTGGCCTGCTGTATGGTGCTTTTTCAGGATTGTTATTAATAGCTTTTGGTAAATACCTGCCCTATGTTTTTACACAAAATGAGGCAGTGGTTGAAGCGGCTACTACACTATTATTATTTGCGGCTATTTTTCAAATATCGGATGCCACACAGGCCATTGGTGTTGGGTTGTGCCGTGGTGTAAAAGATGTTATTTGGCCTACGATATATGTTGCCATTGCTTATTGGGTTATTGGTATACCTACTGGTTATTTACTAGCATTTACATACAAAATGGGTGCAGCAGGTATTTGGATAGGTCTGGTAATTGGTTTGTCTGCTTCGTCTATATTATTAAACTACCGTTTTTTTAAGCGAATACGTACTATTTACTAACTGACTACTATTTCGAACATGCTATTATAATTATATCAGCAATACTTATACTCGTCATGCTTTGCCTTGAATACCAATTAAATAATCAAATAAACTAGTCTCAGACGGTAACGCTAATTTTTTTCTCAAGCGGTAGCGACTAATTTCAACGCCACGTACGGAAATATTCATCAGTTGGGCAATTTCTTTGGTAGATAAATTCATACGTAAATAAGCACTCAGTTTTAACTCGTTTGGTGTAATTGCTGAATGCTTCTCTTTTAGTTCTACTAAAAAATCGCTATGTACTTTATCAAAGTGTTTGCTAAAATGCTCCCATTCTTTATCCATATTATCATCTTCACTCAACGATTTAATGAGCTTTTTTAGTTCAGCAACGGCTTGTGGGTTGTCGATCCCCCTCATCATATGGGTAAGTTCACTTTTTAATTTGGTTAGTAACTCGCTTTTTTTAACCAAGTGCATGGCAGATGATGCTAATTCGGAGTTTTTAAAATTAATATCAGCTTCTAATTTTTCGTTCTGTAAGGTTACTAGTTGACTTTCTGTTTTATTAATTTCAAGTTCGTGTATGTATACCAATTGCTTCTGCTCTTCTTTTATTTTTTCTTGCTTCTTTTCAAATTTTTTATTCTGCCACTTATTTACAGCGTATATCATTAAAAAAAATAGTATTAAATACAATAGCTTGGCCACTATTGACAAATACCAAGGCGGTAGCATGTTAAAGGCATATGCTGCTGGTGCAGATTCATTACCTAAATTACTACGTACCCTTACTTCAAATACATAACTACCTGCTGGCAAATTGGTATACTCTTTTTCTGTTCTGGTAGTCCAATCGCTCCAATTGTCATCAAACCCTTTTAATCTATAACTGTATTTTAAATTAGTTTGATAGCCAAATAGGGTAGAAGCATAGGCTAACTGTATTGTTTTAAAACTACTTTTAATACTAGCAATGGCAGATGGATCTTGCACTTGCTTATCATTTACTTCTTTAAAATACCCACCAAATAGTAAGCTATCGGTATTGTCAATAATTTTTACAGACCGTATTTGCACTTGTAGATTAGGTAATGTTTTTTTGTATTTTTCGAAGTCTATATTAAAAAAACCTTTCTCGCCCCCTAAAAATATATTGTTATCGTTTACTGGATAAATACACTCAAATCCACTAATCATTTTGTTATTTAGTTCTGGTAAATAAATAATTGCAGGTTCTTTACCCGAGAAGTCAATCACTCCCAATGTTTTATCGTGTATAAACCAAACATTGCCAGAGGCATCTTCTTTTAAATATCGTAAACTTATATTGCCTAAAATTTTGTTGTAAAATATTGATGGCTCAAAAGAATCTTTTTGTGCATTGTAACTGTAAATGCCCTTAGAAGTAGCAAAAACAACTTCATTTCTTATTTTAAAAACTTGATTGTCAAGTTTAGATGGTAAACCATTTTGGGTATAAGTAGTAATATTAAAAACACTGTTTTTATCTCTAAATATTTTAAATATCCCATGATAAGGGTGCGATACCCATGTATTATCGTCCCTATCAACTGTAAAAAATCTAGAAGACTCGTGAAAATTTGGTATTGATAATGTTTCTACAAACTTATTATTAGTATAATTAAAAAACGAAATGCCTCTATAATTGCCAGATAGCATTTGTTGGGTAGGAAAAGTAGTAGAAACTGGCAGAAAGTTCCAAAAGCCACTTAAGGGGGTTAATGGTTCAATATTATTATTACTAACACTAAAAGCACCTTCGTGATGCGCTAGCAATAATTGATTATTAATTGATGCCAAGCTCCATGTTTGACCATATGTATTATTTACAGCTTCAAATTTGCCTTTGCTAAAACTTATATCTTTTATCCCATTTTCTAGCAGCACACTAAATAACCCATTAGATGTACCTATATACAATCTGTTGTTATGTATTATAGCTGCATAGCCAGAGCTATTTTGTATATTTGGTGTAATATGTTTTATAGCACTATTATAGGCAATAAAATCTATGCCATTATCAAGACCTAACCACAAGTTACTTTGGTTATCAAGAAAAATAGTTAAAACATTATTATTTTGAAGGCCTTCAGTTTTAGAAAAACTTTGTACAATATTGCCTTTATTGTCAATAATATATATGCCATTATTGTTAGTTGCTAAAGCTGTAAATAGGTTATTAACCCTTGTAGCAGCGTATATTCTATTTGTTTTAAAAAGCTGGGTATTGATAGTTTCAAGTCTAGTAATATCAGTTTTAGATAAAATAAATATGCCATTTTTTAAAGTGGTAATTAATGCACTATCTGAATTAATTGGTAAAATAGCGGTAACAGGATCGTTTTCTACAAAACTATTGCTAACAAATAAGGGTTGCCATACATTGTCTGAAAATTTTAAAATGCCACTTTTTGAATCTTGTGCTAATAGTTGATTGTTGCAAATGCCCAGATACGCCCACTCGGTAGGTGCCTTAAATGTTGCAAATGTTTGATTGGTAAATTTGAATATTTTATTAATTGATCGAAAAAAAATATCATTTTTAAATACCACAATATCCCAAATGTCACCAAATGTTTTGTCTTTTGTAGGAATGAGTTGCGTTAGAGAATGATATTGCAAATACCCATTTTTAGCTGGTTCGAAGAAGCCAATTTCATCTTGTCCACCAACATATATTTTATTATCGTTACCAATGGCAACTGAACGAACTATAGTTTTGTTAGGTAATGGAAACAAAGTCCAGTTTTTACCATCAAAAGATAATAAGCCTTCATTATTAGCTATATAAATAATGCCATTTTGGTCTTGCTGTATATCCCAATTTTGTAAACCTGCACTGTAGGTTTGTTTTGAATAATTAATTACATCAGGTAAACCAATTGTATTTTGGCTGAATACAGCAAGTGGAAGACAAATTAAAAGAAGCATTTTTTTCATAGTAATTAATCTAATTAGGCATTGTGAAAGTATAAAATAATTGTTGATGTAGTAATGTAATAGCTAAATAACTATCAAATAGCTTATTTTTAATCTTATTGATGTAGTAATGAAGTGGTGGCAAAGTTGTATGCTTTAGAAAATGCTCATAATTTTAAATTTTTTTATAATAATTCTTACCTTATGAATCTTTGCCTCCTCAACTACTACAATTTATTGCCAAAAATTGCTATTACTATTATTAAAATAAAGTACGGACTTTTCATTCAACCAACCCAATTAGTAATTACTACATCTCATTAATAATTAATTAAATAATGATATATCCATTTGTTGATCAGTTTTTTAATAAAATAATAAAAATTACAGCAAAATTTATATTTGCTTGTATTTGCTTTATACATAATGTATCTGCTCAAACAGTAGTTTGGCAAGACAATTTTGATTCAACTGGCTTAAATGGAAATATTTGGACATACGATTTTGGCGATGGTAGCCAACGGGCGGCTGGTTATGGTTGGGGCAATTCAGAATTAGAATACTATACTAGTCGTTCTCAAAATGTTTTTATCGAAAATGGTAATGTAGTAATTTCAGCGATAAAAGAAAATTTTGCGAATAGTGTCTTTACATCGGGTAGAATAAAAACTGAAGGTAGAATGCACTTTAAATATGGCACTATTGAAGCTAGAATTAAGTTGCCAAGTATGACGAATGGCTTGTGGCCGGCCTTTTGGACTCTCGGTACTGTAGGTCCAAGTTGGCCATCAATTGGTGAAATAGATATGATGGAAGCAGGTTCGGCGGCTGCCTTAGCAGCAGCTGTGGGTAATAAGCGCATTAGCTCTGCAGCACACTGGAGCGATGCTTTAGGGGCTCATCAATACAATGTATCTTACACTGATGCGGCTGTTGATTTATCTGCTGATTATCATTTATACAAAATGGTTTGGACAAGTCAATACATTAAAATGTATTTAGATAATATTGAGTATTACAGTTTTAATATAAGTAATGACCCTACTTTAACTGAATTTCATAACCCACACTTTTTACTTTTAAACCTAGCTGTTGGTGGCCAATATGTAGGTATTTATAATGCCGCAGGAATCACAGCACCTTTACCAGGGAAAATGTATGTTGACTATATAAAACTTACACAAAGTGCTGGCGATGAATTATACATTGGTAACAACAATGCTAAGAGTGGTAATTTTGGTGTACTAACAGAAACAACTGCAGTTACAGATTCATTAAGTTATGGCAAAAACGCTAGCTTGTATTACTGGAATAACTTAACCAATATCGCAAATGCTGTGCCTTTTGAAGGAAGTAGTTTACTAGCAGTACATGCTAATGCTGCTAATTGGTTTGGTATGGGTGTATCTAATAATTATATCAATCTAAGCAACTTTGCTGGGGGCTCTTTAAAGTTTCATTTTAAAACTAGCTATCAAGGTCAGTTTAAGATAGGGCTAAATACTGGCCACGGCGAGACTTGGTTAAATTTTGCTGCTGGTGCTACTAATTATGGTTTGATTAGAGATGGTAACTGGCACGAAATTACTATACCTATGGCCGACTTTAATAATCCTGCCATAGGAAATAATATTGACTTATTTTCAATGAAAGGTGCATTTATGTTTGCCGGTGATCCGCCAACAACAGCTACTGATTTTTACTTTGATAATATATATTTTACAGGTGGGTTATCTATCAATCCTCCACCAGTAGTAAGTATTACTTCGCCTGTAAATAATACAATTTTCAATTCACCAACTAGTATCACTATTACTGCAAATGCTACCGATGCCAACGGTACAGTGAGTAAGGTAGATTTTTATAACGGTACTACATTTTTAGGTACTTCTACAATTAGCCCTTATACTTTTATTTGGAATAATCCCGCAAACGGTGTAGATTCTTTAATAGCCAAAGCAACAGATAATCTTGGTTCGGTTACTACTTCTACACCAGTAATTGTTTTTGTATCCACAGCTAGCAATGTAGCACCAACTGTAAGCATTACCTCACCAACAAATAATGCTAGTTTTTTAACGCCAATAAATGTTTCAATTACCACAAATGCAACTGATGCTGACGGCAGTATTTATAAAGTAGATTTCTATAATGGTGCTATATTGTTAGGAACTTCTACCACAAGCCCTTATATTTGTATATGGGCTAATGTAGTTGCAGGTAATTATAGTATTACGGCTAAAGCGACCGATAATGGCGGCTTAACAACATCTTCTTCTATAATAAACTTTACTGTTTCAAATCCAATAAAGCCAACCGTAAGTATTACATCACCTACAAATAATGCCAGCTTTTTACCACCAGCAAATATTACAATTACTGCAGATGCAGTTGATGCAAATGGCACAGTAACAAAAGTTGAATTTTATAATGGTGCTACATTATTAGGTATATCAACCACTAGCCCTTACAGTTACAGCTGGGCCAATGTGCCATTGGGTAGATACATAATTACAGCTATAGCTACAGATAATAACGGTAATACTACCACATCTACAGCTGTAAATATTACAGTAGCAAAAGTGCCTTGTGTGGGTACAGCAGTAAGTGGCGATTATAGTTATGAAGTATATACAGATGCTGGTATTGTGTATTTTAAATTTCATCCATTAAGCCCAATAACAGGTAGTTCATCAGCTATTATTTATATTAGGCCAGGTACAAGCGGTGCTTACCCTGGTTATAATATGACAGCTTCTAGTGGTGATTTCATATTTAGCAAAGCCATTACAAATGCAACACCTACAAGTTTTTATTTTTCTTATAATGTACCAAGTGGTGGCGAGCGTAATTCAAGTACAGATCCTCATAGTTATGTAGTGGGAACACAATGTGTTGCGGGCGCACCCAACGTATCAATTACTTCACCTGCCGATGCGGCTAATTTTATTGCACCAGCAAGTGTTACTATTACTGCTAATGCCTCGCCAGCAAATGGTACAACTATTAGTAAAGTAGAATTTTATAATGGGGCTACATTATTGGGTACAGCTACATCAAGTCCCTATAACTATGCGTGGACTGGTGTTGCTGCTGGATCTTATGCTATTTCGGCTAAGGCAACAAGCAATACAAATTTAACTACCACATCAAGTATTGTAAATATTATTGTAAGTGCACCTAACACCAATGGTTATTGTGGTACTACCGCTAATGGTGATTATGAATACAAGGCTGTAACAGTCGGTAATAGCGTTACGTTTACGTTTCATCCTTTAACACCAATAGCTGGTTGTAGTTACGCGTTAATTTATATACGTGAAGGTTTAACAGGTGGTTATCCTGGCTACCCAACGTCGGCCTCAGGTACAGAGTTTGTATTTACTAAAACAATCGCCTCTGGCACACCTATAAGTTTTTATTATACATATCAAACACCCCCTGCAGGTGAAAGAAATTCTAGTGCTAGCCCACATAGTTATACTGTCGGAAGCAACTGTACTGGTATTTCTGGCACGCCACCAACTGTAAATATTACATCGCCTAGTAATAATGCAGCTTATACAGAAATAGCCAATGTAACTGTAACAGCTAATGCAACTGGTACAATTACCAAAGTAGATTTTTATAGCGGCGCAACATTAATAGGTACAGCAACAACAAGCCCTTATACCATAAACTGGAACAATGTTGCTGCTGGCAATTATAGTATTACGGCTAAAGCCACAGACAATAGCGGTTTATCTACAACATCTTCTCCTATTGCGGTGATTGTTAGTATTAATAACTCAACTGGTTTCTGTGGAACTTTAGCTAATGGTGATTATAGTTATAAAGCCGAAACTCTTAATGGAAATGTTACGTTTACTTTTCATCCGCTGTCGCCTATTGCTGGTTGTGCAAGTGCAATTGTTTATGTGAGAGAAGGTGCTAGTGGTGGTTATCCTGGTTATAATATGACGGCTGTAGGACCAGATTTTAGATTTACTAAAGCTATTGCAAATGGAACTGTTGTCAGTATTTATTTTACCTACAATACACCACCAGGCGGCGAAAGAAACTCAAGTGCTACACCACATAGTTATACAGTTGGTACCAATTGCCTAGTTGTATTGCCAGTTGTATTAACCAATTACAGTGCTACATTACAGTCTAACGGAACAGTTGCCATAAACTGGTCAACAGCTTCTGAAATTAATAGCGATTATTTTGAAGTTGAGAAAAGTATAGATGGCAGAGCCTTTACTTTACTTGCAAAAGTTTTAGCTAATGGTAATTCTAATTTAATTATCAATTACAATGCTATTGATAACGCACCCCAAAATGGTGTAAATTTTTACCGTTTAGTACAAGTAGATAAAGATGGTAAAAAAACTGTTTTTGGAATAAAAACAGTGACTGTGAATAAAAGTGTTTCAGGTTTAAGTGTTTTTCCTAACCCAGCTACTTCAACACAAGTTAAAATAGTTTTAGATAAACCTACTTTTAAGTTGTTAAATGTTCAGTTGTTAAGTAGCATTGGTAATGTAGTTTACAGAGGCGTGTTTGCACCACAAAGTAATACACTTTTTGTAACCTTGCCATCAAAGCCAGCGGCTGGTATGTATTTGTTAAAAGTTGAAGGGTTTGCACCATTTAAACTAATAGTTAATTAAGTAATTAGGTAGACGATTTTGAAATAGTTTTTTGATTGTATTCGAAGTAACACATACTTAAAAGTGGTTTTAATATGTTTAAAAAAAATCAATAATTTGTTGCAAAACAGATTAATTATCATAATTTTAATTGCCATTTTTGCCTATAAACGATTGTTGACTCATTACCATAATCTGTTGATTTGTGAAAATTGATTTAAGAAAAATTTCTTTACTAAAACAAAAACAAACAAAATGAAAAAAAGCTACATTCTCTCTGCAATTCTTGCACTTTTTATGCTCAAAGCATTTGCACAACCAGCAACTGCACCAACAGCTCCACCAACACGAAATGCATCTAATGTTATTTCTATTTATGGCGGGGCATATTCTAATTTAACGGGTACCAACTTTAATCCAAATTGGGGACAAACTGGATTTGCTACCGCTTCTGAAATTACTGTTGGTACAGAAAAAATAAGAAAATATCCTAACCTTAATTATCAAGGTATCGAATTTACGGCTTCCAATCTAACAGCTTTAGACAGTTTACACCTTGATATTTGGACACCAGATTGTACAAAGCTGGATGTATATATAATTGTGCCGGGTGGCGGACCAAATAGTGAAAGATCTGTAACAGCCACTTTAAATTTATCTGGTTGGAACAGCGTAAACATCAAATTATCAGACTATACAGCTGCAGGCTTATCGTCTCTCAATAATATTTATCAATTTAAATTTGTGTCTAACACCCCAGCAAGTGGTACAACAATTTATCTAGATAATATTTATTTCTTTTCAAATGCTAATTTGCCTACAATTACTGGCTTTACTATGCCAGCTAAAAAAGTAGGGGATGCGCCGTTTACCATTACTGATCCTTCAAGTAATAGTACTGGTGCATTCACTTACAGTAGTAGTGATACTACTATAGCTAAAGTTTCTGGCAAAACAGTTACTATTTTTAATGCAGGTACAGCTGTTATCACGGCTATGCAAGCTGCTTCGGGTCCTTATGTTTCTGGAAGTGCTACCTCTAATTTAGTAGTAGGTTACGATTTACCTTCAGCATCACAAAATCCAACAGCACCACAGTCTACTGTAAAATCTTTACTAAGTACAGTCTATACTAATAATGCAATTGACAACAATACATGGCGTGCATCTTGGTGTAATGCAACAGCAGATACAGCTATGATTCCTAATGCACTTACAATTAGATATACTAATCTTGTTTTCTCTGGTACAGAATTTGCCGGTACAAATTCTATTGATGCTACTACAATGCAATATTTTAATATAGATCTTTGGACGCCTAATAATAGTACACCTGTAAAAGTAAAATTAGTAGATTTTGGAGCAGACAACGCTTATGGCGGTGGCGATGATAAAACTTCTATCGAATATGTTTTATCACCTGCACCAATACGTGGTTCTTGGAATCATTATAGTATTCCACTTACTAGCTTTACTGGCTTAGATACCAAAGCTCACCTTTCCCAATTATTATTTATAGGGAACTCTACAATTATTTTGCTTGAAAATGTTTATTTTAGTACTACTGTTACAATATTACCAGTTAATTTATCTGAATTCAAAGCAGTTAAAAATGGTAATTCAGCGGTATTAACTTGGAAAACCTTATCTGAACTTAACAACAAAGGTTTTGGTGTAGAACGTAGTGCCGATGGTATTAGTTTTAACCAAATACAATTTGTAAATGGTAATGGCTCTACAACTGCTGCCAGTCAATATAGCACAACAGACAATAGCCCATTAAACGGTACTAACTATTATCGTTTAAGACAAGTTGATAATGATGGTAAACAAACTTATTCAGCTACAGTATCTGTTAATTTTTCAACGTCTAATACTGTTGGATTCTCTTTTTATCCAAACCCAGTAAAAACTAAAATAGTAGTAACTCTTCAATCAATTAGTTCAACAAATGCTAGCATTTCGTTGATAAATGCAGATGGTAAAACTGTTAGAACAATAGTTTTAAACAATCAAAATGCAAATTCTAATGTACAGTTTGATGTAGAAAATATTGCTAGAGGTAATTATTTTTTAGTTTTAAAAGATGGAGCAACGATGAAGACAAGTAAAGTGCTTGTTAACTAAATATTGTATTACTGTGACGCCCCCGAAAGGGGGCTAATGGTAATATTTGCTTTGTAAAATAAGTAATAAGGTTTGTAAATAATTTTTTGATAATGACACAAAGAATATTTCTAGTGATAATATCTTATTTTTTTTACTAAATAACTATTCGTTATAGCAAAATATTTCTCATAGTGCTGGTATTAATAAGATTTGTGAATTTTTTTATAATAATGTAATTGTGACGTAAGCTTAAAGGGTATAAAAAGGTAGTTTTTATTAAGTTATATAAAAAATATAGATGTTAATTTTGTATAAATAAAGTAGTAATTACTACTTACATAAGATAAATTTTATTTAATTCAAAAACGATTGCACCATGAAATTTAAATTTGCATTGTTATGTTTGGTCATCTTGTTGCCAAGTTTTCTTAATCCGTTGTTGGCACAAAACTTATCGGTTAGCGGTAAAGTTTTAAACAAAACTACTGGTGAAATTTTAGTAGGGGCTACAATATCTATTGAAGGCACAAGAAAATCTGTATTAACAGATGCAAATGGTGTTTATAATATATCTGTACAAAAAGGGGCTACATTAATGGTAAGCTATGTAGGACTAAACTCTCAAAAACAAAAAGTAAGCACAGGAACTGACATCAATTTTTCGCTCACGGAAAGTGCAGCTAGCAGTTTAAATGATGTTGTAGTAATTGGTTATGGTACAAAAAAACGTAAAGATGTTTCAACCGCAATTTCTTCAATTTCTGCAAAAGATATTGCAGCTACACCAACTGCCGATGCAGCACAAGCTTTGCAAGGTAAAGTAGCTGGTGTTACAATTGTACAAGGTAGTGGTGCACCCGGTGGAACAGGTGGAACAAGTATCAAAATTCGCGGTATTTCGTCATTAACTGGTACAAATAATCCACTTATTGTGGTAGATGGCTATCCTTTGCCAGACCAACAATCCGATAACGTATTAAATTCTTTTGGCACAGGTGATATTGAGACAATTGATGTACTAAAAGATGCTGCCGCTGCGTCAATTTATGGTGTTCGTGCATCCAATGGCGTCATTATTATTACAACAAAAAGAGGTAAAGCTGGCAAAACAAGCTTGAGTTTAGATTCCTATCACGGTGTGCAAAATGCTTGGCATTTACCAACATCTCTTTTTGCAAAAGACTATGCTATTTTAAATAGTGAAGCTAGAATTGCTAGTGGCTTGCAATTATTGCCCAAACTTGCCGATTTTAACGCCATTGAAGCCCAATATGGTACTGGTACTAATTGGCTAAAAGAAATTTTTAGGCAAGCATCCATGCAAAGCGTCAATATTACCGCTGCTGGTGGATCTGACAAAGCACAATTTTCACTATCTGCTGGTTATTTTAAACAAGATGGTATTGTATATAAAACCGATGTTGAACGTTTTAATCTTAGGTTTAACGGCGATGTTAAAGTAAACGATAAAATAAAAATTGGCAACTCTTTATCTATTAACAAATTTACGGAGCATGGCACTGATACTTATTCACCTTTTAATAGCGTTATTTTGTTGGCTTTAACAAGCCCACCAACAGTTTTGCCACGTAATGCAGATGGATCATACGCTGGTGGCAATGGTAGTACAGATGGTTTTAATGAACCCAATCCTATTTATCAATTAGAAGTGCCAAAAAATCAATTTACCAAATACCGTTTAACGGGCAATTTATTTGCAGAAATTAATCTATTAAAATATTTTAAATTCAAGGCATCTTTTGGGGCAGATTATAATTTTCAAGAAATAAATAATTTTAGTCCAGCAACGCCTTCATCTGGTGGTAGACCCTTTATTTTGACAGGATACACGGCACAAAAGGGTTTGTATCCCGATTTTTTATCTGAATACACATTAAGTTATGATAAAACTTTTAAAAAACATAAAATAAATACAGTAATTGGTTATACCTATCAAGAAAATAAATACTCTTATGTTTTGGCTGGTAGAGGTGGAAATTTTACACAAAACATCCCTGTTTTAAACGACCAAATTTTTAGGGCTACTGATATTTCCCAAACATACAATGCCTCAGAAGATGGTACAAATAGTAGGCTAATATCATATTTTGGTAGGTTGAATTACGAATTTGATAGTCGTATTTATCTTGGCTTTTCTATTAGGAGAGATGGCAGCTCTAACTTTGCACCGCAAAATAAATATGCCGTTTTCCCATCTGTATCGGCTGCTTGGCGATTAACGCGTGAGCCTTTTTTACAAAGTGTAAAATGGTTGGATGAATTAAAACTACGAGCAAGTTTTGGATATACGGGTAACCCTAATGTCGCAGGTAACGCCTATATACAAAGTATTAATCAAGGTTTTCAATACACATTCGGTAATTCTACAGGTTCTGGGGGCGTAGTAAGTGGTGCAGCACCAAGCAGGTCATTCAATCCAGATATTAAGTGGGAAAAAAACGAACAGTTAAATATAGGATTTGATGGAAGTATTTTAAAAAGTAAAATAGGCTTTTCTGTTGATGTTTATCAACGAAGATCTAAAGATTTAATTTTATATGTTGCTCCACCTTTTGTTTCTGGTACTTACGAGGCCGTGCCATTTAACACAGGTACTCTACAAAATCGAGGTATTGATTTTAGTATCAATGCAAGAATTATCAATAGCAAAAATGTAAATTGGTCTGCTAGTGCAGTGCTAGGTACGTATAAAAATGAGGTAATTTCTTTAGGTCTTTCTGCACCGTTAGATGGCGGTTTTACACGTATTACTGGTGGTAGCTTGCGTACAACACAAGGTGCACCTGCTAATTTCTTTTATGGTTTTGTAACCGAAGGTATTTTTCAAAACGCTGGCGAAATAGCAAAACATGCTGTGCAAACTGCCGGTACCGATCCTACAACTAGTACTGCACCAGGCGATATTAAGTTTAAAGATTTAAATGGCGATGGTGTTATTGACGATAAAGACAGAACTAATATTGGCAATGCTAACCCCAATTTCACCTATGGCTTAACAAATACTGTGTCTTATAAAAACTTTGAATTAACCATATTCCTTCAAGGTTCTCAAGGTAATAAGGTTTTAAATTTTACCCGTTGGTACACGGAAGGTGGTGTAAGTAATGGTAACTATTCTAAAGATGTTATTAACCGATGGACTGGTGAGGGAACAAGTAATACTATGCCAAGGCTTGTGTTAAACGATCCAAACGGTAATAACCGTGTATCAGATCGTTTTGTAGAGTCAGCCTCTTATTTACGTATTAAAAATGCACGATTAGCATACTCAATACCCTCAAAATTGATTGATTTACTAAAAATTAAAAAAGCAATGTTTTATGTAAGTGCACAAAACCTGTTAACAATTACAAAGTATACAGGTATGGATCCAGAAGTTGGTGGTGGTGTAGATATTGGCTTTTATCCACAAGCACGAACTTTTTTAACTGGAGTTACCATTGAATTTTAAAAATTAAATCATTTAACATGACAATAATATTTTTTAAACGCTTATCAATTTTATTGGCAGTAAGCTTCTTTTTTACAAAGTGTAAAAAAGATGAACTAACCATTCAACCAACCATTCCATTAACTACGGTTGATAATTATTATCAAAACCAAACCGAGGCTATAAACGGTGTAAATGCAGCATATACACCATTATCGGCTATTTATAATGGTGCTGCTTGGCATTTAGGCGATATTATGAGTGATGATACAGACCTCGGCGGCGGCGGTGGTGGTGATGGTATTGAGACAGCTGAGTTGGATAACTTTAGTATGACGTCATTCAACCCAATTATAAATACCATGTGGGCACAGTGTTATTTTGGTATTTTACGTGCCAATTTGGTGCTAGATAGAGTACCAAAAGTGCAAATTATATCTGATGCTATAAAAAATAGAAGTTTGGGTGAAGGTAGATTTTTACGTGCTTTATATTACTATCATTTAGTACGTTTGTTTGGTGATATACCGCTTTATACCAATGTTATTACAGCCGAAGAATCAGCAAAAATTATTCGCTCGCCAAAGAAAGATGTCTACAATCAAATTATTGTCGATTTAAAATTGGCTGAAACGTTATTACCAAATACTTATACAGTTAACGATAAAGGCCGTGCAACTGCTGGTGCTGCTAAAGGGCTGTTAGCAAGTGTATATTTAACCCTTGGCGATAAAACGAATGCCGCTGCAAAGGCTAAAGAAATAATTGATAACCGCACAACATATAATTACGATTTGTGGGTCGATTATGGCGATAATTTTAAATTAGAAAATGAAAACGGTAAGGAGTCGCTGTTTGAAGTGCAATATCGTAGCGGTGGAGGTCAATACAGCGATTATGGTGCAGGACAAAAATTAAATACTTTTTTTGCACCGAGGGCACAAGATATTGTACAATCTTCTGGTTATGGTTGGAATGTTCCTACAAAAGATTTTGCTGATAATTTTGAAAAAACTGGTGCAAACTATAATACCATTATAGACAAACGAAGACCATCCGCTATGTGGATTCCTGGCGATACCTACGGGACTTACACACAATCTTCGCAATTAGTAGGTTCGCCTTTGGGTTTAAATGTTAGAAAATATTTTGTACCTATTGCCAATACCTTAGGCGATAATGGGGGATGGACTTGTGCTTTAAATGTGCCGATAATGCGTTACTCGGAGGTATTACTAATTTATGCTGAAGCTGCAGGGCCAACTTTGGGTAAGCCATTTGCAGATCAAGTAAGGGCTAGAGCCGGTTTGGCCGCTTTACCAATTGGATTAACAGATGCACAATGGTTAGAAACTATTTATAAAGAAAGGCGTTTAGAACTTTGTTTTGAAATGCACCGTTGGTACGATTTGCTTAGGCATCCAGACACAAACTACTTTATTAATGTTATGAAAGCTGCTGGCAAAAGCAATGTAGCTGCAAAGCACAGATACATGCCAATACCACAAAACGAAAGAGATAAAAATTCTAACTTAACGCAAAACGACGGTTACTAAAATAAAAATAAACATGATGAAAAAATATTATATAGCAACATCGGTTGTAGTTTTCAGCTTAATGCTACTACTAACGCAATGTAAAAAGGAAGATTTAGAATTATCTGGCAGTGCATCCGTAGCAGGGTTTACTTTTATGCAAGTGCCTGCTAGTGATACCTTGCCCTATAGTTACGTAGTTAATTTTACTAATACTAGTTCGGGCGAGTTTTTATACCAGTGGAGTTTTGGAGATAATACATCACTTTCCTCTGAAAAAAGTCCTTCACATACGTTTAAAACTGGTGGAGCTTACAGTGTTACTTTAACCACTGTTGGTAAAAATGGTAATAATTCAATTACAAAAGTTGTAGGTGTAGCTGATGCTTGCCAAAACGATTTTTTTAATAAACTCACTAATTGTACCTACGGCGAATGGACTTGGAGCAGCGATGCAGATGCCATAAAAGTATTATCACCCGATGGTACCAGTGTCTATTTTGCTGGCGCTGCTGCTGGCTGTCAAGCCGATGATGTATATAAATTTAGTACAGATGGTACATTTGGGTACGATGCAAAAGGGCAAACCTTTGATGTGCAGGCAGGTTACAGTTGTCAGGCACCAAAACCAAATGCAGCAAAATATAGAATTGTTTCAAAAGCAGGTCAAAAGCCAAAGATTTTCTTAGATTCATTGGCTTCTGGTATTAAAGGCAGTCCATTTATTGGTACAACAGACGTAGTTGATAGCAATAAATATACTGTGCAAGACTATACTGCTACAACATTAATCTTAAGATCTACTATTAAAGGTTCGGGTGGTAATATTTTAGAAATTAAATTTAAAAAACTAGTTGTTTTAACTATAGTTGATATTAAAAATATTCTTACAGGGGGAAGCTCTAAAAGTTGGAAATTAGATCCAACACCTGACGCAAAGCCAATTATTGTAGGTACTGAGGCAAATCCATCGCAATATTTTTCTGGTGGTGCTTTAGATATTAATTGCCAATCTGATGATGTGTATACGTTTTCAAGTAACGATAAAATAACCTACAATGCCAATGGTGCAACGTTTAATGGGGGTAACATTAGCCCCAATTACAATTGCGGTGCAGATAGATCTTACACAAACATTGGCTATACATTTGGTGCAACTACAGGTGGCGTAGCAGGGTTAGCTACAATTCAATTGCCATCTACACCACCCACAATTTTTATTGGCACTACCGATGTGCCTTCTGAAAACACTTACCGTATTATTGAAATTAGTGCTACAAAATTAACGCTACGTGCTGGTAACGGCACTGGTACAGTATTCCAATTTAAATTTATACCACAATAAAAAATAATGCTATGCAATACTTATTTAGTAATTCAAAAATAATAGTCTCTTTTTTCGCAGTAATTTTAATTGCTTGTACCGATAAAAAGGAAATACCAGAAGTAACACCAACACAGGCTATTATTGATAAAAACTGGCAATTTGAAACCACACCTGTTTGGCAAGATGATTTTACAGGTTCCACAGTTGATGCTAGTAAATGGACTTTTGAAACTGGTGGTAGTGGCTGGGGCAATAATGAACTAGAATACTATACTAGCGGTGCTAACTCAATAGTTACTGGTGGAAACCTAACCATTACAGCAAAAAAAGAAAGCTTTTCTGGTAGGGAATATACCTCATCTCGTATGCTTACAAAAGGCAAAGGCGAATGGTTATATGGTCGATTTGTTGTAAGGGCGAAACTACCAAAAGGTAGAGGTAATTGGCCTGCTATTTGGATGTTATCAAGTGATGAAAGCTATGGTAGTTGGCCTTCATCTGGCGAAATTGATATTATGGAACAGGTTGGTTTCGATCCAAATAATATTCACTTTAGTGTGCATACGTCAGCATATAACCACTTAAGGGGTACCCAAAAAACAGCAGCTAAAATTATAGCTGGGTCAACTGATGATTTTCATACGTACAGGCTTGATTGGACGCCTTATGCGGTGCGTGGTTATATTGATGATGTGCAATATTTTGAATTTGTAAATGAAAATAAGGGCTTTACAACTTGGCCGTTTAATAAAAAGTTTTTTATGATTTTAAATGTAGCAGTTGGTGGCGATTGGGGCGGTGCACAAGGTATAGATGCCAATGCTTTTCCTACAAGTATGGTAGTAGATTATGTAAAAGTTTATAAATTAATTGAATAAAATTAGTTTGGTGATACCTGTTACCTTTCATTTGAAAAAGCGGTTTATATTCACTTTAAAAGTAAATGTTACCGCTTTTTTTTAATAGTTTAATTTCAAATTTTAACAATATGCTTAGTAATGGTATAATAAGAATAAGCTATGCCTTAGCCTTTATTTCCTTTCAAATTACAGCATCTGCACAAGCAATATCAGCATCAGATGTAATAGATAGTAAGGTAATTACACTACTTGGCAAAATGACTCTTGACGAAAAAGTTGGGCAAATGAACCAATACAATGGTTTTTGGAACATTACTGGCCCAATACCAAAAAATGGCAACGCTAAGCTAAAATACGACCATCTTAAAATGGGTTTAGTGGGTGCAGTTTTAAATGTAAAGGGCGTAGAAAACGTAAGAAAATTACAAGAAATAGTCGTTAAACAATCAAGGCTTGGTATTCCTTTATTATTTGGTTTTGATGTAATACATGGGCAAAAAACTTTATCGCCAATTCCTTTGGCCGAAGCTGCCAGTTGGGACTTAGAAGCAATTGAAAAATCAGCTCATATGGCTGCTACAGAAGCTTCTGCAATGGGTATTAATTGGACGTTTGCACCAATGGTAGATATAACTAGGGATGCACGTTGGGGCAGGGTAATGGAAGGCGCTGGCGAGGACACATATTTGGGTTCTAAAATTGGTGTTGCTAGGGTTCATGGTTTTCAAGGGGACGATTTAGCGGCCACCAACACAATAGCAGCTTGTGTAAAACATTTTGCAGGTTATGGCTTTGCAGAAGGCGGTCGTGATTATAATACGGTTGACGTAGGTACTGCTACTTTATATAATGTTATTTTACCACCGTTTAAAGCAACTGTTGATGCTGGTGTTGCTACTGTAATGAATTCGTTTAATGTACTTAATGGTATTCCTGCAACAGCTAACAAATTTTTACAGCGGGATATTTTAAAAAATAAATGGCTCTTTAAAGGGTTTGTAGTATCTGATTGGGGTTCTGGTAGTGAGATGATGGCACATGGTTTTGCAAAAGATTTAAAACAAGTAGCCGAACTAGCTGCAAACGCTGGTAGCGATATGGATATGGAATCTTACGCCTATATAACACATTTAAAAGCATTGGTTGAAGAAGGGAAAGTGGATATAAAACTAATTGATGACGCCGTAAAAAGAATTTTACGTATCAAGTTTCAGCTTGGTTTATTTGATGATCCTTATAAATATTGCAATGCCGATAGAGAGAAAACTGAAGTGGGCAATCCTAAACACCAAGCTACTGTTTTAGATATGGCTAAAAAGTCAATCGTATTATTGAAAAATGAGAAACAGTTGCTACCACTTAATAAAAATCAACAAAAAATTGCGGTTATTGGTGCTTTGGCCGATGATAAAAATAGCCCATTGGGTAGCTGGCGCATTGGTAGCGATGATAGCAGCGGTGTATCATTTTTAGAAGGTTTTAAGAAATATACCAATAATTATAAATATGTTAAAGGCGCCGATGTAATTGTGGGCAAAGCCAGTTTTATTAATGAACTAAAAATTAACGAAACAGATAAAAGTGGTTTTCAAGCGGCTATTAATTTGGCGAAGCAATCCTCTGTTGTAATTATGGTTTTAGGCGAACATGGTTTTCAAACTGGTGAAGGTAGAAGTAGGAGTAAATTGGATTTGCCGGGTGTGCAGCAACAATTGCTAGAAGCAGTGTATAAGGTAAATCAAAATATCATTTTGGTTTTAATGAATGGTCGTCCATTGGCTATTACTTGGGCCGATGAACATATACCCGTAATCTTAGAAACTTGGCAACTTGGTTCGCAAACTGGTAATGCCATTGCGCAGGTTTTGTTTGGCGATTATAATCCAGCTGGTAAATTGCCAATGACATTTCCTAGAAGTGTAGGTCAGGAGCCATTGTATTACAACCATTACAATACTGGCCGTCCTGGTCCAATTAATTTGGTATTTTGGTCGCATTATAGTGATGAGAGTTACAAACCGCTTTATCCATTTGGTTATGGGCTTAGCTACTCAAAATTTGATTACTCAGATTTCAAAATTGATAATTCTAATCAAGCAGCCGTTACCATAAGTGTAACCGTAAAAAATATAGGTAAGTTTACAGGTGAGGAAGTAACGCAATTATATATTCACGATAAAATTGCCAGCGTTGTTAGGCCTGTAAAAGAGCTGAAAGGTTTTCAGAAATTTATGTTGAAAGCTGGCGAATCTAAAGTCATCACATTTATACTAACTGATAAAGAACTAGGTTTTTATAATAATGATGGTGAATTTATTGTAGAACCTGGCGAGTTTGAAGTAATGGTAGGTACCAATTCACAAGTAGGATTAAGTGGTACATTTATAAAAAAATAAGCTTTGTTTTACGTCATTTATATTGTTGCACTACAATTACTTATTTGTAGTGTAATTTTTTAATTTGTTACTAATAAATGGCGGTACAAAAAATAACAATCGACGATTTTTTACAAATGCCTAGCAACTATGTGTTGTTAGATGTACGTAGTCCTAGCGAGTTTGCCCATGCACATATTTCAGGTGCTATTAGTTTTCCTTTATTTTCCGATGAAGAAAGAAAAGTTGTTGGCACTGCGTATAAACAGCATAGCCGTGAAAAAGCCGTTAAAATAGGGCTTACTTATTTTGGGCCAAAAATGGCTAATATGGTAGAAGAGGTAGAAGCAATAATTGCTACACTTAATGCTGCCGAAACTTCAAAAAAAAATATAGAACCTATTAACCCAAAAGTACAAAAAATTGTTGTGCATTGTTGGCGTGGTGGCATGAGAAGTGCAGCTATAGCTTGGCTTTTAGACCTTTATGGCTTTAATATTTATACCATTATTGGTGGCTACAAAACATATAGAAATTGGGTATTGGCACAGTTTGAAAAGCAATACAACTTCAAGGTAATTGGTGGCTATACTGGTAGTGGTAAAACCGAATTACTTACTGCCTTGCAACAGGCTGGCGAAGCAATTATTGATCTTGAAGGTTTGGCACATCATAAAGGGTCGGCTTTTGGTAGTTTGGGCGAGCCAGATCAGCCCTCGCAAGAAATGTTTGAAAATATGATAGCGGCTGCTTTACAGACAAATAGGAATGCAAGCATTTGGCTAGAAGACGAAAGTCAACGTATTGGACATGTAAATATGCCGGCATCTTTATACCGCAGCAAGCAATTAGCACCCATATATTTTATTGATATTCCATTTGACGAAAGACTACAATACATTATTTCTGGCTATGGTAAATTTGAAAAAGATAAGCTAGTGGCTGCTATTATGCGTATTAAAAAAAGATTAGGCGGCCTTGAAACAAAAACAGCCATTAATTTTTTAATAGAAGATGATATAAAAAATTGCTTTGCAGTATTACTACGTTACTACGATAAATGCTATTTAAAAGGATTACACCAACGCGAAAACCTAGCCATGCAACTAAGTACAATACTTTGTGCAACTGTTAATGCTAAAAATAATGCCGCTGTAGTGCTAGCTGAAAAACAATAAGCATATAATAATATAATTACACGTTACTAAAATAAAATATAACCTATGATATCAGACATAGTTGCAACAGACAGTGCAACCATTAAACTAACCCAATACTCGCATGGTGCAGGTTGTGGTTGTAAAATTTCGCCAAAAGTATTAGACCAAATTTTGGCTACTAATTTTACTATGCCAGATAATGATAAATTAATTGTTGGTAATCATAGTAAAGATGATGCTGCTGTTTATGATATGGGTAATGGCACCGCATTAATTTCTACCACCGATTTTTTTATGCCTATAGTTGATGACCCCTACAATTTTGGCAGAATAGCTAGTGCCAATGCCATTAGCGATGTGTATGCTATGGGTGGTAAGCCTATTTTAGCAATCGCTATATTAGGTTGGCCAATTAATATTCTACCACCAGAAGTTGCCCAACGAGTTATTGAAGGCAGTAGAAGTATTTGCAAAGAAGCAGGTATTCCGTTAGCAGGTGGCCATAGTATCGATTCGCCCGAACCCATTTTTGGCTTGGCTGTAAATGGTATAGTGCCCATAAAAAACATTAAGCAAAATAATACTGCACAGCAAGGCGATATTCTATTTTTAACCAAAAAATTGGGTGTCGGTATTTTAACCACGGCGGAAAAAAAGGGTTTATTAGAAGAAGCACACAAGCAATTAGCCCCTTTGCAAATGATGCAGTTAAATAGTATTGGTGAAGCGTTGGGTGGTTTGGAAACTGTTCATGCCATGACGGATGTTACAGGTTTTGGGCTACTCGGTCATTTAACAGAAATGGCAGAAGGTAGCAACCTAAGTGCGATTGTAAATTTTAAAAAAGTACCCCAAATAACTGATGCGTTAGTTACTTATATTAATAATAAATGTATACCAGGCGGTACTAATAGAAATTGGGATAGTTATGGTGACAAGATAACTTTTGCACCCACTCTAAATGAAGCTTATGCCAAAGCTATTTTAGCCGACCCGCAAACGAGCGGTGGATTATTAATTGCAGTAGCCCCAGAAGCTGTAGAACAAGTACAAGAATTATTGTTATCTCACAATTTATATGCAGAACCAATTGGTAGTATTACTGATAAAAAAGAGAAAGTGGTGAGTATTGTTTAATTGTCTGGATGCAATTGACAAGTGCAAATAGTTATTAGAAATTTTTAATAATTATATTTATAAAACTATTCTTTTAATTACTATTAATTATAATTTAATTAGTGCCTACACCAATACTCTGTATTTTTAATGCAACCAATTATTTGTATGATTAAAAAGTATTTACTTATTTTTTGCTTATTTGTATTATATGTTAATATAAGTTTTACGCAGCCACTTAATAGAGTCGACTCGGGTAAAGTAAGTATTTATTTAAAAAAATTAGATACTGTTGTACAAAATAATAATTACAGAGAAACTGCCCGTTTTTTAAACGAAATTGCTTTTGTTTATTGGAACAATAACCGTACTAATCAAGCTATTAATTATTACGAAAAAGCTTTAGCAGCCAATGTGAAAATAGAGAACGATGCAGGTATTGCTATGATTAATAACAATTTAGGCATGCTTTACAACGATTTACAACAGTACGATCGCTCTATAAGTTACTTTAACAAAACACTTGGCTCAAGAAAAATTAAAAAAGAACCGGTTGGTATTATCTCTACGCTTTTAAATATTAGTGTTGTACAAAACAATTTAAAACGCTACGATGCAGCCATCAGCAACTTGCAAGAAGCCTTATCTATGGCAAGAGAAATGCAAGATACCAAGCAGATGGCTAGTTGCTATGCTATGCTTAGCGAAACATATGAGAAAAAAGGAGACATTAAGGAATCGCAAAAATACTTTGCCTTGTACAAAGATTTTCATGACGATTTAGAAAAGAAAAAAATTAAAGAAGTATCGTTTGAGCTTGAAAAAGAAGCACTACAAAAAAAGTTAGCAGTAGCAGAAACACAAACCAAAGAATTAGAATTACAAAAAAAAGCTTTAGAAACGGTAGCTATCCAAGGTAAATTGAATGTTGCGGCTTCACTTAATGAAAATTTATACTCCTCACTTTCGCGAAAAGAAATTGAAGTACGCTTAGCACAAGCACAGCAAAAGCAGAAAGAAATAGAAAACGAAAATATTAAAAACAAAAATATTGCTATAGAGAAAGAGAAAAACAATATCAGAAATATTGCAATTGTTGTTGTTTTTGCTTGTATTATTATTGCCATTATTTTTTATACAACTAATAAAAAAATTAAACAGCAAAATGTTGCTTTAAATGAGGCAAATAAAACGCTTGAAATACAAAAGCAATTGCTCTCTGAATCGAACGATGTAAAAAACAAAATCTTCTCTATTATTGCCCATGACTTACGTAGCCCACTTGCTTCGTTCAATGGCTTTTTTAGTATAATAGATTATTTCAATTTGCCAGACAATGTTAAAGCTATTTTCGAAAAAATGAATACAGAAGTTACCAATACTTCTGCCGTATTGGATAATTTATTGTTATGGGCAAAAACGCAAATGGAGAAAGCAGAACCAGTTGTTGTTTCTATTGAATTAAACGAGGTGATTGCTAGAACAGTAAGTTTATTACAACCAATTGCTCTAAAGAAAAATATAACAATTGCCAATAAAATACCTGCTAATTTTTTAGTAACAACAGATGCTAATTTGGTAGAAATTGTGATAAGAAATATTTTGCAAAATGCTATTAAATTTACCCGTACCGATGGCCTTATAGAAATGTTTACGTCATCTGATGAATTGTATAAAATTATACATATTAAAGATAATGGTGTTGGTATGAGTAGCACAAAGGCAGCTAACTTGTTTAGTTTAAAAAATAATACCTCGTCTAGAGGTACCGCCAATGAAGCAGGTACAGGTTTAGGTATGGTATTAAGTAACGAATTTATAACTGCCTGTTGCGGCAAAATACAAATACAAAGCGAGGAAGGAAAAGGCACTACCTTAAGTGTTTTTTTATTAAAATAAATTTCAATTAATAAAGTTTAACCCAACCATGAAGCACTTAATTACTATAGTCATTATTACTACTTTTTTATTACATTATTCACAGATTTACAGCCAAACTACTAAGCCCAAACATTGGGTAGATCCTAAAAGCGGCCGCTTATATTGGAACAAAAAACTACCTGTTTATATTTGGGTCAGCAGTTCGCCAGATAGTGCAGAGTTATTGCTAAAGAATGCCAAAGAGAAAAATACTGCCAACCCTTTATATTTAGATGATGAGGGGATAAACTATGTGCGTCAGCGGTATGCTGCTAACGAAAATGGACAAATGATTACGCCCAAAAAAGAATCGCTTTTAGAAATTTATGGAGATGGTATTGCCCCCAATATTAATGGTGGGGTAGGGAATGCAAAAAAATATATTTATAAAAATATTAATTATTTTGCTCAAAATGCTACTATTACCATTGCTGCAAAAGATGCAACATCTGGTGTAGAAAAGATTTATTATAAAATAAACAATGGCAATTTTACAGTATATACACAGCCTATTGCATTTGCAGATAATGGCAATTATGAGGTGCAGTATTACGCAATAGATAATGTAGGTAATGCAAGCAAATTACAAATGCAATATTTTACCGTTGATACCCAATCGCCTATTAGCAATGTCGGCTTTACAGGTAAAACAACTGACGAAGTTATTGGTTTAAAAAGTACTATATATTTAACTAAAGATGATGTAAGTAGCGGCTTAGCAAATACTTATTTTAAGTTTGATACTGATAAATATAAATCGTATACGACTGGCAATATTAACTTCTTGGGGCTTTCTGAAGGGGCTCACACTGTTCACTACTACTCTACAGACAATGTAGGCAATAAAGAAGAAGAAAATAGTTTCGACTTTTATTTAGACCGTAGTGCGCCCTTAATGGCCGCAGATATTTTAGGTGATAAATTTTTAGCCAATGGTAAAATATATTTTTCTGCCCGTACAAAATTAAAAATTACCGCCATAGACAATAAAGTAGGCGTACAAGAAGTAAAATATAGTATAGATAATTCACCTTTTGAGTTATACGATCAACCATTTTACCTGCCAAGTATTGCAGGTAACCACAACATTAAGTTTTTTGCGGTAGATAAATTAGGCAATCAAACCACTAATGCAAGCGGTAGTAATTACGATGAATTTAAACATGATGTAAGTAAAGTATATGTAGACGTTGCTGGCCCAACTATAGATTATAAAATTATTGGCGATAATTTATTGCGAAACGATACTATTATCATTGGTCCTAAAACACCACTTTTAATAAATGCATACGATCCAGAATCAGGATTAAATAAAATTGCATATAGCTTTGATGGTGTAGTAGAAGAGGTAGATTATACCGCACCTATTTTTATGCCGTTGAATGGGTATCATACGTTAGAAATGTTTGCCTATGACAATGTTAGTAACCGTAATATAAATAAAATTTCTTTTTATACTGATGCAGTTGCGCCTAATATTTTTTATCAATTTGGAAGCGGAAAAATTAGAACTCGCTCTAGTTTAGATGTATATGGTAGCAAAGTAAAATTATTTTTATCTGCTACGGATGAGACGGCAGGCCTAAGAAATATTTCGTACACAATAAATGGTGGCAACCCTAAAATTTTCAGTGAACCAATTACCAATTTTCAGCCAAAAGAAAAATATAGTATTGTAGTAATTGCTGAAGATGCTGTTGGTAATAAAAGCACAGAAACTATTAATTTTTATACAGGTAGATAGATGATATTTTTCAGCATAATAGTTTGGATAATTAGCATTTTTACAAATTTAATTAGTTAACACCAAGACTATGTGATCTAAATGCTTAATTCCAATTGTTTATTATAAAAGACTATTCTATTAAAAAAGATTAAATAAATATTGGCTGTGCCAATAAAGTTGTTTATATTCATAACGACAACTGCTTTTAAATATTTCTTCGCATAGAAAAAATCCAATAGCATTATTTAATAAGGTATTCAGTACTGCAAACCAATTAGTTATACTGCTTTTTGAGTCCATCGTACTTTTCTACTTATTAATTATTAGCTTTATAATATCTTATTTCTTACCGATTTTTTCGAAAGTATAACTGTTGCAACTATTTCAGACTAACCAACAACTACTAACTTTTTTTACATGGAAATGAGTGTAAGAATCAACCAATGGCTTAATAGTTTTAAACAGTATTTATTCTTTTATAAAGATGGATACTTTGAACTTCCCTATTTGTCAAATTCACCTGATGTAATGGTAAATACTTTTAAAAGCTTGCCTTTTACAAGACATGTAGAAGAGGAATTTGCCATTTATTCCAATACCATTTTTAATAATGGGGTACTGCGGTACAGGGAATTAGAGCCAGGTTTTTGGATTATTTTATCTGAAATGGAGTTTAAAAAAAATGTTTGTACCAAAGCGTTATATGATCAGGAACCTGCTGATTATTATTTTCTTTCTCATTTTAGATATTCTTCAAAATTAGAAAATGTAACTGTTAATAATTTAAAGATACCAAAAGTTGGCTGGTCTTTGTACAAGCCAGGTACCGAAATAACTGGCTACTTTAATAAAGGCGACAAAGGGATATCTGTAAATTTCGCCTTTAATTGTAGTTGGTTTTCTTCAAACATTTCAATAGACGATTCCTCACACCAAAGCGAATTGAATCAATATATAAACTCTGAACAATCATATATTACTTGGCCAGATGTGATTAAAAATTCACATGAACAGTTAAAAGACATTGTAGAATTGCTGGAGAAGCCCAAAATTAACTCTATAACCACACTTGCCATTAAGGCAAAATGCTTTCAATTAGTTAGTAATTTTTTTGCCGAAGTAACCGTTTTAAAAACAGCGCAAGGTTTAAACAGCTTACCTAATCATGAACAAAGCCATGTAGCCAATGCAGAAAAAATTATTGTAGAATCACTGACTAATCAATTTTTAGGGATTGAATTTATATCCAAAAAAGTACATATGAGCCCTACGAAATTGAAAGCACTTTTTAAAGTAGTCTACGGCAAAAGTATGTTTCAATATTATCAAGAAAAGCAAATGAACCTTGCATTTGAACTGCTACAAAGCCGTTCTAAAAGTGTAAAACAAGTGTCTGAAATATTAGGGTACGATAACCCAAGCAACTTTACCAACGCATTTAAAAAAGTGTACAATATGTTACCATCACATTTATAGCTGCTGTCGTATGTCACAACTTTTATGTCATATTCAATTAGCGATAGAACGAATTATAATATCTATTATTGTGTAAGATTTAACAAATATTTTTAAGAACTTACCACATTCGCAAAGCAATGTGCTATTTTTATTTAGCAAAACAAACTATAATTAAACCAACCATTTTTTATATTATGCATCAAAACTAAACTGCTAACTAAATATTTTATTATTTTTTAACTGTACTATTTCAAATCATATTCAACGCCTCAACCTTTTATTGTACCGAACCAAATTTCTATTATGAAAAAAAAATTTACAAAAAATTGGATTTATACTTCTTTAATATGTCTATGGGCATTTACGGGTATAACAACAATAAATGCACAACAACCAACCATTAGTTCCTTTTCTCCTAGCAGTGGCTCAGTAGGTAGTTTGGTAACTATTACTGGTACTAATTTAAGTAACCCAACAGCCTTAACAATTACTGGAGTACCTGTTATAACCACCAGTAATACAGGCACTAGTTTAGTAGTCATGGTAATGCCAGGCACTGTAACAGGCACAATAAGTATAACAACAACCAGCGGTACTGCCACAAGTGCTAATAGTTTTACGGTATTAGCTAACCAAGCACCCAGTACCCAACAAGGTAGTAAATTAATAGGGTCAGGTGCAATAGGTACTGTTTATCAAGGAATTTCAGTAGCCGTTAGTGCCGATGGCAATACGGCCATAGTGGGTGGTTTTGATGATAACGGTAATATAGGAGCCGCTTGGGTATATACCCGAAGCGGCGGCAATTGGACCCAACACGGTAGTAAATTAATAGGGTCGGGTGCCGTCGGTGCTGCTAGTCAAGGCTATTCAGTAGCCATTAGTGCAGATGGCAATACGGCCATAGTGGGTGGTATAAATGATAACAATTATATAGGAGCAGTTTGGGTATATACCCGAAGCGGCGGCAATTGGACCCAACAAGGTAGTAAATTAGTAGTTACAGATGCAGTAGGTCGATCTCAACAAGGCCAGTCAATTTCAATTAGTGCAGATGGCAATACAGCCATAGTCGGTGGAGGTGGTGATAACTTTAACATAGGAGCAGCTTGGGTATATACCAGAAGTGGCGGCAATTGGACCCAACAAGGTAGCAAATTAGTAGGTACAGGTGCAGTAGGTACATCTTCACAAGGCCAGTCAGTTTCAATCAGTGCAGATGGCAACACCGCCATAGTGGGTGGTAATGGTGATAACAATGCTTTAGGAGCAGCTTGGGTATATACAGGAAGTGGCGGCAATTTTACCCAACAAGGCAATAAATTAGTAGGTACAGGTACAAATGGTTCATCTTATCAAGGCTATTCAGTAGCCATTAGTGCAGATGGCAATACGGCCATAGTGGGTGGTATAATTGATAA
This sequence comes from Chitinophagales bacterium, assembly GCA_038327865.1. Taxonomy (GTDB): domain Bacteria; phylum Bacteroidota; class Bacteroidia; order Chitinophagales; family Chitinophagaceae; genus Parasediminibacterium. Next base: position 84,550 of record JBBQLL010000007.1, on the reverse strand, counting down.
CAATCACATAGGAGCCGCTTGGGTATATACCCGAAACAGCGGCAATTGGACCCAACAAGGTAGCAAATTAGTAGGGTCAGGTGCCGTCGGTACTGCTAATCAAGGCCAGTCAGTTTCAATCAGTGCAGATGGCAACACCGCCATAGTGGGTGGTGATGGTGATAACAATTACATAGGAGCAGCTTGGGTATATACCCGAAGCAGCGGCAATTTTACCCAACAAGGTAGTAAATTAGTAGGGTCAGGTGCAGTAGGTACATCTCAACAAGGCTATTCAGTAGCCATTAGTGCAGATGGCAACACCGCCCTAGTAGGTGGTTATGGGGATAACTCTCATATAGGTGCAGCTTGGGTGTATACCTCTGCTACATTATCAACTAATGCAGATTTAAGTGGGATGAGTATTAGTGCGGGTACCCTTACACCAACATTTGTGTCAGCAACAACAGCTTATACGGCAAGTGTTAGTAATGCTACTACCAATGTAACAGTTACACCAACTCGATATGATGCAAATGCTACGATACAAGTAAGGGTTAATGGTGGCACGTATGCAACAGTAACCAGTGGTTCAGCCTCATCGGCATTAAGTTTAAATGTTGGGTCAAACACAATAGATGTTACCGTAACTGCACAAGATAATACAACCATTAAGACGTATACAATAACTGTAACAAGGGCAGCAAGTACGAATGCAGATTTGTCTTCATTAACTACAACAGCAGGCAGCTTAACCCCAGCTTTTGCAGTTGCAACTTTAGGCTACACAACAAGTATTTTAAATGCACCTACCAATATTACAGTAACACCAACAATAGCAGATGCAACAGCAACTGTTCAAGTAAGGGTTAATGGTGGCACTTATGCCACAGTAGCAAGTGGTTCGGCATCAGCATTAAGTTTAATTGTAGGGTCAAACACAATAGACGTTAAGGTAACAGCTCAAGATGGCACCACTATTAAAACCTATACAATTACAATAAGAGTTATACAAACTAGTGCAGGCTCAGACCAGACATTACTTTGCGGGAGTGCTACAAAAACTGTATCCTTAACAGGTTCACCTGTGGGTGGTACTTGGTCATCTAGTGGCACAAACAATGCCACCGCTGTACTTGGTACAACTCAACCAAATGGTACAGTAATTGTAACTTTACCACTTACACCTTTTACAGGCAATTTAAATTATATTTATACAGCTAATACTTTTACTAGTAATGTTACAGTACATGTAAATGGTCCTGTAAGTCCTACTATTAATATAAATTCAGGCTCGCCTGTATTATGCAATGGTTCTACGGTACAACTCTGCCCATTAAATTGGGGTTATAGTAATTATCAATGGTATAGAGATGGCTATGCTATTGCAGGCGCAACAGGTGTAAGTTCGTGTATTACATTAGATGCTTTAGGTATTGGTAGCTACACATTAGCAGGTACTAATGGTTCAGGCTGTTGGAGTGTGCCATCAGCACCATTAGTAGTAAGTACAGTAAATTCATTAAGTAAGCCAACTATTACTGTTACAGGCGCTACAGCTTTATGTAATGGTGGTAGTACGCTATTAACATCATCAGCTACCTACGGCAATCAATGGTTTAAAAATGGTAATGCCACAGGTGTCACAACACAAGCTTATACTGTTAGTGATCCAGCAAATTATAGTGTATTAGTATCTAATGGCAATTGTGCGTCAGCCATATCATTAACAACCATAATATCCGGCAATGTTGCACCAGCCTCCATAAGTGGTGCAACAACGGTTGTAGCAGGTTCAACAACACAATTAACAAGTGCCACATCTGGTGGTGTTTGGACAAGCAATAGTTCAGTTGCAACGGTTAGTACAAATGGTCTTGTAACAGGTGTAACAGCAGGGTCTGCTACTATTACTTATACGGTTATGAATAGTTGTGGTAGTTCAAGTGTTACGCAACCACTGACAGTAACTGGAGCATGTATCATACCAGTTGCGAATTTCACAATAGCCAATTCGAACCAGTGTTTAACGAGCAATTCATTTAGTTTCAGTAATACAAGTACAGGAACAACACCAACGTATATTTGGAACTTTGGTGATGGTATTGGAAGTGCAACAACCACTGCTGCTGGTTATTCTTACACTGCTGCTAATACTTATACTGTAACCTTAACAGCAAGTAATGGTTGTGGTAGCAATCAAACTACTCAAACGGTAACGGTTACTACCTTACCAGCAACGCCAGCATCTATAGGTGGTGCAACAACGGTTGTAGCAGGTTCAACAACACAATTAACAAGTGCCACATCTGGTGGTGTTTGGACAAGCAATAGTTCAGTTGCAACGGTTAGTACAAATGGTCTTGTAACAGGTGTAATAGCAGGGTCTGCTACTATTACTTATACGGTTATGAATAGTTGTGGTAGTTCAAGTGTTACGCAACCAATGACAGTAACTGGAGCATGTATCATACCAGTTGCGAATTTCACAATAGCCAATTCGAACCAGTGTTTAACGAGCAATTCATTTAGTTTCAGTAATACAAGTACAGGAACAACACCAACGTATACTTGGTATTTTGGTGATGGTGCATCTATGGCTTCAAACAATGCAACCCATACTTATACAGCTGCAGGTCCTTATACCGTAACTTTAACAGCAGTTAATGGTTGTGGCACAACCACCAAGACTAGTAGCGTAACAGTAAATACAGTACCAGCGACACCAGCCTCCATAGGTGGTGCAACGTCAGTGGTAGTAGGTTCAACGACACAATTATCAAGTGGCACATCAGGTGGTGCTTGGACAAGCAATAATTTAGCTGTAGCGACAGCAGATGTCAATACGGGTCTTGTAACAGGTGTTACAGCAGGATCGGCTATTATTACTTATACGGTTATGAATAGTTGTGGTAGTTCAAGTGTTACGCAACCCATGACAGTAACCACAGCCTGTGTGGCACCAGTTGCGAATTTCACAATCGCGAATGCAACGCAGTGTTTAGCTACCAATTCGTTTAGTTTCAGTAATACAAGTACAGGTACCACACCAACCACCTACAAATGGTACTTTGGTGATGGCGGATTTGTGGCTTCACAAGATGCAACACATACTTACACTTCTGGTAATACCTACAATGTGTTATTAACGGCTGATAATGCTTGTGGTTCTACAAGTATCACTCAAACAGTAACTGTAAACGCGACACCAGCGACACCAGCTTCTATAAGTGGTGCAACATCAGTGGTAGTAGGTTCAACGACACCATTAACAAGTAGCACATTAGGTGGTGCTTGGACAAGTAGTAATAGTTTAGTAGCAATGGTAAGTACAAATGGTCTAGTAACAGGTGTAACAGCAGGGTCTTGTACTATTACTTATACGGTTATGAATAGTTGTGGTAGTTCAAGTGTTACGCAACCCATGACAGTAACCACAGCCTGTGTAGCACCAGTTGCTGATTTCACAATAGCCAATGCAACGCAATGCTTTAACGGTAATAACTTCACATTTACCAATGCAAGTTCAGGTACACAACCAACAACTTATAAATGGTATTTTGGTGATGGTGGATTTATGGCTTCACAAAATGCAACACATTCTTACGGTGGTAATTATGCTAATACATACAATGTGTTATTAACGGCTGATAATGCTTGTGGCTCTACAAGTATTACTAAAACAGTTACTGTAAACGCTGTACCGCCAACTCCCGCTTCTATAGGAGGTGCGACAATAGTTGCTGTTGGAGCAACTACCCAATTAACAAGCGGTACACCAAGTGGTGTTTGGACAAGCAATAGTGCTGCTGCATCTGTAAACCCTTCTACAGGTCTTGTAACGGGTGTTTCAGTTGGTTCGGCTACCATTACGTACACGGTTACTAATGGTTGTGGTAGTTCAAGTGTTTCCCAATTTGTGACGGTAACGTCAGCTGCTGTTACTGTTTCTCCAAATCCAGCTACTAGTAATATGCAAGTTATTTTCACAGCACCTACAACCACTGGATTTACAATTTACATTATAAATTCATCTAATACAACTGTAAGTACTACGATCGTTGGTTCTCAAACTATAGGTTCTACAGTTTCAAGTAACATTAATGTATCTACCTTGTCAAATGGTATGTACTTTATCAGTATATACGATACGATTGGGCATTTAATTTCTACGACGCAAGTATTAAAAAATTAATTTTTCGTATGCTTAATAATCAAGAAGGGCTATCTCAATTTAAGAGATAGCCCTTCTTTTATGTTATATTAATTTTGTTTTGAAAGTAGTTTATTAATAACAATATGCCATCTAGAAATAACAATTGTTTAGTGGATTGAAGCCCTTGTAAAACGCTTTTATAATAGATTTTGAGAGATTGACATTTTTAGTTGTTGCGATTATTTATTCTATTCAATTTTGTTAGTTTAACTTTTTGAAAAGGCTTTTTTGTTCTTTTCCTTGGGTTATTCCCCCAATAATTGACTATTAGACATAACAATGTCTCGTGAGCGTTATGAGTTATAGGCTGTTGCTTCTAGTAGGTGCTGTATCGGGTTATAAAAAACAAAAACGTTCGAGATACTACTATCTCGAACGTTTTGTTGTAATTTTTCCTTATTTCATTAACCTACTTTATTTAGGTTGTTGCATACCTTGTTGTGGCATCATTGGTTGTGCTGGTGGGGGTGGGGGTGCAGCCGTAACATCAGTTATTTCTATATCAAATATTAAGTTACTGTTGGCTTTAATAGGGCCTTGAGCTTGTGGGCCATAACCTAAAGTTGCTGGTATAAATATGGTGCCTTTACCACCTTTACCAAAATATTTTAAACCTTCTTCCCAACCTGGTATTACACTGTGGCGCCCAATTACTAATTGCAAAGGTTGCGCCCCTGGCTTACCTATATTGCTATCAAATTCTTTACCGTCTTCAGTATAGCCTTTGTACAATACACTTACTTGCCTACCAGTATCTGCTTTATTAGCTAAATCGCCAGTGCTTTTAACCTCTATAAATACGCCTAATGGACTTTTAACAGTCTTAATATTCTTTTTAACTAAATAAGCCTCCAAAGCTTTTATCTCGTTGGCTTTTTGCTTATCCATTTCTTTTGTTCTATCAGCAGTAGCCGCTTTATCATCGGTAAACGCACCTAACAATTCTGCCCTACCCTTAATTACAGATCCTTTAGTAAATGGTGCTTTAAATTCTGGTATTAACCCTAGTCTTTTTAAGGTATCAACACTCAATTGAAACTCTACTTTATCACCTACAGAAAGTAATGGGAACAACTCTAACAAATCGTATTTTCTAGAATTTACTTGCGCTGTATCGTAACCCATATATACTGGTACACCACCAAAAGAAGAATTCAAAATACTGTCTTTAGAGCCTACTTTAAACTCGAAATTAAATTTAACTATTTGACCTTGTTTTAGTTTTTCTGAACTACCACCTTTGGTAATTTTATACGGTAAGCCAGACTTTGTTTTACTGTACTGGTTACAGCTTACCAATAAAATGGTTACTGCTAAAAGCGACGCTAATTGTTTCATTTTTTTACTTTAAGTTGATTTTATTTTTATTAGTAAGAGATTTAAATACACGAATTAAGGCGAATAGGTTTAATTACATTAATTATATACGCTTGGTTCAATTAGCACATTACTGTAATGCTTCTTCATATTCACTTATTACTTCTCTAAATTTTTGAACTGTATTATCTAGAGTGTCGCTACTTCTACCGCCAGCCGCATTAAAATGTCCACCACCTTCAAAATGTTTACGGGCAAATGTATTTACGTCAAAGTTGCCCTTACTTCTAAAACTCCATTTACGTTCCTCATCTCTATCTATACAAATAGCCCCAAATTTAATACCCTTTATTGTTAATAAATAGGTTACTAAACCTTCAGAGTCACCAGTTTTAATTTCAAATCGCAATAAATCTTGTTTCGTAATGTGCATTAATGCGGTATTGTATTCATACAATACTTCTAGTCTATTTAGCAGTGCAAAACCAGTAAAACGCAGGCGATTTTCTAAAAAATTATCGTAAATATTGTTGTGTATAGGAGTGTGATCTAAACCTATATCTTTAAAATGTGCTACCATTTTATGAACAGATGCTTTGGTAGACTGAAAACGGAAAGACCCTGTATCCGTCATTACGCCTGTGTACAAGCAAGTAGCTATATCTATATTTATTTTATCTTGATGACCAGATTGCATGATAAAATCGTACACCATTTCGCAGGTGCTACTTTTACTAGTATCGCTAACACCATAGTTAAATTGATTTTCCTGAGGCTCTTGATGATGATCAATCAACACCTTTATAGCCTTAGATTTTATTATTGGCTGCTCTAAATTTCTTGTTCTGTGTAAAATATTAAAATCCAAGCAAAATATTACGTCTGTTTTATCAATAATAGCTTGTGCTTTGTGCCTACCAGCTTCATAGTCAAGCACTTTTTCTACACCTGGCATCCAGTATAAAAAATCGGCCCAATTGGTGGGCGAAATAATAGTAACAGTATGACCAAATTGAATTAGAAAATGATATAAACCAAGCGTACTACCCATTGCATCACCATCTGGCTTTTGATGACAAGTAATTACAACGTGTTTAGGTAATAATATTTGCGGAAAAAATTGAGCGATTGCATCCATAAGGTGGCAGCAAAATTGCAGGTTTCATTTCATACCCTCAAATTGATTTTTTAATGATAACAGTAAATTTTTGAATAAGGATTATATTCTGCTACTTTTGCCCCCGAAAATATAAGAATATGAGTAATAGAACTTTCACAATGATTAAGCCAGATGCAACCAGCAAAGGCTACACAGGCGCAATTTTAGACCAAATAATTAAAGCTGGCTTTAGTGTAAAAGCTATGAAATGGTTACAACTTAGTGAGGAACAAGCTGGGTTGTTTTATGATATACACAGAGCTCGCCCATTTTTTGGTGAGTTAGTACAATTTATGAGTAGTGGGCCAATAGTAGCTGCTATTTTAGAAAAAGATAATGCTGTGTCAGATTTTAGAACGCTTATTGGTGCCACAAATCCAGCACAAGCAGCCGATGGTACTATTAGAAAAAACTTTGCAGCCTCTATTGGTGAAAATGCTGTACACGGTAGTGATAGTGACGACAATGCTGCAATAGAAGGCGACTTCTTTTTTAATAAACTAGAGCAATTTTAACCGTTTGTAAAAAAAAATGCCAAATTTAAAAGTAATTTCTTGTCAGGTATCATTTTTTGCTAATTTTAATTTTTTTTTAAGGGTTTAGGGTTGAAACAGGGGCGGTGGTTTTCCACTGCCCCCACTTTTTTATACCAATCGTACTAATTAATCTTTCGATAATTTTCAATCAGCTTCTTTCATTGTTTACATATACCTAATCTATTTCATGAAGTATTTATTTGTTTGTTTGCTTGCTTTGCTGTTTGTACATGTTGCGGGTGCTCAAATTCCTATAAATATGTCTGTACAAAAAAACTTTAGCTATACTGAAACCTTTTCTGACATTGGTAATTGGGTATTTAATACAATGCCTATAAATGGCACGTTTACTTCTGGAATTGGTGCAGATGCTTGGCGTGGCAACACCGCGGCGGGCGGTACAGGTACAATACCATCTGCAACAAAAATTGTAGCACAAACAACCGCCTTTGCATTACCATTTGGTTCTAGCACTTCTATTTCAAGTTCGGGTGTCCATAAAAGTAGCAACAGCTTAATTATGCTTGCAACTGGCACTACTGATAATTCTAATTCGGTTGCTATGGATTTTTTCCTTGATTTTACTGGCGTTATTGCTGGTACTTTCAGTTATGATTGGGCTAGCCTTAACAATGGTACTGGCAACCGTGCTTCTTCGTTAAGAATTTATACAAGTATTGATGGCAATAACTTTACTGAACTAAGTGCAGCAAGTACTTTAAATTTTGTAAATACTACGCCAACGTCTGGCAGCATTACCAATATTGCATTACCCGCATCTTTTAATAACTCGCCAACTGCACAAATACGTTTCTATGTATATAATGGCACTGGCGGTTCTTCAGGCCCTAGACCAAGTATTAATATTGATAATGTAACTGTTACAGCATTAGCACCAAGTGCTACTTGTGTTACACCATCAACTCAGCCAACAAGTTTTGCAATAGATATTACTACTAATTATTCTATTCAAGCATCTTTTGTAGCAACAATACCTGCACAAGAAAATTATATGGTTGTTGCAAGTAGCAATACTGCTTTAAGTTCAAATCCTGTAAACGGAACTATATATGCAATTGGCGATAATTTAGGTGATGGTAGCGTCGTTGCATTTACACATACACCTTCCTTTACCGTAACAGGCTTAGCTCCATCTACTACTTATAACTTCTTCATTTTTTCTATGAAATCAATTTGTAGTGCTGGCCCATTGTATGCGACTGCAAATCCATTAGTTGGTGCTGGCACAACATTAGCTGGAGGTAGCTTTTGTGTAGCACCAGCCTCGCAGCCTACTACGCTATTATTTTCAAGTACCAATACATCTACCATTAAAGGCAATTTTAAAACATCAATAATAAGCGATGATTATTTAGTTGTAAGAAGTATCTCTGCTTCTTTATCATCGCAACCAATAAATAAAAAAATATATAACCCCGGTGATACTCTAGGTGGTGGTATTGTAGTAGCAAGATCTGCTGATAGTTCGTTTAATGCATCTGGGTTAACTAGTGGTACAGACTACTACTTTTTTATTTTCGGTGCTACATCAAAAAATTGCAATAATGGCCCTAGTTACAATACTAATTCGCCGCTTACAGGAAACGCATCTACCATCGCATTAACTAACTGTAATACACCTGCTTTTCAGCCAACGGCTTTGGTAGTAACAGCAAGCAATACGAATATTAATGGTAGTTTTAAAAGTGCTAATAATACAGATGAGTATTTGGTTTTAATAAGTAACGCAACATCGCTTAGTAACTTACCACAAAACGGTACATCCTATATTGTGGGCGATATGTTGGGTAATGCAACAGTTGTAAGTAATAGCAATGCTACTGCATTTTACGCAGCTAATTTAACGTTATCAACCACGTACTATTTCTATATTTTTTCTAAAAATAGTATTTGTACAAATGGACCTAAATATTTATTAACCAACCCATTAATTGGCAATACAACTACTACTGCCATTGCAACAAGAAATTATTATTTTGGTAACTTACATTCACATTCTGTCTTTAGTGATGGGGGCAAAGACAATAGCAGTACCAATCCTGCCGCAGCTTATGCTTACGCAAAAAATTCGTTGTGTATGGATTATTTAGGTGTATCAGAACACAACCATTCTACTGCAGGCATGAACGTTGCCAATTGGCAGCCTGGTATAATGCAAGCAACAGCAGCAACAACAGCTAACTTTTTAGCTTTATATGGTATAGAGTGGGGTGTGATAGGCAATGGTGGCCATGTTTTAGTGTATGGCAGTAACCAGTTATTAGGTTGGGAAACTGGTAACTATGATGTGTACGTTCCTATAAGCGATTATTTAAGTAAGGTTGGACTTTTTAGAACAGTGAATGGTTTAGGTGGCAATGCGTTTGCAACATTGGCACATCCTAACTTTGGTGATTATAATAACTTAACCAATTCAACTACCGCTTTTAATGCCTCAGCAGATAGTGCAATGGTTGGTGCTGCGGTTTCTAGTGGACCAGCTTTTTCTACCAATACCAGTTATTCGGATCCCGCATTTTCGCTTGGTTATTATGAGTATTTTAAATCGTTATTGGCTAAAGGTTATCATGTTGGGCCGTTAATGGATCATGATAATCACAATACTACTTTTGGTAGAACATCTACTACCAGAACTGTATTTGTAGCACCAACTTTAAGTCAAAATGAGTTTTTAGCAGCTATGAAAGGCAGACATTTTTATGCCACAGAAGATTGCGATACGAAAGTAAATTTTGTATTGAATAACCAACTAATGGGTAGCATCGTTTTAGGCTCATCTTTTCCAGCCATTAGCGTATTTGTAACCGACCCTACCAATACAACTGCCATTGCTAAAATTAAGATAATGTATGGTAGACCAGGCAGTGGCATTAGTGCAGTGGCCATTGATTCTGCTAATACTAACAACTACAACTTCACCGACTACAATGTCGTTGATGGTTCTACAAGCTACTATTTTGCAGAAATAACTATTGCGGGTAGTAGTATAATTACAGCACCAGTTTGGTATACTTACAATGCAGTATTGCCGGTGAGTTTATTAGATTTTAAAGCCGCCATAACTACAAATAAAACAGTTGCTATATCGTGGGCAACAAGTGCTGAAATAAATAATAAATTGTTTGTGGTAGAAAAATCATCAGATGGAGTACACTTTACTACTCTACAATCTGTCACTGGTGTTGGTAATTCAACGTTACAACACAACTATGTAGTATTTGACAATACGCCTTTTGATGGGATTACATATTATAGATTACAACAAATTGACAATGATGGCAAAACAACTGTTAGCAATGTTGTATCGGTAAATATGAATAATGCGGTTATTAATTATTTTTCTGTGTTTCCTAACCCTGTTAATGATCAATTAACATTAAATGTTAATGCCAAAAACGACCAGAAAGCCACTATAGTTATTACTGATATTTTTGGAAGAATATTACAAACAAAGACGCTGCAATTAACCAAAGGCAATCAATTGCAACGTTTAGCAATTAGCCAATTGGCTGCGGGTAATTACAACGTCACTATTGTATTTAACAATAGCAAACTGACTAAAAAAGTAGTGAAATTGTAACCTTTGATACTTGATGATAGAATATTTATCCAAAATGATATAAAAAAGCGAAGTCATTTATTTGACTTCGCTTTTTTATTTAATAGCTAAATAAATATTTCGATACTTTTTAGTCAGCAACATTTAAAGTATTGTAGCGAATAAATATTTTAAATTTTATTAATATTATACATCAATTGCTTCACCGTAAGCCATAGCGGTTGCTTCTTTAAAAGCTTCGCTCATAGTTGGGTGTGGGTGTACGGCATTTAAAATTTCGTGTGCGGTAGTTTCTAGTTTACGTGCTACAACTGCTTCTGCAATCATCTCTGTAACATTCATACCAATCATGTGCACGCCCAATAATTCGCCATATTTAGCATCGTAAATAACTTTTACAAATCCTTCTGTTGCACCAGCAGCACTTGCTTTACCGCTAGCCATAAAAGGAAACTTACCAATTTTTAATTCAAAGCCAGCTTCTTTGGCGGCTTTTTCCGTCATACCAACACTTGCAATTTCCGGTGTGCAATACGTACAACCAGGTATATTGCCATAATCCATTGCTTCTGGTAAATGGGCAAGCTTCTTTTCGTTGTAGGCAATTGCTTCAGCGGCATTAATACCTTCCTTACTAGCTACGTGTGCTAGTGCTTGCCCAATAGTAGCATCGCCAATGGCATAAATGTTGGCAACATTGGTTTGTCCGTATTTATCAACTATAATTTTACCTTTTTCAGATGTAATACCTAGCTCTTTTAAGCCAATATTTTCTATATTAGCAACCATACCTACTGCACTTAATACTACGTCAGCTTCTAACGTAATAATGCTACCATCTTGTTTTTTTATTGTAGCAATAACGCCACTACCAGATGTATCAACACTTTGAACAGCAGCATTTGTCATTATATCAATGCCTTGTTTTTTAAATGATTTTTCTAATTCTTTGCTGATGTCATCATCCTCAACAGGTACTATTTTTGGTAAAAATTCTACCATGGTAACTTTAGTTCCCATGCTATTGTAGAAGTAACCAAACTCGCAGCCAATGGCACCACTACCAACTATAATCATACTTTTAGGTTGCTGTGGCAGCACCATGGCTTCTCTGTACCCAATTATTTTTCGCCCATCCACAGGTAGGTTTGGTAATACTTTACCTCTACCACCAGTGGCTATAATTATGTATTTACCTTCAACTATTTGTTGGCTACCATCTTGCGCCGTTACTTCTATTTGACCTTTGGCTTTTATTTTACCATAGCCCATTACCACATCAATCTTATTTTTACGCATTAAAAACTGTACACCTTTACTCATTTTATCTGCCACGCCACGGCTACGTTTTATAACGCCACCAAAGTCTTTATCAACTCCAGTTGCAGTAATACCATATTCATTAGCATGTTTTAAATAATCAAACACATTAGCGCTTTTTAACAAAGCTTTTGTAGGGATACAGCCCCAGTTTAAACACACCCCACCCAAACTTTCTTTTTCTATGATTGCTACTTTTAAACCTAACTGAGAAGCACGAATAGCAGCAGGATAACCACCAGGACCACTACCTAAAACAATTACATCGTATGCCATAATATTTATTTTATTGTTTGGGTGATTGGTAATAGATCATGGGTCGTAGACATTATGACTATTTAAATTTACCCTATATGATTTTTAAAGAATGCAAATTTAGTTGCAAAACTGCAAACAGCAAAAGGTTTACTTATAACTTTTACTTAAAGAAAGTAACTACTACTTTACAGGAAGGTACAAGATAGTAAGCCGTTTATAAAGTATTATTAGGTTTTACTAGAATCGCTTACCATTTCCATTAATACGGCAATTTCTACTTCGCTTAAATAACGCCATTTACCAAGGGCAATACCTTCTAATTTTATATTCATAACACGTGTACGTTGCAAGCTCATTACTGTAAAATCAAAGTGTTCGCACATGCGGCGAATTTGCCTATTAAGGCCTTGTGTCAATATTATTCTAAACGTATGTGTACTTATTTTTTTTACAATGCAAGGTTTTGTAAGGCCATCTTTTATGCGCACACCCGCTGCCATACGTTGGGTAAAAAACCCATCAACGGGCTTATTTACTTTTACAATATATTCTTTCTCGTGGTTGTTGCCAGCACGCAATATTTTGTTTACAATATCACCATCATTGGTTAAAAAAATTAAACCTTCAGAATCTTTATCTAACCTGCCAATTGGAAAAATACGCTTTGGATGTTTAATATAACTGATAATATTACCGGGTATTTTTTCTTCGGTGGTGGTAGTAATGCCTACTGGTTTATTAAAAGCTATGTAAATTAATTTTTCTTTCTTTTTTGTTGTAGATGCAGTGGTAATAAGGCTGCCATCAACTTCAACAATATCGCCAACTTGATAGCGATTACCCAATTGTGCTGGCTCATCGTTGAGTAATACCCTGCCTTTCGTAATTAAGTTATCGGCCTCACGGCGAGAACAGTAGCCAGTATCGCTAATAAATTTGTTTAGGCTGATGGAAATATTTTGCAAACTATGGTTATTGATGATAACAAAAATAATCAAAATGGGGGTAAACAGGATAAAAGTTGATTGATGGCAGTTAATAAATGGCAAAAAAACGTCCGAGGTTGTTTGAACCTCGGACGTTTTAAAGAATATACACTATTCATTTCTCCCCACCCGTTTGCCTTCTTTGCTTTAATTTTTTAGCTTGGTAACCTACACCAGCTGCTATTAGTAAGCTAAGGCCGCCATCTATTGGGACTGTATCAGGGTCGGTACCAGCTACTGGGCTTTGTGCCATCAATAACATTGGTACAAATAGTACTAGCAGCATTATTAGTATTTGTATAATTTGTGTTTGCTTTTTCATACGTAGTTTTTTGTTGGTAGTTATTGTTTGAGGTTTTTAGAAGCTGTTTGAGTTAATTAATATTTTTGACCATTAGGCACATCATTGCTAAATAGATGTAACTAATTGCAGATTCTTCAGTTCTTTCATAATTGATAACCAGTCGTCTAAAATTTAAGAGCCATGCAAAAGTTCGCTCTACAATCCAACGTTTTGGTTGTATCGCCCAATCTTTTGTGTTATCCGTTTTTTTAACAATAGTTAAACTCATTTTTAATTCTTTTTTCACCCATTCTTTTAACATCCCTCTGTAACCCTAATCGGCAAATAAATATTGCAGATTAGGCTCATCGTACTTTGCTTGTACTACTTTTCAAACACGGTTTTAGCACCGACACTATCATGGATATTAGCTGCATGAGTTGCTACATTTATTACTAGTCCTAGCTATCAACTATGGCATGACGCTTCATCCCATTTATTTTCTTGTTGCCATCAAAGCCTTTGCTGTGTCCACTTGTAGCATTCATTCTTACACTACTGCTATCAATAATTCCTACACTGCAATATTCATTTTTACCTTGTTGTTTCCTAACTGCTTCTCTTATTTCTTGATGGGCAACTTCTATTGTGCCATCCATTGTCCATTTTCTAAAATACCAATACACTGTTTGCCGAGGTGGGTAATGTTCTGGAAGTAATCGCCATTGACAACCCGTTTTAGTTACGTAGCATATCGCTTCCCATATATTTCTTAAATGCCACTTAGGTTTTCTTTGTTTTGTCAGCAAACTTGCAATAATTTGCCACCTGAAATCAGTTGAAAATTTGTTTTTTTTGTCAGTAACGCTTTACGGCTGGCTTCCTTTGTAAAGTATAGATCCCTTTAGCATTAACCATTGCTAAGCAATTAACTCAACCAGCTTCTAAATAGTTTAATTTTTAGTTATATTTTAATGATTAATAACTTTTAGAGCATTTAAAATAAAATAGCGAATGCTTTTAGAAGAACTATTATAATCCACTGACTATGATTTATTAGGCAAGTAGAACAGGAAAAGACATATAGGCTAAAGGTTAGAGGTATTTATTTTTTATTCAATAGAATATAGTAAACAATTGCAGCGACTAAAAAAAGTCAATCTTTCAAAATCTATTATACCAAATATTTTACAACAGTATTATAGCATGGTACAAATACTAAAAAGCTATATTGCACTAATAAAAATTAGCATTTATTATGACAACTCAAAACTTTAAAAACCATGCACGACTATTAATTGGGTGGCATGGCGTTACAGCAGTAGCCTTACTTATTTTAGTAATTGGTTCTATTATTAATCTTTGTTACGCACCTGCTGAAACACATATCGTATCTGCATTAATTGTTTTAATTGTTTTGGTATTGTGTTTTATATTTTGGTTTGCAAGGGTATTTGCCCTAAAAGCACAAGACAGAGCCATACGGGCAGAGGAAAACTTACGCCACTTTGCATTAACAGGTAAATTGTTAGATAGCAGTTTGAAAATAAATCAAGTGATTGCTTTGCGTTTTGCAGCAGATAATGAGTTTGTTGTTTTGGCACAAAAAGCAGCCAATGAGCAGCTAGGTAGCAAAGCCATTAAGCAAGCTATTACGAATTGGAAGGAAGATAATCACAGGGTGTAAAATTTTACTTAAGTCTTAAATTATACATTTACAGTGCTATTGATAACATTATGGCTAATTGTTAAGTTGAAACTTGCTATTGTAAAGCTATCATTGGTAGTAATATACTCTTTAAAAAACAAGCAATCTTATCTTGTTTGTTATTAATTCTTACATTCAAGGTGGCAGAATCAAGGGTTATATATTTCTTAAACGTGTGTGTTTACTAGTAAAAATACTTCCCTTCTGAAATCTATTCAAGGGTTTATGGCAAAAAGTTTCAAATATTACAACTGGACTTTTAATTGACAAATATGCAGTTATGTTTTATAGATGCATTTTCCATTGTAATAACTTTACCACCAATGTTTTCGCTTTTGTAAGACTGTAATCTTTCTCAGGCAAGATATTTTGTGGTGTAAAATTTAGATCGTTGTATCTTAAACCAGGTTCTCTAATTTCTATCAATATATTTAGTTCTTTTTTTCTAAAAAGTAAGGCGTTATTACATCACGCCATTCTTGTGGCATTTCCGTTTTTTCTCTCGTTGCTGCGTCTATAAAATACAATACCACTTTGCCTATAGTTAATAATTTATCATGTTGATTATATACCTCTTGATGAAACTCTATTTTATGGTTAGTTGGCAACTCTTTTAATATCGTTTTAATGGTTAATAAATCATCGTAATGCGCTGGTCTAAGAAATTTACTAGTCAGTTCTACAATAGGCATAATTACGCCAATATCCTCTAAATCTTTATAGCTAAAACCTAAGCTACGTATGGCTTCTACACGGCCTACTTCAAAATATTGTGCATAATTTCCATGGTACACAACACGCATTTGATCTGTTTCTGCATAGCGTACTCGTATCTGTGTGGAGGTTTTAAACATGGTTATTATTTAGTTGTTGGTAAAGTTATTGGCATTTATTGTTTATGCACAAAATGGTGGAACGATGTTTGTTCCAAAAGGGGTAAATTATCTTTAAAATGGATTTTGCATTTTGTTAATATTGTAAACCTAATCTTTGTTTTAACCCAATAATATTTATATGTATCCACTAAAAATAATCAGCACGTTTTTACTAAGTGCTACATTATTGTTTGCCAATGCGCAATACACAATGGTTAATAATGATGTTGATGCAAACTACAAATTGGCAAAAGATTATTTTTTAAAAAATCAGTATAGTTTGGCTTACCCCATTTTTAAAAACTTGTATAGTAATGGGATGTGTAAAAGCAATTATGCAACCACGGTAAATTTAGAAAGTAAGTACTATTATATTCTTTGTGGGTTACAATTAAACGATGCATCGGTTACGCCTAAAGCCATTGAGTTTGTTGCATTAGAGCATCATGAGCCACGCATACAAATGATGAGCTTTCAGTTGGGTGAATATTTTTATCGCCAGCAAAATTTTGCAGATGCGATTACCTATTATTTTAAAGCCGGTATTGATAATTTAAGTAACAGTGAAGTGGCAGAAATGAAGTTTCATAAAGCCTATAGTTTATTTACCTTAAAACAATTTCAAGAAGCTAAACCATTGTTTAATTCTATTAGACAAATGCCTAAAGATGCCAATTATATAGATGCTAATTATTACTATGGTTTTATTTCTTTTTACGATAAAAATTATGATGAAGCATTGACTGCATTTACCATTGCAGCAGGTAATAACGATTACGTAAACGTAGTGCCCTTTTACATTGCAGAAATTTATTACTTTAACAACAACCGTGATAAAGCATTAAGTTACAGCGAAGCTGCCATTAAAAAAGGTGGGCAGTTTTACGAGTTACAATTAAAACAATTGGTAGGGCATTTATATTTTGATAAAAGACAATTTGCAAAAGCGCTTCCCTATTTAGAAGATTATATTAGCAAAACAGATAAGGTAAGCAGAGAGGATTTATATGAGCTGAGTTATTGCTATTACGAGTCTGGTAGTTGGAAGAAAAGCATTGATGGTCTTAAACAATTAGGTGGGCGAGAAGATTCCTTGGCACAAAATAGTATGTATTTACTAGCTGATGCGTATTTAAAAACTAGTCAAAAAATAAATGCTCGTAATGCTTTTTTATTTTGTGCTAGCAATAATAGCAACCCTACACAAAAAGAAATATCAAGTTTTAGTTACGCAAAATTATCATACGAACTAGGTTATACAAATATTGCTTTAAAAGAATTGCAGCAGTATTTAGTAGATTTTCCAAATACTAAAAATGCTCAAGAAGCCAAAGAACTATTAGTTGCTGTGCTGGCGAATACCAGTAACTATAAAGATGCATTAACGCTTTTTGAGAGCTTGCCAATGCAAAGCGAAAATGTAAAAAAAGTGTATCCTAGAATATTGTTTGGTAGAGCCATAGAATTAATAAACGATCAACAAATTGATAAGGCCGATGCATTGTTTAGTCGCATCATTACACTACCTTACAACGATAACCAACTGCCATTTGCCAACTTTTGGAAAGGCGAAATAGCTTACAGAACTGGCAATTTAGACAATGCGATTAGTTACCTAACAAGTTATGTACGAGCACCCCAAACCAATGGCGAGGTAAACCTTACCAATGCACGTTACAACCTTGGTTATAGCTTTTTAAAGCTGGGTGATTATAATGTGGCTCAAAGCTACTTTCAGCAAATTGCAACTAATATTTACCCTACATCAAATACCATTGAACAAGATGCTTACATACGCACGGGTGATTGTTATTTTATGATGAAACAATTTAAGCAAGCTAGTAAGGTTTATGAAGACGTGTTGAACTTAAATTTAAAAAGTGCCGATTATGCCTTGTATCAAAAAGCCATTATTGCAGGGGCTTCTAATAAAAGCAGCGAAAAAATTGGGTTAATGCAACAATTAATGCAACGTTATCCTTCATCTAAATTATTGGCAGATGCTAATTTAGAAGTAGCCAATACGTATTTAGCAGATGAGAAATTTACTGAAGCTTTATTGCCTTTGCAGGTTGTTTTAAAAGATGTAAATGCAAAAGCATTGTGGCCACAAGCTTTTTTAAAATCTGGTGTTGCTTATTTTAACACAAATAAAAATGATGCAGCATTAACCAATTTTACACAGTTGGTAAAACAATATCCCAATGCACTTGAAAGCGATGAAGCAATTGAATATATCCGCAATATTTTTATAGAAAATCAAAAGCCTGGCGAGTTTGTAAACTTTATGCAAAGCAATGGTAAAAACATTACTACCAACGAGGCAGATAGCTTAACGTATCGGTCTGCAATGCTACGTTACGATGCAAAAGATTTTGCCGCAGCGAAACTTGGATTTTCTGATTATTTATCAAAATATGCTGATGGAAAATATGCCATTGAAAGTAATTACTTTTTGGCTGAAATTTTTATTACCAATAAAGATTTTAACGCAGCCTTGCCTTTTTATAATGCTGTTGCAGCAAAAGGGCCCAATAAATATGCTGAACGTGCCACTTTACAAAGCGCCAGAATTTATTATTTTGATTTAAAAGATTATACCAGCGCTCAAAAATATTTTACACAACTTAAAAATTTAGCTACGCAACAAGAGAATAGGCTAGAAGCGATGCGTGGCTTACTGCGATGCCAATATCGAGCACAACAATACAAAGAGGCTGTTGCCAATGCACAAGATATTTTGTTAGAAAAAGGTGCTGCTACCGATGATAAAATGATGGCAAATATGGCAGTTGCCAAAAGTAACCAAGCAGATAATCAGTTAGACCTTGCATCAAGTGCTTACAAAGCTGTAATTGCCTTGGGTAAAAGTGAGTACAGTGCGGAAGCACAATATCGGCTTGCTGAAATTTTATTTTTACAAAATAGAAGTAGTGATGCAGAAAAAGCAGCTTTTGATGTGATAAAAAAAGTAGGGTCCTACGAGTTTTGGGTAACCAAAAGTTACTTATTATTAGGCGATATTTATTTTAAAGACAAAGACTTGTTTAATGCAGAAGCCACCTTTAAAAGCGTATCAGAAAATACTACCATTGCAGAACTAAAAGATGAAGCAACTACAAAATTAGCTGCAGTAATTGCTGAAAAAAATAAAATCAATCAAGTAGTCAACCCTCAATAAAGCAAACGTAATATTATGAAAATATTAAAGAATATATTATTGTTACTGATAATTTTTGTATTGCCTTTTGGTACTGCATCTGCTCAAAAAAATAGCAAAAAGAAACAAACTTCAAGTACCAAAAAGAAAGCAACAACTAGTAGTCGAAAAATAGCAACTAGCAACCAGCAACCAGCAACAACCAACTATCAATTATCAGCGTCTAAAACAGATACTGCTGCACCAAAAGAAGTAACTATTACATCGTCGTTTAAACCATCGTTACGTAACGCAGCTAAAATAAATTTTACAGCAGCAACCCCTGTTTTAGATACCAATAAACTACCATTAACCTACAATATTCCATCATCAAATTTATTTTTTAGTTACCAGCCTGTGGCTATAAAACCTGTTGCTTTATTTATTGACACCGTCATAAAATGGGATAATAATGCGTATGTAAAAGCTGGGTTTGGCAATTTTTCAAGCCCTTATGCCGAGGCAGCTATTGCATTTGGCGATGGAAAAAAAACAATGTTTAGTTTGCATGGTAAGCACACATCTTCGAAAGGCAAATTACCATATCAACAATTTAGTAAAACAGGTATCGATTTTTTAGGAAACATTACTACGCCAGGTAATAATGAAATAACAACTAAGTTATATTTTGATAATAGTTTGCAATATCAATATGGGTTCAATCCAACTGCCTTAGCATTAATAAATTATAGTAATTTAAAGCAAGCGTTTAATACGGTTGGCATTGATTTAGGGTTAGAAAATAAAGTCCCAAATACATTTGGTATCACGTATCACCCACAAATAAAAGCAAGTAGTTTCTTTGATAATAAAAGTGGTAATGAAATAAACTTGATAGCTAAACTACCTATCAATAAAACCTTTGGTAGGTTATTTGCGTTCGATTTATCTGGTACTGCCGATATTACTTCTTTTAAAACACAGCTTGTACCCAATACGGCAACTATTAAAAATAATTTATTTTATATAGACCCTTCTATTCAATTTAAAACACCCAACGTAAAGTTGAACATAGGTATTCAGCCATCTTGGGATAATCAGAATTTTTCTATACTGCCAAACTTAACCGCAGAGGCAAAATTAAATGAAGAAAAATTTGTAGTGCAACTTGGTTGGAAAGGTTATTTTAACAAAAATACTTACCAATCTTTAGCCAGCTTCAATCCCTATATTAATCAGCCAGGTGCCTTGCAAAATACCCGAGTTCGTGAGCAGTATGCAGGCTTTAAAGGCAGTGCAGGTAAACATGTAACCTACAGTACAAGGGTTTCTTTTTTAAATATGGATAATGTGGCTTTGTTTATAAACGATACAACTAGTGCTAAAACACAAGAATTTAAAGTTGTGTTTGAGCCAGTACTTAAATCCATACGCTTACATGGCGAAATTGGTTATACAGATCAAGAAAAATTTTCCGTACTTGCCTCGGCTACTTATACCCAATTTACCAAGTTAAACACTTACGATAAGGCTTACGGCTTGTTGCCTCTAGAAATAAATGGTGCCTTGCGATGGAAAATTTTAAAAGACCTTACGCTTAAGAGTGATGTATTTTTTTGGGATGGGGGACGCTATCAAATGCAAGATTTGAAAAGTGGTAAGTTAAGCCCTGCTGTTGATGCAAATATTGGTGCTGAATTTACTGTGATGCCAAAATTGAATGTATGGCTGCAAATGAATAATGTATTTAATAATAAATACCAACGTTGGAATCAATATGAAGCACTAGGGTTTCAAGTATTAGCAGGTGTAGTGTATTATTTTAAATAAATTACCTCTCAATTTATGTTTGCTTATTTGTGTTGCGTTTAACCTTGTTACAGCCTAGCCTTTTGCCTTAGTGAATAAGTTTTTAATGCTTTTAATATTTGTTTTATTTATTATATTTTCCTCTACCAATCTTTGTGCAGTGGTCATTCTTTTATGCAGGAAGTGTAATACTATGTCTTGTGTACTTCAGTAATAATTAAGTTTAGTCTTAAAGCTTTTCATTTTAAAATAGTGCATCTACATAATTACATCTTTTTGTTAAGAAAATCTAAAAATATACATTTTTGTAAGGTTTAATACTTGTAGCCGTTTTAACGTGAAATAAAGAATTTCACATGAAAAAATTAGGTTTTCTAGCGCTAATTGCAATTGTAACAATCAGTAGTTCACAAGCACAATTTGTAAAATTTAATAGTACAGAAGGAACGGCCATAAGGGGTTACGATGCAGTAGCTTATTTTTTACAACAAAAAGCAATGCTAGGCGATAAAGCTTTTACTTATAATTGGAGTGGCAGTAATTGGCAATTTATATCGCAAGCAAACTTAGATAGTTTTAAAGTTGCACCCGAAAAGTATGCACCCCAATATGGCGGCTTTTGTGCCTATGGTTGTAGTGCCAATCATTTATCAGCAGCAGACCCTAATGCTTGGACGATTGTTGATAATAAACTATACCTAAACTATAACTTAAAAGTAAAAGAAATGTGGGTTAAAGATACCACTAACCTTATTAAAAAAGCCGATGGTTTATGGCTCGCTTTAAACAATTAATCTTAAACAATTCTTCAAAAAAATAATCATGAAAACACTTCTTTTAGCTGTAATCGCTACCATCGTTTCACTTAGTACAAATGCACAAACAGATACCCGTGTAAAACAATTTAATTTAGAAAAAGGTGTAGCCATTCAAGGTTATGATGCAGTAGCTTATTTTACACAAAATAAAGCAGTTAAGGGTAATAAACTATTTGCTGCAACTGTAGAAGGGATTACTTACTATTTTTCAAGTGCTGCCAATAGAGATGTATTTACCAAAGAATCAAAAAAATATGAACCACAATATGGCGGTTGGTGTGCTTATGCAATGGGTGCTGCTAATGATAAAGTAGAAATAGACCCAGAAACCTTTAAAATTTTAAATGGTAAGTTGTATTTGTTTTACCACACTTGGGTTAATAATACACTGAACAAATGGAACAAAGATGAAGCTGGATTAAAATCAAAAGCTGATGCTAATTGGCAATCAAAATTTAAATAAATCATCTACTATTTTCCTTAGCACTTTAATCCTTTCAATTATATAATTAATAGACTAAAAAACTAACATTCATGAACAAAACAAAAACTATTGTATCTTGGGTTTTACGCATTGGGGCTGCACTAATATTATTACAAACGCTTTATTTTAAGTTTACTGGTCATCCAGAATCAGTTGAATTATTTACAAAACTAGGTGTTGAACCTTGGGGCAGAATTGGTACTGGGGTAATAGAACTAATTACTGGTATTTTATTACTACTACCTACAACTACTTTTATTGGTGCATTTTTAGGTGTAGGGTTAATGGGTGGTGCTATTTTATCGCACTTAACTATTCTGGGTATCGAATCTAAGGGTGATGGCGGACAATTATTTACCTTAGCAGTGATAGTTTTGGTTTTTTGTTTAATACTATTATTGCTGCACAAAAATGAAGGCATACAATTGTTTAATAAAATAATAGGCAAAAAAAATACGGTACTTAAAAGTGTTTAATTGTTTCATAAATAATATTTGCACTGAATTTAAAAGCAAAAAAAATACAACTTTTTATGATTTTTTTACAGCTATCTCAACAACTACAATCCCTTAAAAATCTTCTTGCATCTTTAAAAGATGAGGAGTACATACACACAATTGAGCATTTGGGTAATGCTAGCATTGGTGGCCATACAAGGCATATAATTGAGTTGTTGCAATGTGCTATTTCCGGCTACCATACGGGTGTTGTAGATTATGTAAATAGATATAGAAATATGCAATTAGAAATTGATAAATCATTTGCACAAACTGTCATTCAGCAAATGGATGAAGATTTTAGACTACCAAATAAGCAATTAACTATGTTGGTAGAAGAAATGGAATTATCAACCGATGACGCTGTAACCACCACTTATTTTCGTGAGGTTGTGTATAATACCGAACATACTATTCACCATTTAGCCTTAATAAAAGTGGCATTAATAGAAATGAAATTGGCCATTGTAGATGCCAGTTTCGGTATGGCATATTCAACCATAAGGTTCAAGGCAACAATTAATAGCTAAAAAATGATTGTAATACGTCAATATGTTTTACTCTTTACGTTCTTAAGCTGTATCTTTTGTCTGCAAGCTCAAGATACTAGTAAAATATATTTTACAACAGCAGTAGGTGTACTATCGCCCTTGTCGTCCTTTTCAAAAGCTTATAAAAGCTCCTTGGCTTTAAATTCTGGCATCGAATATCGTTTTAGTAAACATTATTTTGCACAGTTTGTGTTGGATTTTAATGCTATTAATTACGACCAACAAGTTAAAGATGGTAGCTCGGCTTATTTATTTCAAAATACGAGTAGTTCTGTTTTTTTAGTAGGTTTAAACCTTGGTAGAAATATAAGTATCACAAAATCTGGTAGTTTATTTTTATCGCCTTACGTAGGTTTTGGGTATGCAAATATTGGTGAGCCAAGATTAACAGTAAATACAACTTCAGGCATTATAAAGCAAGATGTAACCCGCATGAAAGGCTTATTTACACGAGGGGGCTTGCGTTTAGGATATAATACCAAATCTAAGTTTTTACAAACTTTATATGCGGATGCTTCTTATTGGTCGGCTAATATAACGGTGCAAAATAGTAAGCCGCAAGCCTTATCATTTTTGGTTGGTACAAGAATTGGGTTTTAGTAGTTAAAATAATAAGTATGTGTACGGTAGCTTTTTTACCAAATAATGGCAACTTTTGTTTTGCGTCTTTACGAGATGAAAGCCCTAAAAGACAATTGGCGTTATCCCCAACTATTTATAACACTGGTAATGTCAGTTTTTTAGCCCCAATAGACCCACAAGCCGGTGGTACTTGGGTTGGTATAAATGCATTTGGCAATGTGATTATTTTATTAAACGGTGGCTTTAACAATCATACTAGGCAAAAGCAATATAAAAAAAGTAGAGGGTTAATTGTAACAGAATTATTAGCATCTGCTATGCCAGTTTTTAATTGGGAATTAATTGATTTTTCTAATATCGAAGCGTTTACATTAATTGTTTTTAACGATGGTAATTTGTTTCAATTGGTGTGGGATGGCCATGAAAAACATAAAATTTGGTTATCAATAACAGAACCTCATATATGGTCGTCGGCAACATTGTACAATGCACAAGCAAAAAAAACTAGAGAATCGCATTTTAAAAATTGGATGGCAATAACCCCCAAAATTTCATACGAATCGGTACTTGATTTTTTAAAATCAATTGATGATACTACCAACGGTTTTATTATTAATAGAAGCAGTACAATGCGAACTTTAAGCTATACTTTTTTAGAAGTAAGTAAAAATGATGTTGCCAATATAACCTACCTTGATTTGGTAACTCAAGCCTATACTAGTAAAAAATTAGAGGTAACGCAAACCATCCAAGCCTAATACATGACTTTAAATAACCCAACTTTTAGGCTTAGAAAATGTTATATTAAATTATTCAGTTGGGAATATTGGCCTATGTGGGTAGTTTATTTTCCACAAGGTTTTTATTATACTTATTTAGCTATTAAGGCAAAATCATTTTTTTTCTTCTCAGCATCTAACCCAAGTATAGAAACTGGGGGTATGTTTTTTGAAAGTAAATGGAGCATTTTTAATTTAATGCCCAAAATTTATTTTCCAAATACCATTTTGGTAAATACTACTGATACTATGGAAATTGTAGTAGCCAAAATGATGGCTGCCAATATTGATTACCCAATAATTGCGAAACCAGATAGGGGAGAAAGAGGCTGGGGTGTAAAAAAAATTGCGACTTTTGAAGCATTAGTTAATTATAAAAAATGGTTCAATATTCCTTTTTTAATACAAACTTATTGCGACTATCCTGTTGAATTGAGCATATTTTATTACCGTCATCCCAATAGTGTAAAAGGTAGTATTACCTCTGTAACCTTTAAAAAATTACTGTCAGTTATTGGTGATGGCGTGGCTACGGTAGAGGCATTAATATTACAAAACGACCGTGCGTTTTTACAATACCAACGGCTAAAAAACGAAGGTCGAACTAATTTTACCATAGTATTACCCAAAGGTGAGGAAATGGTATTGGTGCCTTATGGTAACCATGTATTAGGTACTACATTTATTGATTTTAACCATATTATTGATGAAGATTTAACCAATACCATAGATACAATTAGTAAAAATATTCCTGGCTTTTTTGTAGGCCGTTTCGATTTGCGCTGTGCTAGTATAGACGATTTAAAATTTGGCAAAAATTTTTCAATTTTAGAGTTAAATGGTGCTGGTGCTGAGCCTGCACATATTTACCATCCTGGCTACTCGTTTTTTAAAGCCCAAAAAGTATTGGCACAACATTACAGTATGATATTTAAAGCTGCAAAAGCCAACCAACAACAAGGTATTAATTTTATGACTTACCAAACCTATAAGCAAACTAAACAATTAGAAAAAGCCTTTAAAAAACAAGTTATAAAAGTATGAGTAGTATTGGCATCTTAATTGGGTTTTACGGCTATTTATTTCCCGGCAATATAAACCTAATGGTCGTAGATATATACACAACCAAAGACCACAAATTACTGTGGTTAATGTTGTTGTTAATCGTGTTGTTCGAGAGTATTTATTGTACCGCATCGCTTTATTTTTTAAGCACATTACAAGCTAGCCCTAAGCTATACAAAGTAATAGAAATAGTATGTTTTATAATGGTACTATCAATGGGTTTATGGATGTTTTTTGAGCGCAAAAAAGAATCAGTATCATCACAAAAAAATACCATTTATCGAGGTGTTTTTAGTATGATTATTCACCCACAACAAATACCTTTTTGGATTATCGCAGGCGTTTTTATTAGCCCATTTCTTCGTTTTAATATGGATATAGGTAAACTGCTGCCTTTTGTTGCGTTTAATGCTATTGGTACATTGCTAGCTATGTTTTTTTATATGATATTCGGCAATAAATTACTCAGTTATTTTAAATTAAATATTGCACAGATAAACAAAGCAATGGGTGGCTTATATGTGCTACTAGCATTGTACCAATTGCCGATGTTAGTAAAATAATTGGTGTGTTGTAGCAAAGCAGATTTTTGCCTTTAAAAATTGGTGTCGTACTAAATGACACAATTTCTAAATTATAATGTTAGAGTAGATAGATAAAGCTAATTATAAAGTTTCTGTGGCATTTTTTGAGTATGAAATCTGCTAAATATGCTATTACTATTTAATAAGTTTTAAACCACCTAACATTTTACCTCGCCCCATTAATAAACAAAATGGTCTGTTCGTTAAAAAAGTCTGGTTTATCAATATTTACAACATGCCCACAATTTTGGGCAATTATTAAACTGCAATTGGTGGGTTTGTTTTTTACAAGGCTCTTTATAGACGGTAAAAACATAGAATCTTGATTGCCCATTAGGTATAAACAAGGCATTGTAGTGGTTTCGGCTCGTAACTTTTTTAATAACGGATTTACTTCTGTAGATAATTTAAACCATCTAATAAACTCAATTTGGGTTAGCTTTTTTGCTTCTTGAATAAATAATTCCCTCGATTTTTTATGATTACGCCTTGGCATAATTATATGGGCAAAAAATCGGTATAGCCACATATATGGAATTAATGATTTTGAAAACATACCTACGTTCATCAGTATTTGCGCACGTAAATTAAGGTACATAATAGCACCAGCCATCGTTAAGCTATCAACCCTATGTGGCTTGCTAGCAGCCAATTGCCTAATGATAATGGTACCCAAAGAAATGCCCACAAAATGCGATGATTTTATGCCCAAATGATCTATTACATCAACAATATCTTGGGCAACATTCTCAAAAGTGTAGGTATTGGTGTTGGTTTTATTTTTAGAATTGCCATGCCCTCTAAGGTCTATTAGTAATACATTGTAGTGTTGGTTAAAGGTTTTTATTTGCCGATACCAAATAACTGAGCTGCCACCAGCACCGTGTATTAGAGTAACCCATTGGGTAGTTCTAGGTTGTAGATATGTGGTGTAGCTTAGTAAGATAGGGGCGAATATAGGCTAATGCAAAATTGCAAGTAAGTAGAATTGACATTATTGATAAATGGTTGCTATGGCAGTAAGTTGGCACTGCGTTGAGCTATTATTTATGACTTTTATATTTTTCCCTTTTTAGCAATCCGCAACTTTGGTGGGTGTGGGTTTATCTTTTACATTGCCCAATAAATAATCAATAGTTCCAGTGTGCGACGCAACCAAAGTATCATAGCATTGTTGTTGCTGGTAATAATAACATTCTTAAACGCTTGTGAAGGTTATAAATCTTAATAAACGTTATAAATAAATAATAAGCTAGCAATGAATATTAAAAAAATTAACACCTTAGGTGACCTTAAAAAAAGTGGGTACAAGGCATTAACTATCAAAGAAGAAGTTCGTAAAAATTTAATTGAAAAAATTAAAAACAAACAAAATGCTTTCACAGGTATTTTGGGTTACGAGGATACTGTGATTCCCGACACAGAAAGGGCCTTGCTTAGTCGCCACAATATTTTGTTTTTGGGCTTACGTGGTCAAGCAAAAACACGTATGGCTAGGCAAATGGTTGATTTGTTAGATGAACACATGCCAATAGTAGCTGGTAGCGAAATAAATGACGACCCTTTGAAGCCGATGAGCAAATACGCCAAAGATTTAATTGCAGAAAAAGGCGACGATACACCAATAGAATGGGTGCATAGAAGTGAACGCTATGGCGAAAAATTGGCTACGCCAGATGTAAGTGTTGCCGATTTAATTGGCGATATTGACCCGATAAAGGCGGCCAACTTACGCCTAAGTTTTGCCGATGAACGAGTGATACATTATGGCATTATTCCACGTAGTAATCGTTGCATTTTTGTCATTAACGAATTGCCCGATTTGCAAGCCCGGATTCAGGTAGCATTGTTTAATATTTTGCAAGAAGGCGATATACAAATACGTGGTTTTAAACTGCGTATGCCTTTGGATATTTTATTTGTATTTACGGCAAACCCAGAAGATTATACCAACCGAGGCAGTATTGTAACGCCATTAAAAGATAGAATTGAAAGTCAAATTTTAACGCATTATCCTAAAACTTTAGAAACATCTTTAGCTATTACCGAGCAAGAAGCCAACTTATTAGATGAACAAAAAGAGATGGTAGATGTGAGCGATTTGGTAAAACGATTGGTAGAACAAATTGCCTTTGAAGCAAGAACAAATGAGTATGTTGACAAGAAGAGTGGGGTGAGTGCAAGGCTTACAATTGCTGCATTTGAGAACGCAGTGAGCAGTGCCGAACGTAGAGCCATAATTCATGGTGAAAAGCATACGCAGGTTTGGATTAGTGATTTAATGGGTATTATTCCAAGCATTACTGGTAAAATAGAATTGGTGTATGAAGGGGAACAGGAAGGGCCGTACCAAGTATCGGTTAATTTATTGGAAAAAGCTATTAGAACGCAGTTTATACAATATTTTCCTAACCCTGAGCAAGGGAAAAAGAAACGTGCTACTAGTAAAAAATCAGGAGAGGAGAAGGAGCCAGACAATCCGTACAAGCAAATTACGCGTTGGTTTGATGCTGGTAATCATTTGGATTTGTTGGTGGATATGAAAGATGCCGACAGGATTACGGAATTGTATAAAGTAGATGGGTTGTATGGGTTTGTAAAAAAGCATTTTCATGCCGCAAATGATAAGGAAAATGCCTTGTTAATGGAGTTTGTGTTACATGGGTTATCATCGTACTCACTCATTAGCAAAAAAACTATTGATGGCAGAATTGAGTTTAAAGATTTAATGGGCAGTATGATGAACCTTGGCAATATTAATTTTGAAGAGGAAGATTTTAATGAGGAGGATTTTAAGTAGTAGTTTACAGAATTTCCAAGTTTGAAAAAATTGGAAATTCTAAATAGAAAAAAGCCCACATAGCGTAATTGTTATGTGGGCTTTTGTATGTATTATATTTAATTACTTAATTAGCAACCCCACTTTAATACCAAATGAAAATGCCAAACCAGGCGATTTTCCGGTTCTTCCAACCGCATAGTCAAATGCTGAATTATCATTATATGAATTAGGATAAGTTAGGTTATAATAATTCTGTTTTTTATTATCTACTGCATACCCAATGCCAAAGTATGAATCAAGTAAAACCTTATCGTTAAATACCCATTGCTTACCAAATTCTAACTGAATAGCTGCAAAAGTTACATTTTGTCTGTCTACAACATAAGCAGAAGAGCCGCCTTTGTATGCCAAAACATTTTCAGAATAATTACCTAAATAAAATACAGGTCTTATGTATTTGCCTTGCAAAACGTGCGACAGCTTACTAGCACCAAAAGTAAAGGTGGGTTGTTTTATAAATTTATGACCATAGCTTGCAAAAAAGCCAAATTGATTGCGTTTTACTTCTTGGGTAGTACTGGTAGTACCGTTTGAATAATAATATTCTAATACGTCACTTTTGCCAGCACCAATAATACCAAATGTAATTTCAAAGCTATTACCAACACTATTAGATTTTTCATAAGTAAAATCTGTACTGCCATATAATGGGCTAAAAAGGTTTATTTTAATAGCTTTTTTTAGCTGTGATCTATACAATTCTGGGTCTTTCCAGTCATTAGATTTTCCGTTTACTTCCTCTTTTTTACCTCCATCAAATTCTATTTTAGCAACCTTTTCTTTTGCAATACTGTAGGATGGACCTGTTAGATTATCAGAAGGTATGTATTTAATTTCGCTAGTACCTACTTCAATAATTTTGCATTTAATAGTTTCTCCATTGGTTTTAACAATTTTATCTTGTGCATTTGCTGCAACTGCAATAAAAAATACGAAAAGCAATAATGTTAGTTTTTTCATTTGTAGAATTTTATTATATGACAGGGTAAAAGCATAGAACGCTGCCAACATAGTTAAAAAAATCATTTCTTAACAATTCGTTTTTCTATCATTTCTTATATAATATTAACTTCTCTCTCTAAAATAATCCCAAATTTAGTCTCAACCGATCGAATGATTTCTGTAGAAAGGTCAAAAATTTCTTGTCCGGTGGCACTGCCATAATTTACTAAAACCAAAGCCTGTAAAGGATTGCAGCCTGCATCGCCTTTACGATAGCCTTTCCAACCACATTGTTCTATTAACCAGCCTGCTGCAATTTTATAGTGCATCTCATCAATAAAATAAGTAGGTATTGCATTGTATTGTTCTTTTAAAACGTGCAGTCTAAATTTTGATATTTGAGGATTTTTAAAAAAACTACCAGCATTGCCAATCAGTTTTGGGTCGGGTAATTTACTGGTACGAATAGTAATAATGGCCTGCGATATGGCTTTAATAGATAATTCTGTTACACCCATTTTTTCTAACTCGGTATTTATTGCGCCATAATTGGTATTAAAAATAGGTTGTTTGCGTAATTGGTACGTAACAGATAGTATTACAAATTGCCCTTTGTATTGGTGCTTAAAAATACTTTCGCGGTAGCCAAAATGGCAATCTGCTAATGAAAAATTAACAATGGTGTTGTCTTTAATGTGGTAGGCTTCAAGGCTTTGGAAAATATTTGAAATTTCTACACCATAGGCACCAATATTTTGCATTGGGCTAGCACCAACATTACCTGGTATTAAACTTAAGTTTTCAATACCAGCATAATTGTTTGTAATGCAATAGTCAACCAAATTATGCCACATTTCGCCAGCGGCAGCTTTTACATAATAGAAATCGGCATCTTCATTTACCAGTGTAATACCTTTTAAATTATTTTTTAAAACAAGGCCATTAAAGTTTTTGGTAAATAAAATATTGCTACCACCACCAAGGATAAGTGTAGATAGTTGGTTATTGTTGGTTTTAAGTAAATCCTCTAGTTCACTTACTTCAGCAAAATATGCAAAATATTCGGCGGCAATAGCTATTCCAAATGTGTTATATTTTTTTAATGACATGTTTTCTTGTACCTGCATGGCTGCAAAATAAAGATTTACCAGATACATACATTGAACCAAGCTATTAATGATTGTCAAGATTAAATATATTAAATTTTATGTATAGTATAAATCATAGTTTCATAACAATCTGTGATCTACAACTTCTGCACAATTAATCGGTTACCTTCATCGCCAATTTAATAGTAATTTTTTATGACTTTTAACGACCTGAAATTAAATACTCCTTTATTAAATGCTTTAACTGACTTGAGTTACACAACACCAACTACCATTCAGAGTAAGGCTTTTCCAGTAATTATGTCTGGGCGAGATGTATGTGGTATTGCGCAAACTGGTACGGGTAAAACCTTTGCTTATTTATTACCGTGCTTAAAACTATGGAAATTCTCAAAAGATACCGCCCCACAAATTTTGATAGTTGTACCAACTAGAGAGTTGGTAGTGCAAGTAGTAGAAGCTGTAAAACAATTAACTACCTATATGCACGTAGCTGTAGTTGGTATTTACGGCGGAGTAAATATTAACACACAAAAATTAGAAGTAGCAGAAGGGATGGATATATTGGTAGCTACACCAGGTAGATTAATAGATTTAATGTACGATGGCTCATTCAAAACCAAAGCTATTAAGCGTTTGGTAATTGATGAGGTAGATGAAATGTTGAACCTTGGTTTTAGAACACAGCTAAAAGCCATACTAGATTTATTGCCACAAAAGCGTCAAAATTTAATGTTTTCAGCCACCATTACAGCTGATGTAGAAATGCTGATAAACACCTATTTTAACGAACCAGAACGCATAGAAGCGGCACCTACTGGTACACCTTTAGATAATATTATACAAACTGGTTATTTGATACCAAACTTTTATACCAAAGTTAATTTGTTGCTATTGTTGTTGCATGTGCACACAGAAATGAGTAAAGTATTGGTGTTTGTGGCTACCAAAAGTTTGGCAGATGAATTATATGAAGAAATGATTGCTGAGTTTCTTGAACAAGTGGGTGTTATTCACTCAAACAAAGAACAGAACCACCGTTTTAATACCGTGAACCAGTTTCAAAATGGTACTTACCGCTTTATTATTGCAACAGATATTATTGCCCGCGGATTAGACATTTCTGAGGTAACACATGTTATAAATTTTGATATGCCAGAAGTGCCAGAAAACTATATTCACCGTATTGGTAGAACTGGTAGAGCTGATAAAAAAGGTATTGCTATAACATTTATAACCGAAAGAGATAAAGAAAATAGGGTAAAAATTGAGGGCTTAATGAAGTACAAAATACCAACTATTGACTTGCCAGAAGGTTTAGTAATAAGCAATGTGTTAACTGAAGATGAGAAGCCAAAAATTAAAATGAAAACCCATTTGGTAAAGCTGCCAAAAAAGGAAGAAAAAGGCCCTGCTTTTCATGAGAAAAAGGTGAAAAATAGACCAAGAGTAAGTGTAAAAGTTAGCCATAAAGATAAGATGATGAAAAAATACGGTAAGCCAATAACAAGAGGGCAGAAGAAGAAAGAATAAGATAAGCTATGACTAAGCGGTATAGTTATTTTAAAAATTTCGTTTTAATTTTGTATTGTAAAAAATGGTATATGGCGGGTTTTTGTAATTAAGAAATAAAGTTTGATGAAACATTTCCAAAATAATTGCATTTTTTAGGAAGAAAGGAAATTTAAATTTGTTTTAGAAGTAATAAAAATGTTATTACTTCTAAATAAACTTGTTTCAATACTAGGCTATAAAGCTTTAATTACTATCCAAATGAGGGTTGATATCTGCTTTTTTTAGGGCCTCGTATGTTTGTAACATTAGCGTACTTCGTAGCGAGCCAGCAATTGACAAGTCTGGCACCCAAAACATAATTCTGATTGTGACAACTTTTTCGCCAAAATCTTTTACAATAACCACTGGTGCAGGTGTTTGTAAAATGTGCTCACTTGAAGCAATGGTTTCTTCAATAATTGCTTTTGCATTCGCCAAATTAGTATCGTATGGAATGCCTATAACAAATTCTACACGTTTATTGCGGTTTTGAAGCGTCCAGTTAATTAAGCTTTGCGATAACAAATCGCCATTAGGAATAATAATGTCTGCACCATCACCACTTTTTATGGTGCTACTTCTTACCCCAATTTCTTTTACGGTGCCAGCTTTGTTGCCTACTTCTATTTGGTCGCCCACTTGAATGGGCTGCTCAAAAGCTATAATTACGCCAGATACTAAATTGTTGACAATATTTTGCAAACCAAAACCAATACCTACACTTAATGCACCTAGCATGATAGAAAGTTTATCTAAAGGAATACCTGATGCTGCTAGTGCAATTAAAAAACCAATGGCCCAAATACTTAAGCGAATTATTAATATCATTGAGCCTAACGATGATCTTTTAGACGATTTATTTTCTAACTGATGGCCAAAAAAGAAATTAATAAAACTGGAAATAACTGTAGATACCCATATAACTATAAAAAATATGAGAATACTTTCGTAGGTAAAACTCATATTACCAATATTACGTGTTTTGCTAATGATGTCTGTTAGTAACATTTTACAAAAATCAAGCATCATCACATCTCGCATTAATGAGATAAGCCAAACCGCTATTGCAAGCACCCATAGCACTCTTTTAAATCGATATTGTAACTCTTTAAAATTGATGAATGCAGAAAAGCGACTGTCTTTATAAGCTTCTGTTTGCAAGTAAATAGCTTCTAAAACTAAGGTGCAAAATACTTTTAGCGTGATGCCCAATAATAAGCATTGTATGGCTGTAACACCACAAATTTTTGCCAATGCAACCCTGCCAGTCAAATTAAATATCTCAGAAAGCAGTATTAGTGTCAAGGTGAAAATTAATAATGCTTTTGCTGCTGGCGACTCTTGAATAGCATTAAAATAATTTCCTTTTTTAAACAATAAATAAGCGGTTAATAGTATAAAAGCAATACCAATAATAAAAAGCCACCAACGTTCGCCAAAAGCAGATTCTAATAGCAAATTGTCCATGGCATAAAACACCCACAAGGCACAAAGTAGCAACCAAGGTACTCTTATAGCTATAGATAAATAGGGTATCAATAAAACGCTTAGTACTATCAAACGCAATAATTCGCAAGTGTGCAAAAAAGACATGGTTGGGTTGGGGAAAAAGAAAGGCCCATAGGTAAATAAACCAAATACGCCTACTAATAAAATCCCTTTTCTATAAAAATGTAAGTCATTTACAATAAGTAAAAAATCGTCTAACTTTTTTGCTTTTCGCATGTTTAAATAACTCCATACGGTAAGAAATATAAACACAAAAATGGTAAGCGATAAGATGTCTGGATTTGATTTTAAGTAACGGCTTAACCCACGATTCATGCGCTGAAATGCTTCTGAAATTACGGCGTCAAATGACTTTTTGTAGTCAGTTCTTTTAGCATCAAATAGCGGCGGCTCTTCTTGCTGCCACATGGTTCTTTTTTGCGAAGCACTTATGTACGCTAAATCAAAAACAATATCCTTTGCCTGAAACAAAGCCACAGATACTCTATTGCGTAAAAGATTTACTTGGCTTAATACACTTTTTTGAATAGTGTCTAATTCAAACGCTTCTTGTCTTACATCATCCATTTGTACTTGTAGAATAGAATCAGGCATTACTTCGTTTAGTAACGAGTCTTTAAGAATGACTTGTAAGTCATTATTGTTAATTGTCAATTGCTTGCTATAGTTTACAAGCGTCTTTTGAAAATCAGTTAAATCGGTTGCAGTAGCTTTTAGTAGAATAGATGTACTATTCAGCCCACGCAAATTCCATGTTCTGCTGCCAGCTTCTAGGCGTAGTTTAAATCTTTTTAATAGGCTTTCAATGCCAGACAAGGTGTCTTTTACTTCAGAAAGATCAATATTTCTATTAATAAACGTAGTATTTCTATCTATAGTAAGTGTGTAGGTTTGTACTTTATTCAGTAAAAAAGGTACAATTGTATCGCTTTCGTTTACCCTAAGTAAAGAGTCTTTTAGTTGCTTTGTAGTAGATGTTTTTTGTGAAAAGCTGCACACACTTATCAATAAACCTATAAAAAAAAAAGTGACTTGTGTGTTACGCTTTTTGATAACCATCTTAAAATGAGTTTTAATAAATAAGTCCAATTGTATCAAAGATACTGTGGCTAACAAAACAATGTTCATTAAACGGATAGTAACATTTATAGAAGCAAAAATGGCATCAATAGTTATCAAATACTATAATAAAAATTTAAGAAATATTTTTCACTTATTTCGTGTAGAGAAATAGTTAAGTGCAATTAATATTAAAATTTATATATTGATGTTGTTTTATATTGTAATTGGATACATTTTAGTGTAAAAAAAACAGTGAAGAGTATGAACTTATATAGCTTATCTTGTACATTCATTTTTAACTAACAGCTTTTTTGGTGGGGAGAAATATCCTTATTGCTTGCGTCATTAACTTAGGTTTCATTTTTAAATACGTTTCAATGAAAAAAACATTATTTCTGTATCTTATTGTAAGTTTAGTATTTACCAGCTTCACGCCTGCGCAAAACAAATTAAAAGCTATTAAGGCGGGTAGTTTTATTGATGTAATAAGTGGTACTATCCTAAAAAATCAAATTATTTTGATTCAGAACGATACCATAATTGGTGTCGGCGCATACATTACCATTCCTAAAGATGCAGAAATAATTGACTTAAGCAATGCAACTGTTTTGCCTGGATTAATAGACTGTCATACACATATCACTTCTGAACTAGGTAATGATTATTATGCTGATATTTTTCGTAAAACGCCTGTTGACTATGCGATATTGGCACCGACTTATGCAAAAAGAACTTTACAAGCAGGCTTTACAACTTGCCGTGATGTTGGTGCTGCTGCTTTTGTAGATGTTGCTTTGCGCAATGCCATAAATAATGGGGATATTGAAGGTCCACGTTTACAAGTAGCCACTTTATTTATTGGGTCTACGGGAAGTCATGGTGATTTTAATGGGTTTTCTCCTTACCTCGATTGGAAAATGCCTGAGCATATGAGTGGTGTTGCTGATGGTGTAGACGGCGTAAGAGAACAGGTTCGCTATAATATAAAATACGGGGCAGATGTTATAAAGTTTGGTGCAAGTGCAGGCGTACTGAGTGAGGAGGAAAGCGTAGGAGCACCACAATACAGCCAAGAAGAAATGAATGCAATAGTAGATGAAGCCAAACGCTGGGGCCGAAAGACCTGTGCACATGCTCATGGAACCGAGGCAATTAAAATGGCTATTAATGCAGGAGTTGCATCTGTTGAGCATGGCAGCATGTTGGATGATGAATGTATTGAACTGATGAAACAAAAAGGAACCTATTATGACCCCACCATTTTTGTTGGAGATTATGTTGTGGCGGAGTTTGCAAAAAAAGGGTATCCTGAAAAAATATTGAATAAAGCAAGAATGATTATACCAATTGTTGGAACAAGTTTTAGTAAGGCTGTAAAAGCAGGCGTGAAGATATCTTTTGGCACCGATGCAGGCGTTTTTCCGCATGGGTTAAATGCAAAGCAGTTTGCATATATGGTTAATTTCGGGCAAACGCCTATACAAGCCATTCAATCGGCCACTGTACATGCAGCAGACCTGCTTGGCTTAAGTAAAAAGATAGGATCTATTGAGAAAGGAAAATTTGCTGACATTATTGCTGTTGTTGGAAATCCGTTGGACAATATCACGCTTTTAGAACAGGTATCCTTTGTAATGAAGGGCGGGGTAGTATATAAAAATGAAATCAAAAAATAGAGGTAGAAGAACGTAAAGGAAGGGAGTGCCAATAAAAGATTTAGCGAGGATTTAAGTTTCAATATTTATTCTATAATCTAATGTTCTAGTTAACATAATTGATATTTATTTTTCTAATTAACTTCATCTTAAAAAAATTATAATATTATCGGTAAGAAAGGAATTGAAGGATGATAATTAGGAGTAGAAATACCCAACGTAGTAAAGCTAAAAGCTTTATGCTGACCAAATATAGTTCCAACCTTTTTACAAAAATTCAACATATAAAATCAAACGCCATGAAACAATGCTTACTGTTTATTTTGCTTTTACCGTTCCTTGTACAATCACAACCAATTGATTCTGCTTGGATGGCCAACAACTACACTAAAAAAGAATTGTATATACCCATGAGGGATGGGACAAAACTTTTCACATCGCTGTACATACCTAAAAGCAGCACCGAAAAACACCCGTTTTTATTAAGCCGCACACCTTACTCTTGTGCACCCTATGGTGAAACCAAGACTAAGAATTTTCGGAGTTACCAAAAAGCCTATTTAACTGGGGGTTATATTATGGTTACGCAAGATGTGCGTGGCCGTTGGATGAGTGAAGGCACTTTTGTAGATGTTCGCCCCTATAATCCCAATAAAAAAACAAGTACTGATATTGATGAGGCGAGCGATACCTATGACACAGTAGATTGGCTGGTAAAAAACATCAACAATAACAATGGTAAAGTGGGTGTTTTTGGTATTTCGTACCCAGGCTTTTACGCAACTATGGCAGCCTTGAGCCAACATCCAGCGGTGGTAGCCGTTAGCCCACAGGCACCAGTTACCGATTGGTTCATGGGCGATGATTTTCATCACAATGGAGCTTTTATGCAGATGGACGGCTTTGCTTTTTATAGCAGTTTTGGCAAACCTAGACCTGTACCTACAACCGTTGGACCAACTGGTTTTAATTTTCCAACACAAGACAATTACGAATTCTATTTACGTAACCCTTTGTCTAGCCTTGCAAAACTAATGGGTGATAGTATTTTATTTTGGAAAGAGCTGTACGCACACCCAACCTATGATGCTTGGTGGCAGGCCCGCAATCCTAGGAATTTTGTACAGAATATCCCCACTAATGTAGCCATGCTGGAAGTAGGTGGCCTGTTTGATGCAGAAGATTGTTTTGGTGCTTGGAACGTATATAAATCAGTTGAAGCAAAAACAAAGACTAATAATAAAATAGTAATGGGACCTTGGTATCATGGCCAATGGGCCAGCGGTGATGGTACACACCTCGGCAATGTGCAGTTTGAGAGCAATACCAGCGATTGGTACACGGAAAATATTGAAGTGCCATTCTTTAATTTTTACTTGAAAGGATTGGGTACGGCAGACAATATCAGCGAAGCCAATATTTTTTATACAGGCGAAAACAAATGGCATCAATTGCCTACTTGGCCACCTGCTAATATGCAACCTACCAACCTGTACTTGCAATCTAAGGGTCAATTGTCTTTTGCAATTATACCTGATAAAAAACCATCGTTTGCAACTTATATTAGTGATCCTGCCAAGCCAGTGCCTTACACTGAGGATGTACATTTTAGAAGAACAAGAGAATACATGACTGATGACCAACGATTTGCTGCCAGGCGGCCAGATGTATTGGTTTTTAAAACTGATACTTTAACCGATGATGTGACAATTGCAGGACCTCTAGTTGCTGATTTAATGGTAAGCATCTCTAGTACCGATGCCGATTTTGTGGTGAAGTTGATAGATGTTTTTCCAGACGATTTTAAATACCCAATGGCTTCCAATGCAACAATGCAATTGGCACAACCATCATATGTGATGAACGGCTATCAGATGCTAATACGTGGAGAGGTGATGCGTGGTAAGTTTCGTAATAGCTTTGAGAAGCCAATTGCATTTGTACCCAACCAGCCAACACAGGTAAAATACACATTGCCAGATGTGGCACATACCTTTAAAAAAGGACATCGCATCATGGTACAGATACAGAGTAGTTGGTTTCCATTGGTAGATAGGAACCCACAAAAGTTTATGGATATTTACAAGGCAACAGAACCAGATTTTCAAAAAGCCACTATCAAGGTGTTTGAAAACCAATCGAAATTAATACTGCCAATTGTAAAGTAATACAAACCAAAAGTAGTAGTGGTAGTGCTATTTATAAAAAAAGAAGATAGCACCACCATTTTACTTCATCAGTGCCCTTTTATGTATTAATAATATATTTGTTATTTAGCTTTAATAAGCTAACATTTTTTTTGATATCCTAAATTTTTAATAACTTAAAATGATACGGATTTGTTGTCGTACATAACTTGTCTGTGTTCGGATAGAACGTAATTT
This sequence comes from Chitinophagales bacterium, assembly GCA_038327865.1. Classification (GTDB taxonomy): domain Bacteria; phylum Bacteroidota; class Bacteroidia; order Chitinophagales; family Chitinophagaceae; genus Parasediminibacterium. The sequence goes on along the minus strand of JBBQLL010000007.1, from coordinate 44,968 downwards.
TTGATTGTATCTTCCAATCTTTTCTACTATCCGTTCTTTTGACAATAGTTAAACTCATTTTTAGTTCTTTTTTCACCCATTCTTTTAACTTCCCTCTGTAACCCGAATCGGCAAATAAATGTTGCAAATTAGGTTCATCATACTTTCATTGTACTACTTTTTCAAGTACGCTTGTAGCACCTACACTACCCGTGAATATTAGCTGAGTGTGTTGCTACATTTATTACCAATCCTAAGCTACTAACTATGGCATGACGCTTCAAACCTTTTATTTTCTTATTGTCATCAAAGCCTTTGCTGTGTTCACTTGTAGCATTCATTCTTACGTTACTGCTAGTAATAATTCCTACACTGCAATATGCATTTTTGCCATGTTGTTTTCTAATTTCTTGATGAGTAATTTCTATTGGTTCAGCCATTATCTATTTTATAAAATACCAATACACTGTTTGCCACGGTGGGTAATTTTCTGGGAATAATCGCCATTGACAACCTGCTTTAGTTACATAGCATATCGCTTCCCATATATTTCTTAAATCCCTCTGTCAATAACCATTTTTAAATAATTAACTACAACAGTTTCTATGTTATTTCTCAAGGTGAGTTTTAATCAGTAGCTTTAAAATTAGATATTGCAGCCAAGAATCAAAGCAGATGGGAACAGGAATATTCAGCATGGAAGTTGGTAACAATCCTACACCTATTATTCCCCAAAGTGATGTGGTATTAAGATAAGTATTACTAAATGTAGAGCTTGAACGAAATATCTTAAATGCGGTGCTTAATTAATGTAGCTTTTTAATTTGATTTTGTAAGAAAAAAGTAAGCTAATCTTTCTATAACAAATAACCCTTTGTGCTGTTTAATTATTTATTCACCTTTAATTATAAACTAAAATACGCTGCATGAAAAAGCTACTAATTTTTGTATTACTCTCTCAAACCGTTTTAGCACAACCACCAAAACGTATTTTGAATAGTACTAAAAATGAATATGTAATTACTAGTTTTACCACTGAAAAGGGTGTAATTCTGCCAAAAGCGCTGATAGAATATGGTACTTATGGCCATCTTAATGCCGAACGCAACAATGCCATTTTATTGCCGTCTCATTACATGGCGGAATATCATGGGTATGAATGGCTAATTGGACCAGGCAAAGCATTGGATACCTCGCGTTATTTTCTCATTGCCACCGAATTATTTGGCAACGGTCATTCCTCTTCGCCCAGCAATACGCCAGAACCTTTTCATGGCCCACGTTTTCCAGAGATGAGTATACGCGATAATGTAGCAATTGTTCATAATCTACTGAAAAATGAATTAAAGATTAATCATCTCGCTGCTATCATTGGCTTCTCTATGGGCGCTCAACAGGCATTCCAGTGGGCGGTGAGTTTTCCGGATTTTGCAGATCGTATTGTGGCAACATCAGGAACTGCTAAAACCTATGGACACGGCGTAGTAAGGCTTGAAGGGCAGATTGCTGCAATTGCAGCGGACGAAACTTTTGAAAACGGCGATTATAAAGCACCACCTAAAAAAGGACTTGAAGCGTTTGGCGTTGTATGGGCTGGCTGGTTATACTCACAAGAATGGTGGCGTAAAGAATTATGGCGAAGTTCTGGTACACCGGGCATCACCTTTGAACAAGTGTTAAACCGTTTCCATAACAATTTTATTCCTGGTGCAGATGCCAATAATCTCATTCTGCAAATGCGTACTTGGGAGCATCATGATGTAGGTAATACCCCCGGCTTTCATGGTGATGTTGAAAAAGCCCTTCGTTCTATTAAAGTTCCGTTTCTATACATGCCCTCTGAAACCGATCTTTATTTTCCACTAGGCGATGCAAAGTATGAGGCCGCTTTTATGTCAACTGTAACCTTTATGCCAATTCCTTCTTTATGGGGGCATACAGCAGGTGCCGCAAGTAACCCCGCAGATGCAAAATTTTTGAATGAAGCGATTGCAAAATTTTTAAAATAATTGATAAATAAAATTGCCACTTAATAAAATAAAGAAGTGGCAATTTTATATCTACCCTTTTGGGTATAAAGTCGGTATAAATGTTGGTGCAATTCTTTTCTTTGTTGCCTGCTCAAAAGCATACCCCAGTGCAATAATCTCTGCTTCTTTGTATGCACTTGCAATAAATGAAAAACCAATTGGTAATTCATTTACTAAACCCATTGGTACTGTTATATGCGGATAACCAGCCATTGCTGCAGGCGGGCAAAAATAAAATCCTGGGTCCGCATCGCCATTGGCCAAATCAATACAGGTTGCTGGACCATAACTCGTTCCTGCAATTGCATTTAAATTATTTTTTTGTAATATATCATCGATGATTTTGCGAGATGAGAGCGTTTTATGTAAAGCATCTTTGTATTCTTTACTGTTCAAATTGCCTTTGGCTTCGCTGCTTTCCAACGTTTCTTGTTTAAAAAATGGCATTGCCTTGGCTTCATGTTTTTTATCAAAGGCAATTACATCTGCCAATGTTTTTGTTTGTGCATTTGCCTGTTTTAGATAATTATTTACACCATCTTTAAACTCATATTGCAGAACGATAAATTCGGATTCGCCCAGTGGATTTATTTCTTTTAGTAATTCGACTTCTACAATTTCTGCACCTTGCTTTTTCAATAATTCTATCGCCTGTTGATATAAAGCAACTACACCTTCATGCTTTCCTTTCAGAAAAGATTTTTCAATGCCAATACGTTTTCCTTTTAATGCATTTGTATCAAGGTATTTTGTATAGTCTTTTTGTGCTTTACCATTACTTTGCTCTGTAACAGTATCTGCAGCATCTACCCCGGTTAATGCACCTAATAAAATAGCGGCATCTTTTACAGTTCTTGCCATTGGGCCAGCAGTATCCTGTGTTTTAGAAATAGGAATGATACCACTGCGACTTAGCAAACCTACGGTGGGCTTGATACCCACAATACCGCAAAATGACGAAGGAGCCACAACAGAACCATCCGTTTCAGTACCAATGGCCACTACACAAAGATTGGCTGCTACTGCAGCACCAGAACCCGAACTTGAGCCCGAGGTTGAGCGATCTAATATATAAGGGTTTTTAGTTTGTCCGCCACGGCTGCTCCAGCCACTGCAGGATCGAGTAGAACGAAAATTCGCCCACTCGCTCAAATTAGTTTTACCCAATATAACAGCTCCTGCATCTCGTAATTGCTGAACAATAAATGCATCTTTTGGTGCCTTGTTACCTTCGAGTGCCAATGAGCCGGCGGTAGTCATCATTTGATCCGCTGTATTGATATTATCTTTAATGAGCACAGGAATACCATGTAGCGGGCCGCGAATTTTACCTGCTTTTCTTTCTGCGTCCATTTTATCTGCTATGGCCAATGCATCAGGATTGATTTCTATAACTGCATGTAGAGCAGGCCCCTTTCTATCAATAGCGTCTATGCGCTTTAAATATTTTTCAGTGATTGATTTTGCAGTATAAGATCCATCCTGCATTTTTTTCTGCAATTGATCAATGGTGATCTCATTAAGTTCAAATTCATCATTTACTGCGGCCGTATCTTTTTTTTCGATAGCAGGTGCTGGTTGTGAACAAGAAGTGATACCCAGAGTGGTAATGGTAATACCGGCTAATGAGCCATTCTTTAAAAAATGTCTTCTATTCATAGTTTTGTATTTATTACCCTGTTGCATATCCAGACAAATAATCTTGATGCAATCTTGGTTAACGTGAAATTAGGGTTTGAAATTTATTTGCTTATACATATTTATCATTTTCGAAAAAATTACTTTTAATGTATAATCATTAAATTTAATTATTAGCATTCCAATTAGTTTTATCTTTTAATTGAAAAATTGATTCAAATAAATTCACTATTACCATTTTAAACTGAGCACTAAAAGTTAAAGTAGAATTTCATTGTGTTTGTTGAAGATGACAAGGGTATACATTCAACTATTAATATATTTAAAGTGCCTGCAAAGATCTGTAACTATGTTATCGGTGATGAAACCCTAGCCAATGCAATACTTGACCGTTTTATTATACCAATGTGTAATTACTTTCAATTTTAAGGTGATAATGAGTTTAGATTTTGGTATTTATTTTACATAAAAAGGTATATTAGCTGTAGCCACTTTGTTATGCCCATCACTTATATATAAGAATAATCGATAAGGCCCTTTCGTTGTAGGGGTTTTTAAAACTGCATTACTTAAGTTTTTGATGGTTATCGATTCAGGGATAGCTATTGGGCGTGATTCCCGGTCGCCTCCATTCTTCAAATCAGTACTTTCGGGCAGTAACTCCCAGCGTGTGGTCATCATATCTTTATTAGGATCATGTGCAAATACGGATAGCGGATAGTTTTCATCTGGTTGTAAATAGATAAAATCAGATGATTTTTTATTGTTCAATAATACAGAATCTATATGGGGGGCCAAGTTTTTTGGCCAACTGCCTGTCCACAAATATTGCATTACATCTACAACTTCTGATTCTTCACCTTTTTCAGTAAAAAGCCCATACCAAGTAGGTGTTCGTTCCTGCTTTTGCCCCCATAAAAAAACATAAGAGCCAACACAATGCCTATCTAGTTTTATAGATGCTTCGTATCGACTTTTATACACAGCCGCTTTTTGGCTGCTCGTTTCTTCTATCGACGCCTTCCATGGGGTCTGCATACTTTCCCAATGTCCTGTTGGTCCCCATTCAGTTACCATATATGGTCCTTCCCAGCCAGCAATACGTAATTGTTGAGGTACTTTGGCTAATCCACCGTACACCTGAACAGAAAGTAAATCAAGCTCAGGGCAACGGGCTTTCATATAGTCAATTTCCCTTTTGTTTATTCCGGCAAACATAGTTGTCACCGGATGATTAGGATCCTCTTGGTGAATCATTTTAGCAATATCGTTTACTGCATCCCACACTTTTGGATTTTTATACTCAAGATTAAGTTCATTACCTATACCCCATATTAATAAGGCCTGATAATTTTTGTATTTACGTACTTCCTTGCGTAGGTTTTCTAACTGTTGTTTCACTGCTGCTGTATCATCGTAATTAAACCCATGGCGTTCTCGTGCCACATCTAACCCCATAGTTACTGTTAAGCCTAATTTATAGGCCTTACTTAATACTTCATCTCCATTTTTACTATCCCATGTACGAATTGAGTTTCCCCCATATTTAGCCAAACGGTCGGTATAGTTGGTGCCCCCTGCCCCTTTAATAAAGTAAGGCTTACCTAACCTAACCAATGAAAAGCCATCATTTTTAGCAGTAACTTTTGTTTTTATAGGCGCATAAACGTTTTGTGTATAAGCTACATTTAAAACAAACAAAAAAAAGAGGGATAGTTTTAATTTAAAAGAACGAATCATGTTAATAAGTTTGAAGAAATTTGTGATGAAAAATCTGTTCTGTATTAGAAATTTAATAAGAATTAGCAAATAAAGTAACAATAATCAGTTTCTTATAATTTAACTTTTAATTAAAATAATTGCTTTAGAATTATTTATTAAATAAAAATTGTATATATTTTATAAAACAACCCTTTTACCAGTTGCAGCCGAACGCTTAGCTGCATCTAAAATTTCCATTACAATCATGTTATATTTCAACGATGACTGGTCGGCAGTACCAGGTATTTTATTTTTAAGCACAGCGGTTAAATAATTCATCGGATTATTAATAGGTGTTATTAACGGTTCAATTTTTTTTTCGCCTTGAATATTTTCACGCATTCGGCTAGTAATATTCTGTCCATCTAATGCATGCAGATAACCATTTTCTCCAAATACTTCCAAATCTTTTATTGAAAATGGCCAGTTCCATGAGGCTTCAATAAGGCCTGTTGCTTGTGGGTATTCTAGAATTATCGTTGCATCATCATCCACTTTAGGATATACTGCAGGCTTGTAATGCCTAGTAACGGCTGTTACAGCAATAGGTCTAATGCCTTTCATAAACCATGTCATTATATCTGCACCATAACACCCAAAATCATTTAATGCGCCAGCACCGTTTAGAACTGGATCAGTTAACCAATTTAAAAATTCTGGCGTGCATCCGATTTCCTTTGGCCCTTGATGACCATCATGGACAACCATTTTTTTAATTGTACCTATACTGTCTTTGGTTACAGTATTATAAACATCCCTGTAAGAGGCATACCAAGTTGTTTCATAATTGGTTAAAACCTTTATATGATATTTATTAGCTAATAATTCAATCTGCTTCGCCTGCAATAAGGTTGCAGCCAATGGTTTCTCCACCATCACAGAAATCCCCAATGGAGCACATATTTCAACAATTTCCACATGCTTTCCAACAGCATTATATCCCAGTACAGCATCAGGTTTTTTTTGTAATACCAGTTTCTTTAGGTCAGTAAAAAATAAAGAGTCGGGAAGGTGATAAAGTTTAATATACTTCTGGTGTAATTGCTTATCAGGTTCAGCAATACCTACTATATCTACTACGCCTTTATTATATTGGCTTAAAATACCATGAATATGGTTGTGCGTTAAACCTGCCACTACAATACGAATAGGTTGTTGAGCAAATATATTATTATAGAAACATATAATTAACAAGAAAATGATGCCTTTTTGAAGTAATAAACTGGAATTTTTAGTATTTTTATTATTCATAATGTGAGAACAATTTTACTTATATTTCAAATGATATAATAAGTTTATTGAGTGAAGTTAAATGAAGATTGTTGTTTTAATGGAAATGGTAAATAAAATGAAGCTATTAACCCAAAGTATTTTGGGTCTCAAATTGCATCGCTAAATTATGGCAGTAGTTTTTTTACAGGCGATGTTGGCGGTGCCGAAATCAATATTCAGCTCTATATTTTTGAAAACGATTGGATTGAAGTAATGTTGTAAATGACTAATAACCTATTTTAAAAGGCTGGTATTACCACCCATATTTGGATAGTTAACAACAACAAAACTGTCAACAGAAAAGGAAAGGTACAATTAATAGATGCTAGTTTGCTGTATCAAAAACTAAGCAAAAACGTAAGTGCTATAAACTGCACTTTCGCACCTACACATTTACGCAGTGTTTTAGAAGCATATACCGATTTGCACGCCATTGCTAAAATCATTAATAACCAAGCTAAAGTAAGTTATTATATTATTTTAAATGGTTACCTACGTTTACACTGAAAATCAAAAAGTCCTGTAATCAATTGATTTACAGGGCTTTATGATTTTAATCTGTGACCGCGTTAGGATTCAAACCTAAAACCCCCTCATCCGTAGTGAGGTACTCTATTCAGTTGAGCTACGCAGCCATACTTTTCGGACTGCAAATATAGACGCAAAGTTGTAAATTCCAAATCAGAAGCTGAATATTATAAACCATAAATATCTGCGGCACCTTTTTCTAATACCGATTTAGGCAGTAACCAAGTTAAAAAAAGCCCCATTTTATTAATAAATCCTGTTACAGCTTCTGCTTGTTTAGCAAACATAGCATCTACAGCCAAAGAGGCTACTGTATTGGGTTGCATATTAAATTTAGCAGCTAGTTTTTTAGCTTTATCACTTGTTACTTCTGCTCTGTTAGGGAAATCGGTATCAGTAGCACCTGGACAAACAACCGTAACAGAAACACGAGTATTTCTTAGTTCATATTTTAAACCTCTACTAAAGCTTAAAATAAATGATTTACTAGCAGCATACAAACTTAGCCCTGGAACGGCTTGATAAGCTGCCGAACTAGCAATATTGAGGATATAAGCAGATGATTGCTGTTGTAATTGTGGTAATAAAAGCGATGTTAATTCAACTGGAACAGTCATATTTACTTGCATCATATCAGCATGTTGCTGAAAAGTATGTTTTAAAAATGACCCGCTTAAACCATAACCGGCATTATTTACCAAAATATTAATCGTATAATTTTTTTGTAATAACCAATTGTAAATGGTATTTGCCGCATTAAGTCCCGATAGATCTACCGCTAAATAATCAGCCTTAATACCATAGGTTGTTGATAGTAATTCACATTGCTTTTTTAATAAATGTTCACTTCGTGCAATTAGTAAAACATTTATTTTTTTTTGAGATAAATTTTCAGCAATAGCTTTGCCAATACCTTTACTAGCCCCTGTTATTAACGCATATATCATAGTAAATCTGGTTTTTAAAATGATGCGCCTTATAAAATTTTTATAAGGCGCATCATTTTATGTTGTATCTTATTTCTTCTTTATAGCTGCTTTCTTTTTTGGTGCTGCTTTTTTTGTAGGTGTAGCTTTTTTAGCAAAAGCCCCGGGTATTTGTATTTCTATCATTGCTTTTACAGCATCTAAAGGTATTATAGCTGCTTCTTCTGCTGTATATTTTTTGCCAGTTAATTTCAACATTTTTTTGCCAAAGCGTACAAATGGTCCCCATCTACCATTTTCAATTGTAATTTTTTCAGTAGGCCATTGTTGTATAAAACGGTTGGCTTCTTTCTCCATTTTTTTCTCAACTAAAGCGGTAATATCTGCTTGGGTTAAAGTGTCATAATCGTAGCCTTTCGGTATATTAATATATAAATCATCCCACTTAATAAATGGTCCAAAACGGCCTTTACCTTTTGTAACAGGTTTCTCGTCAAAATAACCAATAGCAGCATCAGCTTTATTTTTTTGTTCAATTAATTCAACTGCCCTAGCCACATCAATTTCAAGTGGTTCATCAGTTTTTGCCAATGAAATAAATTGTTCTTTATATTTTACATAAGGCCCGTATTTACCCACATTTACAATTAATTCTTCGCCATTGTACTCACCTAAACTACGTGGCAATTGAAATAATTCCATCGCTTGCTCCATGGTAATTGTTTCAATACTTTGATTGGCTTTTAACTTGGCAAAACGCGGCTTTTCTTCTTCATTGCTGGTATCACCAATTTGTACCATCGGGCCATATCTACCCATTCTAGCAATTACTTTTTTACCTGTTTCTGGTACAAAACCCAACTCACGTTCGCCTTTGGCACGTTCTGCCGTTTCTAATGTATTTTCTATGTTTAAATGAAAGGGCTTGTAAAAACCATCAATCATGTTACTCCAAACTATTTTGCCTTCTGCTATTTGGTCAAACTCTTCTTCAATTTTGGCTGTAAAGCTAAAATCCATTACTTTTTTAAAATGTTGTGTTAAAAAATCAGTAACAACTAAGCCTAAATCTGTAGGAAATAATTTGGCTTTTTCTGCACCCGTATTTTCCATCAACATTTCTTTTTCTATCTCGTTTTTAGGGGTCAAGCGTAGTAAATTAACCTGCCTTTTTATGCCGTCTTTGTCACGTTTTTCAACATAATTTCTTTTAATAATGGTGGTGATGGTTGGTGCGTAAGTGGATGGCCTACCAATACCTAATTCTTCCATTTTTTTTACCAAAGACGCTTCTGTATAACGTGCATTGGCTCTGGTGAATTTTTCTGTGGCAGTCATTTCTCTAAAGTCTAGCAACTTACCAATTACTAAAGGGGGTAACATGCCTTCGGTATCATCTTCATCTTCATCATCTCTACCTTCTAAATACACTTTTAAAAAGCCGTCGAACTTCATTACTTCACCAGTTGCAGCCAGTTGTTCTTTGTTTGTAGAAATAGTAATTCTAGCAATTGTTTTTTCAAATTCGGCATCACTCATTTGCGAAGCAATAGTGCGTTTCCAAATTAATTCGTACAAGCGTCTGCCATCTTCATCGTTCACTGTATGGCTACTCATATAGGTGGGACGTATGGCTTCGTGGGCTTCTTGTGCACTCTCGTTTTTGTTCTTGAACTTTCGTGGCTGATGGTACTTATTGCCAAAAGCAGTATTTATTTCTTTGCTAATATCACCCAAAGCTGTGTCACTTAAGTTAATGCTATCTGTACGCATATAAGAAATATGTCCATTCTCGTACAACTTCTGGGCAATTAACATCGTTTTACTTACACCATAACCTAGTTTTCTAGACGCTTCTTGTTGCAGGGTAGACGTGGTAAAAGGTGCTGCCGGTGTGCGTTTGGCTGGTTTTATATCAATACTTGCAACAGTATAATTGGCGTTAATACAACTAGTTAAAAATTGCTGTGCATTTTGCTGAGTTGCCATTTTTGATGGCCCTTCTGCTTTAAAATTTACAGGTTTATCATTAATGTCTTTTGCTGCAAAAATGGCTTCTATTTTATAGCTGCTTTCTGTAACAAAATGATTGATTTCTCGTTCTCTATCAACAATTAAACGTACTGCTACGCTTTGAACACGACCAGCACTTAAACTTGGTTGTACTTTCTTCCATAACACTGGGCTTAGTTCAAAACCCACAAGCCGGTCTAACACACGGCGGGCTTGTTGTGCATTTACCAAATCCATATTTATTTTGCGTGGATTTGCTACTGCTTTTTTAATAGCTGGTGCCGTAATTTCATGAAATACAATACGTTTGGTTTCTTTCGGGTCTAACCCTAATACTTCTGCCAAATGCCAACTAATGCTTTCGCCTTCACGGTCTTCATCGGAAGCAAGCCATACTTCTTTAGATTTTTTTGCCAAGCTTTTTAATTCGCTAACAACTTTTAATTTATCGTCTGGCACTTTGTAACGTGGTAAATAGTGATTGTTTAAATCGATACCCATATCATCTTTTTCAAGATCACGAATATGACCGTAGCAACTACGTACATCAAAGTCTGGCCCTAATATTTTTTCTATGGTCTTTGCCTTTGCAGGCGACTCAACTATTAATAAATTCTTACTCATTTTTACTGCTTATAAATTGGATGAAACCAGAATTTGTTTACCAACCATGGTTGACTGAATTGTTGCGAAAAGATTAAAATGATGCAGTGTGCGACGCAACAAAAGCTATATTATTAAACTACTGCTGGCCACACAAAATTGTAATACATAATCATCTAAGCATTTTGCCTCAATTTATATTTAGATAGGTGCAATATTAGTTCAATACCTGAAACCACAAAAATGTTAAGAAAATGGATGGATTTTGCTATTATGGTAATGTGTTGAGTTTTAACTCGGAATCCTTTAGTGAATTGTATAAAACTGTTTTATTTTTTTAAAAAGTTGATGATAGTTTTGATCGTTTTTGATTCTCGGTAAATTTTACTATGTCCCAAACCAGTTGTAATATAAAATTGAATGTGTAGCAAACACATTTTTTTCACAGGTTTTACATCGTCAAAAGTGCAAATTAAATCTTCAGTATCATGTAACCAAAGGGTAGGTGTTGTAATTTTTTGAACAGCTGTGCTTGTGGCAAAATAAGAGATAGGCATTTTAGAAAAATCGACTATATAATTGGTCAACTCAGTTTTAAAATCATCACTTAAGCCAAAATATTTTATAAAATTGGTGATGGCAGTTGTTGTTTCTACAGCTGGTGCAATTAAAACCAGTTTTTGTAATTTGGGTAAATGTTCAGCAGCCAGCGAAGCTGCCAAACCGCCAATACTGTGCGCCATGATACCATAAAAATTACCAAAAATTTCGTTGAATTTAATTATACTTTGGCTGTATAATAACGCGTTAATAGTTTTGCCATCGCTAATGCCATGGGCGGGGGCATCGTAAGCAAATACGTCAAAACCTGCTTTTAATAATGGTTGGATATATTTTTCAAAACGGTAGCTATAACTATCAAACCCATGATTAATTAAAATTTTTTTACCATTGGCTTCTTTAGGTTGCCAATGCCAGCCACGCAAGGTTAAACCTTCAAATTCAATACTTATTTTTTGTGCTTCTATAAAACTGGTTGGTTCTGCACGTAAAGGCTTACCACTGTATGGTGTACAAAATATTTTAAAAGCAAATTCTGCTGCCTTTTTAGGCGAAATGACTGCTAAAGCATTGATTTTTGTTTTATAAAAATTGATTGCTATTCTTTGTGCTAATTTCATTGGCGTATTTAAATTCAAATATATGGAGGTTGTGATTATTGGCACAGGTAATGTGGCAACAGTGTTAAGTAAATTAATTGTTGCAAACGGGCATACAGTACTAGAAGTTGTTGGGCGAGAATTGCAAAATGCATCATTAATTGCATTACCTATTGGTGCAAAAGCAATTAATAATATACATTTAGTATCGCCTAATGCCGACATCTACATTATTGCGGTAAATGATGATGCCGTAGTTGAAATAGCAACGCAATTATTGTTAAATAACAAGCTGGTTGTACATACTGCTGGTTCTATAAATAAAAATGTATTAAATAAAGTTAGTAACAATTACGGGGTGCTTTGGCCATTGCAAACCTTACGAAAAGAAACGATTGTAATACCTGATATACCTTTTGTAATTGATGCAAGTAATATCGAGTCATTTAATATACTTGAGCTATTTGCTAAAAGCTTATCTACACAGTGTTTTAGAGCAAATTATGATGACAGAATAAAATTGCATTTATCTGCAGTGGTGGTATCAAATTTTACCAATCATTTATTTGCCTTAGTTGAAAACTATTGCCATGCAGAAAACTTAGATTTTAAACTACTACTGCCGTTAATAAACCAAACAATCAAACGCCTTGACAATAATTCACCAAAAAACTTACAAACAGGTCCAGCCGTGAGAGGTGATTTTGAGACCATCAATACGCATTTAGAGATATTAGAAAAATATCCATCGCTAAAGACGTTGTACCAAGTTTTTACTAATAGCATTTCGTATAAATAAAAAACCCCACTTGGAGAACCAAGCGGAGATTATTTATAAGCAAGCAACCAAAAAACTATTTTATTTAATTAATTATGATAAAGCTTCTTAATTTTTAGTTTAACAAAAGCTGTATTTTCAATAGAATGTTTACACAAATTAATACTTCTTTACCGAATTGGCAAAAAAAATAAAAATTTAATCATAAATTAAGTTTCAAGGTTAAATATTTCTCATCCCGACTTTTATTTATAACTTAGTAACGATAACTTAACCATCTTTCAGATACTTTTGCAATCCAAAATAAAAATAAATGTACACGCTGAATATACGATTTGAAGAAAAAGGGAAACAGCCCAAAACGCTTACAAATATTGGCTTTGGTGATAGTTTATTAGAAGTATTGCTAGACAATAAAATAGAATTACATCATAATTGTGGGGGTGTTTGTGCTTGCAGTACTTGCCATATTTATGTAGAAAAGGGTGAGCAATTTGTAGAAGAATTAACTGATAGAGAAGAAGATTTTATTGATAGGGCTATTAATCCTAGATTAACTAGCCGTTTAGGTTGCCAATGTGTTTTACACGATACAACTGGTGGAGAGATCAATATTACATTGCCTGACCAAACACAATTTTTAGGGGAATAATTTTACAATCCATTGATTGTAAAAACATTATAAAATTATCACTTTAGCAAATTAACAGTATGAGCCATTTTGAACCGCCAATACATTGGAATGATCACGAAGATATAGCTATGAAATTGCACGAACGTTTTGGTGATGATTTTGGAGAAAGTAAAATTTATAGAATTCGCTTTACCGAATTGTTAGAATGGATTTTAGAAATCCCCAATTTTGATGGTACACGTGAACAAAGTACTGAGGGACATTTAGAAATGATACAAAGCACTTGGGTGTACGAATGGCGTGATAATCAAAAATAGTTACAACCAATGTATTATTAATAACTTAAATAATACTGTTTAGCGTAGTTAGAACACTTCTTGTTTTATATTGCAATACAATCATTTTTATTGAAAATAGTTACTTCATTTTTTCGGCTAATTCGTTGGCCAAACCTCTTCTTCATTGCACTCACAATGGTCATGTTTAGGTATTGTATCATTCAACCAATATTTTCTGCTGCTGGCATTACTCAAAATATTCATGGTATATACTTTTGGTTACTTGTAATTTCTTATGTTTTTATTGCTGCTGCGGGCTACATTATTAACGATTATTTTGATTTAAATATTGATCAAATTAATAAGCCACAAAAAGTTATTGTAGCAAAACTTATCAGTAGACGATGGGTTTTAATGTGGCATGGTTTACTAAGTTTATCAGCTATTATTTTAAATATTTATGTTGATGGTGAAGCACATAATAAGCATTTGCCAAGCCTTGCTGCGTTTGGTTGCGTAGTACTTTTGTTTTTATATTCCCCATCCCTAAAAAAGAAATTTTTAATTGGTAATATTTTAGTTGCTGCCATAACGGCTTGGGTAATACCAATATTAACCCTATGCGAAGCCAATCATTTAATTTTTATAAATAGAATACCAGCAAGCTTTGATAATGAAAAACTTGTAAGGCTTACTTTTTTATATACAGGTTTTGCATTTATCATTTCATTAATACGTGAGGTAGTAAAAGATATGGAAGATATAGATGGTGATAGACGTTATGAGTGCAAAACAATGCCAATAGTTTGGGGGATAAACGCAACTAAGGTATTTATAGCGGTATGGTTAATTGTTTTAATAACTGTATTAACAGCTGCACAGTTTTATGTTCTTCAATTTAAGTGGTGGACGAGTATTTTGTATTCATTTACATTAATTATTGCACCGCTTGTGTATATATTTTTAAAACTGTTTACAGCTAAATCACCACAAGATTTTCATCAACTTAGTAGCACTATAAAATTCGTAATGTTCACTGGCATTTTATCTATGATATTTTTTCAGGTTTATTCGTAATATTTTTTCACAAAACCAAACTACCAAGTGGACGCACCAATTATTTTAGCCTCACAATCGCCTCGTAGAAAGCAGTTATTAGAATGGGCAGAGATAAGTTTTGAAATTATCTTTAAAGGTACAGACGAAAGTTATCCTGCAACTTTACCCATTGCTGAAATTCCAGTTCACATTGCACGCAATAAAGCATTAGCCGTACAACAGCATATTGCAACAGCCTATCATTCACAATATAAAAACCAATGCATTTTAGCAGCCGATACAGTAGTTGTTTTAGATGATATAATTATAGGTAAACCTATTGATAGGCAAGCTGCTATTGATACCTTGAAAGCTTTGTCTGGCAGGCAACACAGCGTTATTACGGGTGTAGTAATTTTAAAAAATAATACTACAGTTGGCTTTGCAGATATTACCAAGGTTTGGTTTAATGAGCTTACAGAAGAGCAGATTATTTTTTATGTAGATAAATACCAGCCATACGACAAAGCTGGTGCTTACGCTATTCAAGAGTGGATTGGTGTTACAGGAATTAAAAGCATTGAAGGAGATTTTTACAATGTAATGGGCTTGCCTGTAAGTAGGGTAGTGAGGGTATTGCAAGAATTAAATGACAATGCTGATAACACGGATTTAAAAGGATAAATGCAGATTTTTATAAATTCATATAAGTATTTTTATATAAATTTACTTAGTAGATAAGATGTGTTTTAATCCGTAAAAATCGGTATCATCAGCGTTTCTATAAACTCGAAATAATATTTTTTATGAATGAAAAGCTACTGCAATTCATTTGGCAATTTCAATATTTTAGTAAGAGCGATTTGCTTACAACCAATGGTGAACCCCTTACCATTACAAAATGTGGTAGCTTAAACAAAAACCAAGGTCCCGATTTTTTAGACGCACTTGTTGCAATTGAAGGCATTCAATTAGCAGGTAATATTGAGGTTCATTATAAAGCATCAGACTGGGTTAAACACCAGCATCAAACTGATACCAATTACAACAATACAATTTTGCATGTAGTTTGGGTAAATGATATACCAATTACTACTCAAAATTGCAATCATATTCCTACGCTAATATTAGACGGTCGTGTACCCAAAATAACGCTAGAAAGATATCAAATGATGATGGAAAATCCGCTAATTCCCTGTCAAAATATTGTGTTACCAACCTTAGATGAATTAGGTTGGCTAAGTTGGAAAGAAAGATTATTAGCTGAGAGATTGCAAAGAAAATCGTTAAAAGTTTTAGCACTTTTAGCACTAACAAAACAGCATTGGGAAGAAGTTTTTTGGGTAATGATTGCCACTAATTTTGGGATGACTGTAAATGCAGAGCTATTTGAGCAAGTAGCCCAATCAATATCTATAAATATTATTGCAAAGCACAAAAATCAAATACATCAAATTGAAGCCTTACTGCTTGGTCAAGCTAATTTATTGCAGGGCAATTTTACTGATGATTATGCAGTTTTATTACAAAAAGAATATCAGTTCTTAAAAAAGAAATACCAATTAAAGTCTATCACAATTCAACCACATTTTTTACGAATGCGGCCAGCTAATTTTCCTACCATTCGGTTGGTACAATTGGCAATGTTGATTCACACTTCACTTCATTTATTCTCAAAAATTAGAGAACAAAAAACAGTGCAAGATGTCAATGCCTTATTTCAAGTTACTGTCAATGATTATTGGCAGACGCATTACCAATTTGATAAACCAACTACATTATCTGAAAAAAACCTAGGTGCTAGCACCATAGATAATTTATTAATTAATACAGTTGTGCCAGTATTATTTGCGTATGGTTTATATATGCAAGATGAAGCAATAAAAGAAAAAGCCATATTATGGCTACAACACACAAAAAAAGAAACAAATTATATTACTAAAGCATGGCAAAATGTTGGCATTAGCTGCAGTTCTGCCTTCGATACTCAAAGTTTAATTGAATTAACAAAAAATTATTGTAATCAAAAACGTTGTTTACAATGTGCAGTGGGTAATAAAATATTTAAGGCATAGAATATTTACCACACAAACATATCAGGCAAATAGAAATATAACAAATATATTGTGTCTATTAACTTATTTGCCAACAAAATACTACCATTCAAACGTAATATCCAATTCCATATCAGGGTGCAAACTTCTCTCAACTGGGCAAGTTCTAGCTACGCGTTCTAAAATTTCTTTTTGTTTGTCATCCAATCCTAAATATTTAGCCATAGTTATATGGGCTTTTATACCAGCAATTCTACGTGGGTCTTGCTTCATTACTTTAGTGATGTCAACTTTACAATCCGTAAGGTCTATTTCCATCGTATTTGCTTTTATAGCCATTGTTGTAAGCATACAACTGCCTAAGGCGGTAGCTACCATATCAGTTGGACTAAAACGCTCTCCCTTACCCATATTATCGGTTGGGGCATCGTTTTCTATAACACTAGTACTCTGTAAATGTGTTAACTCAGTTCTTAACGCACCTTTATAAATTACGGTTGATGTCATTTGAAGTTATTTTATATAAATTTACAATCACAAATATATGCACGTGAAGAAGATTATAATTATGGCAATTTTAAGTATTCCATTATTGGTTGTTGCACAAGACAATAAGGCTAAAGACCGAAAAGAAAAAGCAGCAGAAAGAAAAGAAAGGGTAAACCAATTAATTAAGCAAGAAGAAGAAGGCGCTTTAGTTTTTCAAAAGCAAAGTACTTTTGGTATTAACCTCAATTCTGATGGTTTTGGCTTTACATACGAGCATGGGAAATATAAAACCATTACAAAAACCAATTTATGGTGGTTATCCCTAGGTGAGCGGAAAGATCCAAAACAATATAGACAAAGCAACACATTTACATCAAGCGGTGGTGGGGGTGTAGGTATTGTATTTTTTGGCAACTCTTATGTGTACGGTAAGCAAAATAATTTTTACTTTTTGCGTGCTGGGTTTGGTCAACAAAAAACTATTGGTGGCAAAGGCAATAAAAATGGTGTTGCTGTTTCTGGCATTTACGGCGGCGGCTTAACACTTGGAATGTTGAAACCTTACTACGTGCAAATAACAGATAACTCGGCACAAGGTAATGGTACTAAGGATATTAAATACTCAGATTCTACCGCTAAATTTTTTTTAGATCCTACAGCCATAATTGGTGGTAGTGGTTTTGGTAAAGGAATTAGCGAAATGAAATTTGTGCCAGGTGTTAGTGTTCGTGCTGCATTACGATTTGATTATGGTAAATACAACGAAACAATCAGTGCTTTAGAAGTGGGTATAAATGCTGAATATTTTAGTCAAGCGATGCCAATTTTAGTTGGAGTAAACGATACTAAAAAGTTTTTCTTTAATGGCTATATTACTGTAAATTTTGGCAGAAGAAAATAATATAACAATCTGCTTACCTTAAACAATCGTTTATGGTATAAATAGTTTAATGAGGCGTTTTTGTATATTGATTTTCTTATTGCTAATAACTTTTGGGTCAATGGCTCAAATAGATAGCAGTACACAATCAACACCCAAAAATGTATTTATTGTTGGTGCAGATAAGGGAAATGTTGTAGTTCACACCATTGCAGTTAAAAATATTACAGGTGCTAAACCATTTGGCTTTTTTATAGAACTAAGTAAGCAACAAATTAACCAAGCATCTTATAATAATACTACTGCTTATGTGCGTTATGGTTTGCAGCTTGCCTATTACGATTTTAACACCCCCATACTTGGTAATGGTACTATTATAAATTATTATTTACAACCGGTTTATAGGCTATCCAATAGGTTGCAATTTAGTTATCGTGCTAGTTTTGGGGCGGCTTATTTAAGCAACCCTTACAACCCTACTTCCAATATTGATAATAAAAATTATAGTTCTCATATTGTACCCTATATGCATATAGGTGCTTCTTTAGGCTATCGTATATCTTCACATATAGGCATTGAGTTTGGTACTAATTTTCGTCATTTATCTAATGGCAATTTAACACAACCCAATAAGGGAATAAATTATACAACAACAGGTTTTTCGTTGGTGTACCATCCTGAAAGTAATATATTGCCTAAATATAAAGTTGTAAAAAATAAGTATTGGAAAGGTAAAAAACCATTGGTAGATGTTGGGTTGTTTTATGTGCCAACTCAGGCTTATTACAACAAGTGGGAATTTAAACGTCATTACATAATAGGCTTTACCGCACAAGTATCTAAGCAAGTTGGTCGTACCAATGCGTTGCTTTTTGGTGGGGAAGCCTATTATAATAATATTACGGCTGATGACAATACAAAGTTTTTAAATAACCACTCTGCTGTGTTAGGCGCCATATTTTCTGGGCATGAATTCTTATTAAATAAATTTATTTTTAGCCAAAATATTGGTATGTATGTTACAAAACATCCATCTTATAATAGTGATGTTTTTGTAAGGCTCGGCTTGCGATATAAACTAAACGACCATTGGCATTTTGGCCTAAACCTAAAAGCACATGCAGATGAAGCAGATTTTTTCGATATGCGTTTGATGTATCGGTTTTAAGTTATTCTATTGCCAAAGTTTTTGTTAATTCTTCAAAATAATCAGCGGCATTCAATAACCTGTTGCCATACCAGCTAAACATTTCGCCATCAACCAATACAATTTTTGTGTTGGGTAATATTGCTTGTATTTCATCAATATGTTTTTGCTTAAAAGGATAGGGTTCAGATGATAATAAAATAATTTGGCAGTTAAGAGAAGCTACTTGTTGCAACGTTATTTCAGGATAGCGTTTCTCATTTTTAAATACATTTTTAAAGCCACAAAACCCCAACATGCTGTTAATAAAAGTATCTCCACCAACTGTCATATATGGGTCTCGCCAAATAAGGTAACAAGCTAAAATTTGTAAGTTTTGAGTTTTAAGTTGATTGAAGCGAAGTTTTATTGTTTCTAAAAGATTGTTGGCTTTTTCATTTTTCCCTGTTAAAAAACCAATTGCTTTAATCATTTGCAACGCATCCTCAAGGTTATTTACATCACTTACCCAAACAGGTGCAATACCCTGCAAAGCATCAATTTGTTCCTGTACATTTTCTTCTTTGTTGGCAATAATTACATCTGGTTTTAAGGTTTTTATTACTTTAATGTTTACGTTTTTAGTACCGCCAATTCTTGTTTTATGTCTAAACCATTCATCTGGATGAACACAAAATTTCGTAACGCCAATTACTTCATTGTCTAAACCCAAATAATGTAATAATTCCGTTTGCGAAGGCACAAGAGAGACAATGCGTTTTGGATGTGTTTCAAACACTAGTTTTCTGCCAAGTTGGTCAATACTTTCAAACATTACCTAAAGATAACCAGCGAAGGTGTATGGAAAAAACCGTTTCGATATCTAATGAAAAAATTGATTGTACATGAAACAAATTATGCTAATTATTATGTTTGCCATCATAGCAATTACTCATAGTAACTGTAAAAATAAACGCCATAAAATTGGTACTTTATATTAATCTGTTCTTGACTTTAAAGCATAGTCACACTTCCCTTCAATCTTAGATAAGCTATTGATACAATCCCTATTATTTAACTTGTTCCTACACATTTATTTTTAAAAATTATTTATAGCAAAATGCAGTTGTGCCTTTGCCACCAAACCATTGCTTGGGTTGCAGTTGATGACAATTAGATAACAGGCAAAAGAGGAAATCTTCCAATCAACTATTATGTTCTCACCATCTGAGCGGAACACTTTTTTAAAGTGCTGGTTATAGGGTATTTGCAAGCTCCCGCAAACCTGTAACGCCCTGCATAGCGATGCATCTATATCGTTCGTATCCTCAATATTTAAACCCGACATTACATCGCTTACAAAATAAACAAGCCGTGGCGGTTTATTATATTGTGGCTGCTCAATAATGTTTGTATTAAAAACGGCAAATACATTAGGTTGATGCTGCATAATGAATAGTTGAAAGGTCTTTAAATAAGTCTATTTCTTTTGCTGATAATTTTTTGGGCATGGTAATATTGATGGTTGCATACAGGTCACCATGTTCAGCTCCTTTATCGTATCTTGGCATACCCATACCTTTTAGCCGCAGCACTTTGCCGTTATCTGTTTCTGGGGCAATATTTATTTTCAACTGGCTACGCAAAGTGGTAACCAAAGCTTGCCCACCCAAAATGGCTGTGTATAAATCAATGTTAATGTTGCAATACAAATCATCATCTTTTCTTTTAAAAATAGCGTGTTCTGCCACATTTATGGTAATGTATAAGTCACCATCTTGCCCACCGTTACTACCTTTGCTACCCTTACCTTTTAATCGTAAAACCTGCCCATTTGCAACGCCAGGTTTAAGTTTCATTTCTAGTTTTGTATCATCCAATTGTAGTTGCCTAGTGGTGCCTGTAAAAGCTTCTTCAAGGGTAATTTGTGTTTGGGCATTGTAATCTTGCCCTTTGCGTGAACGCTGCTTGGTTTGACCGCCACCAAAGCCATTGCCAAAAACACTAGAAAAAAAATCAGCAAAACTATCATCACTAAACTGGTCGTTAGTGCCTTGTTGATTGGTATTACCGTAGCTTCTATTGCCTTGTTTAAAGCCATCAAAACCTTGTTTGCCCCCTTGTTGTTGGTAGTTTTTCCAATCATCGGCCAACGTATCGTACTGCTTCCTTTTATCGGTATCGCTCAACACTTCGTTAGCCTCGTTAGCTTCTTTAAATTTTTCTTCTGCGGGTTTATTATCTGGGTTTTTATCAGGGTGATATTTTACTGCCAACTTTCGATAAGCTTTTTTAATCTCATCCTCAGTAGCTGTTTTTGTAACCCCCAATATTTTATAATAGTCTTTGAAATCCATGGTAATCAGTGGTTGTTAATGAAACTATTTTCACCTTCTTCTTTCTGCAACTTTAACGTTTAAAAATAAGGTTAAGGTTTTTTTTCTTTTTCTCGCTTTCTAAAAAAACCGCGTAACAAAAAATTATGTTGTACTGCCTCAAGATCATCATCCAATTTCTTGCTACCACTTTCTAAATTCTGTATCATATTCTTTAAATTTCTAGCTACTTCATAGTCATTTAATAGCATGCCTATTGGCTTTTTTGGGTCGCTTAAACTGGTGTTTATTTGTTGTAGGCTATCAGCAAATACAGTTACTTTTTGCGAGGCATAGTTAAGGTTTGTAGATGCTTTTTTTAAGTTGGCAACTGTTGTGCGTATGGTACTGAAAACCATGGTATCACTTACTAATTCGTTGGCAATAGATCCTTTTTTATGTAAGCCTTCGGCAAATTGTTGCACATTGGCAATGACAGTTTCACTTTTTGCAGCTACGTTTTTAAAATGTGCAATGGCAGCCTTTAAATCGTTGGCCATTGTTGGGTCGTTCAATAATTTGCCCAATGATCCTTCACCATCAACTAGTTTTTTACTAACTGATTTTAGGTTTTTGGTTATCTCTAACAAGTTCTTGTTATTCTCTTGTAACATAGCCATCATTTGTTCTGTACCAGCATTTATTGCAACACCAATATAGTCGCCTTCTTCTACTTGCGGAATAGTGATAGTACCACTGTTCAACACTATTATTTTATTGCCAATTAACCCATCAGAACCAATTTTTGCGGTGGCATCTTTATGAACCCGACTTTGTGCTACTTTTTCAAGGTTCATAATAATTTCAACCTTGTTTTGCCCGTAAAAATGTATCTTTTTTACAGTGCCTACTTTTACGCCAAATAACCAAATATTATTGCCCGCTTGTAAGCCATTAATATCATCAAAAACAGCTTTTATGGTAATTGTTTTAACAAATGTTTTTTGTTGCCCACCCAATAAAAAAATGGCACCTACCAAAAGCAGTATACCTACGCTGATAAAAATGCCCACAATTACTGAGTGGTTGGTGCTTTTTGTTGCCATACTTAATTTATAAAATTATAATCGTAAAAGCTTTTAACCAACTCGTTGTCGGTATCAAAAACCTCTTTAAAAGTACCTTGTTTTAATATTTTTCCTTCGTTTAGAATGGCCAACCTGTTGCCAGTTGCTTTCGCACAAGTAAGGTCATGTGTAATGATGATGGAACTGGTTTTATATTCAGCTTGCACCTTGTCAATCATCTTATTTATTTCCATGGCAGTAACTGGGTCTAAACCCGCTGTAGGTTCATCATACAGCATAATTTCTGGCAGAAGTATCAAGGTTCTAGCCACGCCAATGCGTTTGGTTTGTCCACCCGATAATTCAGATGGTAACTTATCTAAACTATCGGCTAATTGCACATCATCTAATACCTTTTTTACGGCCTCATTAATATCATCTCTACTTAAATTTTTCTTATTTCGTACCAAAGCAAATTCAAGGTTTTCACGAACGGTCATGCTATCGTACAACGCACTATTTTGAAATGAGAAACCAATTTTTAAACGCAACTGTTGTAACTCTTTGGTGGTTATATTACCTATATTTTTACCTAATACCGTTACAGTACCCCCATCGGGGTTTAATAGCCCAGCTATAATTTTTATTAGTACCGATTTGCCTGAGCCTGACTTACCCAAAACAACTAGATTTTCACCTTTGTAAACGTCTAAATTAACACCGTCTAATACCTTTACCCCATTAAAAGATTTAGTAACACTTTTAATTGAAATTACTACTTCTTGCAGCGCTGTATTTTGTATGGCATTAGGTGCTATCATTAAGGGTTATCGTAAGTATGAGTTTATAAATTGTACCACAACTGTTTCTTCTAAAAAAATGGCAAACATAGAAAGTACCACCGCTTGATTTGCGGCTTTGCCAACACCAACCGTGCCTTTACTGGCATTGTAACCATTATAGCAACTGGTAATGCCTATTGTGAACCCATATAGTGCTGATTTTAAAAAGGATGAGAATAAATCAAGAAAGGAAATTTTAATAAAAGCTTCATGTAAAAAAGCCCTGTAACTTGTTAGCTCATGTGTGTGAACATTGATGTACGAACCTAATAACCCAACGGCGCCAGAAAACATAACCAATAATGGTAACATGCACGTACAAGCAATTACACGACTAACTACTAAAAATTTAAAAGGGTTGGTAGCAGTCATTTCCATAGCATCAATTTGCTCCGATACCTTCATAGAACCCAACTCGGCACCAATGCTAGAACCCACTTTTCCTGCCATTATTAACGATGTTACCAATGGTGCTAAAGCACGAATAACCGCAATGGACACTAAAGATGGTAACCAAGACGTTGCCCCAAATTCGGATAATGATGGGCGTGATTGTTTGGTAAAAACGAGACCAGTAATAAATCCTGTTAAAGTAATTAATGGCAATGTTTTGCAGCCTACCTCGTAGCACTGTTTTACTACTTCACGCCACTCGTATGGCGGCAAGAAGACTTCTTTAAAAAAACGTACAATAAAACAATACACTTGATAAATGCCTGTAAAAAAGTCTATAAAAATTTTTAGGAATCGCTTAGCTGGTAAAATATATATTACTTTTTTTGCCATTATAAATATTGCTAGATTACCCAGTAAAAACATTCTACATTTTAGACGTCTTTACATTGGTTACTATCATTGCCATATTGCCACTGCAAAATTTGTTCCGCCCCATATTTCTGTTTGATCTCGGCTTTGTTTTTGTAAGTATTTTTTTTAATACTAAATTTGGTTATGAAGTTTATCAATTTTTTTTTCATTGCATTCATTAGTTTAACCTGCAAAAGGATAAAGAATACGATTGCGGTTGAAAGAAATGTGGAGACTGTACTAGTTCTTGAAGATACTATAAAACCATTTCGCAATTCCTCGAAATACCTCTCAAATGACCCTAAAATTTTAATTCAGAGTATTGGTAAGGTAGGTGTTACACCTCACGAACTAGTTGGTTTTGCAAAAACATTAATTGGGATTCCTTATAAATATGCTTCAACAGAACCGTCAAAAGGATTTGACTGTTCAGGGTTTATAACTTTTGTATTTAACCATTTTGGTATTAAAGTGCCAAGATCTTCACTAGACTTTACCAACATTGGTAAGGAAATTAAGTTAGAAGATGCAAAGGAGGGCGATTTGATATTATTTACTGGAACTATAGATTCTATTAAAATTGTTGGGCATATGGGTATTGTAACAGAGAATAGGGACACGCTAAAATTTATTCATTCTACGTCAGGGCGGGCATATGGAGTAACAATTAGCGAGTTTACCAATCATTACGAAAACAGGTTTGTAAAAGTTATCAGTATATTTTAAAATTGAGGAACTGCTTTAGCACAAAAACAAAAGGTTTGTAGGTTATGTATTTACAGCAATTTTTGTTGCTTTTATCATAGCTTTTATTTGTAAAACTGATAATTATATCCGTATCATTAGTTCAAATAATACCGTTAAATAAAGATGTTGGAAGTATAGATTGTAAAACGTTTTTAGCTTGCCGTCGGTACGCAAAATTTTGTATTTTGGTCTTTAAATTCAGTACTTAAAAGCACGGCATAAATCCTAAAATTAAATGGCTACAAATATTTTATGCCTAACGGCATTACTAATGAGTAGTTTAACTATTGATTCACATATTGCATTTTAATTGAGTCAAAATATCATAATAAGTGTTAGCCGTAATTCAATAGGAAGCTATTTTGTAGTTTTTACATCCATTTTTACTCCAAGTTTTTCATACTGAAAATCGTTTGGCTCCCATAATTCTAACTTGTTTCCTTCGATATCAAGAATGTGAACAAATTTTCCGTAAGCAACGGTTTCAATCTTGTCTACTATTGTTACACTGTCCTTTCTAAGCTGATTAATAAGGGCTTCCAAATTCTCGACCCTATAGTTAATCATAAAGTCTTTTGTTGAAGGGTCAAAGTAATTTGTTTTTTCGCCAAATGGACTCCATTGGGTAAATCCCTTTTTTGTTGTGTCTTCCCCTTGCCTCCATTCAAACACCGCTCCATATTGGTTAGTATTTAAACCCAAGTGCGTACTGTACCATTCTCTCACCTTTTTAGGATCTTTGCATTTAAAAAAAATACCACCAATGCCAGTTACCTTCCTTAAAATTGAGGGGTAAACATTATCTTTTGTCAAAAAAGATTTGAAAGCAAAACCAAGTCCAAATGTTGTAACAAGTGTTATTGTGAATAGTAGTCTTTTTTTCATTTTATTACTATTGAAGATTATGACAAATTTCCTTTTACACTTACGGCTAAGGAACAGATAGCTTCTTTTTCGCAGAATCTCACAGAAAAAAGTTGGCATAGCCACTTTGTATTCTGCTCAATTTTTTATTAAATAAAATTTATTATTTAGCCAAACTTTGAATCACATCGTACTTTGTAACTATATGATAATTGCCAGTTTCATCTTTGGCTAATACAGCGCCATTTTCTTTGGTAATTAAACTACCTAATTTTTCAACTTGGGTTAAAAAATCAACTATTGGTGGTGCAGCTTCCATCACGCTGGCAACCGTTGCATTTTTAATGGCTGGGTTACTAAATATTTTTTGAAATAAACCACCCTCACTCAGCGATCCAATTAATACATTATTATCCATTACAGGTATTTGCTCTATGTCGTACTTCTTCATTAGTTCAACTGCATCTGCAACGGTATTTGTTGATTCTACTGTAATCAATTTTTTACCAGCCCTTCCACTCACAATATCTTTAAAAGTTTTAACTTCTAAAAAACCACGTTCCATCATCCATTGATCGTTATATATTTTACCAACATACCTACTACCATGGTCATGAAATATGCAAACTACCACATCATCTTTTGTTAATGATGCTTGTAAATGTATTAAGCCTTGTATACAACTACCAGCACTATACCCACAAAAAAGTCCTTCTTCTTTGGCAATTCTTCTTGCCATTAAAGCCCCTTCTTTATCTGTTACTTGTACAAAGTCGTCTATAAGGCTCATGTCATAATTTTGGGGTACAAAATCTTCGCCAAAACCCTCGGAAATATAAGGATGTACAAAACTCATATCTATATTGCCAGTTTTAAAATAATTAGTCAATAGAGAGCCATACACATCTACCGCCCAAATTTTTATACTAGGATTTTTTTCTTTTAAATACATAGCCGTGCCTGTAATGGTGCCGCCTGTACCAGCAGTGCAAACAAGGTGGGTTATTTTGCCTTCGGTTTGTTTCCAAATTTCGGGGCCAGTACTCTCGTAATGGGCTTGCCTATTTGCCAAATTATCGTATTGGTTCATGTACATGCTATTAGGCACTTCTCTGCCCAAGCGTTTGGCTACACTATAATAACTACGTGGGTCTTCGGGCAAAACATTAGTGGGGCAAACAATTACTTCGGCACCAACTGCTTTTAAAATGTCGGCTTTTTCTTTACTCTGTTTGTCGGTGGTAACAAAAATACATTTATAGCCTTTTACGCAAGCTGCTAAGGCCAAGCCCATACCAGTATTGCCACTAGTGCCTTCTATAATAGTGCCACCAGGTTGTAGCTTACCTTCTGCCTCTGCTACTTCTACCATTTTTAACGCCATTCTATCTTTTATAGAGTTACCAGGATTAAAATAATCAACCTTAGCAAGCACAGTAGCAGGTATGTTTTTGGTAACCTTGTTTAATTTGATTAAAGGGGTATTGCCAATAGTTTCTAATACATTATTTAACCACATATACTAATTGTTTGTTGCAAATGTAACCGTTGACTGTTATGTATTATCCGAAAAAAGAAACGACATTAGTTATATTTTAGTAAATAAGGCGAAAAGAGAATTATTAAATACATCTTTAAAAATTGTTACAAAAAGATAATTGCAATATCAATTGGCTATTATTTACATTACGTACTTTGGTATAATTAATTAGCAATCATTCCATTTAAAGCAATAAAGAAAAGTAAATGACATTTAAAGTTTTTAGCGAATTAAGTTACCAAGTAAATATGCCAACTACTTTTATTTTTAATATTGAAGTTGCTAAAACTAACCATCAAATTATTGTTGAAGAAAACTTACAAATACAACCTCATTTAAATTATAAATCGTTTAACTCGCCAACTGGTACACGCTTTTTAAGGGTTGAGACTAATCAGCCAACTACTTTACAAGTATCTTACAACGCAACTGTACAAACGTCTTATAACATTATTAACGAGCATCACCAGCAAGGACTTACTACTGTTTCTCAATTAGAAGCTGATGTAATTCCCTATCTTTTTCCAAGTCGTTACTGCCAAAGCGACAAATTGCAACGCCTTGCTACCAAAGAATTTGGTTACATTAGCGATACTTACGCAAAAGTTGTAGCCATAACCGATTGGATTTTTAAAAATGTGCAGTATTTAACAGGCAGTACCAATGCTAGCACATCTGCATTAGATACCATATCTGAAAGGGCAGGGGTTTGTAGAGATTTTGCCCACCTAGGCATTGCGTTGTGTAGGGCTTTATCTATACCTGCAAGATATTTTACTGGGTATGCTTTTAAATTAAATCCGCCAGATTTTCACGCTTGTTTTGAAGCATATATTGGGGGTAAATGGTTGTTTTTTGATCCAACCCGATTAATACCAATTAATGGCTTGGTAAAAATTGCCAATGGTATGGATGCAGCAGATGCAGCCGTTGCTAGTATTTTTGGTAATACCTTTTGTAATTACATTAATGTTGGTTGCCAAGCAATAGACACATTTATACCGCATTATTATTGGAACAACAAAGAGCAGGGTTTTTGTTATGGTTGATTTTTTAAGCGTGTGTTAAGCGTTTAACCTTGTAAAGTAGGCGTTAGTACAGCCTAAGGTTATGCAGTATAAATTGTCAAATCAAGCATTAATTTTGCAGCACCAACACAATTAAATATTGGTTGTAAAACACAGCTAAAAAAAACAAATAGCTTCATGTCTTAGATTTAAAAAAAACTTGTTATGCCATTTGTAAATTTTATCAACATAAATAACAGAACTTATTTTAGAATAGTTAAGCCTTATGCATTCTACAGCATTTTATTAAGTTTTATAGTATTGGCTTGTACTAAAACCAATACTGATTCACCAATTACACCTGTAACTGTAGTGGCACCAGTTGTACCTACTACAAGTGATTTTGCAAAAGGTGGAGATGTAAGTTGGATTACAGAAATGGAAGCAAAAGGCAACAAATTTTATACGAGTGCTGGTGTAGAAAAAGAAGGTATGAATTTATTAAAATCGCTTGGTATGAATACTATTCGTTTGCGTGTTTGGGTAAATCCTGCTTCTAACTATAATGCAACAGCCGATGTAGTTGCAAAAGCTGTTCGTGCTAAAAATTTAGGGTTAAGGGTAATGATAGATTTTCATTACAGCGATACTTGGGCCGATCCTGGTCATCAATCCGCACCAGCTGCTTGGGCTGCAATGGATATTAATGGTTTGAAAACTGCAATGGGTAATCATACGGTTGCTGTATTGACCACGCTTAAAGAAAATGGCGTTACGCCAGAATGGGTGCAAGTAGGTAACGAAACCAATGATGGTATGCTTTGGCCACTTGGCAGAGCATCTACAAATATGGCCAATTTTGCAGCGTTGGTAAATGCTGGTTACGATGCTACTAAATCAGTTTTTCCTTCTGCCAAAGTAATTGTACACGTATCTAATGGCTATAAAAACGCTGGGTTTACGTACATTTTTAATGGCTTATTGGCAAACGGTGGTAAATATGATATTATTGGTATGTCGCTATACCCAACTGCAGCAAACTGGGCTATTTACAATACACAATGTTTGGCCAATATGAATGATATGGTCGCACGATATAACAAAGAAGTGATGGTGGTAGAAGTTGGTATGCCATGGGATGGTGCAGCAGATTGTAAAGCTTTTATAACCGATTTAATTGCTAAAACAAAAACCGTTACCAATAGCAAAGGCACTGGCGTTTTATATTGGGAGCCACAAGCCTATAATAGTTGGAGTGGCTACACTTTAGGGGCATTTTCAAATAATGGTAAACCAACAATTGCCTTAGATGCCTTTCAATAAATTGTTTTTTTATAGAATTCCATACACTGTTAATTACAGTGTAAAATGCTCATTTTAATTTATTTGTCATGCAATTTAAAGGCAAATTTTTCCTTCTAATAGTAACCATCTTTTTTTTAAGCCTATTGTAAACGGGCAAACTATAACTAGCTTAGATGATGGCTGAAAATTTCATTTTGGTAGTACTTCAAATGTTGAAAAAGATTTTAACTATGGTGTTGCTGCCATATTTTCTAAATCTGGAGTAGGTTCACCCACACCAATTGATGTGAAGTTTAATGATAGCATTTGGCGTAGCTTAAATGTACCACATGATTGGGCGGTGGAATTACCCTTTTCAAATTCTGCCAATTTTGAGGTAGAGTCATATGGCTTTAAACCTGTTGGCGGCTTATATCCTGAAATAAGTATTGGTTGGTATCGCAAGCATTTTAAAGCTAGTCGTACAGACTCTGATAATCGTTAACAGTTGCAATTTGATGGTATTTTTCGCAACGCCAATATTTGGATTAATAGCTTTTTTGTGGGCAATAATTTTAGTGGCTATTTAGGTGCTGTTTATGATGTAACCAACTACATTAATTTTGATAAAGACAATATTATTACGGTGCGTGTTGATGCCACACAATACGAAGGTTGGTTTTACGAAGGTGCCGGTATTTATAGGCATGTATGGCTTCGCCAAAATAACAATTTACATATTACAGATGGCGTCGTATTTGTTCATGCAGAGGTCCAAAGCAATAACGCCATTATTACAGCAGAAACAACAGTAGAAAATAAGAATTTTGCCTTAGCTAATTTAACTGTTACTACATATATCGCCACAAGAGATGGTAAGCAAGTTGCAGAACCAAAGCCACAACTAATGTCACTTGCAGTAAATACATAAGGTACTATTAAACAAATGCTCACGGTAACGAATCCTACACTTTGGGATTTGGATAATCCATATGTATACAGAGCTCTTACGGTTATAAAATCTGGTACAACCATCGTTGATAAGCATACCACCCGATTTAAGAATTATAACTATAAAATTCGATGTAACAGAAGAGTTTTTTCTTAAACTGTAAACATCTTAAAATACAAGGTACAAATAACTGCCAGGACTGTTGACAGTAAAGATGCTACAGCGGTTAATATTTCGCTGGTTGACAAAGAAGGTAAATAAGTTGCCTACGGCTGATAATTTGAAAGACTTATCTAAACGCTACCAAAAAGATTTAGTAGTGGTAGAATATTTTGCTAAAAAAGAGGACGTAAATAAAGCAGCTTTCAATATAGATGGTGGCAGGGGTAAAGGCACGTTTATTTGGGAACCTTTAAATACTTGGGAATCAATTTTTGATAAGGATGGCAGAGCTAATAATTATTTAATGTTATATAATCATATAAGTAAGCAATTTTTAAAAAAGGGGTAGGGCAAAGCTATCATTAAAAATAAAATATAAAAATGTCCGAAGTTTTACAAACTATCGGCTATTTTATTTATTGAATGGGTTTTAAATAAAGAGCCTAAGTTAGTTGGTAAGTAAAACAAGGTTATTTGTTTGCAGGCAATAGATTTGTAAGAATAACATAGCATTAATATTTTTTAATTGCTAGCCTCAAACATAATTTTCATTTTTCCACAGAGGTCAGTTTCAATCATTTTTTCAGCAAGGTCAATCATATTTTTAAAAGCCATAGCAGTACTAATACCATGACCAAGAATTACAGGTTTTGCTACACCTAATACTGGCGAACCACCATAGTTTTCGTAATGAAAACGGTTAAAATACACATCGTTACCAACACCTCGGCTTTCGGCAACATTATAAATTGTCTCGGCCATTTTTAGTAATATATTTCCTGTAAAGCCGTCACAAACCATTACGTCGGCCTTGTCACTAAAAAAGTCTCTTCCTTCAATGTTTCCAACAAAATTTATAGACGTATTTTCTTTTAATAAGGGATAAGTGGCTTGCACTACAATATTGCCTTTCCCTTCTTCTTCACCAACATTCATCAATCCAATAGTTGGATTAGTAATATTAAGAATATGTTTGGCGTATAAACTGCCAAGAACGGCAAATTGGTTCAATTGTTCAGGTTTACAATCCGCATTTAAACCTACATCTAACAACAAACCTGTGCTACCGTTTAGCTTTGGTACAATGGTAGATACACTTGGTCTAAGCACACCAGGTAAAGCTTTGATGCTAAACATAGCACCCACTAACATAGCGCCAGTATTACCAGCACTAATAAATGCATCAATTTTGCCAGTTGCAAGCAAATAAAAACCAACAGCTATAGAGCTTTTTTGTTTTTCTTTCAATGCTTTTGTAGGTGGCTCATTGTAACCTATAACCTCAGGTGCATGAACTAAATGCAAATAGGGCGATGATACAAAGTTTTCATCCATTAATGGTTTAACTATTGTTTCATCACCTATACAAAATATGTTAGCCTCAATAATTTTAGATTGTAGGTATAGTTGGATGCCTTTAACAGCCTCTAAAGGTGCTAAATCACCTCCCATCATGTCTAATCCAATATTCATGCGTTGAAGCTATTTAATTAAACTAAAAGGTTAGGCTTTTAAAGGAGCTTTTTCGCTCACTAACTTGCCCTTGTAGAATAATTTACCTTCACTTACATGGGCACGGTGGCGTACATGTAAATCACCAGTTGTGGTGTCTTTGCTTAAAGTAACCTCTTGTGCAACATAGTGTGTTCTTCTCTTTGCACTGCGTTGTTGCGAATGTCTCCGCTTTGGATTTGGCATAACGTCAAATTTATAAAATCAAAAAAAATGTTATTATTGTTTATCCTTCTAACCCTTTTAATTTGTCTAAGCCCTTCCATATTGGATTGCTTTCCTTTGTAACCTCATCCTCCATTTTTTTTAGCATCATTAAGACCTCATTATTACATTCTGGCCCACCCATTGTTTCTTCTGCACACATTTTTTGCATTGGTATTGATAAGTTGATAAACTCATAAATCCAATCTGAAATATGTAAGTGGCTTTCAGTTTTTCCAATATAATATACATCAGAATCTTCTTCCTCAGCATTAGCAGCATCAGGATCATCTACCATTTTTACAATAATGTTAAACTCTTCCCACAATTGTTTTTTTAAGGTGTTGCCACATCTATCGCAATCTACATCTGCCACGCCATCAATATCAAACTTTAGTTGTAAGAAACCAGTTTTCTTATCTAAAGTAACTTTAATATTAGCGGTCAGATTTGTAAAATCCTGTTCACCAAAAGCAGCAAAGAACTTATCTTCAATTTTAAATTCAAATTCATGAACCCCAGGTCGTAAACCCACAAACGCTATTTCAAATTCTCTCCGGTTACTCATGTGCGCTTTTTTTGGGTTGGCAAAAGTAAGGTTTGTAAATGGAATAGCAAAAGTAAAATTACCATTTGTTTAAAAGTTGATTATTTATACTACTTATGAAAGTTACTAACAAGCAGCCGCAATTATATATTTCTAATGTTGCATCGTTAATACTGCCTATTTGCCTAGCATTTTTTATATATGTAGTTTCATATTTCCCTGCATTAATTGAAACCTATTATAGCTTAAAAATTTATCAATTTATTGCTGATTTTCAAAGAATTCTAACAGGTTTTATTCCATTTAGTATTGGTGATATTTTTTATGCAATTTTAGCGATAATTGGCATTTTTTGGGTAATAAAAATTATAAGGTTGCTCATAAAAAAACAATTTTTAAAACATCATTTTATTGTGGAGGGTATAAAAATTTTAAAATTCTTTTTATGGCTATACATCATTTTTAATACTTTATGGGGGCTTAATTATAATCGTTTAGGTATAAGTTCTCAACTGCATTTACAGCAAACTAATTATACAACTGAAGAATTAAGCGCTATGACTTGTGATATTGTAGATAAATTGAATAATAGTCGACTTGTACTTGGTGATAGTAATTACCAATATCCCAAGTATACTGTTACTTATACACAAGCATATGCAGCCTATAAAAAAGCACATCAAGATTTTTCATTTTTAAATTATAAATATTACTCTGTAAAAACTTCATTGCTAAGTTTAGTAATAAGTTATGCAGGATACTCTGGTTATTATAATCCATTTACAGGGGAGGCGCAATTAAATAACGATTTGCCAGAATTTATATTACCCTTTGTTACCTGCCACGAGATGGCCCACCAATTAGGTTATGCAAGTGAGAGCGAAGCAAACTTTATTGGTTATTTAGTAGCAACACATAGTAACAACCAACTTTTTATTTATTCTGGCTATTTTGATATTTTTATGAGTGCCAATGCAGAACTTTTAGCTAAAGATTTTTATGCTGGCTATTTAAATTTACTACAGCTAAACAGTCTTGTTAAAAAAGATAGAAAAACTTATAGAACCTATGTGATGGGTAAAAAAAATAATATCCAACCTATCATATCAAATATTTACGACCAATATTTAAAAGCAAACCAGCAAAAAGGTGGCATTAACAGCTACAATGAAGTTGTTGGCTTTCTAATTGCATATAAATTAAAATATGGGAAAATTTAACATTTTTAAGTTAATAAGTTGCTTGGTACTAACTGTTGGTTTGGGTGGGGCAGGTGGCTATTTTACAGTTAATGAAATTAAAAGTTGGTTTGTAACATTAAATAAACCAAGTTTTAATCCGCCAAATTATTTGTTTGGCCCAGTATGGTCTCTCTTATACTTTTTAATGGGTATTAGCCTTTATCTTATTTGGCAACAGCCGCCAAGTACGCAGCGTAAGCAGGCAATTACCATCTTTTTAATTCAATTTGCCCTAAACGTTAGTTGGAGTTTTATTTTTTTTAAAGAGCATCAAATTTTATGGGCATTGGTAGATATTATTGTCCTGTGGCTGTTGATCTTAATCACCATTTTCTCGTTTGCCAAACTAAACAAAACAGCAGCTTGGCTATTGGTACCCTACATAAGTTGGGTAAGTTTTGCAACACTTTTAAATGCCGCTATTTGGCTGTTAAACAAATAATTAAAATTGATTCTTCCACATCATACTTTCAACTGGTCTGTTTGGCTGACCACTATATTTTGCATTTTTCTTTTGATTGTATTTCACTTCAATGTCACCATCTACAGGAAAATATATTAATTGCCCAATAGGCATTCCACTGTAAACTCTAACAGGTTGTTTACACGAAATTTCAAGTGTCCAATGACCACAAAAGCCCACATCACCTTTGCCAGCAGTTGCATGAATATCAATACCCAAGCGACCTGTAGACGATTTGCCTTCTAAAAATGGCACGTGAGCGTGGGTTTCGGTATATTCTTCGGTAACGCCTAAATAAAAACTGGTTGGCAACAATAAAAACCCTTCCTCAGGTATTTCAAAATGGGTAATCAAGTTATGTTTTTTCGCATCCAATTCAGCATCCACATACGTAGCCAAATATTTGCCCAAGTGCACATCGTAACTGTTGCTGCCCAAACAATCCCGTTGGTACGGTGTAATTTTTATGTTACCAGTAGTCATTTCTTCCAGTATGCGGGTGTCAGATAAAATCATTGTGTTGTATTTTTTATGTAACCAGTTTTGGTAATTCTATTAAACATCGTTGCGTCGCACGCTTGTACGTTTATAACTTTATTGAGCTTTAACTAAGCGTATTTTAATTAGGTCATAATTTCAATCGGCAAACAGTAATTTCATTTAAAGATTCTTCGCAAATTTATGTGTCTACATGCCCATGTGGTAAACACTACAAATAAAATATAAAAAACTATAACAAAATTCTCAAATTTGCCAATGCCTTTATTTTATCAACATACTATTAACGCTTTTACAAAACTAGCCATTTGGCATATAGAAGAAGAAGAGGCATTTTTTCTTGCTAGTGTACCACTTGAAAAAGAAATTACGCATCCACATAAACGCTTACAACACTTAGCAGGAAGGTATTTATTGCGATTTTTATTTCCCGATTTTCCCAACGAAGAAATACTGATTGCATCTACCAAAAAGCCATTTTTACCAGATGAACAATATCATTTTTCAATTTCGCATTGTGGGAATTTTGCAGCCGCTATAGTTAGTAAAACCGATAGAGTAGGTATTGATATTGAAATTGAAACCGATAAAGTTGCAAAAATAGCACACAAATTTTTAAATAATAACGAGCAATTGCTAGTTGATAATTGGCAATTAAACATATTACCGTCAACTAATAACTATCAACTACCAACGCTTTTTTGGAGTACCAAAGAAACTATTTTTAAGTGGTGGGGTAATGGTGCAGTTAATTTTAAAGCGCATATTCAGTTATCAATAAATAATTTTGCAACAAAAGGCATCATCAACGCTTCATTTAGCAAAGTTGTTCCTCATCTAAACTTAATTATTCAGTATCAATTTTTCAATAATTTATGTCTCACATTTACCCATGTAGTTTATGTTACATAATAGAAACCAATACATAACACAATTGCTACAAATAAAGCAACTAATAGCTTGTATTTATGCCAAAAATACAATTGCTTTAAGTATTGCGTTTGCTTATGAATAGTAGCAGTTTGTAATTCATTGTCAGTGGCTAATTGTAATAATATTTCATGAATAGGTAACGCCATTTGATAGTTTAATAAAATAGTACTTTTTAAAATATTGGTAATGATTTTTTCTCGTATTATGGATTGCTTATCAGCCTGTAAAAGCCTAATAATAGGCACATCTAGGATTTGCATTATTTGATTGGTTAGTTTGTCATAATCAATTCTGTGAGGGTCTAATACGACTACTAAAGCTGCTAAATTAATTGTTTGCTGCATTACCATTTCTGGTGTAATACTGGCTTGTTGTTGGTAGGTTCTGTAAAATCGTTTGTAATGGTAAGCTTGTCGCTTTTTTGTATCTGATAATACTTCGTAAGCTTCCTTAATGTTAATGAATGTATCGCTTGTAATATCTGCATTATTAGTTACATCAGGATGGTATTGCAAAGCTAACTTACGATAGGCTTTTTTAATTTCTTCGCCAGTAGCAGTTGGCAATACATGTAATATGTTGTAATAGTCTTTTGACTGCATAGCATTTAAAATTCGAAATTACGTGTAGTATCATTCCACCAAAATAAAAAATCTCATTAACAAATGCTAATGAGATTTTAAATAGTTTTAATATATAACTAAGCGCTAGTTTGCATTTTTTTTATTTCTTCGTTCAATTTTGGCACAATATCAAACGCATCACCAACTATACCATAGTCGGCAGCTTTAAAAAATGGAGCCTCCGGGTCTTTATTAATTACCACAATTACTTTACTCCTATTTACACCAGCTAAATGCTGAATAGCACCCGAAATGCCAATTGCAAAATATAAATTAGGTGCAATTTGAAAACCAGTTTGTCCTACGTGTTCGTGGTGAGGGCGCCAATGCGAATCTGCAACAGGGCGGCTACAAGCCGTTGCAGCATGAAGTGTGTGTGCCAAATCTTCAACCATGCCCCAATTTTCTGGGCCTTTTAAACCACGGCCAGCGCTAACCACAATATCAGCTTCTGACAATGGTACTTCACCTACAATTTTATTAACCGCTATTACACTAATTTTTGATGCATCAACTACAATGTTTAAAGCTGATACTTCGGCAACACCCTCGCCTGTAATGGTGGTAAAGCTGTTTGGGTTTAATGAAATAACTTTTATTGGTGACGTGATGTTTACATTGGCAAAAGCTTTACCACTAAATACAGTTTTCTTTACAATAAAATTACCATTACTGGTATCTGGCAAAGCGCAAGCACCTGTAACAACACCAGCTTTTAAACGGGCTGATACCCTTGCTGCTACTGCCTTGCCAGTTTGATTGTGGCTAAATACCAAAACAGTTGCACCACTAGCTGTAACTGCTTCTGCAATTACTTTGCTGTACAATTGTGCATCTACATGGTTTAAAGTTTCGTTGGCAACTTGGTGTACTTTTGTGATACCATATTTACCCAAGGTTGACAAATTATCTGCAACTGTTCCAAGCAATAAAGCCTCGGCAGTTGTACCAATTTGGGCGGCAATTTTAGAACCATAAGTCAATGCCTCGTAAGAAGATTTTTTAACTTGACCATCTGCATGATCTACAAATATTAAGACTGACATAATTTTAATTTTATAATGTGAAAATGTGTAGATATATAAATGACAGAGCTACACAAAATTTGTTTGATGACTAAAGAACTAACAGTACAAGTGTGCGACGCAAGGAACGATGATTTGAAAAACTATTGCTGGTAACATAAAAACTATTCGCTTTAATATTGCCAACAGTCAACTTTTTAAATCACTTTCGCCTCTTCGTGTAACAACCTTACTAACTCGGCAACGTTATCGGCAGCAACTAATTTAACACCAGCTTTTGCAGGTGGCAATTCGTAGCTTATAATATTGGTTAAAGCCTCTATGGCAACAGGTTCTACAACTTTTAAAGGCTTGGTACGGGCAGCCATAATGCCACGCATATTTGGTATGCGTTGTTCGGCCACGCCTTTTGCACAACTAACTACCACAGGCAAACTGGTTTCATCGGTTTCTTCACCACCTTCAATTTCACGAGTAACAGTTACGGTTGTGCCAGCAATATCAAATTTTGTAGCTAGAGAAATGTATGGTGCATCAACCAATTCGGCAACAATTCCACCAATTGACGAACCATTATAATCGATAGTTTCTTTACCAGTAAAAATTAAATCGTAGCTGCTTTGTTTAACCACTTCGGCAATTTGTGCAGCAATATAATAGCTATCGCTACTATCTGCATTTACCCTTATTGCTTCATCACCGCCAAGTGCCAATGCTTTGCGAATTATTGGATCGCAATCTGCACCGCCAACTGTAATTAAATGCAAAACTATTGCTGGGTCTTTTTCTTTTAATTCAATAGCACGTACCAATGCGTACCATTCATCGTAGGGATTGATAATCCATTGTACACCTGCTTCTTCAAACTTGGTATTACCATCTTTGAAGGCTATTTTTGAGGTAGTATCAGGTGCTTTACTAATGCAGACTAGTATTTTCATGTGAATCGTTTAAAATGGTTGTTTATGCAACTAACTTACAAATATAAGCGTGTTTTTGTTGTGCAAATGTTTCGCTTAAAAAATTAATTAAGAAATTTTTATGGAAAGAATTGAAAAAATAAATGAGTTTTTAAAAACCAATCCTAAGGATAATTTTCTAAGACACGCTCTGGCATTGGAATACATAAAAATTGGGGATGACTTAAAGGCTAGGATTTTATTTGAAGATATTTTAACTGAAAGCCCTGATTATGTTGGCTCGTACTATCATTTAGCAAAATTATTAGAGAAATTACAACAAACCGATAAAGCCATAGACTGTTATGAAAAAGGCATGTTGGCAGCAAAAGAAGCAAAAGATAACCATAGTTATAACGAATTACAGGCAGCTTATGAGGATTTGATTTATTGATGACTTAATAGTTGTGACTGAAAATAATGGTACGAACTTAAAGCTAGTTTAATATAGATTTGTCGCTATAACGAAAGACGCCTATCATGAAAAAAATTACCCTGATTTTATTAGTATTAATTGTAAGTATTTGCCAATTGCAAGCTCAGAAAATTAAGTTGTTGGCAATATCTAAAACCAATGGTTATAGGCATGCTGCAATACCTGCTGCAAAAGCTGCTTTAACATTAATGGCAGCACAAAATAATTGGGATATTACATTTACCGAAGATTCGCTACAATTGAATGATTACAAGGTTTTGAAGCAATATAAAGCGATCATTTTTATGTTTGTAACTGGCAATGCTTTTGGTACACAACAAGAAATAGCCATACAAAAATTTGTAGAAAAAGGTGGTGGTTTATTAACCTTACATACTGGTACTGATGCTGAGTACGATTGGCCGTGGTACAACAAGGCACTTGGTGCGAAATTTAAAAGTCACCCTAAGCAACAACAAGCCAAATTTTTAGTGGTTGATAGTGTGCATCCTGCTACTAAAATGCTACCGAAAGAATGGGTGCGTTTTGATGAACTATATAATTTTCGAGAACCAATTCCTGCCAATATTCATGTGCTGATAGAGCTAGATGAAACGAGTTATACAGGTGGTACCATGGGCAAACATCCTATTACTTGGTACCAAAAAATAAAAAGAGGTAGGGTGCTACAAACTGCTTTAGGCCACACAGATGCAAGTTATAAAGAGGATTTATTTTTGCAGCATTTAAAAGGAGCAATTGAGTGGGTAACCAAGACTGATTCCAATTATTAAGCGAATTGTACTAATTGAAAATTTAAATTTATAATTCATAACTAGTTAAATATGACACGTAAACTCAGAATGGGCATGATTGGCGGCGGTCGCAACGCCTTTATTGGGGCGGTACATCGTATTGCTGCAAATATTGATGGATTGATAGAATTGACTTGTGGGGCACTAAGCAGTACTGCAGAAAATGCCATGTTATCGGGTAAAGATTTGTTTTTGCCACAAGATAGAATTTATACAAGCTATGCTGAAATGATTACGAAGGAAAGTCAATTGCCGACTGATGTACGTATGGATTTTGTATCCATAGTAACACCCAATCATTTGCATTTTGAACCTGCCATGATGGCTTTAGAACATGGCTTTAATGTAGTAATTGATAAACCTTTAACCTTTAACTACGATGAAGCCATTGCACTACAAAAAAAGGTTACAGAAACTGGTTTGTTACTAGCAGTAACGCATACGTATTCTGGCTACCCAATGATAAAACAAGCCAAACAAATGATTGCAGATGGCGTTTTTGGTAAAATAAGAAAAGTATATGTTGACTATCCGCAAGGTTGGCTAAGCAGCTTAGTAGAAAGTAGTGGTAGTAAGCAAGCAGATTGGCGTACCGACCCAAAACGCAGTGGTATTGCAGGTTGTATGGGCGATATTGGTACGCATGCTGCTCATTTAGCGGAGTATGTTTCTGGTTTACAGGTAACGCATTTATGTGCTGATTTACAAACTTTTGTAGAAGGCAGACATTTAGATGATGATGGTAACGTGTTGTTACGTTTTAGTAATGGTGCAACAGGCGTATTAATAGCAAGCCAAGTAGCTGCTGGTGAAGAAAATGCTATTAGATTACGAATTTACGGCGAAAAGGGAGGTATCGATTGGTGCCAAGCTGATAACAATACATTGCTAGTTAAATGGCTAGATAAACCTGTAGAAATTTACCGAACAGGTAGTGGTTATGTAGGCAGTTTTGCAGCACATAATACAAGGGTGCCGGCAGGTCATCCAGAAGGTTATTTAGAAGCTTTTGCAAATATTTATAGAAACTTTTCCTTAACGCTAAACGCCAAATTAAGTGGTGAAAGGCCCACAAAAGAAATGTTAGATTTTCCTACAATAGCCGAAGGTGTTAGAGGAATGGCTTTTATCGATTCTGTTGTAGCTTCTTCAAAATCTGATGAGAAATGGACGAAGTTTAAGGTGTAATGTCAGTTAGAGATAATATGAAATAATAATAAAATGAATGATGAAGATGCTAAACAAATAGGTGCAATTCTAGCTTTGAAATCAGTTGGGATTGGTATTCTAATAGCACAATCAATTTTTATTTTTTTAACTTTTGAAGGTAGCTTTCTTAAAAATTTTTTTTGGTTTGTTGATGTAGATTATAAACTCAATCTTATAATAGGATTACTGGCATTTACAATTTGTGGAAATTTCTATGGACGAATAGCTGGCTATGAAATTTTAATAAAAAAGGAAGATTATACTTGGATTGGTATTAAATATGCTTTCTTAACACTTCTTTCAACTGCCTTTATTTCAAGTTTAGTAGGCTTTTTTCAAGAAGGTATTGGAAAAGATGGTGGATTTTCTGATTATATTTTAAAATCAACTTTTTTAATTTCTCTTTTTGGGATCATTCCTGTTTTAGTTGTCGGTTTTTGGTTTGGTTGGCGAATTCATAGAAAAGGAAAAAATTAGTAGATCTTTTTATACCAACAATTCCTTCGCTTTTATAGCATCTGCTTTCAATTGATTTTTTAGTTCATCCAAGCCATTAAATTTTACTTCACTACGTATATAAGCATGAATGTGAACTTGAATAGTTTGCTCGTAAATATCTTCATCAAAATCAAAAATATTAACTTCAATCACTCTTATTTTTCCATCAACTGTTGGGCGAAAACCAATGTTCATCATCCCTTTAAAACTATTGGCCATTGACTGTTGACCGTTAACTGTAACCGCATACACACCATTTCCTAGAATCAATTTTTCTTCATCCACTATTTTTATATTAGCAGTAGGGTAGTCAATCGTTCTACCTAATTGATTGCCTTTTACAACTGTTCCTTCAAAAAAGTAAGCATACCCTAAAAATTTATTTGCTGTTGGTATGTTGTGTTCTAGTAATGCATGTCTAATTTTTGTACTACTAACAATTACGTCGTTTAAAACTTGCTCGTTAATTTCTTTAACTGCAAAACCTAATTCAGTACCCATTTTTTCTAATAAGTGATAATCACCCGAACGATTTTTACCAAAACGATGATCGTAGCCAATAATAATAGTATGTGGTTTAAAATAGTGGTAAATAAAATCTTTGCAATATTCCGCTGCGGTTTGGTTGGCAAAATGTTCAGTAAAAGGTACTACTACTAAATGATTAATACCTGCTTTATTTAGTAATATAATTTTTTCTTCAAGCGTGTTTAATAGTTGCACATTCCCACCAAGGCTACCAACAATTTTTCTTGGGTGTGGATGAAAAGTAATGATAACCGTTTCGCCGCTAACTACTGCTGCTGTTGCCTTTAACTGATTTATTATTTGCTGGTGGCCTTTGTGAACGCCATCAAAAGTGCCAATGGTAATAACGGCATTTTTAAAGTTGGGTAACTGTTCAAGGTCTCTGTGTACTTGCATCATAAAGTGCGGCAAATTTAGGAGATACCAATCAGTTGACAGTTGACAGTTTTCGGTTGGCAGGATTACTTACTTTCGCACCCTTATTTACATTATACATCTCAAAATAATAATTCAATAATGTCTTTATATTCTCAACGTGGTGTTTCTGCCCAAAAAGAAGAGGTTCATGCGGCCATAAAAAAATTGGACGCTGGTTTATATGCCAATGCTTTTTGTAAAATGTATCCCGATTATTTGGGTGGTGATGATAATTATGTAAATATTAGTCATGCAGATGGTGCTGGTACAAAGAGTATTTTAGCTTATTTATACTGGAAAGAAACTGGCGATGTGAGCGTTTGGAAAGGCATTGCACAAGATGCTGTGGCGATGAATTTAGATGATTTATTGTGTGTTGGTGTGGTAGATAATTTGTTGTTTTCGTCAACTATCGATAGAAATAAATCTGTAATTACTGGTGAGGTTTTAGAAGCTGTGATAAATGGTACACAAGAATTTTTCAATCAATTGAAAACATATGGTGTAAATAT
The DNA here is from genome assembly GCA_038327865.1 of Chitinophagales bacterium. Lineage (GTDB taxonomy): Bacteria > Bacteroidota > Bacteroidia > Chitinophagales > Chitinophagaceae > Parasediminibacterium. Next base: position 1,795 of record JBBQLL010000007.1, on the reverse strand, counting down.
TCATTATTTAGGGGGCGAAACCGCCGATGTGGGGGATGTAGTTAGGACGATTGCAGTTAATGGAACTATGACTGCAAGATGGCCAAAAAGTAGGTTGATTACCAATGATAAAATTGATGTTGGCGACGTAATTGTGGGCTTTGCAAGTAGTGGACAAGCAACTTATGAAACCGAGTACAATAGCGGCTTAGGAAGCAATGGATTAACTAGTGCTAGGCACGATGTATTAAGTAAATTTTATGCTGAAAAATATCCTGAAACATTTGAACCAAAACTAAACAATGAAGTTGTGTATATTGGTAAAAATAAAATAGAGGATAAGTTGTTAATTGATGGTTGTGAATTGACAGTGGGCAAACTACTTTTATCTCCAACAAGAACCTATGCACCTTTGCTGAAATCTATACTATCACAGCATTTTAGCACTATTAGTGGCATTATACATTGCAGTGGTGGTGGGCAAACAAAGTGCTTAAAATATTTACCAAAACCAATGAAAATTGTTAAGGATAACTTATTTGAAGTGCCGCCAATTTTTAAACTAATTCAGACTAATTCTGGGGCAGATTTTAGGGAAATGTACCAAGTGTTTAATATGGGTCATAGGCTAGAAATTTTCACTAATCAAGAAGCGGCATTACAAATGATTGACATTGCTGCATCGTTTAATATTGAGGCAAAAATTATTGGTAGAGTAGAAGCATCAAACGAAAAAGAGCTATTGTTAAAAGGTAGTTTTGGAGAGATAGTTTATTAAAATTGTTTACTACTTTTATGGCCAAATTTCATCTTTGTTTCTTTCATCCAAATAATTTCAATTTCAATTTATATTATGGCCGAAACAGTAATATCACTACAAAACGTTAATATATTTCAAGGATCTAACCTTATTTTGCAAGATGTAAATTTTACAGTAGAAAAAGGTGAATTTGTATATTTAGTGGGCAAAACCGGCACGGGGAAAAGTAGTTTGCTTAAAACACTATATGGCGATTTAACCTTAACACAAGGCGAAGCATCAGTAGTAGGATTTGATTTAAAAAAAATGGATTGGAAAAAAGTACCCTTTTTGCGAAGAAATTTAGGAGTAGTGTTTCAAGATTTTCAACTATTAACTGATAGAAATGTACATGAAAATTTAAAATTTGTATTAAAAGCAACTGGTTGGAAAGACGAACGTTTAATGGAAGAAAAAATTAACGATGTTTTAAATAAAGTTGGCTTAAAAAGTAAAGGTTTTAAAATGCCGTTTGAAATGAGTGGTGGTGAACAGCAACGTGTAGATATTGCTAGAGCCTTATTAAACTCTCCTAAGTTAATTTTGGCTGATGAGCCTACAGGCAACTTAGACCCCGAAACAAGTGATGAAATTATGCAATTGTTGTTTCAAATTGGGGAAGATTATGGTACTACTATTATTATGGCCACTCACGATTTTATTGTTATCAATCGTTACCCATCTCGTATGTTAAAAACAGAAAGAGGTAAAGTATTGGATAGTGGTAATATAATACCGCAAACGAATTAAACAAGTAATACAAAATACAAGGCTGATAACTACCAAGTTGTCAGCCTTTTTTGTGGGTAGGAAAACTTTAAATAAAAAAATAAGCTGCCCCAGTTGAAACAACTTATTTAAACTGTTATTTTAAACTATGTCTTACCCTGAAATAGGTTGACCATTTTTTGGTTATTAATTGGTTTGTTTTACCAGGAATATTGATAACTTTTTTTACCCCTTGAGAGGGCAAAAAAGTTAGTCAACATTCCCTACTGGTTCTATTTCAGTTATCTT
>JBBQLL010000006.1:0-120237 GCA_038327865.1 Chitinophagales bacterium | reverse complement strand
TATTTAGTTGGATAAATGAAAGGACACAAATTCAAAATGCTTCAAAGGTAAGGTCGGAAAATGGACTGAAATTACACCTCTATGGTAAAATAGCAGTAGCACTAATGTTGTTGACTAACTTTTAACCCTTGATTCGCATAACATATAAAGTATGCGGCAGAGTTGTCTATAATTATCATTTCAAAAAGTGTTACAAATTGGTTAATTACTAAAATATAAATACTCATGAACTCGCAACAATCACTAATAAAATCTTTTGGTAATGCCTTTGCAGGCATCGGTTATTTTGTTGGCAATGATAGAAATGGTAAAATACATGTAGCTATTACTTTAACAGTTTTAGCTGCAGGTTTAGCCTTTAAAATTGTAGTAGTAGAATGGATGCTGATATTGCTTTGTATCGCCTTAGTTATTGGGCTAGAGATGTTGAATAGTGCCTTAGAAAAACTATGCGATATAGTTGAGCCAAACTATCATGCTACCGTAAAGGTTATTAAAGATGTAAGTGCTGGTGCGGTAATATTGGCAGCCATTGTTAGTATTATTATAGGCATCCTTATTTTCTTACCAAAAGCCCTTTTATTATTATGAGAAAATCAATATCTGGCATTACTAAAATGCTCATACTCTCTATCAGTTTTACATTGGTATTAGTGCTTGTAAGAATTATATATACCAACAATTTATCGTACTTGTTTTATGTATGGAATTTGTTTTTAGCAATTATTCCATTGGTATGTAGTAGCCAATTGCAACAGCAGAAAAGCATCAATTTTAAAGCCATTGTACTATTAGTAATATGGTTACTGTTTTTACCCAATGCACCCTATATTATTACAGATATTTTTCATTACCAATTGCGAGAACCAATACCTATGTGGTACGACTTATTAATTGTTACTACCGCAGCTTGGAATGGCTTGCTATTAGGCATTGTATCGTTAATGCAAGTAGAAAAATTTCTGCTTAATTATTTTAAAAAAGTTTGGGTACATGGCTTTGTACTAGTAAGCTTAATGTTATGTGGTTATGGGGTGTATATTGGTAGATATTCTCGCTTTAATAGTTGGGATATTGTTACCAAGCCCCACCTCATTTTATTAGATTCTGCCCATCAAATACGGCATCCATTTCAAAACATACAGGTGTGGGCTTTTACAGTCTTATTTGGGGCAATGCTTAGCATTGTGTACGTCACTTTGCAGCAATTTAAAACTAGTAATACCAAGTTGGTATAGTGCTGATTAAAAAAAAGCGATAGGATTTTCCTATCGCTTTTTTTTAATATTCATTTAATATTTATTAAGCCTCTTTGCGTTTTTTACTTGGCAAGTTTACCCAGTTAAAACCGTCTCTCGCTATTAGTGCTTCTGCGTCTTCTGGTCCCCAAGAATCTGGCCCGTAATTAGGAAAATCAACCGCTGGTCTTGATTCCCAAGTTTCTAAAATTGGCGTGATTATTTCCCAAGCTGCTTCTACTTGATCGTTACGCATAAACAAAGTTGGGTTGCCTTCCATTACATCTAACAATAAGGTTTCGTAAGCTTCTGGCTCGTGCCCATCATAAGTATCTGCGTAGCTAAAAATCATATCTACAGGGTTTAATTCCATTGCCTGACCCGGCTTTTTAGCTTGAAAACGCAACCGAATATCCATCTCTGGTTGAATGCTAATTGTTAGGCGATTATTACGCCATGTTTCGGTAGATTCTGGCGGAAACGCATAGTTAGGTGCATCTTTAAATTGTATAGTAATGATGGTACTTTTTTGGTGTAAATATTTACCAGTACGTACATAAAAAGGTACATTTTGCCAACGCCAATTATCTATATAAAACTTAGCGGCAGCAAAGGTTTCGGTATTTGATTTTGAATCTACATTTTTCTCTTGTCGATACCCATTTACTTCTTTGCCCTTCATCCAACCTTCGCTGTATTGCCCACGAACTGCCATTGTATGAACATCCTCTGCTTTAATACGCCTAATAGCATTTAAAACATCTACTTTTTTATTCCTAATTTCATTGGCTTCAAAGCTTACAGGTACTTCCATAGCCACCATGCATAACAACTGCAATACATGGTTTTGAAGCATGTCTCTCATTGCACCAGATTGGTCGTAGTAGCCACCTCTGCCTTCAACACCAACGGTTTCAGCCATCGTTATTTGTACGTGTTCAATATAGTTTCTATTCCAAATTGGCTCAAACAAGGCATTTGCAAAACGTAGTGCTAATATGTTTTGTACTGTTTCTTTACCTAGATAATGATCTATGCGGTAAATCTGTTCTTCGGCAAACATGCCAGTGAGCAATTGATTCAATTCTTTAGCACTTGCCAAGTCGTGGCCAAATGGTTTTTCAACCACAATTCTTACCGTTGCCTTCTCGCTACAAATATTTAGTTTGTGTAAGTTAGTAGCAATGTCAGGTACTAATTGTGGCGCCACACTCATGTAAAAAACCACGCTAGGATGTTCGCCCCATTCTTTTTCTTTAGTCTCAATTACTTTGGTAATTTTTTTGTACGCTGCTTCATCCTCACCATCCATTTGTAGGTACTGCAAGTTGGCAGAAAAAGTATCCCAATTAGTAGCTACATCATTTCTTCTAGAAAAGTCTTTAATACCTTTTAGTAAGTGTTTGCGATAGTCTTCGTTGGTAAATTCGCTTCGCCCAATACCAACCACTGTAAATTTTTTCGGTAAATATTTATCGATAAATAAATTGTACAACGCTGGGGTTAGCTTACGTAAGTTCAGATCGCCACTACCACCAAAAATAAATATCAATGATGCTGATGGGCTTTTTATTAATGCTGACATAATCGTTTGTTTTTGTTTTCTCGTCAATCCGAGGAACGAGGAATTTAATCCATTGAGTGCATACTGCTTCGTTACTCGCAGTGACGCCCTTTCCTCAGCATGACATTATTTTTTATTGGGCAGTTGATGAATACCATTCTGTGTGAAAAACACCTTCTATATCAATGCGTTTGTAGGTATGTGCACCAAAAAAATCTCTTTGAGATTGGGTTAAGTTTAATGGTAATCTCTCAGTAGTAAATGCATCAAAATAAGATAAGGCATTACCTAAACCCATTACTGGTATACCAGCAATAGTTGCAGATAATACGGTGCTTCTTAAACCGCTTAATTTAGCTTTTACCAAGTCTACAATTTCTGGGGCTAATAAAATATTACTAATATCAGGATTGTTGTTACACACATTGTAAAACACGCGCAACATAGATGAGCGAATGATACAACCAGCTCGCCAAACTTTCACGACATCTTGCAATGGAATCTCCATTTCTAAATCTACCGATGCTTTCTGCAACATAGCCAAACCTTGTGCATAGCAAATGATGATAGACGTATACAAAGCATCGTGTACTTGTTGAATTAATACTTCTTTTTCAGTAGGTATCATATGGTCAATCATATCGTACAATTTTACAGCAACTACACGTTCTGTTTTTAATTCAGAAATATTACGCATACTTACAGCTGCATCAATTACAGGTATGGGAACACCCATATCCATGGCACTTTGAGACGTCCATTTACCAGTACCTTTACTACCAGCTACGTCTAGTATTTTATCTACTAGGTCGCCTTCGCCTTTATCATCTTTTTGTAAAAAAACATCAGCTGTAATTTCCATTAAGAACGATTGTAAATCGCCTTTGTTCCAAGTAGAAAATATATCATGTAATTCTGCATTGGTAAAGCTTTTACCACGTTTTAATATGTCGTAAGTTTCAGCTAATATTTGCATAATAGCATACTCAATACCATTGTGTACCATTTTTACATAATGCCCTGCAGCACCTTTACCCATATAATCTACACATGGTTCGCCATCGGCTTTTGCGGCAATAGCTTTTAATACAGGAGCTACATTGTCATAAGCACTTCTATCGCCACCAGGCATAATGCTTGGGCCACGCCTTGCACCTTCTTCACCACCAGAAATACCCATACCTATAAAATGAAAACCTAATTTTGCTTGCTCTTTCATTCTGCGTGCAGTATCGGTATAATGGGAGTTGCCACCATCTATAATTACATCGTCTTTTTGCAACAATGGTTGTAGTAAACCCAATACTTCATCTACTGGTGCACCTGCTGGTACTAATAAAATTATTTTACGAGGAATGGTCAAAGCATCTACCATTTCTTGCAAGCTAGTTACACCCATTACTTTAGTACCTGGCGTAGCTTCATTTTCAAGGGCTTTCAATTTTTCAGCACTTCTATTATAACCAACTACCGCAAAACCATGGTCGGCCATATTGTATAATAAATTACGACCCATTACGCCAAGGCCTATCATTGCGAAATCGAAATTTTGTGACATACTATTTTGTTTAATATTTGAGTTTGCAAATTAGGCATTTAAAGATATTATGCTAAGCTTTAGGTTTTGAATTCGGATAATTTAATGTAAACCTTGGCACATTGTGATGTTATTTGAAGTATATAGTCATTAGAAAAAGTTTATTTCAATGCTTTTAATTTAGAAATTGGATTACGTCAATCTGTATATTTAGCCTTTAGAATATAAGTGTAATGTCAGTTGTATTTTAAAGTAATCAGTAAGCTGTAAAAGGTTACATAATGACACTAACCAACTTTGAGAATACAGTATTATGAAACGTATTTTACCAATAATTGTGATATCTCAATTTTTATGTACATCGCTATGGTTTGCTGGTAATGCTGTTGCGCCAGATATGGTAAAAGACCTGAACATTGGTATAAATTTTTTAGCACCGCTTACTAGTGCTGTACAATTTGGCTTTATAATAGGTACGCTTTTATTCGCTATTTTTTCAATTTCTGACCGCTTTTCACCATCACTTGTTTTTTTTATAAGTGCGTTATTTGCTGGTTTTTTTAATCTTGGCTTAATCATTAAAAATATACATCCAAATGAGATATTAGGTTGTCGGTTTTTCACTGGGTTATTTCTTGCAGGTATTTATCCTGTAGGTATGAAAATAGCATCAGATTATTATCAAGCTGGCCTTGGTAAATCGCTAGGTTTTTTAGTTGGTGCTTTGGTAATTGGCACCGCATTACCTCATTTATTAAAAAGTCTAACTATTGGGTTATCTTGGAAATATGTTTTGTACACCACAACGTCTCTTTCTGTGATTGGTGGATCAAGTATGTTATTGTTTGTGCCAGACGGACCTTACAGAAATAAAGTAGATGCATTTAAGTTTAGTGCATTTGCAAATGGATTTAAACATCCTAGCTTTCGCTCGGCGGCATTTGGATATTTTGGGCATATGTGGGAATTATATACGTTTTGGGCTTTTTTACCAATTATGCTAGTAACTTATAATAAATACCACCCAAATGCTTTATTAAATGTGCCCTTACTCTCTTTCCTAATTATTGCTTTGGGATGTTTTGCATGTGTAGCAAGTGGTTTATTATCTCAAAAATATGGAGCTAAAAAAATTGCGACTTTAGCTTTATTATTATCCTGCATTTGTTGCATTATTTCTCCCATATTTCTACTGTCAAATACTGTAATTATTTTTATAAGTTTTCTATTTTTTTGGGGTATTGTAGTCATTGCAGATTCGCCATTATTTTCAACGCTTGTTGCACAAAATGCCCCTAAACAATCTAGAGGTACAGCTTTAACAATCGTTAATTGTTTAGGATTTTCTATTACAATTATTAGTATTCAAGTTGTGGGCTTACTTTCTAATTACATCAATTTTCAATATGTCTATATGGTGCTTGCGATAGGACCTATTTTGGGGCTTTTTGGTTTTTTAAAAAAACAATAATCCGCTCTTTTTGGATGTTTCGTTAGGGCATACCAAAGTGTAGATAAAATAGGTCTCAGACACATTATTAGTTGTGGTTTCAAATGGCTGCTTTGCAAAATATGTAAACCCATAAACAATTATTAATGTAAACAAGGTTCTTCAGAATTTTTTTCTGGAACAATCCATATTTCAAAAGATTCATAAAACTTCATTATAAGAATTATATTCTTGTTTTCCTTTTCGATTAAATATGAGTATTGAAAAACACTGGGATTTGAACCTTCATAAACTATTTTAGATACATATTCATTTTTGTACCGTTGAATCTCTTCAGATATTGGGTCGACTTGTATATCATAGGTAACTAAATGATTTGTAGCAACTTCAAGATTACGGTTCCAAGTCGTTTTGAAAATGTAATAATAAACCCCGTACGCAATTTTCCGCATCACCTTATCAAACCTATTTCTGTCAATCTCAAACGCAAGATTCTTTGAATTTTCGTCGTTTTTAATAAAATTTAACCACTTAGGATTTTTTGTTTGCAGATGAAATAATCCTAAACTTCTTTGTAAAGATCTAGCACCTTTATCTTTAAAATGTTGGGCAGCAGTCTTATTATTACCTTTTGTTATCAGGATTAAGTTTCTAACATATTCATCATCTAGAGATGTTTCTCCATTGTGTTTATAACATGAAGGAACTGTCATTAAATTAATACGTTTGTCTTTTGGAAAAAATGATAATGCAGGGCAGTGTTCTTTAGATGTTGCTTCAATATCGCATAAATAGCATTTCATAGTTTGATATATAAAAAATATCGAAAAGAAATTATTGTGGCTAGGATTTATCGATTGTCAAATCAAGTTAAATGCTTTGCTCCCTTTGTGAAGTATAATTAAATTACAATAATTAGGAACTTCTTTTTTTAATTCTGCTAAGTCTATGAAATCTACTTTTATCATAACTCGCTTGCCAAAATTCTTTGTCTTTTGAATTGATGGAAGCCTCAATTCTTTTTCTGTCTTCAATATCTGTAGCCAAATCCATTTTGGCCATTTGTAAACTTCCATTATACATATCATTTACTCCACTTGAGAATCCTTTTTTTTGCGCATCATCATTATAAAGTCTATTCAATGGAGTGTCAATTTTGGATAATGCAATTGCTATTTCAAGATCTGCAATTTGACCTTCGTAATCAAAGATTGTTCCTTTTGAAATTGACCTTAAAAAGTATATATTGCAGTCGTTATGATATAATTCAATTGATTTATTACATTCAATAATTGCGTCATAATCGTAATTTAGCCCTTGTAAACAACCCGCTCTCATACTATAAAGATTTGGTGCTTTAGATGGGAAATTTACTATAAAGTTATTTTCAAAAGCTTTATCAAAAAAGAATAATGCTTTTTCATCTTCTTTATTAAAATATAATTTTTTACCTTTTTCAAAAAAGTCAAATCCGTCCCACATTCTTTCTTGTTGTTCCTTTTCATTAGGGGAAAGCTCATTTTTTTTCTTCCCGAATAATTTTGATAATAAACTCATTTTAATTTTCAAGTTTTTGTCATTGAAAGTAGGTGCAATATTGGCTAAAAAAACTGTTAGAAAAGCTAGTTACTTGCTATATTTTAACAATCATTTTTTTATAAAAATAGATTTTGGCAACATCGCATGCACACCCACATTACCATCTACTAGCTGTGTAATATTTACATCTGCTGCAACGCTGCATAGCATGTAAGCATCTGCCTTGCTCATATGTTTTTCATCCATTAAATATTGTATCATTTCTCTTACGGCAATATGTGTAGCTGCATTCAAATCTCTATCGCAACCCATGGTAATAATATGTGTTTTAGTTTCGGCTCTTGGCCAGTGCAAGGTTTTGCCTTTGTGTACTATAAACTGTAATTTACCTATCAGCGACGTTTCAATAGCGGTAATATCTACCTCACCATTGCCTTGTGCTGCGTGACCATCGCCAATTTCAAACAACGCCCCTTTAACATGTACTGGTATAAATAAACTACTGCCAGCTACTAATTCTTTATTATCCAAATTGCCTGCATTTATCCAAGGTGGCGCACTGTTCCATTTGCCCACTTCTTTTGGCGGTGCTACACCTGCACTACCAAAAAATGGGTGCAGCGGAATAACAATACTATCACTAAAATAACCCAGCATTTTTTCTTTGTCTAACTGTATAATTTTTGTTTTTCGCTCAAATATTTCATCCGATAAAAACCCACTTTGCCCAATCGCATTGTACCCATAAGGTATGGCTAATTTAATCGCTGCAAAATGCACTTCAAGCACATCGCCGGGTTCTGCACCTTCAATAAAAACAGGGCCGGTTAACACATGTCCACCAGGGCCTTTATCTTTTGCAGCTTGCACATCATACAGCTCTTTTTCTATTTTATTTTGAGGTACACCAGCCGCTAATAACCGCTCAGGATTTGAGGTTAATAGTGTATGAATAGTTACAAAATCACCAGATTGAATACGCAAAACTGGTTGCGCTTCCGACCAATAATAACCCCAAGCTACGGTAGCGGCAGAAGGTTCTAATACATAAGGATTGGCCGCTGTGCCCTTGGTTTGTGCCGTTGCAAAAAGCGATAGCCAACTAACTAATAGGGTAGAGGAAATTTTTAAAAAACACTTCAGTTGCATGTTTACTATTTATTATTTTATGTATAGATTATGGTTTTACCAATGTTGGGTATGTAATACCTAATTGCTCTAAGTAAGTACCGTATTTAGATGGGTCGTAATAATATTTCTTCATTTCAGGACGGTATTTGTCCATTATTTCTTTGTTTAAATAAATAGCAGGAGGATCATTTTTGGTAATAAATGGCTTGTACTGTTCATCTTTGGTTTGCACGTTTTTAAAATAATCTTTAGCATCTGCCACTATTTTAGGATTGGTAAAAATATCTATCAATGTTAAGGCGGTTGCTTTTGCTCCAGCCAATGACCCTTTGTGAGAAATAGGTGTAGCCATCGCAATGGCATCGCCCCAATGGTGGCCTTTTAAGCCAGGAATATTGGCAGGATATCTAAGCACAATTGTTGGAAGATTCCACGAAATATCAGCAATATCATCGCTACCACCACCCCATGAAAAAGGTACCGAGCCTTTTAAAGTATCTATCGTACTTCTTAGTCCATCAATCGGTTTGCCCTGTTGATCTTTCTTTGGGGCTTCCATTAATTGTTGTGTGGCTCTTGCTAATTGCTGATCGGCTTCACTCCAAATAGGCATCCCTACTTTTTCTATATTGGCATGCAATGCTTGTCCTAGTGCTTTATTAAAATGTCCGGGCCAGGCAGTACCCAATATTTGGTAGTTCATTTTGGTATCGGTCATCATGGCTGCACCTTTAGCTATTTTTACACCAGCATCGTACATACTTTGAATATCGTCATAGGTTCTTTCTCTAAAATAATACCAAACACTGGCTTTGCTTGGCACTACATTTGGCTGGTCACCACCATCTGTAATTACATAATGACTACGTTGTGTGGGTTTTAAATGTTCTCGTTTAAAGTTCCAACCTACATCCATTAACTCTACCGCATCCAAGGCACTTTTACCACGCCAAGGTGCACCAGCAGCATGGGCTGCATCACCATCAAAAGAAAATTTAACAGATACCAAACCGTTGCCACCATTATCGCCATAGTCGCAACCAAAATCACCACTAACATGGGTAAAAATACAAGCGTCTACATTTTTAAAATAGCCATCTCTTATGTACCAAGCTTTGCTACCAACTAATTCTTCAGCAACACCTGGCCATATCATTAATGTACCGGCAATATAATTTTTCTCCATTGTTTCCTTAGCTGCAATAGCAGCAAAAATGATTACTGCTTGGCCAGAATTATGCCCTTCACCATGCCCTGGGGCACCTTCTACAATTGGATCTTTGTAGGCAACACCTGGTTTTTGAGACGCTTTAGGAATACAATCAATATCGCTACCCAATGCAATCACAGGACTACCGCTGCCCCATTTGGCCATCCATGCAGTTGGAATGCCTGCAATGCCACGTTCTATGGTAAAACCATTTTTTTCTAAAATGCCTGTAAGATATTTAGAGGTTTCAGTTTCTTGAAAGCCAAGCTCACCAAAACTAAATACCATATCTACCATTTCTTGTACTCCTTTTTGCTTACCCTCAACCAATGTAAGCGTTTGTTTTTTTAATTTTTCTACCGAAGTAGCATCGTAAGTTTTAGAGGCTTGAGCCAGTGTAACCGTTGCGGTAATTAGGCTTAGCAATAGCACAATGGCTTGCTTTGTTGTTAGGGTAAAGCGTAGTTGTTTCATGCGTACAGTTTTAGTAATTTGAATCAAAAAAAGCATCGATTGTAAAATACTAAAACACTAGCAAATGGGCAAATTAGGTGCAGTAAATTTGGATGATTGGTAAATTTAGATTGCTTAATGATGTATTAAATAATTTATATAAATTAAATATTGCTTTATTTTGATTGGTTAACATGGATTGATTGCCCCACCAATTTCCATTCACTATTTATCTTTTCTAAAATTCTGATTTCGGAAGAATAACTTTTTTTGCCATCCTTTGCGGTTGATATTTCATCGTGGCTCACCCAAGCATTATTGCCATTGATGCTCATTTTATAATTAGTATTTATAGAAGTGCCACCATTACCCATAGCGGTAGTAGGTGGATGAATCATTACATTTGGGGGAATATCTAAGACTTTGCCATCACCAGTTGACACCAATATTCTACTGTAGGGTTGTATATGCCAGCAAGCTGCATGGCCTTTTACATCGCCCGAACGCCAAGTAGCAGATTCTTTTTCTAGTAATTGTTTAATGGCAGAAGTGTCCTCTTTGTTTTGGCAAAATACCTTGCCTAAACAACAGGTAAGTATAGAAATAAGGAGTGCTTTTTTCATATGTCAAAACCTTTTGTATTACCTTATCTGCTTTTAATTATATCCATAAAAGCACTGTAAAACTTGCCATTTTGCAAGTGGTATTTTTAATTAGCAATATCAATCATCATTTTAAATCATTGCTGCCAAAACTTAGCGGCAACAAATAAGATGCTTTGGGTATAATGTAAACATTGCCCTCAAGGCCACTTAATATTAATCTGATAGGCTGGTTAACACGGTTTTCAAATTCTGCTAAGCTTTGTCTGCAAATACCACATGGCGAAGCGGGTTTTATACTACTGCCATTTTTATTATCGTAGGTAATAGCCATGGTGTTAATGGCAATATTAGGGTACAAAGATGACGCAACAGACAGCAGTGTTCTTTCTGAACAAATACCCACAGGATAGCTAGCATTTTCTTGATTGGTGCCACAAACTGTTTCACCATTTGCCAATATAGCCGCAGCACCTACGTGAAAATTTGAGTAAGGTGCATACGCATCTTTGGTTACGTTTTTTGCTTGTTGCAACAAAGCAGCATCTGCTGCTGTAAGGTCGTTGATAGAATCGTAAACTTCAAAGTCAAAACTTGATGTCATGAGTTATGTGCGGATTTGAGAATGTGCGAATTGAAGAAACTAAATTACTAATTGTCTAGTAACTACCAACCATCAACTATTAGCTATCAACCATCACCTAATGTATAAACTTAAATATTCTTTTAAAACGTGGCCCATTTTCCCAACTAAACCAAATAAATGAGGCCTTGCCTACCACATTGGTTTCTGGCACAAAACCCCAATAGCGGCTATCTTGGCTATTGTGTCGGTTATCACCCATCATCCAATAATAATTATATTTAAAAGTGTAGGTGGTGGTTTCTTTTCCGTTAATAAGATATTTACCATTAGCCTCTACAAACGTGTTGCCTTCATAAGTTTCAATAGCACGTTTGTATAAATTGATATTATCTGGTTTTAAGGTTATTACCGTGCCAACTTTTGGTATTAACAAGGGGCCAAAATTATCAGTATCCCAATTGTGCAAAGTATCGTAAGGATACGTTTGATTATTGACAACCTCTCGTACAATACTGGTTACAAAGGGTAATTTTTTTACTTTATCTGCATCTTCTGCCCGCATGGTTAGCAAATATTGATTAGTGCCACTTTGCCTAAATTCTAGGTTACCATCATCCATAACCCATAAACCCAACTCATTCTTTAAATATTCTTCTGTAAAACCTGTACCATTTGTAGTAACAGTGTAGCCAGTTTGAGCATCTTTATAAGGCTGAGATGGCACTCCATTTACAAACAATAAACCATCTTTAATTTGTATGGTTTCGCCACTAATAGCCACACAGCGTTTAATATAGTTATCAGTTTTATCCATTGGGTGAACAAGGATTTCATGTTCTGCCATTAGTGCCTCTCTATTGCCTTTGTATTGACTACGTAAAACATCATAGTAAGGTACAGCAGAACCATATCCTAATTCATTTATTATTGTATCGCCAGCAGGAAAATTAAATACTACCACATCATTACGTTTTACTGGTGTGTAGCCTGGTAGGCGGTAATATTTTAATTGTATCCACTTTAAATAAGAAGGTTTTGTTTGAGAGAATGGTAAAAAATTATGTACAAATGGAAAGCCCAAAGGTGTTTGAGGAATACGTGGGCCATAAGCCACTTTATTTACAAATAGAAAATCGTTTATTCTTAATGTTTTTTCCATACTGCCTGTAGGTATTACATAGGCTTCAAACACAAAGGTTCGTATAATAGTTGCGGCTACAATGGCAAATACACCTGCATCTATCCACTCACGTTCTGCTGGCTTGTGGTAATGTTTTAGGGTTTCCTTACCATACCATTTTTCTTTTTCTGAAAAACCTAAATAAGGAAAATAAATAAAGGGCAAAAAGACTGTTAAAGTATGGGCAATTAAATTTACTTTTTTAAAGTGCATTACCCAAATAATGGTAATCCAAATGGTGATGAATTGACCAGCTATTGGTACTAACTGAAACCAAAACCAAGTTTTTTTAATCTCGCATTTTTCTACAATCAGCCAAGTATTGTAGAACGGGATAAGTGCTTTCCAAGGTTCGATGCCTGCTTTTTTAAACATCCCATACATACCAATATGCCAACCAAGTGTACCAATAATAAATAAAGTTATGCCCATAAGTTTTTTTTAAGTGCCACAAAAATAAAGGTATCAAGCAGCAATAAAGTGCTTTTAATTTGTTAAGAAAATGGCGGTGTTTTGGAACAAACAACGGGAAGGATATTTTAATACAAAGAAACGAAGTGAAGCAAAGTCTTAATTAGTTGACAAGATTTGAAATCAAAGCCATCATTTAAATCACAATTGTACGCCAAACTTTTCACCAACTTGCTTTAAATCATCAATAATAGCTTGTAGTAAAGGAATGCCATCTCTTAGTCGTAATTCTGTCATTTCTCTTTCAGGGTCACCAGGAATTAAAACCTTTTCGTAACCAGGCGCTGGTGTGGCATTTCTAAATCTGCCAATCCAATTATCCATATGGCTTTTAAATTCATCCGCAGGGCGAAAAGCGTCTACCCGCATCGCACCAAAAAAATGCCCCAAACCTTTACCTGGTTGATTCTCTGGCATAGCAATGTAAGCGGGAAATGGCGGTACCCAAGGCCCATAACTAGCGCCACTTAACACCGCAGAAAAAATATCTACAATGCTACCCAAGGCATACCCTTTATGGCTACCATGTTCTCTATCGCTGCCAAGCGGCAGCAACGCCCCTTGTTTTTTTAAAATATTAGCGTCGTTGGTATCATTACCATCTTTGTCTTGCACCCAACCATTTGGCGTATCTGCATTTTTGCGTTGCAGAATTTCAAGTTTGCCATTAGCTGCCGTGGTGGTAGCAAAATCGGCTATAAAAGCAGGTTGTTTATCAGCGGGAATAGCTACCGCAATAGGGTTTGTGCCAAGCATTTTCTCAACGCTAAACGTTGGTGCTACCAAAGCGCTTGCATTAGTCATGGCTATGCCAATCATATCATTATCTAAAGCCATCATGGCATGATAACCAGCTATGCCAAAATGGTTACTATTTTTTACACTTACCCAACCTGTACCTACATTTTTTGCTTTATCAATAGCTACTTGCATGGCATAAGGTGCTACTACCAAGCCCAAGCCAGCATCACCATCAACTACAGCAGTAGAAGGGGTTTCGTATACAATTTTTATGTTGGGTGTAGCGTTAATACGTTTTGCTTCCCACAATCGCACATAACCACTTAATCTTGCCACCCCATGACTATCAATACCTCTAACATCTGCTGATAATAAGGCTTTGGTAGCAATTGCTGCATCAGTACTACTACAACCCATTTTTATAAATACGGCTTCTGTAAACTGATATAATTGCTGATAAGAAAAAGTAACTTCCATTGAAAATTAATTATGAGGTATGAGTTATTAGTTATAAGTTATTGAGAAATGCTTTTACATTTTAATACTGTGAAGCACTCATAACTTATCACTCATAACTATTTTAAAACGGCAAATCATCTAAAGGTTCAGTTAGTTCTGCGGCAGTAGGTGGTGCTGGTCTATTATAGTTTTGTTGTGGCTGTGATTGAAAGTTTTGTGGTGGTGCAGGTTGCTGATAATTATTATTATTACTTGGTGCACTATAGTTATTGCCAGCATTATTGTTATAATTGCCACCGTTGTTATCACCTTCTGATTTACCACCCAAAAGCTGCACATTTAACACACGCAAAGTTAAGTTAGAGCCACTTCTACCATCATTAGTTGTGTAGCTTTTAATATCGCCATTGCCTTCTGCATACACTTGTGTACCTTTTTTTAAATAGGGCGCAATAGCTACTCTATCTGTCCAATATGCACATTCTACCCAAACGGTTTTATCTACCTGGTTGCCTTGTGCATCTTTTATTTTTTCGGAGTGAGCCACCGAAAAGTTAATGACAGATTTACCATTCACATTGTTTACTATGGCATCTTTACCAAGATGTCCAATAACATTTAGTTTTAGCATACTATTATAATTTAAAAATTGTACAATATTTAAGAGGGATAAAAATAAGAAATTTATAATAGCAGTTTATATTTTATGCCAGCTTTTTACCCACAATGTTTTTATTTTTTGGATACAAGCAATAGTAATTCTATTAAACTTCGTTGCGTCGCACACTGCAACAATTTGTTTATAGCTGTACAGTAATTGGCCACTAACTGATATTACACATTAACTTATTTTAAATCATAAGTGGTTAGCATTTTTAGTAGCACCCCATTGGTCCAACCAAAGCCATCTTGACCATTGTATTCTCCACCACCTGCTGGTAAATTAATGTCAACTACATTGTATTTCTCCATCAATTTACCTGTTTGTTTATATACTTTTATATTAAGCGATACCCAACGTTTTGCAATGTCTTTTGCCAAGGCTGATTGATTATAATTTTCTAACCCTTTTACAGCCATCCATTGTAAAGGTGCCCAACCATTTGGTGCATCCCACTGTTGCCCAGATGTGGTTAATGATGTAACAATACCGCCAGGTTTTACAAAATATTTTTGTAAAGTTTTTGCAATGGCAGTTGATTTTTCTTTAGCTGCAATTTTGAAAAAAAGTGGACTAATACCAGCAGCAGTCATAATGGTACTTTGCTTTTTGGTAGTAATATTAAAATCGAAGTACCAGTTACTTTTTGCATTAAAACAATATTTATTGATGGCTTTTTTGCGTTTAGTTGCTAATGCATTGAAGCTATTAGCTTTTTCAATATTCCCAACTATTTTGTTGGCAGTAGCAAGAGTGAGCTCTAGGTGGTATAGTAACCCATTTAAATCAACAGGTATTAGGTTAGTTGTTTGTATCGTGCTAATATTTTTACCATCTGCAAACCAACGGGTACTAAAATCCCAACCACTTTCTGCACCGCTGCGTAAATCTCTTGAAACGTTTTGGAATTTAATTATTTGCGATTCAGCATATAAATTTGCCGCTGCTTTTGTTGCTACTTCAAAGTCTTCTTTATAACTCTCTTGCCTTGGTGCATTATCTGCATCGTAATAACGGTTTAAGGTACTGCCATCAGGCATAGTTACAACGTGCTTTGTTTTAGCAGTTTTATCCATCCAATAATTATATTCTTTTTGTAGAGATGGCAAGTATTTTTTGTAAACAATATCACCCTTTTTCTCAGCCAATAAATTGACCATTAAACTAAAAAATGGTGGTTGCGAGCGGCTTAAATAGTAACTGCGATTGCCATTAGGAATGTGCTTATATGTATCAATTAAAAAAGCAAAATTATTAATCATATTTTCAATCATCTCATACTCATTACTTTCTTGCAAACCCAACATTGTAAAGTAGCTATCCCAATAATAAATTTCTCTAAATCTGCCACCAGGAACAATGTATGCATAGGGTAATGGCAATAGTGAACTGCCCTCTAAAGCCTTATCTGGATTGCGTTTTAGCACTTGCCACAAGTTTTTTATATGTGTAGCAATAGCGTCGTTCGCGTTAGATTGATACGTGGTTGTAGGGTTAACTGGTAAGTCGAAATTGGCTTCTACAAAACCTTGTAACGAATACTTAACCAAAGGATTGTTTTTCAGTTTTAAATAGTCTGCAACGATGTCTTTGGGGTTGCGTTTTGGTGTACAATCCACAAAGGTTTTTCCGTCAGGAAAAATACGCTGTAACTGCACATCTTTAAATAATTGACCATAAATAATATCGGGTGTTTGTTGTGCAAATACAAACAGAGGTAATAAAAAACTACAGGTAATTAGCAATCGTTTCATAACTCAATTTATTAAATGTTATCGGCAATATTTTTAATACCTTATTAAATGTCTTAGTTTAGATGAAGTTAAAGGCAAAAAGGTCTTTTTCAGCAATAGTTGTTTGCTCACCGCTTACCAAGTTTTTTATTATACAAGTGTTTTCTTCCAATTCTTTTTTTCCAATCATTATAGCGTAAGGAATACGTTTTTTATCAGCATATTTAAATTGCTTTTCAAACTTAGTAGTTTCGTGAAATAGTTCGCAACTGATGTTATTAGCTCTCAATTGTTGCATCAGTTCAAATGCTTTTTTACTTTCAACTTCGCCCAAATTAAAAAATAAAACTTTAGTACCAACTTGCACTTCTGTAGGAAATAATTGAAGCTCTTCCATTACATCATAAATTCTATCAACTCCAAAACTAATACCCACGCCAGGTACATTTGGCACGCCAAACAAACCTGTTAAATCATCGTATCTGCCACCACCACCAATACTGCCCATTTGTACACCTTTGGCTTTAATTTCAAAGATGATGCCTGTGTAATAATTTAGACCACGAGCAAGAGTAAAGTCAGTTACAAGTTGCTGATTACTACTTGCTGATTGATAGTCAAGAATATACTCAATTTCATCAATGCCAGTTTTACCCGTTTCATTGCTACCCAACAACGCTTTTAGTTTTGTTAATTGTTCTTCTGTATTGCCATTAATTAATAAATATTGTTGGATGGTACTTATTTGTTCCTCATTTAAACCACGTTGTTGCAGCTCTTCTTTTACTTTTTCAATACCAATTTTATCAAGCTTATCAATGGCAACAGTAATGTTAACCATTTTATCGTTACCGCCGCATATTTCTGCTAGTGCTGCCAATATTTTACGGCTATTAATACGAATTTCTACATCAATACCTAGCTTGGCAAATACCGTTGCATAAATATTTACTAATTCAACTTCATTCAATAAACTTTTACTGCCTACCACATCTGCATCGCACTGGTAAAACTCACGGTAGCGGCCACGTTGCGGTCTATCTGCACGCCAAACGGGTTGTATTTGATAGCGTTTAAAAGGCATAATTAATTGCCCATAGTTCATGGCTACATATCTTGCAAAAGGAATGGTAAGGTCGTACCGAAGGGCACGTTCTGTAATGCCTTTAGCGTTTTTTCCAGCTAATACTTTTTCAAATTCTGCCTTGGTTTGTTCTAATTTATTTTCATTGTCCAAACCATTATTTAAAATCTTAAATATTAATTTATCACCTTCCTCACCATACTTACCCATTAAGGTGTCTAGGTTTTCCATAGCAGGCGTTTCTAATGGTGCAAAGCCATACAACTCAAACACAGTAAGTATTATACTAAAAATATATTGGCGTTTACGCACCACTTCTGCCGAAAAATCTCTAGTGCCTTGTGGTAAACTTACGGTTGGCTTAGCCATAATATGTTGAAATTTATAAATTTGAAATTTGATAGGTATTGCTATCGGGGCAGCAAATATAATTGCAATACCGTGTTATTGCTGCTGCTGCTGTTGGGCTAGGTATTTATTAATAATTACTTCGCAAACCTCATCAAGCATAGCATATACTTTTTTAAAATCCTCAAAACCACCATACCAAGGGTCTGGTACTTCTCTATTTTGATTTGGGTATAGTTCATTTAAAATCAAATCAATTTTATGTTCTGCAAAGTAGCTGCCAGCCATTTTTTTTACATCATTGTAATTATCAGTATCCATTACATAAATCTTATCAAATTCCTCGAAGTCAGTTTTTTTAAACTGCCTACATTTTTGTTCACTAATATTTATACCATTTAGCTTGGCTACTTTTTGTGATTGTTGATGTGGTGCTTCACCAATATGATAATTACCTGTACCTGCACTATCAACCAAAATATTTAAATGATGGGCATTTGCTTTATGCTGTAATATGCCTTCGGCCAAAGGGCTTCGACAAATATTACCCAAACAAACCATTAAAATTTTCATTGGGCAAATATAGTAGCCGCTGAATTTTAAAAAAGGTTGGGAATGTTTTTAATAATCAAAAAATGACGGTTATGGAAATTTCAAACACTTGCATCTTTAATAAAAACGATATTATGAATAATCTTTTGTCAAATAATTCATCACAGTTGCCTCTTAAAATCAAAAATCATTATATTGCCTCCTCAGTTTCTGATGGTGGTAATATGGAGAACAATTTTAGAGAAAAGCAGCGTAATAGTTATCTAATTATGCGAATTGTTTATGATTTTGGAATTGCTTGTTTAATACTTGCAATGGCGGCGGCAATGTTTTTTGCTGAAAAATTTAATATTCCGCAAATTGTAGAAAAAGATTTAGTGTTACGCTACATGTTTGGTAGTATATGTTTATTATATGGTGGTTTTAGATTGTACCGTGGTATAAAGAGAGATTATTGATTATGAAAGCATTCTATTATTTTTTAATAAGTTTTTGTTGTTTACTAGTATCGTGTGATGATAAATTGACAAATAAAAAAATTGAAATAGACTCACCTAGTAAAGGCAGCATTAATATAAGTGTAGATGAAAGTTTTAAGCCAGTAATTGAAGAACAGATTAAAGTATATGAATCTTCTTTTCCAAATGCAAAAATTAATGCATCTTACAAGCCAGAAGTTGAGTGTTTTAAAGATTTACAGAGTGATAGCACAAGAATGATTATTGTAGCAAGAGGATTGAATGAAAACGAGCAGAAATACTATCAAAATTCTTTAAAATATTTACCCTATTTTACTGATGTTGCGTATGATGCAATTGCTGTAATAGTAAACCAGAAAGGAAAAGATAGCGTATTTACAATGGCACGGTTAAAAAATATATTAAGCGGAAAAGAAAACGCCATTGCTGTAATGGATGGTAAAAATGCAACTAGTACCGTAAGATATTTACAGGATAGTATTTTAAAAGGCAAGCCATTTGGGCAAAATGTTGTGGCAGCAAAAAATAGCGAAGATGTAGTACAAATTGTTTCCAATACAGAAAATGCAATTGGTTTTGTAGGGTTAAGTTGGGTTGGCGATAATTATGATGCCAAACAGCAAGCCCAGCTAAAAACTATTAAATTGGCTTTGGTAGAATGTACAATTTGCGAAAATGGTGAGTTTGCAAAACCATCCCAAGCAACAATAACTTATTTGCAATATCCCTTGGCACGACCCTTGTATTATATAGTAAAAGAAAACACACAAGGGTTAGGAAACGGTTTTGGAAATTTTATGAGTGTTGAACGTGGGCAACTAATATTTAGAAGAGCCTTTTTGGCACCATCAAAAATGAACTTTAAAAAACGATCAAGTAACATTAAAACAGATGATTAATAATTTTAAAATAAGACACATGAAGAAGGTTATTTTTTTGCTGTTTGCAGCTATTGTTACTGTAAGCGGTGCAACCGCACAAACCATTGCAGAAGGTATTAAATACCTTAACTATAAAAAGAATAAAAGTGCAACGGATGTCTTTAAAAAATTGTACGATGCCAATCCAAAAGATCCCCAAAATATCTATTGGTATGGTCAAGCTTTTTTAGCAGTAGATGATGTAAAAAGTGCAAAAGCCATTTATCAAAAAGCATTACAAGAAGGTGTTAATGATGCTTGGGTATTAGTTGGTATGGGTCATGTAGAAATAAAAGAAGGTGGTGATTTAAATGCTGCAAAGCAAAAATTTGAACAAGCCATTACCATGTCAACCCCTACAAAAGGTAAAAACAAAAACAAGCCTGATGCAGAGATATTAAATGCTATTGGCTACGCCAATGCTGATGGCGGTAGCAAACAAGGCGACCCAACTTATGCTATTGATAAATTAAAGCAAGCTGCTGCACTAGATTTGACCAATCCAAGCATTATGATTAATATGGGTATTAATTATTTAAAGTTAGGAGGCGAACAAGGAGGTGAAGCCGTAAAGGCATACCAAGATGCCATTGCACGTGATCCTAAAAGTGCTTTAGCCATGTATAAAATTGGATTGATTTATAAAAGCCAAGATAATAAGCCATTATTTGAACAATGGTTTACAGATGCTATAAAAACTGATCCAACTTTCCCTTTGCCTTACTTGGCGTATTATGAATATTATGCTAATAAAGATGTGAGTATTGCTAAAAGTAATATTGAGAGCTATTTACAATATGCAGATAAAGATTGTGAGGCAGACTTTTTATATGCTGATTACTTATTTAGAGCTGGTAATTATCAAGAAAGCATAAATAAAGCAACTGCTATGAGTAATGGTGAATGCAAAACATATTATCAATTGCCTTTATTATTTGCATACAATTATGATAGGTTGAACGACAGTATACAAGCAAAAGCTAATGTTGAAAAATATTTTGCAACCACACCGCTCGATAAAATCGTACCAGCAAATTACGATATTGCAGTAAAAGTATTATCTCGTTTTCCTGGCAGTGAAGCTATTACTGTAGGTTATTTGCAAAAAGCGATAGATAATGATACTTCTGTAGAACATAAAGTACAATACAGTAAGCAAGCTGCAGAAATTATGGGCAAAGCTAAAATGTTCAAAGAGCGACTTAAATGGCTACAAAATGCCATAAAATTGAAAGGTGGCTCAATGTCAGAGTTAGACTATTATCAATTTACAAACACCGCATTTAACTCAAAAGATTATGATGGGGCATTAGAGATTGCTAAAAAGTATATCGAAGAATATCCTACTAAGCCACAACCATATTATTTCCTTGTAAGAGCCGCAAAAGCAATTGATACAAGCGCTACTTTAGGAACAGCAGTTGAGCCGATTCTTATACAAAATAACTATTTGTTAAAAGATACCGCTTTGGTAAATGTTGAAAAGAATAAAAAAGCAGTGTTTAATAACTATTATTATCTGTTGAAATATTATAACGATGTGCAAAAAGAAACACAAAAGGCAATCGAAATCACAGACAAAATGTTAGTGTTGTATCCAAACGTTGGTGGCGAAGAAAATACATTTGCAACTCAAACAAAAGATGCGTTAACAAAAGCCCTCAGTAAAACCCCTAATAAGTCTAACGGCAAATAATAATTTTTTAGAAAAACTCTCCTCAATCGTGGAGAGTTTTTCTTTTGTATCAAGGACAACCTTATTTTTGCTACTTACAAAATCAACACTATGAATTGGCTTCCACTTTTGTTAGATGTAATGGATACTTCAGCAGCCAGTTATTTCCCTATCGGTATACAACTATTATTTGCAGCAGGTTTTGTAGCCACTATGATTGGTATGAGTGCTTTAGTTGGCCCTAGGCGAGCTACAAAAGATAAACTGGAAAATTTTTCAAGTGGTATAGAAAGCCATGGCGATGCCCGACAACCAATGGCTATCAAGTATTTTTTAGTTGCTATTTTATTTGTTTTGTTCGATGTAGAGGTTATATTTTTTTATCCTTATGCAGTTAATTTTAGAGCACTGGGGTGGAACGGATTTTTAGCTGTTTTAATGTTTGTAAGTTTTTTTTTAGTAGGCTTTATTTATATAATAAAAAAGGGTGCTTTAAATTGGGAAGACTAAATAATATCCCAATTCTATAATGTGATAATTCGATAATTGAGCAACCATTTAAAAGTTGAAACGTTATTACTACATTAAGTTATTATCAAATTATCAAATTAAAGTTTATGCGTCCAGTACGTTTTAATATTTTCGGCAAAGAAGCAAACATTGCAGATGCGGTAGCAACTGTTCAACCACCTCCAGGTTTTGGTGGCGAAGGTTTTTTTACTTCTAAAATGAGTGATGTTGTTGGTTTGGCACGTAAAAATTCTTTATGGCCGTTACCATTTGCAACATCTTGTTGCGGCATCGAATTTATGGCTACCATGGGTTCTCATTACGATTTATCACGGTTTGGTAGCGAAAGGGTTGGTTTCTCGCCCCGTCAATGTGATTTGTTAATGGTAATGGGCACTATTTCAAAAAAAATGGGCCCTGTACTACGCCAAGTATATTTACAAATGGCTGAGCCGCGTTGGGTTATGGCAGTTGGTGCTTGTGCATCCTCTGGTGGTATTTTTGATACATATAGTGTGTTGCAAGGCATCGATCAAGTAATTCCTGTTGATGTGTATGTACCAGGGTGCCCACCACGCCCCGAGGCGATTATTGATGGTTTTATGCGCATTCAAGATTTGGTTGGTCAAGAAAGTGTAAGGCGTAGAAATGGAGCGCAATATCAAGCTTTAATGACCAGTTATGGTATAGATTAACGTGCGATATTTTGCATGATTTTAAAATTTAGAAATATTCAATTAGTGTCTTTAACAAACGAAATAATACAACAAAAGCTAATAGAAAAATTTGGTGAAGAACTTGCCAATTTTGAAGAGCCTTACGGTATGCTCACATTTGAAGCACCAAAGGACATCAATTTAAAAGTATTGCAGTTTTTGTTTGATGATGAAATATTGCAGTTTAAATTTATGACCGATTTATGTGCCGTTCATTATCCTGATAATGTTGGGCGTGAGTTAGCAGTGGTATATCATTTACATAATTTAGTTGATAATATCCGTATTCGCTTTAAAGTATTTACAAATATTAATAATACAGATGTTTTTACAGCTTCTAAATTATTTGCAGCAGCTAATTGGATGGAAAGGGAAACCTACGATTTTTATGGGATTAATTTTGTTGGTCATTCTAATTTAAAACGTATTTTAAATGTTGATGAAATGGATTATTTTCCTATGCGAAAAGAATTTCCATTAGAAGATCAAACAAGAACTGACAAAGATGACGAGATGTTTGGTAGAGGTAGGTTGAATTAATTTTTTAATATTTTATTAAGAAAGTAAACATCTTAATTTGGTATTATTAATTGAGAACTGACGCTAGATAGTAGAGAAAAATTTGCAGTGTGCGACGCAACTAAAGTTCAATAAAGAATAAAAGCTGATATACAAAAAATTAATAAAATCTGTCAAAAGCGGAATTGGAATATGGATCATCAACAGCATATAATATTACCTGGCGGTTCAATTGAAAAGCAAACAACCACCCTTAATTTGGGGCCAACTCACCCTGCAACACATGGTGTGTTTCAAAATATATTAGAGTTGGATGGTGAGCGTATTGTTAGTTCAGAACAAACCGTAGGTTACATACATCGAGCATTTGAAAAGTTGGCAGAACGCAGACCCTTATATCAAATTACTACACTTACCGATCGTTTAAATTATTGCAGTAGCCCTATTAATAATATGGGTTGGCATATTACCTGCGAAAAGTTGATGAAGATAAAAACACCCAAACGTGTAGATTATCTGCGTATTATCATCATGGAATTGTCTAGAATTTCTGATCATTTAATTTGTAATTCCATTGTTGGGGTTGATAGTGGTGCCTATACTGGTTTTTTATATGTAATGCAGCAACGAGAACTGATTTACGAAGTTTATGAAGAAATATGTGGCTCTCGTCTAACAACTAATATTGGTCGGGTGGGGGGGTTTGAAAGAAATTTTAATGCTACGGCTTTTGAAAAATTAGAGAAGTTTTTATTTGAATATCCAAAAGTATTAAAGGAATTTGGTAATTTGTTTACACGTAACCGAATTTTTATGGATAGGTTAATAGGCACTGGTGCTATAAGTGCTGACAGAGCTTTAAACTATGGGTTTACTGGCCCAAATTTGCGTGCTGCTGGTGTTGATTATGATGTGCGTGTTCATACGCCTTACAGCAGTTACGAGGATATGGATTTTGTGGTGCCAGTTGGTAAAACGGGTGATAATTATGATCGTTTTTTAGTACGAGATCAAGAAATGTGGCAATCATTATCAATCATAGAACAAGCCTATAAAAAAGTTCAAGAATTTAAGGGCGCAGATGCAGAGGTTTTTCATGCTGATGTACCCGAATTTTATCTGCCTAAAAAAGAAGATGTTTACACCAAAATGGAAGCTTTAATTTGGCATTTTAAAATAATTATGGGCGAAACGGCTATCCCTAAAGGCGAGGTTTATCAAAGTGTAGAAGGTGGTAATGGCGAATTAGGATTTTATTTCATAAGTGATGGTGGCAGAACGCCCTATCGTTTACATTTTCGCAGGCCTTGCTTTATTTATTATCAAGCTTATGCTGAATTGACAAAAGGCGCTATGTTAAGCGATGCAATTATGACAATGAGTAGCTTAAATTTAATTGCTGGTGAATTGGATGCGTAACCCTTAACGACAAACGTGGTTTAAGGAGACATAATTTATTCAAATATATTTAAATAGCCCGTTTAGAGGTTGTGGAATTATGATAAAATTTTCAGAGCAAAAATTAGCAAAAATTAGCGAGATAATTACACATTATCCCGAAGGAAAACAGAAAAGTGCCTTATTACCAATATTGCATTTAGCTCAAGAAGAATTTGGTGGTTGGTTAAGTGCCGCTACGATGGATTATGTGGCTGAGTTGTTACATATTACGCCGATAGAAGTATATGAAGTGGCCACATTTTATAGTATGTACAATACTAAACCTGTTGGTAAATTTATGTTTGAGGTTTGCCACACTGGGCCATGTATGATTAGCGGTTGCGATGATATGATTGCATATATAAGTAAAAAATTAAATATTAAAGCTGGTGAAACTACCCTAGATGGTTTGTTTACTTTAAAAACAGTTGAATGTTTAGGTGCATGCGGCTACGCACCAATGATGCAGTTAGGCAAACATTATCGTGAGCATTTAACTAAAGAAAAAGTTGATTCAATAATTGAAGAATGTAGAAATAATGCTGCTGTAAATAACTAAATATTAAAAAAAAATAGTTGTTCTTTTTAATGATGTTTGCTTGAATTATTTCCTTAGCTCAAAATGGCGATAAAAAGCAATTGTTTAAAAAATTGAAGCGCTAAATAAAGCGATTTTGAAAATATAGATATTGCAGCTCTAGAAACATAATTAGCTAAAGAAATTTCATAATTTCATTCCGGTGGTAATTTGCAGAACAGGGTTGAAATGATAAAAGGTATCATAGATGGTATCAAAACTTATACAAATCTAAAAAACCGAGGTTGGTACCATACTTTTCAGCAATAATAAAACGGTAGCTGTAAGGCATATACTTTCTGCAAAACAAAAACCAAAAAATGGTAAAATATCGCCATTAAAATTTCAGATATTGCAATTGGGTAAAGCAAAAATGTGATTGAAAATTATTGTCTAGTCAAGTAGTAAAGATTTTTTTAAAAGATGATATGGGAATAACTAATGCAATATTAAAAGTAAGAGAACATCGTAAATCTGAAAAATTTGCAGAAGTGGAATTTTTGGTTGATAGTGGTGCAGTATATAGTTTAGTGCCAGGTAAAATTCTAGATGAATTGGGTATAGAACCCTATAAAGAAATGAGTTTTTCTCTAGCAGATGGCACTACTATAAAAAGAAGAATCAGTTCTGCTTATTTTGAGTTTGAAGGAGAGGGCGGACCTGCACCTGTTGTGTATGGTGAAGAAGGCGATACAGCATTACTAGGCGCAACTACATTGGAATCGATTGGGTTGGTGTTGAATCCTTTTTCAAGGACTTTACATCCAATGCGTATGCTGATGGCACGACTTAAGAAATAAAGTTTCCAAAAGAATAGAACGTCAAGTATTTGCCTGAAGCGCATCGGTGTTAATTGAAAATAAATGTTGGTTACATAATTATAATATGGGAATAAAATTATTACTAGAAAAAGCACATGTACTAGGCATTCGAACTTACGAAGTTTATCGCCGTGAAGGTGGTTATCGTGCAGTTGAAAAGGCTTTGAAAACAATGGATGAAGCATCTATAGTAGAAGAAGTTAAGAAGAGCGGTTTGCGTGGCCGTGGGGGTGCTGGTTTTCCTGCGGGTATGAAATGGAGTTTTATTGCTAAGCCTGAAGGCGTCCCCCGTCACTTGGTTTGCAATGCAGATGAGAGCGAACCTGGCACTTTTAAGGATCGTTACTTGATGGAATTTTTGCCACATTTATTAATTGAAGGGCTAATTATTTCTTCCTTTGCACTGGGCTCAAATGCAACATACATCTATATAAGAGGTGAATATGCTTGGATACCTGATATTTTAGAAACAGCCATTGCTGAAGCTAAAGCAGCAGGTTTTTTAGGTAAAAATATTTTGGGTACTGGCTTTGATTGTGAAATTTATGTTCACCGTGGTGCTGGTGCTTATATCTGTGGCGAGGAAACTGCTTTGATAGAAAGCCTTGAAGGTAAGCGTGGTAATCCAAGAATTAAACCACCTTTTCCCGCTATTAAAGGTGCGTGGGACAGGCCAACGGTGGTAAATAATGTAGAAACTTTAGCTGCTGTTGTGCCCATTATAAATATTGGTGGCGATGAATTTGCTAAGATTGGTATTGGCCGTTCAACTGGTACAAAATTAATTTCTGCTTGTGGCAATATTAACAAGCCTGGCGTTTACGAAATTGATATGACCATTAGCGTTGAAGAATTTATTTACAGTGATGAGTATTGTGGCGGTATACCAAATGGCAAGCGTTTAAAAGCTTGTATTCCTGGTGGCTCCTCGGTACCTATCTTACCAGCAAATTTATTATTAAAAACTGCCAAAGGCGAAACCCGTTATATGAACTATGAAAGTTTAAGCGATGGTGGTTTTGCAACGGGTAGTATGCTGGGTAGCGGTGGGTTTATTGTATTAGACGAAGATCAGTGCATTGTAAAAAATACTTACACGTTAGCTCGTTTTTATCGTCATGAAAGTTGCGGTCAATGCAGCCCTTGCCGTGAAGGAACAGGATGGATGGAGAAAATACTAAAGAATATTGAGATAGGAAAAGGTAAAATTAGCGATATAGATTTATTGTGGGATATTCAACGCAAAATTGAAGGGAATACTATATGTCCATTAGGTGATGCAGCGGCTTGGCCAGTTGCAGCAGCCATCAGGCATTTTAGAGATGAGTTTGAGTGGCACATAACAAATCCACAAGAAGCACAAATTAGAAATTTTGGGTTGGCGCATTATGCAGATGAAATACATGTGCCAGTAACAGTGTAGAATATGAGTGATATACAACTAGTTAAAGTAACCATTGATAATATTACAGTAGAAGTACCTGTAGGAACGTCTATTTTAGAAGCTGCCCGTAAAATTGGTGGTGAAGTTGCTCCGCCTGCCATGTGTTTTTATAGCAAACTAAAAGGCAGTGGTGGTAAATGCAGAACTTGTTTAGTGGAAGTCAGTAAGGGTTCTGAAAAAGATCCACGCCCAATGCCAAAATTGGTAGCAAGCTGCCGTACTGGTGTAATGGATGGTATGGAAGTAAAAAACATTACTAGCCCTAAGGTTATTGATGCAAGAGCTGGTGTTGTAGAATTTTTACTACTAAATCATCCTTTAGATTGTCCAATTTGCGATCAAGCTGGTGAATGCCATTTGCAAGATTTAAGTTATGAGCATGGTAAAGAGGGTACACGTTACGAATTTCAACGACGTACGTTTAAAAAGCATGATATTGGACCCTATATTCAATTACACATGACACGTTGCATTATGTGTTTCCGTTGTGTGTATGTAGCAGACCAATTAACAAACAAAAGAGAACATGGAATTTTAGACAGAGGTGACCATGCAGAAATTGCCACTTTTATTGAAAAAAGTTTAGATAACGATTTTATAGGAAATGTGATTGATGTTTGTCCGGTTGGTGCATTAACAGATAGAACATTCCGTTTTAAAAACAGAGTTTGGTTTTTAAAACCATTAAACGCACATAGAGATTGCCCTAAATGTTCAGCCAAGGTTACACTTTGGAACCGTGGTGACGAAGTATATAGAGTTACTGCACGAAAAGATGAATGGGGTGAAGTAGAAGAATGGATTTGTAACGATTGTCGTTTTGAAAAGAAACAAACCAGCGATTGGGTAATTGAAGGTCCGAGAGAAATAAGCCGCCATTCTGTTATTTCGCAAGGCCATTATGCGGGAACTGTTGGCACAACCATACCCACAGAAACTTTTGAAGCAGTAAATGGCGGCAGATTACCGCACTTACTATTAGATATACATGATACTAGTGATGTTAACAAACCAGAAATTGAGTTGAGTTTAATTGAAGGCCCTGCTCACTCGAATAATTTTGAGAACTAATTGTAATATATTAACAATGACTTTACTAGCACTTGATTGGTTTTTATTAATAGAGAAATTGGTACTTATTGCAGTCATCATTTTTGCAAGTTTAGGTATTGCTCTATATACAACATTTGCCGAACGTAAAGTAGCGGCTATATTGCAAGATAGACCAGGACCTAACCGAGCTGGTCCTTTTGGTTTGTTCCAGCCTTTGGCTGATGGGTTAAAGTTAATTACCAAAGAAGAAGTAATACCAAATAGTGCCAACAAAGCATTATTTATTTTAGGGCCGGGATTGGCCATGACAGCGGCTTTAATGACTTGTGCCGTGGTACCTTGGGGTAATAAAATTGAAATGTTTGGTAGAAATATTGCTTTGCAAATTGCTGATATTAATATTGGTATTTTATATGTTTTTGGCGTGGTAAGTATGGGTGTTTATGGTATCATGATTGGTGGTTGGGCTAGTAATAACAAGTTTTCTTTAATGGCAGCTTTGCGAGGTGCAAGCCAAGCAATTAGTTACGAATTAGCAATGGGTTTATCATTAATTGCTTTGCTAATGCTTACGGGTTCCTTAAGTTTAAAAAGTATTGTAGAGCAGCAAATGAGTGAAGGTCGTTTTTGGAATATTGCATACCAACCGTTAGGCTTTTTAATATTCTTTATTTGTGCAATGGCTGAGTGTAATCGTACACCTTTCGATTTACCAGAAGCTGAAAATGAACTAAATTTTGGTTATCACCAAGAGTATTCTTCTATGAAATTAGGGTTTTATCTTTTCTCAGAATACATCAATATGTTTATTAGTAGTACCATTATGGCTACTATGTTTTTTGGTGGTTATGATGTTCCTTTTTTTGATGAAGCTGCTCATGCTGATTGGGGTAATTGGTTGGCAGTTTTAGGGATTGTATCGTTAATGATTAAAGTAGTGATTTTTATATTTGTGTTCATGTGGATTAGGTGGACAATACCAAGGTTTAGATATGATCAATTGATGAATTTGGGTTGGAAAAAATTAATACCATTGGCTTTGGCAAACATGGTAATTACTGGAGGTGTGATTTTGTGGTTGCAGAAATAAATTAGCGTTAATTTATATTGGAAACCAAAGTTGAAAATTTTACTATTTGTTGCAGTGTGCGACGCAACAAAGATTGGATTTGGGCTGAAGTTGATAAACAAAAAAAATAAAAATTAATTAAAAATTTTGGATTTAATAAAGTTGGTATCAATAGTTAATAAAAATATTTTTGCAAACATTTAAAAAATCCTTTGAGGGAAAACGCAATATGCAGGCATTAACAACAAGGGCAAAACAGGTAGAGCGCAAACCAATGACTTTTTTTGAGAGCTTTTACTTGTGGAATATTTTTAAAGGCATGGCAATTACGTTTAGTCATATTTTTAAAAAGCAACCTACTATACGCTACCCTGAACAAAAACGGGAGTTTAGCCCTGTTTTTCGTGGGTTGCACGTTTTAAACCGAGATGCCGAAGGTCGCGAAAACTGTACTGCTTGTGGTTTGTGTGCTGTAGCTTGCCCCGCCGAGGCGATTACAATGGAAGCTGCTGAACGATTAGAAGGCGAGGAGAATTTGTACCGTGAGGAAAAATATGCGGCCAAATACGAAATCAATATGTTGCGTTGTATTTTTTGTGGTTTGTGCGAGGAAGCTTGCCCTAAAGATGCAATTTATTTAAGCGAAACCATTACACCATCTGACTTTGCACGTAAGAATTTTATTTATAAAAAGCAAGATTTATTAATTCCAAACCCGGTAACGCAGCCTGCAGAATATGCAAAAGCGAAAGGGTTGAAGAATTAAGAATTATAAATTAAGAATTATGGGTTGCTGAAAACTCATAACTTATAACTCATAACTTTTAAAATGGGTATTGTACAAATATTATTTTGGTTTTTATCACTATTAGCATTAGTAAGTGCTTTGATGGTTTTATTAAGTAAAAATCCAGTGTTTAGTGTATTGTGGTTAATTGCCGTTTTTTTTGCAATTTCTGGTCATTATATTTTATTGAATGCTCAATTTTTGGCCATTGTAAATATGATTGTTTATGCAGGTGCCATTATGGTATTGTTTCTATTTGTAATTATGTTGATGAATTTGAACAAAGAAACCGAGCCTCAAAAAAATATTTGGATGAAAATTGCAGGCGCAATTTCTGGGGGCTGCTTATTAATGGTTTTTATATCGCTAGTAAAGCAAGCCACCGAAATGAATGGCAAAACTGCTTTAATGAAAGATGGTAGTATTGGGTTAATTGGTAATTTAGGTAAAGCATTGTTTAGCGATTTTGTTGTGCCTTTCGAGATAAGTAGTGTATTATTTTTAAGTGCCATGGTTGGTGCAGTAGTTATAGGAAAAAAATAAAAGTGTTGATGCGCTAATTTAAGAAATGGCTAAAGTCAATTATTATTAAATTAACCATTCTCAAATTTTCAAATCAGGTTTATGCCAATTCAATATTATATTTATTTAGCATTAGCATTATTTAGTATAGGAGTAGTGGGGGTACTAACACGTCGTAATGCTATTATCATTTTTATGTGTGTAGAATTGATGTTAAACGCAACTAACTTATTGCTAGTAGCATTTTCTAAAATGCATCATGGAGCAGCATTAGTGGCTGACAAAGCAAGCATGGTTGGTATTGATGGACAGTTATTTGTATTTTTTATAATGGTAGTTGCAGCAGCAGAAGTGAGCGTGGGCTTGGCTATAATAGTAATGATGTACAGAAATACCCACTCGGTTGATGTAAACTTTTTAAACAGATTGAAGAATTAAAAGCATTTCGCAGAAACGAAAACTATGCAAACAATTAAAATACTTTTAGCCTTTATTGTTCTCTGGCCGTTGGTTGGGTTTTTGGTTAATGGACTCGGTAGGAATTTTCGTAGTAAAAAAATGACTGCATTATATGGTTGTGGTCAAATATTGGGTTCTTTTCTTGCGAGCATTTATGTATTTTTTCTTGTAAAAGAAAATGGCTCTCAGGTTGCAACTTACTTCGATTTTATAAATGTTGGGACACTCAAAATCCCAATGTCTTTTCAAATAGATCAGCTTTCATCATTATTTATTCTAATAATTACTGGGGTTGGGTTTCTAATTCATGTTTACTCTACCTCTTATATGAGAGATGAAGAGCCAAAGCATTATGCTAGATATTTTGCTTATCTTAATCTATTTATTTTCTCAATGTTACTATTGGTGCTAGGTGCTAATTATGTCATCATGTTCATCGGTTGGGAAGGTGTTGGTTTGTGTTCGTATTTATTAATTGGTTTTTGGTTTAAGAACGATAATTATAATTACGCAGCTAAAAAAGCGTTCATCATGAACCGCATTGGCGATCTGGGCTTTTTGTTAGCAGTATTTTATTTAATTAATAAATTAGGAACAGTAACATATATAGATGTTTTTGCCCGTGTGGGTGAATTAAGCTCGCAAGATATTACCATCATTACCGCATTACTATTTGTTGGTGCAATGGGTAAAAGTGCCCAATTGCCTTTATATACTTGGCTACCAGATGCAATGGCTGGTCCAACGCCTGTTTCTGCTTTAATACATGCTGCAACTATGGTAACTGCTGGTATTTATATGATTGCTCGAAGCAATATATTGTACACAATGGCTCCTGGTACACAAGGTTTTATAGCCATTATTGGTTTAGCTACAGCTTTATTTGCCGCAACTATTGCATTGAAACAAAACGATATTAAAAAAGTATTAGCTTATTCTACAGTTAGCCAATTAGGTTACATGTTTTTAGGTTTAGGTGTTGGTGCTTATACAGGTGCTGTTTTTCATGTGATGACACACGCATTTTTCAAAGCGTTGTTGTTCTTGGGTGCAGGTTCTGTCATTCATGCCATGCACCACGAACAGGATATTAGAAAAATGGGGGGCTTAAAAAAGTTTATGCCTATTACTAATATTACTTTTTTATTAGGCTGTTTGGCTATTGCAGGTGTGCCACCATTTTCTGGCTTCTTTTCTAAAGATGAAATTTTGGCTGCTGCTTTTGAAAAAAATCCAATTTTATATTATTTGGGTGTTGCAGGTGCGTTGATGAC
Organism: Chitinophagales bacterium; assembly: GCA_038327865.1. Taxonomy (GTDB): domain Bacteria; phylum Bacteroidota; class Bacteroidia; order Chitinophagales; family Chitinophagaceae; genus Parasediminibacterium. The sequence goes on along the minus strand of JBBQLL010000006.1, from coordinate 87,433 downwards.
CACCTTCTACATGTTTCGATTATATGCTATGACGTTTTTAGGTAAATTTCGTGGTACGAACGATCAAGAACATCATCTTCATGAAAGCCCCTCTGCTATTACAATTCCATTAATTATATTGGCAATTCTGGCTACAGTTGGTGGGTTTATTGGTATTCCAGAGGTGTTTGCCACAAATAGCCACTGGTTAGAACAATGGTTGGCACCAATATTTGAAGGTTCTAAAGCTTTGGTAGAAGTTCATGCTGTTAACCATTCACAAGAATTATTAATGATGGGTGTGGTAACTGGGTTGGTATTAATAACTATTATGTTTACTTGGAATAAGTTCAGCAAGTATGAGGAAAAAAATATCGAAGAAACTGGTTTTGTTAAAGTTTTAGAAAATAAATGGTACGTTGATGAATTATATGATGCTATCATTGTAAAACCGCTAGATGGCTTGGCCGTTTTCTTCAAAAATATCTTTGAAAAAAGTGGGATTGATGGTACAGTTAATGGTGTTGGCAGATTAGTAAACTATTCATCTCGTCAGTTGCGTTTGGTGCAAAGCGGCCAAGTGGGTAATTATATTTTAATAATGGTATTATCTATTATTGTTATTATTTTCATTTGGATTAATGATGCTACTATTTTTCGTTTTATTAGTAAAATATTTTAATTAAATCAGACTAACTTTTTAAATTGATATGGTTCCTTTATTACTCATATTTATCCCTGTTATAAGTGGGTTGCTAACTTTCTTTTTAAAGAATGGGAATGCTGCTAAAAACTGGTCATTAGTAGCGTCAGTTATTACCTTAGCTGTAGGTTTGTATGGTGTTTTTGGCTCACAAAATTTAAGTTGCAATGTAGAATGGTTGCCAGTTTTAGGTGCACGTTTTTCTGTAATGTTAGATGGTATGGGTAAAATGCTCACCTTGTTAACTGCTATTTCTTTCCCCATTGTTTTTGCAGCTACATATAATAATCAATATAAAAATACCAATGCATTTTATGGACTAATGTTGTTAACTCAAGCTGGTTTAATGGGTGTTTTTGTAGCTGGTGATGCATTATTATTTTACTTTTTTTGGGAATTGGCATTAATACCAGTTTACTTTTTATGTTCTATTTGGGGTGGTGAAAAAAGGATTGCTGTTACTTTTAAATTTTTCATTTATACGTTTGTTGGTTCGTTATTAATGTTGGTGGGTATTTTGTACCTATACAATTTAACCCCTAATCATACCTTTGCAATAGAATCTTTTTATGCGTTAAAGCTTACAGCGGCACAACAAAACATTGCTTTTTGGCTATTTTTTATTGCTTTTGCTATTAAAATGCCAATATTTCCTTTACACACTTGGCAGCCTGATGCCTACGAGCAATCACCTACAAGTGTCACTATGATTTTAAGTGGTGTTATGGCTAAGATGGGCATTTTTGCTGTCATTCGTTGGTTAGTCCCTATTTTTCCTTTGGCTACAGAAAAGTTTGGTTCTATCATTATTATTTTAAGTGTTTTTGGTATGTTATACGCTTCGCTGATTGCTATTAAACAAGATGATATTAAGCGTTTAATTGCTTATTCTTCAATTGGGCATATTGGGCTAATGTGTGCGGCTATCTTTGCAATGAAGGGTATTGGTTTGCAAGGTGTTATGGTGCAAATGTTTAACCACGGTATTAATGTAATTGGCTTATGGATTGTTGCTAATGCTATACAGCAGCAACTTGGTACTCGCAAGTTTAGTGAGCTTGGGGGCCTTGCACAAAAAGCACCAATTTTAGCAATATTATTAATGGTTATGGCTTTTGCGAATATTGCATTGCCTTTAACTAATGCTTTTGTAGGTGAATTTTTAATGTTTAATGGTTTGTTTCAATATAATATTTGGTTAGCCACCATTGCTGGTATTAGTATCATTTTGGCTGCTGTTTATACTTTAAATATGGTTCAGAAAGTTTTTTATGGCAATACGACTACTAAAACTGAAAACGCAACAGATATTACTGGCAATGTTCAGTTAATATTAATTGTTTTAGTGGTTGTTGTAATTGGCTTTGGTATTTACCCACAACCACTAATTAATTTAACAAAAGATGTAGTTATAGCCATTAATCCTTAAAGAGGAAAATGGGTTACAACGCAAATTTATTATTCACAATTTGCCTATACTTTTATTAGTAAAAGCTTAAAAGCCCCCTTAGGGTTTGGGGTATTATATATTATGAACGCAATTATTTTATCAGCTATATGTGGTGTTATAATGATGTTTAGCGGCATTTTTACAACAAACAAAGCTATTATAAAAAATGTAGCTATTATAGCATTGTTGGTTTTAATTGCTGGTAACTTATGTCAAACATACTCTATTTATACAGTTGTTGTAGATACTAAAGACTTATTAGCCTTCTCAAAGTTTGGTTTATTTTTTAACACCATAGCCTTCATTGCTACATTGGTTTATTTTATATTAAGCGGAGCTGATATTGTAGCCGTTGGTGATTATGCAGCTGAATATTTTGCCCTAATATTTTTTGTATTATGTGGTGTAAGCATTTTGTCAAGCTTTAATGGGTTACTGATGTTTTTTATTGGTATCGAAATATTGTCGATTCCATTATATATTTTAACTGGTGCAGATAAAAAGAATTTAAAAAGTAACGAAGCGTCATTAAAATATTTTTTAATGGGTTCTTTTTCAACAGGCATTATGTTAATGGGTATCGCTTTAGTGTATGGTGCAACTGGTAGTTTTGGATTAGCAAGCTCAGCAATTAAATCGGCCAATGGTATTTCTAACGCTGGTATTTTAGCACCAATTGGCTTACTATTATTATTTATTTCAATGGCATTTAAAGTGTCTGCTGCACCTTTTCATTTCTGGACCCCAGATGTATACGACGGGGCACCAAGTGTATTTACATCTTTTATGGCAACTATTGTAAAAGCTGCTGGGTTTATAGCATTTATCAGATTATTTGAGGCAAAAGCAGAAGATCTTGGCCCAACTTGGAAAATTCTATTACCTATAATCATCGTAGCAACTTTACTAGTTGGAAATATCACAGCGGTATTTCAACAAAGTGTAAAGCGAATGTTAGCTTATAGTAGCATTGCTCAAGCTGGGTTTATGTTATTTGCCTTGTACAGTAGTAACGAATTAGCACAAGAGGGTATTTTATTATATGCGGCCGCCTATAGTTTGGCAACCATTGGTATTTTCGCAATTTTAGTAAAAATGCAAGATTATAGTCTTGATGGCTACAATGGGTTAGCAAAAACGCAACCCGTATTGGCTGCTACAAATACTGTGTTTTTACTTTCTTTAGCTGGTATACCATTAACCGCAGGTTTTTTTGCTAAATATTATATGTTAGCATCTGTAATTAAAAATGGCGGATCAATAAGTTTGGTAATTATTGCTGTGTTATTTGCAGCAATAAGTGTATACTATTATTTTAAGGTTATTCAAGCCATGTATTTTAAAGAAGGCAATGCAGCAACTTATGAAATAAAGAGTAGCTTTAAATTGAGCTTGGTGGTAGTTGCTGCAATAATTATATACTTGGGTATTTTTCCTACCGCCTTGTTAGGATTTCTTTATTTTTAAATTATTCTTATCTAAACTTTACTGTGTAATAAAAGTTGCTTTTTAACTTGGGCAGTGATGCATTACAATAAAAACTGTAAGCTATTCTTTTTGTTGCTATAATAACCCTAACACTTGTTTCATGTTGTAAATGCCTTTTTTATTAACAATAAATTCTGCTGCCAAAACCGCCCCACTTGCAAAGCCTAATCTGTTGTGTGCAGTATGTGTAATCTCAATATCATCAATAGGTGAGTGGTATTTAATAGTATGGGTACCTGGTGCTGTGTCAATTCGTTTGCTGATAATTTCAAGTTCTTCTTTATTACTGCTAATTTTATTTACCCAAAACTTTTTACTTGTAATATTTTGTATTATTTGTTCAGCTAATGTAATGGCTGTACCACTTGGTGCGTCTTTTTTTTCTGTATGATGAATTTCTTCAAGCATCACATCGTAATTGGTATACTTCTTCATTAATGTTGCTAAATAGGTGTTTAATTCAAAAAATAAATTAACACCAATACTATAATTACTGGCATAAACTAATGATGCGTTTTTAGCCTCACAGTCACTTGTAATTTCATCCCACTTTGCTAACCAGCCAGTACTACCGCAAATCACAGGTACACCAGCCTCAAAGCATTTTTTTAAATTGTCAACAGCACTATGTGGGCTTGTAAATTCAATGGCTACATCGCATGTTTGTAAATTTTCAATGGTAAATTCTGCCTGATTAGAAATATCAAACTTAAAAAGTATGGTATGCCCTTTTGCTATTGCAATTTCTTCTACGGCTTTACCCATTTTACCGTATCCTATTAGTGCTATTTTCATGCTATTTATGTTGTAAGATGATAGTTATTAGTTGTAAGATGTTAGTTGAAAGATGATAAATGTTAGTTCTAAACGGATAGGTTACTAAACTAAAAACTACCTCAATATACTACTTGGTTTATGTGTTGGTGTTTTTAAACTAACTACCACACTTACACCTGGCCCGTAAGTAGTGGGATTAAATGTAGGTTGAATATGCATACTTAAATCGTTACTAACATCAAAGTTTTTTAAATGCGCAAAAACAGTTGCATCTGCTACATTTATACCCCAAACTATAAAAAACCATAGTATTGAATAGTCTCTATCTCGCCTAGAAGAGTTACGTACACTTTGTATGGCCGCAACATCTGCACGCTGATATTTGGTTTCCAACGTATAATAGTCCGTACTATCAGAGGCAGTAGCCCCTGTTTGTGCGGCTTTAAATCTTGCCTCGTAAGCAAATTTTGCTTCTTTATAAAAATTATTATTATAAAAATAAGTTATGGTTGGTATAGATAAAGCACCATAAACAATGGGTAATTTCCAATATTCTCTATTATAAATTTGGCCTAAACCAGGAAATATTAAAGAACGTCTAGTAGCAATTCTTGGGTCGTGTTTTGGTTTGGTGGCCGTATCTTTTATGGTTAATGTACTATCTTTTTTTGCAGTGATATTTTTTGAAACAATGGGTGGTTTTATTGTATCTATCTTTTGATTAAATAGCGATGTTTTGGTGAGGTTTTGTTTTTCAGTTTGAGCAAATGAACAAATCGTAAGTAACATTGAACAAAGAAAAAGCAATGGTTTATAATTTGCGATAGATAATGTACGGGTTAACATGTTTGATGTACAACTACCAACCAACGATTCTCGACTACCGATTCTCGGCTTAATCTCAGTAACTATTAATCTTTGATTATTAACCATATCTATTTCTGCTGCAAACGATTATTGCTTAGCTTATAACAACATTCATTTGCTCTAAAATTTTATTCAATTCTTCAAGCGAAAAATACTCTAATGTAATGGTGCCAAAGCCGTTGTTGTTGTGTACCATTTTTACTTTGGTACTAAAATGAGATGCTAAATTATCTTCAATTTTTTTGTAAGCCGGTGGTAAATTGTTAATTGCAGAAGGTTTAACAGAAGGTTTGTCTTTGTACAATTTACGAACAAGCTCTTCCGTTTGTCTTACACTCAGGCTTTTGCTTCTTACTTCGTTAAAAACATATAGCTGTTTATCAATGGTATCAATATTTATCAATGCCCTTGCATGGCCCATACTAAGGCTACCATTGCGAACGGCCATTAAAATATCTGGCGGTAACTTAAGCAAACGAATATAATTGGTAACAGTGCTACGCTCTTTGCCCATACGTTCGGCCACTTGTTCTTGCGTATAGTTCAACTCTTCCATCATACGCTTGTAGCTAAGGCCAATTTCAACAGCGTTTAGGTTTTCGCGTTGTAAGTTTTCTAACAAAGCCAACTCTAGTAAATCGCTATCATTAGCCTGACGGATGTAAACTGGAATATCTACTAAACCTGCAATTTTACTAGCCCTGAATCGTCGCTCACCAGCTATTAATTGGTATTTTCCATTGGCTAATTTAGTAACCGTTAAAGGCTGTATAATGTCGTGCATTTTTATAGATGCTGCTAATTCGCTTAAAGCCAGTTCATCAAAATCTCTTCGTGGTTGTTTTGGATTGACGCTTATATCGCTTAGTGCAACACGAGTAGAAGTGGTTGCTTTTTCTACTACTTCGCTTTTTAATTTGCCTTCAGTAGTTTGTAAATCGGTATCTATATTTTGTAAAAGGCTACGTAAACCTTTACCAATTGCATCTTTATTTAATTTAGGAGAAGCCATTTTTTAGTTTAAAATTTTAAGTTTATAGTTTGAAGTTGGATGCACGACTAATCATAAATCTCAAATTCCAAATTATAAACTATTCAAGTATTCTTTCTTCATTCGTCATTTTCGTCATCTCATTCTTTTGCAAAATTTCTTTGGCAAGGTTAAGATAGTTTACGGTGCCTTTGCTTTCGGCATCGTACAAAATAACTGGTTTGCCCACACTTGGGGCCTCGCTTAAGCGTGTGTTGCGGTGAATAATTGTGCTAAAAACCATATCGTCAAAATGCCTACGAACCTCGCTAACAACTTGGTTACACAAACGTAAGCGGCCATCATACATCGTCATTAAAATACCTTCTATTTGTAGCTCGGGGTTTAAACGGCTTTGTACAATTTTTACAGTATTAAGCAATTTACCCAAACCTTCCAATGCAAAAAACTCACATTGCACAGGTACAATTACACTATCTGCTGCTACTAAAGAATTTACAGTAATTAAGCCTAACGATGGTGAACAGTCAATAATAATAAAATCGTACCTATCTTTTACCGCATATAAAATATTTTTCATCACATTTTCTCGGTTAGGGTAATTGATCATTTCAATTTCTGCACCCACCAAGTCAATATGGCTTGGTAAAACATCTAAATGTGGTATTTCACTTTTCAAAATCACATCTTCGGCCTTTACATTATTCACCATACAGTCGTATAAACTGCTGGTTATATTGTGTAGGTCAAAACCAGTACCAGTCGTACTATTAGCTTGTGGGTCAGCATCAACCAACAATGTTTTATATTCTAAAACAGCAAAACTTGCCGCCACATTTATAGCCGAAGTGGTTTTACCAACACCGCCTTTTTGATTTGCTACACCAATAATTCTTGCCATTGTACAGATTGTATTTTTTAGGTAACCAACAGTTAGTTATTAATTAATCTTTTGTTGTGTCACTCACTTATACGGTTATAACTTTACGCAACTTTGCCCACAATGTCGCTAATTTCTTCCACAAAAAACTACACAAGATGGCAAATATAAAAGATTAGCCAACTATTGCAACATCAAAATACCGATAATTAAATTGTGTTAGTAACTATAAAGCAAAACCGCATGATTAATGGTCATGCGGCTTTAAAATTTGGCAGTCTATTATTAAAATTTAAAGTGTATTGTTTCACCAATTGCAGGCAATAGCAAGGTTTTTCCTGCAATTGTAAAGTCAGCTAATGCTTGCTGTTTATCAATTTTAATATAGCCAAACGTGTCGTAATGTACACCTATCACTGTATCGCATTTTACAAAATCAGTGGCGTAAATAGCATCAGTAACATCCATAGTAAAATGCCCGCCAATGGGCATTATCGAAAATTTTAAATTTGCCCATAACGGAATTAATTGCATATCCATGGTTAATGCTGTATCGCCAGCAAAGTAAAAATCACCTTCAGTTGTACTACATACAAAACCCATTGGGTTGCCACCACTTGCACCATCTGGCATGGTAGATGAATGAACTGCATTTACACCGCGTGCCTTACCAAATGGGAAATTAATATAACCACCATGATTCATCATTAATACATTTTCTACACCTTTCGTACCAAGCCAATCTGCAATTTCTGCAGCGCACACAACTGTTGCTTTCGTTCTTTGTGCAATGGCTATTAAATCACCCACATGGTCACCATGACCATGAGATACAAAAATATAATCTGCCATAATATCTTCTACAGCAATACTAGTTGCTAATGGATTGCCCGAAATAAAAGGATCAAACAATATTTTTTTTCCTTGAACGTCTACTAAGCAACAAGATTGACCATAATAAGTAAGTGTCATATAAAACGTTTTGTTTGTTTTAAACAGGTTAATAAAAATGCAACAAAGCAATCTATAAAATGTTAGGTATTATTGCAAAATATCAACAATTTTTTTTAATAAGTTACTAGAATAGAATTATTTATGAGAAGTGCAAGCACCTGGTGGTTAATTGCAGTAATAATGTTGTTATTAGATTTTTACGTGTATCAAGCAATTAAAACGGTAAGTCAAAACACAAGTGATAAATCCAAATTAGTCATCCAAATTACGTATTGGTCTATTTCAATTATTACATTAGCCTGCTTATTATCGTTGCCCTATGTGCAGGCCTTACAAACCAATAAAATTTTTAGAAATTATATTTTTGCTGTTTTAGTCGGTTTATTTCTTGCCAAACTAATAGGGTCTGTTTTCTTTTTATTAGATGATTTACGAAGATTGCTTCTATGGGTATTTGGTAAATTGTCCGCTTCAAAAGCCCTGCATATTACGGATGATATTACTGGTATTACAAGGTCAACATTTTTAAGTTGGCTTGGCTTAGGTGTGGGTGGTGGGTTGTTTGGTACTTTGTTATATGGGTTTAGTAATAAATATAACTATCAAATTAAACGCGTGTCATTAACTTTTAGCAATTTGCCAAAAGCTTTTAAAGGCTTAAAAATTTTACATATTAGCGATATTCACAGTGGCAGTTTTAACGATAAAGCAGCGGTTAGTCACGGTGTAGATATGATTTTAAAAGAAAAACCTGATTTGATTTTATTTACAGGTGATTTAGTAAATGACCGATACGAAGAAATGCATGATTATGTAGATGTGTTTAATCGTTTAAAAGCCCCGATGGGCGTTTTTAGTACTTTGGGTAATCATGATTATGGTGATTATGTGGCTTGGCCAAACGATGCTGCCAAACAACAAAATCTAGAAAATTTAAAAAAAGTACATGCACAATTAGGTTGGCAATTGATGATGAATGAGCATACTATTTTTGAGAAAGATGGTGAAAAAATCGCCTTGTTAGGCATTGAAAATTTTGGTGCAAAAGGGCACTTTCCTAAATATGGCCGAATGCAAGATGCTTATCCTGGTACAGAAAATATTCCTTTTAAAATATTAATGAGCCACGACCCAAGCCATTGGGATTATCAGGTGACCAAAGACTATAAAGATATTGATTTAATGCTGGCTGGCCACACACATGGTATGCAGTTTGGTTTAGAAAATCCTTATTTTAAATGGAGCCCTGTAAAGTGGATGTACAAACAATGGGCAGGTTTGTATGAGGAGGGTAAACAAAAACTATACGTTAATCGTGGGTTTGGATTTATTGGTTACCCTGGTAGGGTAGGTATTTTGCCAGAAATTACGGTGATAGAATTAATTTAATAATGTGATAATGTGCGGATTTGCGAATATTCAGAAATGTGAATTTTAGAATAGGCTTTTTAATTAGCACATTTTTACAACTTCATATGCTCCCATTCGTTATCGTTTACTAATTTTATTCATACTTACAGCACGTTGCATGGTACATTTAAATCGGTCAATGCCATCTGGTCGAAGATTGCTGTGTTTAGTGTTTCTACCTGTCATGCGTTTGCGCCACATTTTAAAACTGCTTTTTTTGCTATTGGCACGCATAAACTCAATCACTTCTTTTTCTTTTAAACCAAATTGAAATTCAATGGCTTCAAACGGTGTACGGTCTTCCCATGCCATTTCTATAATGCGATCTGTATCAATAATTGTAAATGCTATTGCCATATATAATTAATTACCTTTTTAATAAAAATTAATAAATTGATTAGGTGAATACTTAAAACTATCTACTGCCAAAGCTTAAAACTGTAAATATATAAAACACATTTTTTTAAAATTAGTTTAGCTAGTTATACGTATTACTTCTTTAAGGTAATTAGCTATTAAATAACTAAATAGCTACTTATAACAAGCTTTTTAAACCTCTAATAACTTGCATCATAAAATTATAGTCAATCATTTTGTTAATTACTACAACGCTGAAATTACTATTTTAAGCTTAACATAACTTACATTTGGTAGTGTCATATATACAATTACATTTGCACAAATTTTTTAAGTATGTTTTGGACTTTAGAACTAGCAAGTTATTTGGAAGAGTCACCTTGGCCTGCCAGTAAAGATGAGTTAATTGACTACTCTATACGTAGCGGTGCACCCATAGAAGTTGTAGAAAACTTACAAGAATTAGATGATGAAGGCGAAATCTATGAAAGTATTGAAGATATATGGCCAGATTATCCAAGTCAAGAAGATTTTATGTTTAATGAAGACGAATACTAGTTATTGTAGTAAAACTTTATAATTATGTAAAAAGCCATTCTATAAAATAGAATGGCTTTTTCGATTTTCAGTAAATGATTTGAAATTTTATTCATTGACTTAAACTGGCAAATAGAATCCGTATCTGAATTAAAATTCGTCTATCAATACAATAGATATGACTATTTCGTAAAAACTAAAACTTAGGGCAGGGCAAAGCTTTATCAGTGCTTTTTTTGAAGATATACACCAACGAAATCTCGATACCACCTTGTCGTTCACTAGCAGTTTTAAGCGATGAACTATTTACATCGTACGTCATTCCCATTCTCACATCTCCAAACTCTAAGCCAATATATGGTATAATGGCATCTTTAAATCTTAGCCAACTACCAATATATATACTCGTTGGTTTTTCATCATCGGGGTTAGCAGATAGTTGTATAGCACCACCAATAACCGTTTCAGATGCACCACCTTGAAAACTTTGTATACCACTTAAATGCAACGTTGTATTGCCATTTGACCCTAAAGGAAAGTAAGTGCCAGCATGTATTGTGGCACGTGGGTTTAATACAAAATTACCGCCAACAAAACTTTGTTTAGGCCTGTTTAAATGGTATAAGCTTACGCCAAAATAAAAATTATTTCTGTCGGTAGTACTACCAGTGTACAACACACCAGCATTTATATCAATATAATTTGTAGCTAAAGTTGCCCCACTAAAAACTTCTTGTGTTACACCAGTAAAACCTGCGGTTGTTAATTGGTCGGCAAAATTTAGCATGCCTGTATTAATACTCATATTGGCGTAAGTGGCTTGAAATCCTAAACCTAGTTGGTGAAATCCCTCTTCATCTAACCCTTTATGGTAGGCGGTAGATAGTGTTGCATAATTAAACTTTACAGCACCATTGGCACTATTATCACTATAAAATAAACCTCCTAAACCCCAAGTATCATTCGTAGGAATTTTATTTTCTCGCACATGAAAATCTACAGCAGCAGTTGTGGTAATATAGGCATTATTTATTGTAGGCCACTGGTTACGGTAATTACCCGTAGCCCTAAATGTACCAGCAAACTTGCCAGTAAAAGCTGGATTTAACGTTAATGGCGATGCGAAAAATTGCGAGAAATGTGGATCCTGTGCCTGCAACACAGAAACTAAAAGTAAAAAAAAGGTACTTATAACTAATTGTTTCATCTATATCAAATATCAGACATCTAAAATAAGGCAATTCTTATCACTAAAATATTATGTTATATTTTTTAACAAATTATGCCTGCAACTTTGTTCCAAAAGCTAAATCACCAGCATCGCCTAAGCCAGGTACTATATACCCTTTAGCTGTAATTTCCTCATCAATATCACCACACCAAATAGTAATATCTGTACCACATTGGCTATGTACATGTGCTATACCAACCGAGCAAGCTATGGCACAAACTATATGAATATGTTTTGGGTTACCCTCATCTTTCATAAACCTGATTGTTTTTACTAATGATGCACCAGTTGCCAACATCGGGTCGCTAATAATAACAATACGATTATTGATATTGGGGCAACTCATATATTCTAAATTAATCTCAAAAGTGCCATCATGGTGGTGCTTACGATAAGCAGATACAAAAGCATTGTCAGCTTTGTCTAAGTAGTTTAGCATGCCATTGTGTAACGGCAATCCAGCACGCAAAATAGTTGCTAGTACGGGTTGCTCGGCCAAAACCATACTATTATGTGTGCCAAGCGGTGTTTGTATTTCAATTATGGTTGTTGGTAAAATTTTGCTAATTTCATATGCAGCAATTTCGCCAATACGCTCTAAATTTCTGCGAAAACGCAAGCGATCAACTTGTACACTAATATCTCTTAATTCCGATACCCAATTGCTTACTAAACTGTGTTGCTCGCTTAAATTGATAACCATAATAACTATGTTTTGCTTGTGTTGTAGACGCTCGAAAGTAAATAAAATACTACTCTCTTTTTACACAATAATAATTGTGTGTTTAGTACTTGTAGGTATCTCATTCTACCTACTAATTATGGCGTTTTCGTTGGCGATCATATAAACAAAAAGCGTTCGAGGATTTAAAATCTCGAACGCTTTTTGTTTATAATTAAACTTAATTTTTATACATCAAATCGTAATATTCGTGTGCCATTCTGTTACTATCAAATTGAAAACGAACATCACGCATACCATTTTTCATAATTTGCCTCCAAGTATCAAAATTATCGTAGTACAATGGTAAAATTTGATTTTCTAAAATATCATAGGTTGTATCCAAGTCATATTGATCTTGCTCATGGATATTCATATTGGCATAATCGGCTTTTGGTACTACAAATCCATTGTTGCCATGGTCTACAAATTCTGGTATCCAACCGTCATCGGTACTAAAGTTTACAGCGCCATTCATGGCAGCCGTCATACCACTTGTGCCACTAGCTTCTCGTGGTACACGTGGGTTGTTTAGCCAAATATCACTAGCTTGCTTTAAGCGTTTACTAAGGCTCAATTCGTAACCAATTAGCACCGCTACATTTTTATATTTTTTACTTAAATGTACCAAATTATTAAATGTGCCAATAGCTGGATAATCGAATGGGTAAGGTTTGCCAGCCCAAACTATTTGTACAGGATATTTGGTACTGCTTAATAATTTTTCAAAACGTTCCATGTCGTATGTCAACATATCTGCACGCTTATAACCTGCAAATCGTCTAGCCCAAACGATGGTTAATACATTGGGATCAAATATTTTTCCGGTTTGATCTGCAATAATTTCAAACGCACGTTTCTTTAAATATTTTTTACGGTCATCAAAGCCAAAATCGTTGCCACTATCTTTAAAACCATATAATTGTTTATCGGCCCAATATTTCCAGTTTTGTGCATTGGTAATAGAAATAATATCGCAAATACCTGCATATTTACCCCACATTTCTCTAGATACAACACCGTGTAAAGCACTTACGCCATTGGCTTTTCGGGCAAAACGTAAAGCAGTTAGCGAGTGGTTAAATTGGTCATCATCCGTACCAGTTAATTTACGTACTTCATCAATACTTAACCCACAGAAATAGCTCATTTTGTGGCATAAATAAATATCGTGTTTCTCATTACCAGCTTCTTCTGGTGTATGCGTGGTAAATACTAAATGCTCTCTTAATTTTTCAACGCTTTTAAACTTGTTAAGTAAGTAAAAGGCAGATGAAATAGCATGCGCTTCGTTTAAATGGTATACATCTGGGTTAAAACCAATTTCATCCATCAACTTTGCACCACCAACACCAAGTAATATAAATTGCGCCACTTTGGTTGCCACATTCGCATCGTACAATCGGTGGCAAATGGTTTGAGATACATAATCGTTTTCAGGCAAATCGGTACTTAATAAAAACAGTGGTGCCGTACTAAAGGTTTCTGGTGCTAGATAAAAAACTTTTATCCATACTGGCGCATCGTGTATTAATATTTGAAACTTAATGCCAGTATCTTCTAAAAATGAGGTGTTTTTTTCCATCCATGATGGCTGTAAGGTTTGGTCTTGGTTACGTGTTTGGTCATAATAACCATACTTCCATAAAATACCTATCCCAACCATATTTTGTCTTAATTCGTAGGCACTTCGCAAATGCGAGCCTGACAAAAAACCAAGTCCGCCACTATATATTTTTAATGGTTGGTGAATGGCAAATTCCATTGAAAAGTAGGCAACTTTTTTACTGTAATTTTCATTAACTTGATAAGGAACAGAGTAGTTTCTAAAATTCATAAAGCAATTTTGTTGGGTAATGATATAAAAAAATTAAAATGCAATGTACAAACGGGTAATTTTATACTTGAATTACTGGTTGCAATTATTTGCGGTTAACAATTAAATAAATTAGCATGCTTAAACATTGGCAACTTGTTCTGCAATATCCGCCATAGAGATACCATAATGACTTTCATCATAAATGCAAGAACCATTTTTTAAAATAATTATTTGTGGCGATTCGTGGTGTACGTCAAATTTTTCCGTAATAGCCCGAGAAATATTACGAAATTTTAATAAATCTAAATAATAAAAATCAGCATTACTAGGGGCTTCAGCACGTTCTAACCTGTTTAGTGCCATGCTACTAATGCTGCAGGTGGTGCTGTGTTTAAATATAACTTGAGGAGTTACGAATGATTTAGTGCTTATACCATTCAACTGTTCTTCTGTCGTAAGTGGAATCCAATTCATAATAAAATTTCCTATCTAATAATATAAAACTAGCCTTTAAAATAACGTGGGTTAGTGGTTGGGCAACCCTTACCACGTGATGCTGCACAAGCTGATAACATAACTGCCGTAAATGCTAAAAAAACAATTGATATGATAACTCTTTTCATAAAAAACGGTTGTAATTAACTATGATAATTTTAATATCGTTTCAAAGATAAGGTAATGATGCTTGTTGTGGCTTATAGCACTGTTATAAAGCAAATATTTTTCAATAACGTTAACGCCGATGCTTACTTTCGCAATCATCAGTTTGAAAAAAAATAGTATTGTAAATGAAACTTCAATTAACACGTCCCATAGCTTTTATAGACCTTGAAACCACAGGTATAAACATTAGTAACGATAGAATTGTAGAAATAGCTATTGTAAAAATTTTAGCTGATGGAACAAAACAAGTAAAACGAAAGCTAATAAATCCGCAAATGCCTATACCAAAAGCATCAAGCGATATACATGGCATCACTGACGTCATGGTAAAAGATGCGCCAACTTTTAAAGTAGTTGCAAACGAAATAAAACAATTTTTAGATCCATGCGATTTAGGTGGTTATAATAGCAATCGCTTTGATTTGCCATTACTAATTGAAGAATTTTTTAGAGCTAGTATAGATTTTATCATTGAAGGCAAAAAATTATTAGATGTACAAAAAGTGTTTCATTTAATGGAACAACGAACTTTAAGTGCAGCATATAAGTTTTACTGTAATAAAATATTAGAAGGTGCACATGGTGCAGAAGCAGATGCAACAGCCACTTGGGAGGTTTTAGAAGCGCAAGTAGAACGCTACCCTAATATTGGTAACACTTTAGAAAGTATTGTTAAGTTTACGGGCGAGGATGATATTGTTGATTTTGCAAGGCGATTTATTAGAATAGATGGTATTGAAATTTTTAATTTTGGTAAACATAAAGGTAAAGCTGTAACACAAGTTTTAAAAGAAGAACCGCAATATTACGATTGGATGATGAAAGGTGATTTTGCAATAAATACAAAGCAAAAATTTACAGAAATTTTAAATAGAACATTGGTAAAAAAGTGATAATCGACCGAATTTGTCTTTTATTTTCACTATCTAAAATCGAATTGTCTTTTTTTAACTATTTTAGTACCTAATTGTGTATTTTATTTTGGAAAAACTTGTTATTATACCAACTTATAATGAAAAGGAAAATGTTGCTAACATTCTTCATGCTGTGCTTAATTTGCAGCAAAATTTTCATTTATTAGTAATAGATGATGGCTCGCCAGATGGCACTTCAGAAATAGTAAAAGATTTAAAATCGCAATATGCAAATCAACTTTTTTTAGAAGAACGTGAAGGTAAGTTAGGTTTGGGTACAGCCTATATTCATGGTTTTAAATGGGCTATGAAGCAGGGCTACCAATTTATTTTTGAAATGGATGCTGATTTTTCTCACAACCCAAACGATTTGCAACGTTTGTACGAAGCGTGCAAATATGGTGGTGCAGATGTAGCCATTGGCAGCCGCTATGTTGCAGGTGGTAAAGTAATTGATTGGCCTTTCGATAGGCATTTTTATTCTCGTGGGGGTGCGTTGTACACAAAAATTATTACATGGTTGCCTATTAAAGATCCAACTGCAGGTTTTATTTGTTATAA
Organism: Chitinophagales bacterium; assembly: GCA_038327865.1. Lineage (GTDB taxonomy): Bacteria > Bacteroidota > Bacteroidia > Chitinophagales > Chitinophagaceae > Parasediminibacterium. Next base: position 71,131 of record JBBQLL010000006.1, on the reverse strand, counting down.
AGCAACTGTATTAGAGTCAATTAATTTAGATGAAATAAATTTTATTGGCTATGCTTTTCAAATTGCCATGAAGTTTGTTGCTTGGAAATTAGGCTTTAAACTTCAAGAAGTACCTATTACTTTTCAAGATAGACAAATTGGGGAAAGTAAAATGAGTGCTAAAATAATTAAAGAAGGTATTTTTGGTGTGTTACGGTTAGAATGGCAAAGCCTTTTTGGGGGGTTTAAAAAAAAGGTAAAAGCCCCAGTAAAAACAACCAAGATTATTGCTACTAGTTTTAATACAGATTTACTAGCAGAAAATAAATAGGTTAATTTATAATATGGCATCTACAATTGGGAAGAAGCAATTTTAATCCCAAATCTCAAACTAAAAAATCCCAAACTAAACAACCTTGCGTTCTACCCTTATAAAACTTCATACAGCCGTTTTTTTATGGGGCTTTACGGGTGTTTTGGGTAGATTAATTACACTAAATGCGCCGCTATTAGTTTGGTACAGAATTGTCATTACCGTCGTTACATTAGTTATTATGCTTTGGTTTAAAGGGCAGTTACAAAAATTGTCTTTAAAAAAAACGCTACAATTATTTAGTATAGGTATTATTATTGCGTTGCATTGGGTGTGCTTTTATGGCAGTATTAAATATGCCAATGTATCAATAGCCTTGGTATGCTTATCGGCTGCAGGGTTATTTACAGCAGTTATAGAGCCCATTTTTACCAAAATGAAATTTAATAGGATAGATTTTTTATTAGGGGTTATTGGTATAGCGGGCATTTATCTCATATTCCACTTCGATCCGCACTACAAAACAGGGATCATCATCGGGTTATTCGCAACTATTTTTAGTGTTATTTTTTCAATCTTTAATAAGAAAGTAGTTACTTCTATTGAGCCAAAAACGATAATGCTTTACGAGTTAAGTGGGGGTTTAATTGCCTTGACAATTTTAATACCATTTTACTTAAAAGCCTTTCCCACGTTGCATATTCTGCCATCTGCTACCGATTGGTTTTGGTTACTTTTAATGAGTTGGTTTTGTACGGTTTTGGCTATGGACTTATCGTTGCAGGCTTTAAAAAAAGTATCGGCATTTACACAAAACCTTACTTTAAATCTAGAGCCTGTTTATGGTGTCATTTTAGCATTTGCAGTCTATCAGGAAAATAAAGAACTTGGTACAGGCTTTTACTACGGTTTTGGGTTAATAATTCTTTCCGTTGCTTTGCAAATGTTACGTATTTTAAAGTATAAGAATGTGTAAAAATGTCTATATTGATTTATTTTGCAAATAATCCCCTAAATTATATTGGTAATCGAAACTGATTCCCTACTTTTGCTCTCCGAAAAAAAATGTGTTATGGCAAGAGTATGTCAGGTTACAGGAAAAAGGCCAATGGTAGGTAATAGTGTTTCTCACTCAAACATTAAAACCAAACGTAGGTTTTTACCTAATTTACAAACAAAGCGTTTCTTTTATGCTGAAGAGGATCGTTGGATTACTTTAAAAGTATCTAGTGAGGCAATACGTACCATTAACAAAAATGGGTTGGTTGCCACAGTTAAAGCATTAAGAGCTAAAGGCGATAAAATCTAATTTACACACCACAAATTATCTATAATAATGGCAAAGAAAGGTAGTAGAGTTCAGGTGATTTTGGAATGTACAGAGCATAAAACAAGTGGTATGCCTGGTACAAGCCGCTACATCAGCAACAAAAACAAAAAAAATACTCCTGAGCGTTTAGAGCTTAAGAAGTTTAACCCCATTTTGAAAAAAGTAACTGTTCATAAAGAAATTAAATAAACCATGGCAAAAGCAGCTTCAAAGAACGCTAAAGTTAAAGATTTAAAAGCAGCAGCAGAGGCAAAAAATTACACCAAAGTAATTAAAGCCGTACGTAGCCCTAAATCTGGTGCCTATACTTTTAAAGAGGCAATTGTACACAAAGACAAAATCAAAGACTTTTTGTCTGAAAAATAATTTATTGTTGTAATCGTATTAAAAAACTGGCTCAAGTAATTGAATCAGTTTTTTTTGTGTATCTAATTTAGTGGCTAGGTTTTGTATTTAAATTAAGCTAGTATGCGTCGCACTTAATATTTGAACTTAGAAACCTCATTATTTTTTTATACGTATGTTTAATTAATAATTTATTGTTAGCTAACAGCCAATATCTCCTTTAATAAGCTTATTAGCTCTTAGCCATACAAACACATTGTCTAACCAATTATCTGTCTCGGCTTTTATATTATTCAATTTATAATCTGTTTAGTAACTCATTTATAAACTGCTATTTTCGCAAAAAATATTTGTTATTGCAACCATCAGTCGCTATTGTTATTCTCAATTACAACGGTCAGCATTATTTAGAGCAGTTTCTACCAATAGTAATGGCATCGTCTTATCAAAACAAACGGATCATTGTAGCAGACAATGCTTCAACAGATGCATCTGTGCAATTTGTTAAGCAACATTTCCCCGCTGTAGAATTATTAGTTAATATACAAAATGATGGCTTTGCTGGTGGATATAATTGGGCACTAAACCAAGTAAAAAGTGATTATTATGTGCTTTTAAATTCAGATGTTGAAGTAACAAAACAGTGGATAGAACCCATTATTGCTTTGATGGAAACTGATAAACAGATTGCAGCTTGCCAACCGAAATTACTATCATACTACAGCAAGCATTTATTAGAGTACGCAGGGGCTTGTGGTGGCTGGATTGATAGTTTGGGGTACCCTTTATCTCGTGGACGTATTTTTGATGTGTTAGAAGAAGATCATGGTCAATACGATTCAATTGTTCCAATATTTTGGGCTAGCGGTGCTGCCATGTTTGTGCGTAGTCAGGTGTATCACCAATTAGGCGGATTAGATGCTTATTTTTTTGCGCATCAAGAGGAAATTGACTTATGTTGGCGCATGCAATTGGCGGGTTACAAAATTATGGCTTGTCCCACCTCGGTAGTGTATCATGTTGGTGCAGGTACTTTGCCTCGTGGCGGCCGAAAAGTATTTCTAAATTTTAGAAATAACTTATTGATGCTATCAAAAAATTTAGTTTGGCAAGAAAAAATATATAAACTGCCCTTTAGGTTTTTGTTAGATGCCATTTCTGCTTGGAAGGGCTTGTTACAAGGCGATGTATATTTTTTTGTGGCTATAATAAAAGCGCATTTTGCAGTATGTTTTTTATGGGTAAGAGGTTATAAAACACATAAATTATTAAGAAAGCCACTAAAAAATTTGCAAGGCGTTTATAATGGTAGTATTGTTTGGCAACATTTTATAAAACAAAAAAAAACCTTTGCAGAAATAGTTATTAATAAGCAAGGTTAATTTGTTAATGAACCCTATTTTTGCGTTGCAATTAATTAACTATGGCATACGAAGTTAGCGACAAAAGTAATAATGACTTTACCAAAAACTGGGTAAACTCATCACGTTTTTTATTTTATTTGCAAGTGTTTTGTTTTATGGCATTTATATTAGGCGGGTGTTATAAACTATATAGTCGTCGTTATAAAGGTACCCCAGAAGTAGAGATTCAAAAAAGTAGCCAGTACACTCCTGAATATAAATAGTAAAAAAAATTTTGTAGAGAACTTTTCATCCCTATTTTTGCAATCCGAAAAAAACGGGAAAGTTCTTATAAACAAAAGCGAAAGTAGCTCATTTGGTAGAGCACGACCTTGCCAAGGTCGGGGTGGCCAGTTCGAGCCTGGTCTTTCGCTCGAAAAGTATTCCATCGTAAGATGGAATTTTTTTTGGAAGCCTTGGTGGTGGAATTGGTAGACACGCAGGACTTAAAATCCTGTTCGCCGCAATGCGAGTGCGGGTTCGATTCCCGCCTGAGGCACGTAATTTAATCGAATAAAAAAGCCGCATTTGCGGCTTTTTTTATTTTTTTTATCAGATAAGTCAATGACTTTTAAATTGGCTCTACCGTAAAGTAGGATTTATAAATTTTATTATTGCTTTTTCAATCTGCTCAAACTCTAATAAAAACCCATCATGACCATATAAAGATTGTATCTCAAGAAACTCCGCATTTGCAATATTTTTAGCTAAAAATTGTTGCTCTAAAATGGGGAATAAAATATCTGTAGTTACACCAATAACTAATGTTTTTGCGGTAATTAAAGTTAGTGCTTTTTCTACTGAATCTCGATCTCTACCTACATTGTGGCTATCCATTGCTTTACTCAAAGCATAGTAACTAAAAGCATTAAAACGCTTTGCTAGCTTCTCGCCTTGGTATCGTTGATAGCTTTCTGCATTAAATACTTGTTCATCAACAGGCAAGTGCGCTGTAGCTTGTGTAAAGCCCATTTGTTTAATACCATAAGTATCGTGATTTCTGTAAGATAATAAAGCAATACTTCTAGCCGCTTTCATGCCATTAATACCAGCTTCTGCATGATTTTCTTTCCAGGTGCTATCATGCTCAATACACATCCTTTGCGAAGCATTAAATGCAACACCCCAAGCAGAGTGAAACGCATTGGTAGCAATTGGTATAATATGCTCAAATAAACTAGGTTCTTCAATGGCCCACTCTAGCAATTGTTGCCCACCCATAGAACCGCCCAAACCAATATAGATTTTAGTGATGCCTAAAGCAGTTTTTAAATGCTGATAAGCCCTAATCATATCTCTGGTAGTAAACCATGGAAATGTGTGATAGTAGGGGTTTCCTGTTTCTGGGTTATTACTTAATGCATTAATGCTTCCATAATGGCTACCGGGCATATTTACACAAATAATAAAATATTTTTCGGGTGTAAATAAGCAGTTTTCGCCCACTAAGCCATGCCACCATTCGAGTGGATTACTGTTACCAGTTAAGGCATGAAAAATCCAAATAATATTACTGTCATCTGCGTTTAAAGTGCCAAACGTATTGTATGCCAAATGCAATGCTGGCAGTACTTTACCACTTTCTAAAGTAAATGGTTGGTTGTGTTTAAAAATCTCTGTCATGTGCGTAAATCTGTAGCCTAATTGTTGTAAGCTCAATAAAGTATCTAAAAGTATAAGTGTGCGACGCAACGAAGTATCATAGATATTCTTCAGCTGGTCACACACTTATTTCTATACTATGCAAACACTTTATCTAATGCTTGCTGAATGTCCGCTTTAATATCCTCAATATGTTCAATACCTACACTTATACGCACTTGATTTGGGTTAACACCAGCAGCCAATTGTTCTGCCTCATTCATTTGCTCATGCGTTGTAGAAGCTGGGTGAATGGCCAATGTTTTTGCATCTCCCACGTTTGCTAGATGGCTAATTAATTGAAGAGCATCAATAAATTTAGTGGCATTTTCTTTGCCACCTTTAATGCCAACTTGTAACACACCACCAAAGCCATTTTTTAAGTATTTTTTAGCTAATTCGTGGTAAGGATTACTTTCTAAACCAGGGTACAAAACAAACTCAACAGTTTCGTTAGTTTCTAACCATTTTGCCAGTTCCAAAGCATTATCAACATGACGTTGCACACGTAAACTCAAAGTCTCTATTCCTTGAATCAATAGAAATGAATTGAAGGGACTTTGCGATGCACCAAAGTCACGTAAACCTTCCACCCTTGCCCTAATTGCAAAGGCAATATTTGGTAAACCTAATGGGTTATTGATGCCAAAAATATCTGAAAAAACTAGCCCATGGTATCCATCGCTTGGTTGAGAAAATTGTGGAAATTTGCCATTGCCCCAATTGTAGTTACCACCATCAATTACAACGCCACCAACACTTGTACCGTGTCCGCCAATCCATTTTGTAGCACTTTCTACCACAATATGTGCACCATGTTCTAATGGTTTAAATAAGTAGCCACCTGCACCAAAAGTATTGTCAACTATTAAGGGTAAATCATGCTTTTTGGCTAGTGTTGCAAACTTTTCAAAATCAGGAATATTTAAACGTGGGTTGCCAATTGTTTCTAAATAAATAGCTTTTGTGTTACTATCAATCAGGGCTTCAAAACTAGCAACATCATCACCATTTGCAAAGCGAACATCAACGCCTAGACGCTTAAATGCTACTTTAAATTGGTTGTAAGTGCCACCATACAAAAACGACGTAGAAATGAAATTATCGCCTGCTTGTACGATATTGTTTAATGCTAAAAATTGTGCTGCTTGCCCACTGCCTGTTGCCACGGCTGCAACACCACCTTCTAATGCAGCAATGCGTTGCTCAAATACATCGGTAGTTGGGTTCATTAATCTTGTGTAAATGTTACCAAATGCTTTTAAACCAAATAAGTTGGCAGCATGTGTAGCATCGTTAAACACGTAAGAGGTTGTTTGGTAAATAGGTACTGCACGAGAATTGGTAGTTGGATCTGGTTTTTGACCAGCATGTAATTGTAATGTTTCAAAACGTAAGTTGCTCATAATGTTTATTTTTTTGAGTATAAAAATCTTAGAAGAAGGCAGTTTAAGTTTTGGCTAGATGACATTAAAAAAGCCCACCTGATAAAGTCAGATGGGCTTGAAGTATATGAAATTGATAGGGTTATCAATCAATGTTGTATCAAACTTAACTCTGACTTATCTCTTTCCGTTTGTAACGAAATGGAATTGGCACCTTCAAACAAGTGAGTGACTTGCTTGGGTTGCCAAGGTTTCATCGGGCCTAATCCCTCTACCTTTCTTGATAAGTAATTTAAAGAACTAGTGCAAATGTATAAGCACGATTTCCATAATGCCAAATATTTTTTCTTATTATAATAATTCAAGCCACTAATTTTATTTTTTAAGTAATGTATAATGCATATTTTAATAGTTAATAATACCACTATTCCTGCTTTAAAATATGGCGGTACAGAACGTGTAATTTGGTGGTTGGGTAAAGCGCTTGTAAAGCGAGGACATAAAGTAACTTATATGGTTGCAAAAGGCTCTACCTGCTCATTTGCCAATGTGCTAGAACTGAATATTGATAAGCCTTTTAATGAGCAAGTGCCAGCAGATATAGATGTGATTCATTTGAACCATGGGGTAAATGAAACGCCATTGAAACCGTATATAGAAACTTTGCATGGTAATATTAATGACCAACGCGTTTTGCATAAAAATATGGTCTTCGTTTCTGCCAATCATTCAGCACGTTTTGGAAGCGACGTTTTTGTACATAACGGTATAGACCCAGAAGATTATGGTACACCTATTTTTAATAATAAAAGAAACTATATCCACTTTTTAGGTGATGCCGCCTGGCGGGTAAAAAACGTGAGAGGTGCAATTGGAATTGCTTCAATGGCGAAGCTTCCGTTGCACATTATTGGTGGTGTTAGGTTCAATTTTAACCAAGGCATTAGATTAACTTTTGATACAAATGCCCACTTTTATGGTATTAAAGGTGGGACTGAAAAAAATGCCATCATAAATAGTTCAAAAGCCATGTTGTTTCCTGTACTTTGGCACGAACCTTTTGGTATTGCTATTATAGAAAGCCTCTTTTTTGGATGCCCTGTTTTTGGTACGCCTTATGGTTCATTGCCAGAGATTGTAACGAAAGAAGTTGGATTTTTATCTAATAGATCTGCTGAGTTAGTAATTGCTTTAAAAGAAGTGGATAGCTATAATCGGAAAACGTGTTACGACTATGTAATGGCATATTTTACATCTACCCAAATGACTGATAAATATTTAAATTATTACGAGCAAGTGTTAAATGGTAATTGCTTAAATGAAAAATATCCTCAGTTGATAAAAGTGCAGGCTGAAAAATTTTTGCCGTTTGAATAACCACTATTAAACAAAGAAACTTAACAAATTAGCTATCTTGTTGTTTTATAAAAAGTATGAATAAAATGGTTACATCAGACGAGTATATAGAAGTGTTTGGCGCAAAAGAACACAATCTTAAAAATATAGATATTTCTATTCCCAAAAATAAATTAGTAGTGTTTACTGGTGTTAGCGGCAGTGGTAAATCATCATTAGCATTTGATACTATTTATAACGAAGGCCAACGGCGTTATATGGAAAGTTTTAGTGCCTATGCAAGGCAATTTATGGGCGATATGGAAAGGCCAGATGTAGATAAAATTACTGGCTTAAGCCCTGTAATTTCTATAGAACAAAAAACTACTAATAAAAATCCTAGAAGCACTGTAGGCACTGTAACAGAAGTGTACGATTTTTTACGGTTGCTGTATGCTAGAATTGGCGAAGCATATAGTTATAACACGGGAAAAAAGATGTTGAAATTTAGTGAAGAAGAGATTGTAGAAAATATTTTTGAAAAATATAAAGGGAAAAAAATATCGGTTTTAGCACCATTAGTTCGTGGTAGAAAAGGGCACTACAGAGAGTTGTTTGAGGATATTCGCAAAAAGGGTTTTTTAAAAGTTAGGGTAGATGGTGAAGTGATGGATTTAAAAGAGCGGATGCAAGTGGACCGTTACAAAATTCATGATATTGAAGTGGTAGTTGATAGATTGGCTGTAACAGATGATATGAAAGTTCGTTTGAGTCAAAGTGTGCAGCAGGCTTTAAAAATGGGTAAAGACCTAATGTTTTTGTTAGTAAATGATACTAATGCTACGGTACAATATTCTAAGCAACTCATGTGCGTTGATACTGGTATTAGCTATGAAGAACCATCGCCAAATGCGTTCTCTTTTAATTCCCCTTATGGCGCTTGTCCTACTTGCAAAGGTTTGGGTAACGTATATACCGTAAGCCTAGAAGCCATTATTCCCGACTACAATAAAAGCATTAAGGAAGGTGGTATTGTACCATTGGGCGAACAGCGTGAAGCGTCTATGTTTAAAAGTGTAGAGGCATTAGCAAAGCGCAATAAATTTAGTATTGATAAACCTATAAAAGAGTTACCGCAAGCTGCATTAAATCTGCTTTTGTATGGTAACGAAACTGGTGTTAGCGAAGAGATTTTAGACTTTGAAAATCTACCAGAGCACGATCCTTATACTGGCGAATTCGAAGGTATTATTCCTATGCTAAAAAGATGGTTTGGCGCAACAAGTAGTACAGAAACCATGCGTGAATGGACGGAGAAATTTATGGAACTAAAAGGTTGCCCAAGCTGTAATGGTGCAAGGCTTAGAAAAGAAAGTTTGTGGTTTAAAATAGATGAAAAAAATATCTCAGAAATAAGCAACCTCAACTTAGATAAACTACAAGTTTGGTTTGCCGATATTGAGCAACGTTTAAACAAGAAACAAAACGTTATTGCGAAGGATATTTTAAAAGAAATTAGAGAGCGATTACAATTTTTATTAGATGTTGGTCTAACCTACTTATCATTAAATCGTCCGTCACGCACTTTAAGTGGTGGCGAAAGCCAACGTATTAGGCTTGCAACGCAGATAGGTAGCCAATTACAGGGAATTACATACATCTTAGATGAGCCAAGTATTGGGTTGCATCAACGTGATAATCAGCGACTTATTTCAGCCTTACAAAACCTTAGAAATATTGGTAATAGCGTGTTGGTGGTAGAGCATGATAAAGATATTATGATGGCTGCTGATTACTTAATAGATATTGGTCCAAAAGCTGGTCGTTTTGGTGGGCATATTGTTGCACAAGGCACACCCGCAGAAGTGTTAAAAAGTGGTAGCGATACGGCTGCTTATTTAAACGGCACAAAAGGCTTAGCAATACCAAAAGAAAGGCGGCAAGGCAATGGTAAATTGCTAGAATTAAAAGGAGTTGTTGGTAATAATTTAAAAGGTGTTAGTGTTGATTTCCCTTTAGGTAAATTGATTGTGGTAAGTGGTGTAAGTGGTAGCGGAAAATCTACTTTAATTAATGAAACCTTATACCCAATTTTAGGTAAACATGCGTACAATAGTAAGACGTTGCCGATGGAATATAAATCTGTAAAAGGATTAGAAGCGATTGATAAGGTAATTGAAATAGACCAAAGCCCTATTGGTAGAACCCCGCGTAGCAATGCTGCTACTTACTGCGGTTTTTTTACCGATATTAGAACCATGTTTGCAGCCGTACCAGAAGCAAAAATACGTGGTTACACGGCTGGCCGTTTTTCGTTTAACGTTAAAGGTGGCAGGTGCGATGTGTGTGAAGGTGGCGGCATGAGAGTGATAGAAATGAACTTTCTGCCAGATGTGTATGTGCCTTGCGAAAAATGTAATGGCAAGCGTTACAATCGTGAAACTTTAGAAATTCGTTACAAGGGGAAATCTATTAGTGATGTTTTAAATATGACTGTTGATGAAGCTGTTGAGTTTTTTCATGCAGTGCCTTGGATGCTTCGTAAAATTAAAGTGCTACAAGATGTAGGTCTTGGCTATATTACTTTGGGACAATCTGCTACAACCCTTAGTGGTGGCGAGGCGCAGCGTGTAAAGCTTAGTACAGAACTTGGTAAAAAAGATACTGGTAAAACCTTTTATATTTTAGATGAACCGACTACTGGTCTGCATTTTCAAGACATTGAATTATTGATGAATGTGCTAAATAAATTGGTTGATAGGGGCAACTCTGTGCTGATTATTGAACATAATTTAGATGTGATTAAAATGGCCGATCATATTATTGATTTGGGACCAGAAGGTGGTGATGGTGGGGGTAAAATATTGTTTGAAGGCACACCTGAACAAATGATTAAAAACAAAGTAAGCCATACCGCGAAGTTTTTAAAAATAGAAATGGGCTTGTAGAAAATAGCTATCCAATCTTCAAGAAACTGGTTGACAGTCAGATTACCTTGTAAAAAAAACTTGTCTACAAAATATCAATTTAATCGCCTAATCTAAAATATTTGTGCTGCCTATCATCAATATAGTTTGGTTTAAAAAGGATTTGCGATTGCAAGACCACTTGCCACTACAAGAAGCTATATCAGTTAAAATTCCAACTTTATTATTATATATTTATGAGCCGTCTATAATGGCAGCCAATGATATAGATGAAAGACATTATCGGTTCATGTATCAAAGTGTTATGCAGTTACAGCAAGCTTTGCAGCCAATAAGTGCTTCTATAGTAATGGCACATGGTGAGGCAATAGCTACTATAAATTTATTGCAGCAATTCTATCATATACATACTATTTTTAGTCACGAGGAAACAGGGAATGCCTTAAGTTTTGCGAGAGACAAAGCGGTTAGCAAGTTTTGCAAAACGCACCATATTGTTTGGAAAGAATATCCCACTAACGGGGTAATTAGAAGGCTACACAGTAGAACTGACTGGAATAAAAAATGGCTATTTACAATGGAGCAACCACAAGTCGAGGTTGATATATCTCAATTAATTTCTGTAACAATATCTGAAAATATTAAAGCACTTTTATTCCCCAAACCATTATCACAAAATATTATTACTACAAATACGCAGTTTCAACCAGGTGGTTTTTTATATGCCCAAAAGTATTTGCATAGTTTTTTGTACAATCGTAGGGCTAACTATATCAGATCAATAAGTAAGCCCCTTGAAAGTAGAAAAGCATGTAGTAGAGTATCAACTTATTTGGCTTACGGTAATATCAGTATGCGGCAAGTGTATCAAGCGGCACAACAAGCGAAACACGAAACAGGGGATAAGCGCAATATCAACTTTTTTACGAGTAGGCTTATTTGGCATTGTCATTTTATACAAAAGTTTGAAAGTGAGTGTGCCATGGAATTCAAAAACTTAAATAAAGGGTTTAATCAGATACGAACAGTTGTAGATGCTAAGAAACTATTAGCTTGGCAACAAGGCAAAACTGGTATTCCGTTAGTAGATGCTTGTATGGTTTGCTTGCAACAAACTGGTTATCTTAATTTTCGTATGCGTAGCATGGTTGTAAGTTTTGCTACCCATCATTTATGGTTGCCTTGGCAAACTATTGCACCACATTTAGCCAAACTATTTTTAGATTACGAGCCAGGTATTCATTACCCACAAATTCAAATGCAAGCCGGTACTACTGGCATCAATACCATACGCATTTACAATCCTACTAAGCAAGGTCAAGATCACGACCCTAAAGGAATTTTTATAAAGCAATGGTTACCACAATTAGTAAATATTCCTGAGCCATTTATACACGAACCTTGGAAAATGAGTGCTTTAGAGCAACAATTAATTGGTTTTAAATTAGGTGTCGATTTTCCTTTGCCAATAGTGGATGTTGATGAGGCAGCAAGGTTTGCTCGTAATGAACTATGGCGTGTAAAAAAGAGTACGAGTACCAAACAATTTAACAGTGCAATACTTAAAAAACACACCCAAAGAAAAACTGATAAAGAAGCTATGTTACGATTACCTGGTGCAGATTTCGAGTAAAAGTAATCATTTATATGTATAATATTAATATTATGTATTCTACAAAATATCCACCAATTTGGAACGAAACATAATAGTAGTAGTAAGTTATTGAACAAATACTTTACTATAATGTACAAACAGTTAACTTGTACCTTCAATCGAAAATCATGAAAAAAATATTTTTATTTTTAACTATTTTGTTTTTATCAATAGCCACTATAAATGCCCAAAACGCAGCTATGGATATTGCAAAAAAAGTTGCATCAGCTTATGGTATTGACAACTATAAAAATGCTAAGGCAATTACTTTTACATTTAATGTTAAACGTGATACTTCTATTACTTCTCGTAGTTGGAATTGGAATATTGCTGACAATATTGTGACGATGACTACTCCTAAAGAATCTGTAACTTATAAAAGAGATACCATCCAATCTACTGCCATAAAAAGTGTAGATCAAAAGTTTATTAATGATCAATATTGGTTAATTTTTCCATTTCATTTAATATGGGATAGCGGTTCAACCCTTACTTTAAAAGAGGCTCAAATATCGCCAATTAGTAAAAAAGAACAAACGATGCTAACCGTTCAATACAACAATAAAGATGGTTATACACCTGGCGATGCTTATGATTTATACCTTGATAATAAGTATATGATAACCGAATGGAGCTACCGAAAAGGTGGTGCTGAAAAGCCTTCCCTTAGTACAACTTGGCAGGATATGGCAAAAATGAAAGGCTTAAACATTGTAACCAATCATCAGACTGCTGATGGTAAATTTAGTATCTACTTTACTGGTGTTACTGTAAAATAAATTGGCAAGTAATATTACATATATTCTACAAATTATACAGCCATTTGCTGTGGGCATTGTTTTTACTTTAACTTATTTGGCTGAGCATATTATACCACAACGTAGTGAGTTAATAGATTATAAGCACGATTTAAGAAACATAGCACTCGGTATTTTTAATACAATTTTTGTATTTGTTGTTGGCTATTATTTTCAGCAACTTATACAGTTCTGCAATGTGCAACAATTCGGCCTATTACAATGGCTATCAATCAATATTTGGGTGCAACTTATTGTTAGCTTTTTACTAATAGATTGCTTTTTATATTGGTGGCACAGAAGCAATCATATTTTACCATTTTTATGGTATTTTCATAAATTCCACCATGCCGATACCAAGATGAATAGCACTACCGCTATTCGTTTTCATACTGGAGAATTATCGCTGTCGTTCATCGTAAAATTAGCACTCTTTCCTTTACTCGGCATCAGCTTAAATGCACTGCTGGTGCATGGGTTGGTGTTATTGCCCGTTATTATTATCCATCATTCAAACGTAAAAATTTCTGAGCGTTTAGACTTGTTCTTACGCCGTTTTATTGTATCGCCACGCATGCACCGTATACATCATTCTATAATAAAATCTGAAACCGATTCTAATTATAGTTCCATTTTCCCATATTGGGATAAACTGTTTAAGACATATAATAAAGTATCGCAAAAGCCTGTGGAATTTGGCATTTAAAATTTTTTGTAGCCAGCTTTGTACTATTATGTAGCATCGTTGCGTCGCACAATGCATCGGTTTAATACTTTAGTCAGCAACTGGTATTTGCTCTAGCCATTCGGCCAATGCATCCACCAAAAAGGTATTTTCTTTTTCAGTACCAACAGTAATTCGTAAGCAGTCATCGCACAGTTTTACACTACTTCTATCTCTTAGTACAATGCCTTTTGTTAACAAAAATTCATATACTTTTCTGGCATCTTTCATTTTCACTAATAAAAAATTAGCATCAGATGGATACACTTTTTCTACACTTGGCATTTGCGTAAATACTTCCGCCAATGCCTCACGCATATCAACTAGTTCATTAATCATATCATTCACTTGGCCAACTTCTTCCAATGCTTTCAATGCCAATTCTTGCGTTACCTGATTAACGTTGTACGGTGGTTTTGTTTTGTTTAAAATAGCAATAATTTCAGTGGAAGCAAACGTCATTCCTAAACGCAAACCAGCAAGCCCCCAAGCTTTACTAAAAGTTTGCAATACTACTAAATTTGGATATTCACCAAGTTCTTGAATGAACGTTTTTTGCTTCGCAAAATTGATATATGCTTCATCCACCACCACAATGCCATTAAAGTTGTTCAACACGGTTTCTATGTCTTCTCTATTTAGCGAATTGCCAGTAGGATTATTTGGCGAACACAACCAAATCAACTTCGTGTTTTCATCTACCAGCGTTTCTAAATGAATTAAATCCAATTGAAACGTTTCTAGCAGTGGTGCTTTTCTAATTTCAACGTCATTAATGTTGGCGCTTACCTCGTACATACCATAAGTTGGTGGGCAAATAATCACATTGTCTTTACCCGGATTGCAAAAGCAACGAAACAGCAAGTCAATACATTCATCGCTGCCATTGCCTAATAAAATATGTTCAGCACCAATACCTTTCACTTGGCTCAATGCAGCTTTAACAGCCACTTGGTGCGGGTCAGGATAACGGTTGTACCACTTTGTTAATGGGCTGCCAAGGCTATTTTCATTCGCATCTAAAAACACTTTTGCCTCACCACTAAACTCATCTCTTGCCGATGAATACGCCACTAAGTTTTTAATATTATCCCGCGTAAGTTTATCTAAGTTGAACATTTTTTTTCTTTTTGTAACCAGCTTTTATAAGTCTATTTTACTTCGTTGCGTCGCACACTTGTACAGTTAGATATTACCAGCAGCAATGCGAATTTTTACTGCATTAGCATGTGCATCCAAACCCTCTGCTTCTGCCATTAAACTAACTGTTGATGCAATGTTTTTCAAGCCTTGCTGGGTTAGTTTTTGCATCGTAATTTTCTTTACAAAACTATCTACACTTACACCGCTATAAGCTTTTGCAAAGCCATTTGTAGGTAATGTGTGGTTGGTGCCACTAGCATAATCACCCACACTTTCTGGTGAGTAATTACCAATAAAAATAGAGCCTGCATTAATTATCTTTTCTGCAATGGCATCAGCTTCTTCACAAGAAATAATTAAGTGTTCAGCCGCATAATCATTTACTAAATCAATAGCTTCATCAATAGTATTTACAACAATTGCTTTGCTATTGTCAAGTGCTTTTAACGCCAAATCTCTTCTTGGTAATTGTGCCACTTGTTGCGCTAATTCTATCTGTACTTTTTGTACTAATATTTCTGATGTTGATACTAAAATTACTTGACTATCCGCACCATGTTCTGCTTGGCTTAGTAAATCGGCAGCAACAAAAGCGGGTATTGCAGAATTGTCTGCCAACACACAAACTTCACTTGGTCCGGCGGGCATATCTATTGCCACACCTTCCTGCTGAATCAATTGTTTAGCACAAGTTACAAATTGGTTACCTGGTCCAAATATTTTATACACTTGCGGTACAGTTTTTGTGCCATAAGCCATCGCACCAATTGCTTGCACACCACCAATTTTAAATACTTTGGTAATGCCCACTAATTGTGCTGCAAACAAAATAGCAGGGTGCAGTTTACCGGCTTTATTTGGTGGTGAACAAAGAATAATTTCTTTGCAACCAGCCAACTGTGCAGGTATGCCCAACATTAAAATAGTTGAAAATAAAGGTGCAGAACCACCAGGTATATACAAGCCTACTTTTTCTATGCCTACACTTTTTCGCCAACATTGCACACCTTGCATTGTTTCAATAACTTCAGTAGGGCTCAATTGCTTGCTGTGAAAGGCTTTGATGTTATTTGCCGCTTGTTGTATTGCTTGTTTTAATTCTTCTGAAACCAATGTAATTGCATCAGCAATTTCTGTATCTTTTATAATAAAACTATCAAGAGCAACACCGTCAAAAAGTGTGGTGTATTTTACAATAGCAGCATCACCATTTTGCTTTACATCTGCCAAAACCGTTGTTACTTTCTCAAGTAACTCAATGTTATCAAATGCTGGTCTTTGTAGCAATCCTTTCCAAGTATTTTTATTGGGTCTCAAATATGTTTTCATAATTTACAAATCATAATAATCATTCAAATCACTCAAAATCATGGGTCAGACTAAATAATCATCTTCTCTATCGGCACTACCAAAATTCCTTGTGCCCCTAATGCTTTTAGTTGTTCAATAATATCCCAAAACTCACTTTCTTTTAGTACGCTATGAACGCTGCTCCAACCTTTTTCCGCCAATGGCAAGACAGTTGGGCTTTTCATACCTGGTAATAATTGAATAATTTTTTCAAGGTTTTCGTTAGGTGCATTAAGCAAAACATACTTATTGTTTTTTGCTTTTTTTACCGACTGAATTCTAAACAACATTTTATTTAACACCTGTTGTTGTGCAAGGTTCAGTTGTTTGTTTTTTATTAAAATAGCTTCTGATTGTAAAATGGTTTCAACTTCTTTTAAGCCATTCATAAATAGGGTAGAACCACTACTTACCAAATCGCAAATTGCTTCGGCTAACCCAATGCCAGGTGCTATTTCAACGCTGCCACTAATTTCATGTATCTCGGCTTTGATATTATTTTTATCTAAAAAGTCTTGTACAATAATAGGGTAAGAAGTCGCAATTTTTTTGCCTTCTAAAAAAGAGGAATCAGCGTAGTTAACTCCACGACTAACGGCTATACTTAAACGACATTTACTGAAACCAAGCTTCTCAATCAAATCTACTTTTTTCTTTTTTTCAAGTACGACGTTTTCACCAACAAAACCAATGTCAGCAACACCATCTTCTACATATTGAGGAATATCATCGTCACGTAAAAAATAAACTTCTAAAGGAAAGTTGCTTGCATGGGCTTTCAATGTATTTACACCATTACTAATATCTATACCACACTCTTTTAATAACTTCATGCTGTCATCATGCAAGCGGCCACTTTTTTGAATTGCTAATTTTAATTTAACCCCTGCTTCTAAAGGGGTGCTATTTGAAACACGCATTTGTAATTATTTATTGGTTGAGTACATTTTAAAATCATTGTTTTCATTCAAATCATTTCAATCATAAATCAAAAAAAAAGGCTTACTATTTTTTAGTAAGCCTGCATCAATATGTTTAATAACACAAAACATCAATCGCTTACCTGTTTAGTAATAAATGATAGTGATGATTATGTGCTGTTTTGTTCATGTCGCAAAAGTAGGGTAAAACCTAAAACAACAAAATTTTATAAACGGTTTTTGTAGAATTGGTAGAAACGTAACTTGAGTGCCTAAACTTTAACGATATGAGATTATTGCAACAATTACTGTTTGTAAGCTGCTTTTTTTTGGTAACAACCATTCAAGCCCAAGACGCCATTACCTACCAAATGCCACCAAAAGAAATGGTCGATTTATTATTGGCAAAACCTACACCTAGTGTAAGTATTGATAGCAAAGCAGCGTGGATGTTGTTAAGTGTAAGAAATTCCTATCCTTCTGTTGAAGAGCTTGCAATGCCTGAAATAAGAATTGCTGGCTTGCGGATAAATCCTAATAATTACGCTTTAAGTAGGCAAACATTTATTAATGATTTTACACTTAAAAATATTAAGGCTAATAAAGAGTTTAAAATTGCTGGATTACCAATACCATTGCTTGCAGCCAGTGTAAGTTGGAGTCCTAATGAAAAGAAGATTGCTTTTACCCAAACGAATGGTAAAAATGTGGATTTGTATGTGATAGACTTGGTGTTGCAAAAGGCTATTAAAATGAATAAGCAACCAGTTAATGCAATACTTGGCCTTGCTTACACTTGGGTTGATGATAATACTATTTTGTATAAAGCGGCAACCAAGCCGGCTAATGCTGCACCTGCAAAAGGTTTGGCACCTAGTGGACCAACTATTCAGCAGAATCTCGGTAAAGCCGCACCTAGTGCCACTTTTCAAGATTTGATCAAATCGCCATATGATGAAAAACTGTTTGAATTTTATGCTACATCGAAATTGGTTTTAAGTAAAAATGGTGTAGAAACTGTTATTGGCAAGTCTGCCATTTATGCAACATTCAGCCCTTCACCCGATAAAAAATATTTACTTACTAAAGTTATCAATAAACCATTTTCTTACTTGGTTACTGCACAAGGTTTTCCATCAACTATAAGTATTGTTGATATGAGTGGTAAAGCAGTAAAACTATTAGCAGATTTACCTTCTACAGAAGCAAGACCAAGCGGTTATGATAATGTACAGAATGTGCCTAGAAGTTTTGATTGGCGTGATGATGAACCAGCTACAATTACTTGGTGTAAGCCACTAGACAGTGGGTTAATAAAAAAATCAATGACTTATCATGACGCTGTGTATGCCTTAGCAGCTCCTTTCTCTAGCGAAGCCAAAGAATTGTTTAAAACACAAATGCGTTATCGAGGTACACAATGGGGCGATGCAACAATTGCTTTGGTTCAAGAAGGGTCTCAAGCTAAACAAACTAGTAAAGTAAGTTTGTATAATTCAGCTACAAATGGTTTAACTGTATTGTACGAGCGCAACCAAACAGATGCTTACAATAGCCCTGGAATGCCTGTTACCACTAAGAATAAATACGGTAGAGATGTTATTCAAACAACAGATAATGGTACAAAAATTTTGATGAATAATATCATAGGGTCATCACCAAAAGGCGACTTGCCTTTTTTAGCAAAATTCGATATTGCCACTAAAGCAAACGATATTATTTGGCGATGCCAAGAAGGTACTTACGAGTTTGTAACAGACGTATTAGATGCTGGTAAATTGATACTTTTGACTCGTAAAGAATCGCAAAAAGAGGTGCCAAATTATTACATCAAAAATCTAGTATTAAAGATGGCTGATGTGCCATTGACAGCGTTTAAAAATCCGTACCCACAACTTGAAGGTGTGACGAAACAGAAGATACAATACAAACGTGCCGATGGGGTTGATTTAACAGGCGATTTATATTTGCCAAAAGGGTATAACAAAGAAAAAGATGGCCCTTTACCAGTATTTATTTGGGCTTATCCCAGAGAGTTTAACAGTGCCGCAGATGCTGCGCAAGTAAGGGGTAGCCAAAATAGATTTACATTGATAAGTTCTGGTGGACCAATATTTTTTGTAACACAAGGTTATGCTGTTTTAGATAATGCCGAAATGCCAATTGTAGCTGCAAGTGCCGATAAAAAACCCAATGATAATTTTGTACAGCAGTTACAATTAAATGCAGAAGCAGCAATTAATAAACTTTCAGAAATGGGTGTTGGCGATAGGAATAGAATGGCAGTTGGTGGTCATAGTTATGGTGCATTTATGACGGCTAATTTACTAGCTCATACTAGCTTATTTAAAGCGGGTATTGCACGAAGCGGTGCGTATAACAGAACTCTTACACCGTTTGGCTTTCAGAACGAAGAACGCACTTACTGGCAAGCCCCTCAACTCTATTATGAAATGAGCCCTTTTAGCTATGCGGATAAAATTAAAACACCGATACTATTAATTCATGGTGATACTGATGATAACCCAGGAACTTTTCCTATAAATAGTGAGCGCTTGTTTAATGCCATTAAAGGCAATGGCGGTATTGTTAGGTATGTAAGTTTGCCCTTTGAAGCCCATGGTTATAGAGGCAAAGAAAACCTATTACACATGCTTTGGGAAATGAATAATTGGTTGGATAAGTATGTGAAAAACACAAAATAACATTTATTGAATATTATAAATAAAAGTGGCTATCTTCTTTGGATAGCTGCTTTTGTTTTATTCAACACTCAACTTAATATCAATCACTTTAAGCTGAATATTTTTTTCTTTGTTCCATTCGTTCTCGTCAAGGGTATAAACTATGTCTAGTGGTTCTTTCATTTGCAGTAAGTGAAATTTATCTGCCATGTTAAAACCAATGCCTGAAACTATAACGTTTTGCTGACGAATTGCGAACTTAATATGCTGCTCTTTTACTAATTTGCTAAAGCCTGTATCTATTACTTTTTTTGATATAAAAACGGGTCGCATATTATCTGGTCCAAATGGCTCCATTTGGCAAATAATATTGTAAAATGATGGGGTGACATCGCTTAGTTTTACTTCTGCATCAATTACTATTTCTGGTATTAATAATTCGGGTGTAATGCTTGCTGCTACTGCCTTTTCAAAGGCTTCACTAAAGTTTTCAACTTGTTCTGGTAGTAGCGTCATTCCTGCTGCTGCAAAGTGCCCGCCATAACCTAATAAATAATCTTTACAAGCATGAATGGCTTCATACAAATTAAAGCCTGCAACGCTTCTGGCACTTCCAGCAACTACATCACCACTTTTGGTTAAAACAATGGTTGGCCGGTAGTAAGTTTCAATCAATCTACTAGCTACAATACCAACCACACCTTTATGCCAATGCGATTGAAAAAGCACTGTTGTTTTACGATCAATCATAGCTGGATTTTCTTCAATCATTGCCAATGCTTCCTCAGTAATAGTGCTATCGGCTTCACGTCTATCCATATTATCAACTTGCAGTATTTCAGCAAATTCAAGAGCTTTGGTAAAATCTTGTTCAATAAACAATTGAACAGCTTTTTTTGCATCATCCATTCTGCCAGCAGCATTAATTCTTGGGGCTATTACAAATACCAAATTATTTATATGCATTTGTTTTTTTACCGATGATAATTGTATCAGTGCTTTAATACCTACACATGGGTTATCGTTCACTTTTTTTATACCATAAAATGCTAGTATTCTGTTCTCACCAGTAATGGGTACAATATCGGCTGCAATGGCTGTTGCAACTAAATCTAAGTACTTTAAATACGCTTCTTCGGGCAACTTAAAACGCTCACTTAAAGCCTGCATTAATTTAAAACCAACACCACAGCCGCAAAGCTCTTTGTAGGGGTAATTACAATCAATTTGTTTGGCATTTAAAATGGCTACAGCTTTCGGTATCAGTGTATCTGGTAAATGATGGTCGCAGATAATAAAATCAATCCCCAAAGTTGTGGCATAGGCAATTAGATCAACACTTTTTATACCACAATCCAGCGAAATGATTAATGTAATGCCTTGCTCTTTAGCATAGTCAATACCCATTTTACTTATACCGTATCCTTCTTTGTATCGGTGGGGAATATAATACTCAACTTGCGGATAAATAGCTTTTAAAAATTGGTACATACTAGCTACACTTGTTGTACCATCCACATCATAATCGCCAAATACTAATATTTTTTCGTTGCTTTCAAAAGCATTTTCAATTCTTGCAACCGCCTTATCCATATTTTTCATTAGCCATGGGCTGTGCAATTGGGATAGTTGTGGACGGAAATAATTCTTGGCCTGCTCAAAGCTCTGAATGCCACGCTGCACAAGTATTTGACATAAAATTGTATTAACTTTTAAAGCACTAGTAAGCGCATCTGTCAAGGCCAGTTCTGCCGATAATATTTTCCAACGTTTTTGCATTTTATTTTGTGGGAACAAGCTTTATTGCTACTATGAAACATCGTTGCGTCGCATACTTGTACAGTTAGATTTTTTTTGAGCAATATAATCAAACCTCTAATGTAGATATATAAAAAATAAAATAATAGAAAATCAATTTAATCAAACGTTGCATTAATAGTCTCTATCAGTTGTATATCTTACCAATTCTTCCAACGCTTGCCTTGTTTCACCATCTTCAAAAGTGTGAAGAATAGTAAGGGCTTCATCTCTAAAAGCAAACATTTTTTTTGTGGCATAATTTATACCGCCAGTTTTATTTACAGCATCAATAACATAAGCCACTTTCGCTTTATCAGTGTTCTGGTTTTTAATGATATAAATAATTTTTTTTCTAGTAGCGGTATCGCAATTATTAAGTGTATATATTAGGGGAAGTGTTAATTTTTTTTCTTTGATGTCGTTACCAGTTGGCTTACCAATATCTGCTGTGCCATAGTCAAACAAGTCGTCCTTAATTTGAAAAGCCATACCAACCTTTTCGCCAAATAATCGCATCTTTTCTATGTCAACTTCATTGGCAAATGTGCTACAAGCACCAGCAGCACAAGCAGATGCAAGCAGTGAAGCCGTTTTGCCATTAATAATATCGTAATAAATATTTTCTTTTAAATTAAGTGTTCTAGATTTTTCAAGTTGTAGCAATTCGCCCTCGCTCATCACCTTTACAGCTTGCGTAACTATTCTTAAAATGGCAAAATCTTTATTATCTAATGGAAGCAATAAGCCTTTAGCTAATAAATAATCACCAACTAAAACAGCAATTTTATTTTTCCATAATGCATTAATGCTAAAAAAGCCCCTGCGTTCGTCGGCTTCATCCACCACATCGTCATGAACAAGGGTTGCAGTGTGCAATAATTCCACAAGCGAGGCCGCTCTATAAGTAGATTCTGTAATTTCACCCCCTAATTTAGCACTTAACAATACAAACATTGGGCGTAATTGCTTGCCTTTTCGCTTTACGATGTATTGCATAATCCTATCAAGCAGTGGCACACGACTACGAACGGCTTCCCTAAAATGGTCTTCGAATAATGACAGTTCTTTAGATATAATTTTTTTAGCTATTTGCATTTTACTGGGGTGCAATATAAATTGGTACTGTAACAAAAACTAAAATGAAAATTGGTACATAAAAATTTGTCTTTATTCAAAGCACAAAACTTAAATATTTGAATTTGGTAGTAATTCTATAACGCTTACTTTTGTAGAAAATAATACACATTGAGATGTGGTATATTTTTTTTGAACTATTTATAAATTACTCAAAAATCAATTTTATGGCAATCAAAAAGTACACTCTTTTACTAGCTGTGTTAGTTATGTTACAATTAGCTGGCAACGCTCAAACACAAACAGACTGGGGTTGGGATTGGAAAGACTCTTCTAAAGTTCCAACAAAATCAATACCTCAGTACAATGAATTCTTAAATAACCAATTTCCATATCCTCCAAAACCAAGAAGTGCTTGGGAATTAGGTTTTAGTGCTGGTACATCATTTGTAATCGGGGATAGACCTGTGTTTGTTAAAAATACTAGTGGTCACAACTACACTGGTGGTTATGTTGTTAGTATATCCTTACGCAAAGCACTGGGTCATGTGATTTCTTTAAGAGGTCAAACTTCTTACTCGCAAGTGTCTATACCTGCATATAGTAGAGGTAGTTTTAATTTTTCTAGTGGTTCAAACAATACACTTACAGTATCTCTAGATGCAATTGCATCTGTTAATTCAAATAGTTATTACAGAGGTAATCCTAAAGTTGATTGGTATGTATTAGGTGGTTATAGTATAGTAGCTACCCAAGTAAAAAGGAGACAACCAGATGGTAGTTTAAAACTTCTCGATTTCCCCAAATCACAAACATTTGGTACTATACAAGATTTAACATTATTACATGGTGTTGATGTAGGTGCAGGTGTATCATTTAAGCTGAATAACAAATTTAATCTTGGATTTGAGCAAAAGTTTGTTGTACCAATGTTTACCAATAATTATTTAGATGGTTACAATGCTACTAACAATAGAAATATTACAGATTTCTTTAGTTACACTTCAATAAGACTAAATATTAATTTAGGTGTTAAAGGCAAATAATTATAAATCAATAAAGCAATACTTTATATAAAATTCTTATAAAATGGCAAAAATTAAATTTTTATTGATTATCGGCTTAGTAGCCTTTATTCAAATAGGTGCAAATGCACAATCAAAAAGTGGTAAAAGAGTTCAGCCTCTATATTGGTTAAACCCTTTGAACTACGTTTACAGCGAGTTAAACGCTCCCAAACACATGAAATTTCCAAAAGTAGTTTTACCTGATAGTGATAACGATGGCGTTACAGATCAGTTTGATTTAGAGCCAAACACACCAGCTGGTGCGCCAGTTGACAGTCATGGTGTTTCTAAAGATACTGATGGTGATGGTGTTCCTGATTATAAAGACAAAGAATTATTAACATCTCAAAAATGCTTTCCAGTAAATTCAGATGGTATTGGTACTTGTCCTGAGCCAGCTTGTTGTACAGAACTAAGAAATGCAATTTCAAATATGAAAATGGCACCTGCTGAAAAAACATGTTCAATCAGTGCTTTACCTAGCGTTCAATTTAAAGGTTCTGCCAAGTTAACTAATGATGCAGAAATTGTTTTAGCTTCTGCCGCTACTTCGTTAAAATCTAATCCAGATTGCAAAATGAAAGTTATTGGTTATGGTGCTTCAAGTAAATCAGCGCAACAATTAAGTTACGACAGGGTTAATGCTGTAATTAAATACTTAGTTGAAAAACAAGGTATTTCTGAAAGCAGATTAATATTTGTGTATGGCCAAGATGGTGATGCTAATACTGTAGACTTACAGGGTACTACTGAAGATGGTCCTAATACTGTACCAGCTCCTCATCCAAATTTAAAATCTAAAATGTAATTAATACAAATATCTAAAAAAGGCAGTTTCTATATTGAAACTGCCTTTTTGTGTTATTATTAACCCTTAGCAATTGTTATTTTACATCTAAGTTTATAATTTGCCCACAATTAACTATTTTTGCAAACTTCTATGAACAGGATTTTACTTTTTTCAATTTTATTAGTAGGTTTTAGCTCTTGTACTTCCAAATTTGGAAAAATTCAAAAGAGTAAAGATTATGAGTACAAGTATAAAATGGCAGAACAATTTTATGCGGAGAAGAAGTACAGTTTTGCTCAAATGTTATACGAAGATTTATCGCCATACATTAAGGGTTCTGCTAGGTATGAAGATTTGTATTACAAATTAGCTTACAGTTATTATTATCAGAAAGATTATGTAAACGCAGAGAATCTCTTTAAATCATTTACAGAAACATTTCCAGCTAGTAATCGGTCTGAGGAATGTGAATATATGAGAGCTTTTTCATTTTACAAACAATCACCTAAAGTAGAGTTAGATCAAACTAATACTAACAAGGCAATGAGTTTATTACAAGCTTTTATAAATACACATCCAACATCATCAAAAGTACATGAGGCTACTGAATTGATGGATAAGTGTAGAGAAAAATTAGAAGAAAAGGAATTTAAAAGTGCTGAATTATATTATAATTTAGGTTATTACAAAGCTTCTGCAATTGCTTTTGGTACAATTTCAGAAAATTTTCCAGATTCTAAAAGTGCTGATCAATATAAACTTCTTGTTATAAAGTCGTACTTTAAGTATGCTGAATTAAGTTTTGAAGAAAAACAAAAAGAACGTTTTGAAAAAGTTTTAACAGAGTGTGCAGATTTTATTGAACGTTTTACAACTAGCAAATATTTAGGCGAAGTAAATAAATATAAATCTCAATCGAATAATTTTTTAAAAACACCACAAAACAATGAGCAAACAAAAAAAACATCTTAATAGTAGTAATATAGCACCTGTTATTGAAACTAAAAGTCTAATAGATATCAAAGCTAAAACTGGTAATTTGTACGAGTCTATTGCTATTGCTTCAAGACGTGCTAATCAAATAAATATTTCAGTGCGAGAGGAATTGCATAATAAGTTAGAAGAGTTTGCTAGCCATACAGATAGTTTAGAAGAAGTGCACGAAAATAAAGAGCAAATTGAAATTTCAAGAGCTTACGAACGTATGCCAAACCCTGCAATTTTGGCAATCCAAGAATTTATGGACGATAAAATCTATTATCGTAAAAACGATACCGATTTATTTAGATAAACTTATCACAATTTATTAATTAACGGCAGTATTTTACTGTCGTTTTTTATTATTTTCAACTTATAAAATGTTACTAGGTAAAAAAATATTAGTTGGGGTTACAGGCAGTATTGCTGCCTATAAAACAATTTTATTAATAAGGCTCTTGGTTAAGGTTGGCGCAGAAGTAAAAGTAGTACAAACCAATGCCTCAAAGAGTTTTGTGTCCTCTTTGGTACTTGCAACACTCTCTAAAAATAAAGTGTTGCAAGATTTATCAACCAACGATGAATGGGCAAATCATGTGGCTTTAGGTAGATGGGCAGACGTATTTGTAATTGCACCACTTAGTTGCAATTCATTGGCTAAAATGGCTAATGGACTTTGCGATAATTTATTAATGGCCACTTATTTATCAGCTACATGTCCAGTTGTAGTAGTACCAGCCATGGATGAAGATATGTGGCATCATCCCTCTACAAAAAATAATTTAAAAATAATACAAGGTTACGGTAATGAAATTATTAAAGTTAATAAGGGCGAATTAGCCAGCGGTTTGTTTGGTGAGGGTAGAATGGCTGAACCCGAAGAGATTATTGCTTACATCATCGAACATTTTTTTCGAAAAGCTGATTTTAAAGATAAGAAAGTACTAGTTACAGCGGGCCCTACTTACGAGGCCATAGATCCTGTACGTTTTATTGGGAATCATTCTAGCGGTAAAATGGGTTTTGCCATTGCAGAATCTTTATTTATGGCTGGTGCTACTGTTACATTAATAACTGGACCAACGCATGAACAGCTTACTTATAAAGGTATTGTACGTATAGATGTTACAAGTGCAGATGATATGTTTAATGCCTGTCTCCAACATTTTACCAGTACTGATATTGCAGTAATGAGTGCTGCTGTAGCAGATTATACCCCTATCGTAGTTGCGACTGAAAAGGTGAAGAAGAAAGAAGATAAGTGGCTACTAAATCTCACAAAAACAAAAGATATTTTATATAGTATTGGCCAAATAAAGAAGGAACATCAATTTATTGTTGGTTTTGCGTTAGAAACTAACAATGAAAAAGAAAATGCACTAACTAAGTTGGAATATAAAAATGCAGATTGTATTGTTTTAAACTCATTAAACGATAATAAAGCTGGGTTTGGTTTTGATACTAATAAAATTACCATTCTTCATAAATCTGGCCAAGAAATATCGTTTGATTTGAAAAGTAAAAAAGAAGTAGCAGAAGACATTGTATCATTTATAATATCTAAAGTAAATGCTTAAAAAAATTGCAGTTGTAGTTGTAACTATACTACTTGTTGTTCCAGTATTTTCACAAGAATTTCAAGTAAAAGTTACTGTTAATGCTACTCGTATTAATAGCACTATTGATAGAAAAGTATTTACAACGTTACAAAATCAGCTTAATAATTTTATTAATAATAGAAAGTGGACGACTGATCAGTTTAAGCCAAACGAAAAAATTGAATGTAGTTTTTTAATTAATTTAGAAAGTGTTGCAGAAACCAACGTTTATAAAGGTTCATTAATCATTCAAGCAGCAAGGCCAGTATTTAATAGCAGTTATCAAGCAGCACTTCTTAATTTTCAAGATCCTGATTTAACATTTAAATATGTTGAATTTCAACCCATTGAGTTTAACGATAGTCGTGTACAAGGCAATGATCCACTAATTGGCAATTTAACTGCAACATTGGCTTTTTATTGTTACTCAATTTTGGGGTTAAATTACGATTCTTTTTCACCTAAAAGTGGTGATAAATTTTATCAAAAAGCACAAAATATTGTAAATAATGCACCAGAAGCTAGCGGCATTAAGGGCTGGAAACTATTTGATGGTCTTCGGAATCGTTATTGGCTAAACGAGAATATGGTAAATAATCGGTATAATATTATTCACGATGTCATTTACTCATACTATCGTTCCGGGTTAGATAAAATGTACGATAACGAAATTGAGGCAAGAGCTAACGTTCTTCAATCGTTTAGTCAGTTGCAGGCATTTAACCAAGAAAATTCTAATACTATGTTTGTACAGGTTTTTATGCAAAATAAAATTACCGAATTAATTGGGATTTTTAAAAATGCTAACGCCTCTGATAAAGCAAAAGCTATTGATATATTTAGTAAATTGGATGTGGCTAATAATCAACGCTATAAAGATGAATTGAAATGAGGACTTGTTTAATAATATTGATGGTTATAACCTTCTTTGCATGTAAAAATAAATCTGACGATACAAAAGTTTTAGCTATAAATGATATGAAGATCATAATTTGGGATATGACGTTGGCTGATGAATGGTTTAATCAAATTTCTAACACAGACTCTTTACACAAAACACGTAACATGAATATTCAGTTGTACGAACAAGTATTTGCATCACACGGTATTACTAAAAAAAACTTTTATACAAGCTATAAATATTATCAATTACATCCAGATAAAATGAAAACATTAATAGACTCTGTAAGTGCTTACGGCGATAGAATTAAAAGTAGCTACAAAGGTCCTAGAAAGTATTAATTTCTTACGATATAACAACGATTTGCTATTATGAATAAAATTTTTTCTAATGCCGATGCGGCCATTTTTGATATTGCCAGTAATGCCACTTTAATGCTTGGTGGTTTTGGTTTAAATGGTATTCCCGAAAATTTAATTGCAGCTTTGGTGCGTAAAGGCATCAATAATTTAACATGCATCTCTAACAATGCAGGTGTTGACGATTTTGGCCTTGGCTTGCTACTAAATACCAGGCAAATAAAAAAAATGATGAGTAGCTATGTTGGCGAAAATGCTGAGTTTGAACGTCAATTATTAAATGGTGAGTTAGAAGTTGATTTAATACCTCAAGGAACACTTGCTACAAGAATTGAAATGGCTGGTATGGGCATTCCTGCATTTTACACACCTACTGGTTACGGTACAGAAATAGCCATTGGTAAGGAAACCAGAGCGTTTAATGGCAAAATGTATTTAATGGAAATGGCACTTCACGCTGATTTTAGCTTGATTAAGGCTTGGAAAGGCGATACAATGGGCAATATAGTTTTTCGTAAAGCCACTCGTAATTTCTCAACATCTATGGCTAAGGCTGGTAATATTACTATTGTAGAAGTAGAAGAGTTGGTACAGCCTGGCGAAATTGATCCTGACCAAGTAGATGTTGCAGGGGTGTATGTACACCGTATTTTTCAAGGAAACAACTATGAAAAACGAATAGAGAAGCGAACAGTGAGAATAAGTTGATTATTGACAGATAATAGTTATATCCTTAATTTTTTAAATTATACAACTCCATGCCCTTAGATAAATTTTCCATCGCAAAACGTATTGCACAAGAATTACAAGATGGTATGTATGTAAATCTTGGTATTGGTATTCCTACATTAGTGGCCAATTTTATACCTCATGGCATTACTGTTATATTACAAAGCGAGAATGGTATTTTAGGTATGGGGCCTTATCCTGAAGAAAGCCAAATAGATGCAGATTTAATAAATGCAGGTAAAGAAACAGTAACTACTATTGCTGGTGCGGCATTTTTTGATAGCGCCGAAAGTTTTGGAATGATACGTGCTGGCAAAATTGACCTTACCGTTTTAGGTGCTATGGAAGTAAGCGATACAGGCGACATAGCCAACTGGAAAATACCAGGCAAAATGGTAAAAGGGATGGGCGGCGCAATGGATTTAGTAGCTAGTGCCAAAAATATTATTGTAGCTATGATGCATACAAATCCTAAGGGCGAGAGTAAGCTATTACCAAAATGTACGTTACCATTAACCGGTGTTGGTTGTGTAAAAAAAATAGTGACTGAGTTGGCTGTTTTAGATGTTACACCCGATGGTTTTGTACTATTAGAAAGAGCACCTGGTGTAAGTATCGAAGAAATTAAAACTAAAACTGCTGGTAGATTAATTGTTAATGGTGAAGTGCTCGAAATGCAATTATAACTATTAGAAAGCCAAAGCAAACATGCACCCAAAAAATCTTAATAAATTAATTATTGCAATGTGAAAAAATGCAATGTTGCAGGGTGTGGGTTGAGAAAAATTAGTGCCATTTTTTTAAATTAAATCATAAGTAAAGCCTTTACTGCAATGGCTTCTACGTCTTGCAACATCATACATTTAAAATGTTTTTTAGGACACGTTTTTGTGCCAAAATTGCTACAAGGTTGGCAGGGTAAATTTGGTACAATATAGTTGTGATACATTGGGTTTGCAGGTAAAAAATTGTTACTGCCGTAGTAAGGTTCAACATCCAATTTAGGGCTGGTGCCACCCCAAATAGCCAATACTTTTTTATTAAATGCACAGGCTATATACTGCAAGCCAGTATCATGAGAAATAACCACTTTTGCTTGTCTTACCAAGTCAGCCGACTCATTTAATCTAAACTTCCCACAAGCATTGTAAATTTTAATAGTATCTACACTTGCTATTTGATTACCCACGTCAATATCTTCTTTACCGCCAATTAATACAATAGGATAGGTGATACCAATACACAAAGCTTGTAGTTTTTGAACAGGCATTTTTTTAGTAAAATAAGATGCACCAATTATAACTGCTATAAAACCAAAACGATGTTGTGCTGGTAAGTCAGTTATTGGCACCACATCTTTTTCACTAATAAAATAATCCAATCCTTTACCATCATTTACCACACCAAGGGACATTAAAGTATCTAAACAGCGGTCGGCAATATGCCTGCCACGCATGGTATTAATACCAAATTTGGTTAATAAAAATTTAGAAAAGGTTTCTTTATTGTAGGTTAAATGCTTGCAGCCAAGTGCTAATTTAATTTGTAACGTGCGAAAATTGTTGTGCAAATCAATAATATAATCGTACTTCTCTTTTTTAAGTGTAGTAATAATTGTACCAAGATCATTATTTAAGTAAAAAAATTTATCAATATGGGGGTTCGCTTCTGTAACAGCTTTAAATGCTAGCTTACTTAAAAAATGTACTTCGGCATCTGGTATTTGTTGCTTTAAGCACCTTATAGCTGTTGTTGTTAACACAATATCGCCAATTGAAGAAAACCGGATTACCAAAAATTTCATGTAGCAAATTAAAGAAGTTAGTAACTAGTAACATCTAAAACTAAAATTCCGTACAAATAAATATATTTTTTTTTATTTGTACGGAAAGCAAGAAGTTAAATTAAAAGATTTTGATTAAAATATAATCATTAAAAAAGCCTCGTAAGAAATTAACTTACGAGGCTTTTATTTTTCAACTTGCGGGCTGGACGGGACTCGAACCCGCGACCTCCGCCGTGACAGGGCGGCATTCTAACCAACTGAACTACCAACCCTTTTCCGCTTGTTGGGGTGCAAATATAAGGGCAACATTTCTTGTTAAACAAATCTTTTCTTAAAAAAAATTGTTCCCCTAATTTTACGCACTTAATTGTACGCAAAATGCCTCAGTACCCCAACAGACAATTTTTAGAATTTGAACAACCGATTAAAGAATTATATGAACAAATTGATCAAACAAAAAAACTGGCAGATAAAAATCCTAAGATAGATTACAGTTCTACTATCACACAACTAGAGCATTCTATTGTAGATAAACGAAAAGAAATTACAGAGCAACTTACACCTTGGCAAAGAGTGCAATTAAGTCGGCATCCAGACAGACCGTACCTTTTTAAGTACATCGAAAAAATGATGACCAACTTCGTTGAGTTACACGGCGATAGAAATTTTGCCGATGATAAAGCAATGGTTGGTGGCTTTGCTGAGTTAGATGGGCAAACTGTCATGATAATTGGTCAGCAAAAAGGAATTAACACTAAAATGCGACAACAACGAAATTTTGGGATGGCTAAACCAGAAGGTTACCGCAAGGCATTGCGTTTAATGAAATTGGCCGAAAAGTTTAATAAACCAATTATCACCTTTATAGATACACCGGGTGCTTATCCTGGTTTAGAAGGCGAGGAGCGTGGGCAAGGCGAAGCAATAGCTAGAAATATCTATGAAATGATACGTTTAAAAGTACCTGTAATTTGCGTTATTATTGGCGAAGGTGCAAGTGGTGGTGCTTTAGGTATTGGTGTTGGTGATAAGGTATTAATGATGGAAAATACTTGGTACACAGTTATTTCGCCCGAAGGTTGTAGTACCATTTTGTGGCGCAGTGTAGACAAGCGAGAAACCGCAGCTGAGCAATTGCGTCTTACTAGCCAAGATATGAAAGGCTTTGGCTTGGTAGATGAAATTGTGCCCGAACCAATTGGTGGTGCACATTGGGATTATACAGAGGCTGCCTCAGTACTTAAAACTGCCATCATCGCAACATTAGCACAACTTAAAAATATTGACCCCGAAACTCGTATTAATAACCGAATAGAAAAATTTGGTACCATGGGCTTTTGGGAGGAAATAGAAGAAACGGAATTGGTAGGGGATGAAGAATAATAGTTGATCGGCGATAAGTCTATCTATGGTTATTAGGCAGTAGAAAATAAATAGTATTTCTTTATAACCAACATTGGTAATGCTACTTAGCCACATAGGCGTTGCACACTGCATCAAGTATAACCTTATTTAACACCAGTTTCCAGCCCTACAAAGCGAATCAATTATAATGCATGGCAGTAATAATATAAAATATAATCGTAATATTTTTAACAATTTCTGTAATTGTTTTCAAATTCTTGTAATTCAAATGTATATCTTAAATCGTATATAAAATGTCTCTTCGTTCTCTTCTTTCAGGCACTGGTGTGGCTATTGTAACGCCTTTTAAAACTAATTCAAGTGTTGATTTTAAAGCCCTTGAAATAGTAATTAACCATATAATAAACGGTGGTGCAGAGTACATTGTTACCCTTGGCACCACTGGCGAAACACCAACCCTAACTAAAGATGAGAAGCTAACCATTTTAGATATAACTATTGATATCGTAAAAAAACGCGTGCCTGTAGTAGTAGGTATTGGTGGTAACGATACCGCTGCCATTATTAAAGATTTAGAAATCTTTCCACTAGATAATGTGTCTGCCATATTAAGTGCATCACCTTATTATAGCAAGCCATCTCAAGAAGGGCTTTTTTTACATTACAAAGCACTTGCAGCAGCATCTCCCAAACCAATTTTGTTGTACAATGTACCGGGTAGAACGGGTAGAAACCTAGCTGCTGCAACTACCACTCGTTTGGCACACAAAGTACCCAATATTGGCGGCATTAAAGAAGCCCATAACGATATGACACAGTGTATGCAAATAATACGCGACAGACCAGCAGATTTTTTAGTAGTTACAGGCGATGATGAGTTGAGTTTGCCACAAATTGCGTGTGGCTTTGACGGGGTAATTAGTGTTGCAGCGAATGCTTTTCCTAAACAATTTTCTGAAATGGTACGGTTGTGTTTAAAAGGTAATTTTGAAGCCGCACGTGCCATTCATTATAAATTATTAGATGCCTACAATATGTTGTTTGTAGAAAACAATCCTGCTGGCGTAAAAGCATTTATGTACGAAATGGGACTACTAGAAAATGTATTACGATTGCCAGTAACACCTGTTAGCGATAGTTTGCAGCAAGCTATTAAAGCATTTGTAACCGATATGATTTGATAATTCAATTTTGTGCTAATGTGACAATTTGATAGTGAATTACCCCAAATTCTTTATTTCCTGTACCTTCTTCGTTTCTTTGCATGAAATAGTACCATGAAAAAAATAATTATCACTATCGATGGCTATTCATCTTGCGGTAAAAGTACATTGGCAAAACAACTTGCCAAGCAACTAGATTATGTGTTTGTAGATAGTGGTGCCATGTACAGAGCTATTACCCTCTATTTTTTACGTAATCATATTAACTGGAATAATACCAACGAAGTGATAAGTGCCTTACCCAATATTACCCTAAATTTTGAATATAATGCAGCCGATGGTGCTAGCGATATGATAATGAATGATGAAAATGTTGAACTACTGATACGAGAAATGATAATAAGCGAAAACGTAAGCGAAGTAGCGGCTGTAAAAGTAGTAAGGACATTTGCAGTAACTCAACAACAACAATTGGGCAAAAAAAAAGGTATTGTTATGGACGGTAGAGATATTGGTACCACCGTTTTTCCTACTGCTGAGTTAAAAATATTCATTACTGCCGATCCAGCCATACGTGTTGAAAGACGGTATAAAGAATTGTATGCTATAAATCCACATATTACCATTGAGGAAATAAGCCACAATTTAGAAATGCGTGATTATATAGACACTAACCGTGAGGCTAGCCCTTTACGCAAGGCAGATGATGCAGTGGTGCTAGACAATACCAATCTTTCTCGTGAAGAGCAATTAGCTAAAGTGCTAAGCTGGGTAAAACATAAAATTTATTAATCGCTCTTTATAACCTTACTGTCAGGTTCTTTTTTTTGTACTTCAGCGTCTGTTTTATAATCCTTTTTGGTGATGTCTTTTTTAGGTGCTTGTTCAGCAGTATCTGGCTTAAAAGCACCTTGTGTTTGTGTAGGGTTACTCTCATTGTAGCCACTATGCACTGAGATACCTTTTACAATGCGGCTTTTCTTTTTAGCATTTTTTCTAATAGTTGGGTTCATAGTATTTTTATGTGAGTATAAAAATTTCATGCCAGCTGTAATTGCTTGGTATCCACTTTTTTTGATATTGCTGTTTAGCTACCTATTAATTCTCTATTAACTATTAACTTTTCAATCTTCTGAAATAGTCAAATCGTTATAATCACCAATCAATACACCTATCTTTATTGCCTTCAAAAAACAACAATATGAGCCAGTTTTCCGAATACAATTTTAGTGGTAAAAAAGTATTACTACGTGTAGATTTTAATGTACCATTAGACAAGCAAACCCTTGCTATTACAGACGATACCAGAATGACGGCAGCCTTGCCTACCATACAAAAAATATTGACAGATGGTGGAAGCGTTATTGTTATGAGCCATTTGGGCCGACCAAAAAGTGGCCCAGAAGACAAATACTCATTACGCCATATCGTTACGCATTTAAGCGATTTGTTAGGCGAAAAAGATGTACAGTTTGCCGATGATTGTATTGGTGAATCGGCAATTGAATACGCAGCAGACTTGCAATCAGGCGATATATTGGTATTAGAAAATTTACGATTTTATAAAGAAGAAGAAGCAGGCAACGAGGCCTTTGCAGAAAAGTTAAGTAAGTTGGGAGATGTATATGTAAACGATGCATTTGGTACAGCCCACCGTGCACATGCAAGTACAGCCATTATTGCAAAATTCTTTGATAAAGATCATAAAATGTTTGGCTTGCTAATGAATAGCGAAATAGCTAGTGCCGAAAAAATAATGCACCAAAGTGAGAAGCCATTTGTAGCAATAATAGGTGGCGCAAAGGTTAGCGACAAAATATTAATTATAGAAAACCTGCTAGAAAGAGCTACCGATATTATCATTGGCGGCGGCATGGCTTACACTTTTATGAAAGCTGCTGGTGGCAAAATTGGTAATAGCTTGTGTGAAGATGATCGGTTAGAAATGGTGAGCGGCTTACTTAAAAAAGCAGAACAAAAAGGGGTATGTATTCATTTGCCAGGCGATAGCATTATTGCAGATAAATTTGCTGCCGATGCCAACGATGCCGCATCGCCAAGCGATGCCATACCAGATGGTTGGATGGGCTTGGATATTGGGCCAAACGCTTGCGAACAATTTACAAATGTGATAAAAAAATCTAAAACTATTTTATGGAACGGCCCAATGGGTGTATTTGAAATGGCGAAGTTTCAACATGGTACTAAAGCTATTGCAAAAGCTATTGCCGAAGCAACTGCTAACGGTGCATTTAGCCTAGTAGGGGGTGGTGATAGTGTGGCTGCACTTAACCAGTTTGGCTATGCCGATAAAGTAAGCTATATCAGTACAGGTGGTGGTGCCTTGTTAGAATATTTTGAAGGCAAAGAATTGCTTGGCATCGCAGCAATAAAAGCATAAATGATAAATTGATATATCAGACCCGTCAGGTTTTAAAACTTGACGGGTCTTTTTATGTAAAAAACGTAAAATCAAGCTTAGGCAATAATTAAAAAACATGAACATGGAAAACGGATAACCAACGATAATTACGCTTTCAACTAGTGCTACATAAAACGTCATACATATTGAAAAACAAAACAAAATTAGTGAGTAGCCATTCAATCCCTGTCATCTTTTGGCAATTTTAAATAGCGAATAATCTTTTAAAAAGGTTATTTTTTACTACATAAAAGATGGACTCTCATAAAAGGATGCCATAGCCTCTTTTTATGTCCATTTCTGGTAAAACATACTCAAAAATCTGAAAATTAGTATTGTAGGTTTTGTGTATTTGTATAAAACAAATAATAATTTTTAATATTTGTTTTATATTTTCTCAATTACAATTTGTGTATAACCTGTTAATCTGTGATTGTAAGTTGATGTGAATTAAAAAAACTACCCAAAAAAGCTGCGGATTTTACGCAGTTTACTCTACGGATTTCCCGCAAAAAATACCGTAAAAAAAACCTCTAAAAGCGGGAAATTACCTATTGCAGGTATTAAAAACCTGCTATACTTTTAGTGCATCAAAATAACTAACCAGTATCCTACAGAAAATATAGCCACAGTGATTACCAAACACAACTAACCAACTCGTAAAATTCTAGTCACTAAAATATACAAATCCACCAAGCCGAAAACGGGGTTGAAGAGTAGGCAAAAAATTTACTAATATGAGCTATCAATTACTTAAAAAAGACATTATTTTTTACCAGCGTTTTTTAAAATCAAACGGATTTTATCCCTATGCTATAGATGGTACTTGGGGGCCTAAAACCAACCAAGCTGATGCTGACTTTGTAGCCAACAGTGCTGCTATTGCTACACAATATGGCACATTTGATACTAGAAGCGAAACCAATATTAGTACCCTTGTACCAAAGGCACAAGTAGCTGCCAGACAATTTTTAAAAGTAGTTAAAGACAACAACTTAGACATACGCATTATTTCTGGTACCCGCACTTATGCCGAACAGGATGCACTATACAGCCAAGGGCGTACCAAATCTGGGTCTATAGTTACCTATGCAAAAGGCGGACAAAGCAACCACAACTTTGGTATTGCCTGGGACATTGGCATTTTTAATGCCCAACAAGGCTATATCACCACCGATGCAAACTATATAGCATTTGGGGCAATTATATTAACTTTTATTACCACTATTGAGTGGGGCGGCAATTGGCATTCTAATAAAGATTATCCACACTACCAGTTAAAAGCAGTGAGCGAATCGGTAGCTGCAATACGTGCCCTGTTTGAAGCGGGGATAGTATATGTGTAATCATCTCATCAACAAAAACTAAAGTGTATTAAGGGTTAAACTACAGGTTAATTATGCCTAGCGGCATATTTTCTACCCTTCATTCGCATAACTAAACAGAACCCTCCGTCGCCGAAAAGAGGAACTAGAGTAGGCAAACCAAAATCTCAACACGCATGCCACTAACATCAAACAGATTGAGTATTACAGTATTACCAGAAGCTATTATAGCTATAAAAGCCGCCGTAGCAACAGTAGATGTACAATTACCTTTTTTAATTGGGTTAACGCCCGACGAAAGAAAGGCCTTACCTAAAATAGACGTGAGCAACAAAATATTTGTAGAAGACGCATTAACGGCTATTCAAAATAACACAAGCATTTTACCTACTTATATTAATGCGGTAGAAATAAATAAAGATTTAGTATTGTTTGAGCAGCTAGACGAGCTAGTGCAAATAGTGGGGCAACTGTACGAGAAATTAAGAGATACCCAAATGCTAGCAGGTAGCGAAGCCTATGTAAGCAGTTTGGTGGCGTACAAATTATTTGCCTCTGCCGCAGATGCTGGCTTGCCGGGTGCAGATAGCATTTACAACCAACTAAAACAACGTTTTGCAGGTGGTGGCAGCACTACCGATGCTAGCACACCCAAGTAATTAGCTACTACCAACCACAACCATATTGGGCTTACCCACTTTGCTACAAGGCTAGGGTACTAAAAAGCTGGGGCAACCTAGGTTTTTGGTACCCAACCCCACTATAATATTAGACCTATAGAGTAAAAAATTAGGCTAGCCCGATATTGATGTGGCTACCCCCACTTACAAACGAAGACAGAGAGGTTTTTACTTGCGACAGCCTAATTGTTAAGTGGGTACCCCCACTTACCTATGGGGGGTAAGGGGTTTGGAAGTGGGGTCATTATCAACAGACTGTTGATTTATATTCCTAGTGAAATGCTTTCAATTTGATATGTTATAACTATGTTGGTACCGTATAATTCAAAACAGATAAAAATAAAAAATACCTCGGTTGCAGAAAACAGGAATAATTTATAGACAAAACATTATCTGTTTTTGGTCTACTCTCAATGGGAAAGCAAATTATAAAATATGTGGGAGATGGGGATGGCAGCAAC
Source organism: Chitinophagales bacterium (assembly GCA_038327865.1). Taxonomy (GTDB): domain Bacteria; phylum Bacteroidota; class Bacteroidia; order Chitinophagales; family Chitinophagaceae; genus Parasediminibacterium. Next base: position 32,703 of record JBBQLL010000006.1, on the reverse strand, counting down.
TAGAAAAGGTAGTGAAAGCAAACAAAACGTATGATATGAATAGGAAGTTTATTATAGACAAAGAAATCAATTTGAATGAGAGCGACTTTCTTCAAACTAAACACTATGCTGATAACTTAACTAGAGTTATTAAAAATACAGAAGCTGATAAAGTCTTTACAATTGGCTTGTTTGGTAGTTGGGGTACAGGAAAATCTTCGATTATTAAAACCTCAAAAAAAGAAATAGAAGCATTAAATGATGTTAAAGTGAAATTTATTACATACGATGCTTGGCAATATGCTAATGATTCTTTTAGAAGAATGTTTTTACGACAGATTAGAAAGGATTTGTGTTTTGATGAAACACAAATAATGACAAGGTTTTATCAAAATGAATCTGCTGACATTGATAATAAATTCAATCTTTCAACTACAAAAGTTGCTTGGGTATTAGCTGCAATTTGTCTAGCAACAATCCTTATTTGGATTTTGCCAATTGACTATACAACCAAAATGCCCTTGTATTCAATTTTTGCTATAGCAGGCTTATTTATTACAATTATCTCTGGCACGTTTCATCAATTAAAAGTATCCATAACAAAGCCATTATTTTTTGCACCTGAACAATTTGAAGATTGTTTTAAACAAATGGTTTCTTTTTCCTTAAAAAAGTATTCTTGGGTTAGTGAAAAAATATATGTCGTTTGTGGAGTTAAGGCAACTAGAAACCTTGACAAACTAGTTATAGTAATTGACAATATTGACAGGTGTAATAATGATGTTGCATATAGTTTACTTACAGACATAAAAACTTTTTTGGGTTCTGATAGTTACAGTATTGTATTTGTAATACCAGTTGATGATGAAGCTTTAAGGAAGCATTTATTTAAAGTTAATAACCATACTGACGAGGATATCTCCTTAAAGGATAAGGAAGAATTTCTAAGGAAGTTCTTTAATGTAACCATTCGCATTAAACCATACCAAGAAGCTGATATGTTTTCGTTCGTTAAAAAGATGAATGAAAAATTCAGCCTTAATTTTAATAATTCTACATTAATGCTTGCGTCTAAAGAATATTCTACAAATCCTAGAAGGGTAATTCAGCTGTTTAATAATCTGAGTAGTGAATTATCAAATTATCCTGCGGAATTTTCAAAACAAAACGAAAGTCTTATCTGTGTGATACTAATTTTAAAAGAAGAGTTTGGAAATTATTACAAAGAGATATTAAGGAGTCCAAAAAAACTAATCGAAAGAGATGCAAGTTCTACACCTGCGGATAAAATAGATTCAATAAAAAGGTTTTTAAGTATTGTTCAAAATGTGGTTCGCAGAGCAGATAAGGATATTTTGAATGAAATATTGACTAACACAAAAAATATTTTTAGCAATTTATCTGGCGATATAAAAGATGCTATTACAACTTATGATACTGATAAAATAATAGAGTTTTATAAAAATGATCCCGAAGATGTAACAGACTATATTGTTAGTCAAGCAAGGACTCAATCTAATAATGGATTACTTGAAAATCTAACAACATACTTTGATATTGTCGCAAAAATTGACAAGGAAGTAAAAATTGACTTTGATAACAATTCAAGATTTAATGAAGTATTTAATAACCAAATTTTATTCATTCTACATCACTCTCAAGATTATGATAATTTATGTTTATACGCTTTATCACAAGAAGAACAAGGAAGTAATGAAATTAAAAAGACTGCTACCGATATTATACTAAGCTCAAATAGTAGCAACCAATTTTGGAATCCCTTGTTTTCATCTATACTAAAATATTTTACAGATGAAGAAACCTCAAGGAAATTGAGTTCTGAGTATTTTAAAAATTATAAAGAAGTCAGCTATAAGGTTGAACAATTAGTTTCTGAACAATACAATTATTTGATTGATGATGAGTTTGTTTCTGATTGGATTAGTAGAATAGAAATGCCAAGTATTACAAGCCCCATACAAAACAGATTATTTAAAATTTTTACTGAAAAACAAAATATTAGTATTGAAAACTATAAAGCACTGTTCAAAAAACTAACACAATTAATCGAAGAAGATATTGTTAATAAACCACACGAGGTGCTAGTAGATTATATTGATTCTATAAACCCTTTGTTAGAGCTAATTCCTAATAATAAATTATTAAATGATAATGGTGAGATACTACATTTCTGTCAAACGATATTAGGATCTCGTTTGAAACCAAATCCAAGTTATCCAAATCATACGAGCTATGATATTGCTAGCTATTTTACCAATGATTGTTTAGTTGACGAAGTCCAAACCAAAATATGTATTCGTTTCTTAATTAATGGGTATAGAATTTCTGAAAATATATTGCCAATATGGAGCGAAATAGAAAAACTGAATGAGAAAAGAGAAACTTTAAACCCATTAATTTTTAAATTATTAGAAACTGGATACACACTGAGAAACTTAATGAGCTTTTTATTAAATGATACAAATTATAATAACGACATTTCATTGAAATTTATAGAGCATTCTTTATTAATGAAAGACGGAGATGTTTTTTCAGCAAATGAAATAATTGCAAGAGAAAAGATAAACGAGTTATTAGATTATGGATTTAATAATAAATCCGAAAAAGTAAATACTTTAATTGAATCACTTAGTGATATTGAGTTTTATAAAAACTTTATTGTTGAAAAAATTATATCCGAATCAAGTGATTTTATCAACTATCAACCAGCAAAAGTTTCACACCTTGTAGTTTCTTCATTTAATCAAGATAATGCGAACGATTTTAAAAGCAATTTTCCTTTTTTAATTGCTGTTGCAAGTACTGGAAGTGAAATGCAAAATCATATATTAACAGGATTACTCACAGACTCAATTGATAAAGATGAAAATATAGATTCAGTATCTTCAGTTATTGAAAATATGAGGCGTATAAAGAGAAGTGATGTAAATCTTTTAATAACTCATATTGAATCATATTTAGAACACTTTAGTGAAAACATTAATGAAAATATTAAACACAAATTGGAAAATTTAATTAAGATAAATAAATAGTAATTAATTCTTCATCGCTCTTTGTGGGAATTCCTTTTTTGGGAATCCCGAAGTAAAAATGAAAAGTGTATTAGACCGTTTTTTTAATTGCAAGGCAAGCTAATAACATTTAATCTTTCAAGACACATTGTTGGCGAAAGCAATACCGATATCAAACTTTCCCCTATCTTGTTGCTACAATTATTGTTTACCCCAAACTGGTTGTAGCATGAGATTTTTATTACTACTCTTAGTTGCAATACCATTTTTGACCAAAGCGCAGCAGGCAGATATATTAATTCGCAATGGTAAAGTGCTAGATGGTACAGGCAATAGTTGGTACTATGCAGATGTGGCGGTAAAGGATGGTAAAATCATCGCCATTGGTAAGCTTGCTAATTACACCGCCACCAAAACATTAGATGCAACAGGCTTAATTGTAGCCCCAGGTTTTATAGATGTGCATACGCACTGCGAGGGGAATGAAAAGAAAAATCCATTGGCTCAAAATTTTTTACTAGATGGCGTAACCACCGTAGTTACGGGCAATTGCGGCTCGTCTAATACCAATTTGGCGGCTTATTTTGCGTTGCTAGATAGAACCAAAATGTCTATCAATATTGCATCTTTAGTTGGGCATAATGATGTGCGCAAAGCCGTAATGGGCACTACCATGCGAGACCCAACTGAAGCTGAACTGCAACACATGGAAGCCATTGTAACCCAAGCCATGAAAGATGGTGCGGTGGGGCTAAGCACGGGTTTAATTTATATACCCGGCACGTACAGTAAAACTGAAGAAGTGGTGCGATTGGCAAAAGCAGCAGCCCCTATTGAAAGATTAGATATCTGGATATTAAATTAGTACAACCATGAAATACATACTTATAATTGCAGTGTTCATATTATCTTCTTGCTGCAGCAATGTATATCCACATTTTGACTATAAGCTTAGTGAAAATCCTTGGATTACTGCTTTTAAAGACAGAGTCTTTTTTTCAGCCATGAGAGAAGCATATAAATCTGACCCATTAATATTTAAACTAGTAGAAAAAAAAGACGCATTAAATCCTTATGATGGACTTAGTTTAACTGATATAAAAAAGGCAGAAGAAATAGGGGAAGAATTAGTTAAAAATATGCCGCAGCCATCTATGTGTGAGGGTTGCCAAACAGGTATGAATTATTTTATGGCTTCAAGTTTACATTACTATATAAGTCAGGAACTTAATGCAATAGTAAAGAGACTTTATAAGATTCATATAAAAATTGATAAAAAGAATTCATAAAACATTTCGCCGAGAGGCTGTGACATAAGTACGAGATAGCCTCTTTTGTTTCGGAGAGCTGATGGAGAGTTGTGATAACTCTACAGCCTTAGTTCCCCCACTGGCGCTGGTCTCTGACCAGTGCTAAGTAGTTACTTAAATTAGAAAATAATGAATATTGCAAAATAAGTAACATAATGGCACAGGTTAGAAACCTGCGCCAGTGGAAATTAATTAAATTAAAAATTCATTATTAAATCAAAAAAAGTAAAATAAAATGACATCATTAAAACACAATAGTTACAAATTATTGCTATTAATTCTACTCGCAAGTTTTATAAATAGTTGTAGTAATAAAAAAGAGCTTCAATATTTTGCAGAAACATCACGTGTATTAAATGAACAACAATTAGTAAATAGATTTTTACAGGTACCAATTAATGCGAGTGAAGACGTAAAAAAGATACTAGCCAATATAGCCAAAACAGAAAAAACAACACCTTTTTTGGCAAATTATGCTGCCAAATACGGTGTACCTGTATGGCAATATATGTTTGGGAGTAACAGCAACTTGGCTACGTCAAGCCAAAGCATTGTTAGCAACTATACTACTTTTGGTAGTAGTAGTTCTAGTAATAACAAAGGCTTTTATTTTATTCCATTAACAGATTCTGTAACTAAGCGAACCAAAGCATTTATTTATTGCCAACAATACAACGATACTGTTTTTACCTATAAAACATTTGATATTGACGAGGCATTGACAAGTAATCCAGCCACGGATTCTCTTAAAAACAATAAGAATATTGCGCTTGGATTCGCTGCATATTTTGAAAGGAAAATAAATGGCAGCGTAAAAACAGAGGCTTTTAAAAATAATAAATATAGCCATACAGACATTAGAAAAACCAATGATTTTTCAACAACAAGTAACACTACGAGTTCTAATACTCAAGTACTTGTAGTACCAAGCGGTATTTGTAGAGAAATAACATGGTACATTGTAGATTTTGGAGATGGGGAGATTTGGGCAATAGGTATTGGTGTACCATGTGCCCAAACACTGCCAGAGGTAGTAGTTATTAGCAACCCAGGCGGTAGTGGCGGTAGTTTTGTAGGTGGTAGCCATTTAAACCTTCCAGCACCACCGTCATTGCCACCTGGCTTAAACCCTGGTGTTGGTGGTATTATTGCTGGTGGAGGTTCAACCCAAGGCGCAGTTGGTGGAATACCACCAACTTTAGCTGCCCCTCCGGATTACGGTAGCAGCAATGGATTAATTGTGCCAACTTATTGGGTTATTTGGGATGCTAACGCTGACCCTAATTTGTTCACTTGGGGTAATATTTATCTACAGCATCCAGTAATTTATTCGCCACAATTACAAAGTTTAATAACTACACTTGGGCTAAATCAAACACAGATTAGTTGGTTGAATAGTAATACTGATGAAGCTAATACTCTTTTCAATTATTTAAATGCAAACAATACAACTGAAGCAAGAGATATAGCTATTTGGGCAATAAGCTATTTTATGCAATACCCAAATATCAACATGCAGATTTTTACCAATCAATTCCTTGGCAAATCGGAAGGTTATGAGGGTCCTTATGATTCCTATTGGGATAACCCGAACCTTACATTTCCACCACAAAATTTACCTAGTTGGAATGACTTCCGTGCTGCTTTTCCTTTGGATAGTGACCCATTGTATTATTCACCCGAAAAAATGTACACCTCTATTGGTGGTGAGTTAACCACTTTTTATAATAATAATAAAGATGCAAGCGGCAACCTGAATACTTGTGCAATTCGATTATCTAAAGCTCTGAACTACTCTGGAATCATAATTCCTAATATACCAGGCAAAACAAAACAAGGTGCTGATGGTAAATATTATTTCAAGGTTTCTAAAGATATGAATCAATGGATGCGCAAAACATTCGGTACAAATCCAGCATCTGGTACCACACCTATAAATACAAATCATTATCATTTTACGAGTTCTGACGCTGGTACACATGGTGTAAATTTACCGTCGCTACTTAATGGTAAAAAAGGAATTTATTCTTTGGTCTCCTCAGACCCGAGTTGGGCAACAGGTCACTGTGATTTACTCAATCCAAATTCGATTTGTGGTAATAAATGTCATTTTTATGATGCTCCTATTGACTACATTGATATTTGGGAGTTACAATAAAACAATTTTTATGAAAAAGTATATTTTAGTTTTAATTTTTTTGGGTGGATGTTCAACTATCAGACATATGTCTAAACCTAATCAGAATAATGATTACAAAGCATGGATTACCGCATTTAAAGATAGAGTATTTATAAAATGTATAGATTACAGTTACCCTAAAAGTGATAGTATTTTACCGATTATTGGACGAAAAGATGCATTTAATCCTTATGATGGCATATATAATTATTTAGACGTTCGTTTTGAGCTAATTGATAGCCTTGGTAGAAGTATACCAAAAAAAATGCAACCACTTTGGATAGATGATTTTAAAGGCCGTAATACCTATTTATGTAACTGCTTGCACTATTATTCTAGTTTTGAACTGGATTCAATAGCAAAAGCAGAATTTCGAATTTATCAAAAAAAATTATAAATAAATTTGCTTTGTTGGCACGCCGCATAGAAAATGTGCTAGGCGTGCACCACTGGCGTTGGTCTCTGACCAGTGCTAAGTCGTTACTTAAATTAGAAAATAATGAATATTGCAAAATAAGTAACATTGTGGCACAGGTTAGAAACCTGCGCCAGTGGGGACTATTTTTATTTGCAATTGTCATATATTTTCTTTATAAAAGGTATGGGCACAAACTTAAAAAATAGAAAGCGAAGAAGAAAACTGACTCGTCCTGATATAGGTTGACTAAAAATCAACTAAAACGGACATTAAATAAGAATACATTTTTTGAATTCGAAAATCGTCAGAGTCTATTTTGCACAACTTTATTTACAATAATATTTCTCAAAAATCATGTATGGAATTATTATCTTTAATGAGTAAATAACTACTTAAAATTATGAGCCTTATTGGAAATTTAATTTCAAAATCTATTTCGTTAGAATTGAATAAAAACGAAAAAATCATACAACAAGGTGTTGCAAACCTGTTTAGAAATAATGATGTATCGGGAGGATTGCTTTACTTAACTAACGATAGGTTAATTTTTATACCACATCAATTAAATATAAATACTGAAAGGCTAGAATTTACTGTTGGCGATATTATAAAATTAAAAGAAGTAAAAACACTTATCATTGATAATGGGCTTGTAATTGAATTAAATAATAATACTTCGTTTCGATTTGTTTTAGATAAAAGAAAATCTTGGATTCAGGAGATAAATAAATTACAAATAGCAAAAATATCATAACAGAATAATTTGTATAATATAATTTAATCACTCACTTTTATTCTTCTTAATTGCTTTAACGATTAGCATTGCACAGGCTAGAATAAGTATCATTAGATTAGGTGTTCCCAATTCCATGTCTTTGTTTTTAGATTGTTTGCCTAAGGCTCACAAATAACACAATCAATCAACCCATTTTTATAATTATATCTACTATTTCTGCTTTGTTTGTAATAGCTATGGCTTTATATGTATTTAAAAAATTTATTACACGTAAAAGCAAAAACAATATTTTAATGTCTACTCAATTCTTACATTAATTTTCTACTTTGCTATTTATTATTTTAAAATGTTACTTCTAAATACGCACACTCAAAATCGCTTATAGCCGCAGTCATCAACTTTTAAACATAGTAACATTTGGGTATTTCACGAAAGAGCTTTATAACCTCTGTGGAATTATTTTTCAATAGGCTTTAAGCTTTCTAGTTAATAAATTCATAAAACTTTTCTGTTGCCGCTTGTATTTTAAATTAAATGATAAGCAGTTATTTTAATGTAATATTTTACAGGACTTTTTTTATTCAAATTTTAAGAGTTGGACAGAATTTTTATCTCCTTATTACTCGCCTTGCTTTTGAGCTCAGCTTTTGCCCAAGAACCTGCAAAAAAAATTACCGCACAAAGAGTAACGAACCATTTTTTAATTGTTGCGCTATTTTTAGTAGTTTAATTGGAGTGACAGAATCTATGACACCACCTTGAACTAAGAGGTTATATTCACTTATTTTAACAAGTATATTAAACCTGTCGATAGGTTTTGTTGTGCTGGCCAATACAGCTTGCAGGCTATCTACATATTTGCTTTGTGAAAAAACAGAATTTGTACAAAAGAAGATCACAAAAAAAAACAATATTTTTTTCTTACTTGCCTATTTTATTTTTTGTATACTTTTAATAAGGCTTCATGCAGATTTTTGTAAATTTTTTAACTCCTTAACTCCCTCTGATTTTCTTCCATAAAAAAGCTGCTGCAAAACCAATTACCACATAGAGCAGGAGCTTAATTAGTCTATCAATGGTTTGCTTATTCATGTGCAAGATGATATTCTTTTTTAATTAGTTCGATAAGTCTTAACGCAAGTTTTTTTTGCTGTTCTGCAGCAACACAATCAAATTTTAGCGTAGCGCTTAGATAATAATAATTTAATGCCACTTCATTTACTGTTTTATATTCTGTAGAAAGTAATGCCGGTTGTCCTAATGGTGGCTGAACAACGGAGTACGAATTATTGGTACTATTATATTCCACTCTCATTTGAGAAAAAACATAAGTGTCAAATAACAAATGGTTGCCTTTGTGTACTTCATCCAACTTAAGCGTAACCAAATGATCCTGTTCAGTTAGCCTCCCCGAAGGTTGCATAATAAAATCCCAAACTGTCAAGTAGTTGTCTGGGATCAATTAATTTCAACAAACCTGAAGATTTCATCAAGTCAAAAGTCTTTGAATTTGTATTTGAAAATAAAACATTCGCAGTTACAGTTCTACCATAAAAATAAATTTGTGCTGTGTTGTTTTTGTTATTATGCAATAAGGCAATTAAAGAATCTGCTGCGGTGTAACTATAAGTATTTTTCGCAATAGAGATATTAAGTTGTGTTACATCAACTTTAAGATCCGACAAAACAGATTCTATATTTTCATTGATTTCCCTTTTTCCCTTAATGCGTTCTCTAATATTTTCAGCGATAAAACCCATGGTTACGTCTAAGAAAATCATTAAGCCTTCTAACACATATTCTTTAAAATTTTTCTTTTCTACGTGTGGGTGGTGGTGTACTTCCATGTCAGTTTCTGGTTCTAAGTTTTGAGTTGTTAGTTGTTCTTCTAATGCAGCAATAGCAGGTGTTTCAACCAACGGAATAATTATTTCAGGCGGACTTTCAGGCTTATTGTCTTCAGGTATTTGGTTTATGTTTTGTTCGTTACTCATTTTCTAAATGGTATTCTTTTCTAAGTGTTTGAAGAAGTTTCGTATTAGCAGTCATATATTTATTCTAGATTGACGTGGTACCTCTATTAATAAGCAAACTCATTTCTATCAAATTCTTATCATCACCCCTATTTACTAAAGCAAGGTTTCTTAATGTTGGTTTTATTTCCACCCGAAAGGCCTACAGATTGCCCTTAGGTTAATAGCCTGTTTTACCGTTCTTTTTCTTTCATCAGAATTTTTATATCATCAGTCACTCTTTCAATATCTGTAACCTGTGTAGCGTTATAGATACCACGGATTCTACCTTTCTTATCTATCAGCAACATTGATTCCGTATGTAAAAATTCATTGTTATCTTTCTGAAGACCCAAGCTTTTTTCTGCAAAAAATGACTTTCTGCCAAGTTCATAAATCTTTTCTTTATTACCCGTTAGCAAAAACCATTTTGATGAATTAATATTATGATTCTCACCATATTCTTTTAACCTGGCTACAGAATCAACCCAGGGCATTACTGAAAAAGAAACTAATTTAATTTGATTGTTGTTGGCAAACGTTTTTTGCAAAACCTGCAGGTTATTTACCATTTTAGGGCAAATACCAGAACAGATGGTAAAAAAGAAATTGGCTACATAAATTTTCCCATTAAGAGAATCGTTGTTAATTATATTCCCTTCCTGGTTAGTAAGCGCAAAAGGTTCTATTGTATGTATTTGGGTGTAAGCCGGATTGTTTTCAGCTATCCATTCCGCATCAAAATCTGCAGTATTATAATAAGGCAGCTTGTCTATTTTAGCTGTTTGTATATCGCTGTTATTGTTGGTAATTAAATTACAAGATGAGCCGGATAAAATAAACAACAGCATAATAAATATCGAAATTATATTCCCATATTTATTTCTTAGACATAACTGACATGCAGTCGTACCTTCCGATAATACCATAAAGTTTTCCATTTTTTACTGTAAAATTGTTAACCACTCTTCCGCTATCGTTCCATGTTTTTTGCCTGCCGTCTTCATACCCATTTATATAATTTAACACTTGAAATCGATGACCACTTTCATAAAAACCAACCTGTTCACCTTCTAATTTATCGTCTTTAAAAAATTGAATAAATGAAATGGTATCGTTTGGATACCAGCCTTTGTGATAGCCTTCCCTATTGCCATGTAAGAAATTTCGTTCAAATTTTTTCTGTCCATTTTTATACCATTCGTATGCTGTTCCATTTTCTTTTCCATCAACAATGGGGAGTTTACCCAGTAAAACATTACTCTCTTTTGCCACAATATAGCCGCTAAATTGAACGCCGTTTTTCATCCAGGTTCCGTTTGCATTATGTAAACTTGTATCTGTGTTTAATATTTCTGTTTGAGGTGGAGTTATTACAAGTTGCTGCTGCTTTGTTTTTTTATTGCAGGCAATAAAAACAAGGCTGATTAAAATCCATTTTTTCATACTTAGTTTACGGTGCCTTTTGTACCATAATATTTGCCTCCATTAATCCATGGAGCTGCTAATTTTAAACTCGCTGATACACTTGAAGAAGCGGATATTACATGATAATGGTAAATTTTATCATTGGGGTAATCTTCGGTTGCACTCACATGACCATTATATGAATCAAGCATTGAAGTGGTTATTTTTACGTTGTTTTCATAAGGGCCATATACGGGAAATCCGTCTAGTAAAAAGCCCATGAAAGATGAGTTACCAAATGTGGCTGTCAGAAATTTTGGCTCATAATGATAATGATACTGAGCGCCTGCCATGGTAGGTGTTGGATGACCAAGGTATTGGTCTGCATTATTAATTTCCAAATCATCCAATAAAGCGCCAACGCCGTTATATTGATTGAAAAAAGCTACACCGTTTCTTGAAACCCCGATAGAACCGCCTGTTGTTGAAGTATTTGAGCTTGTTTTTACCGGATTGCGTGGAATTGTATAAGTCAGGTTTTGTGATAATAAAGTAGGGTTACCAATCATGCCGTTGAGGTTAATATAGGTACTGAAGCTCGGATTGTCGCCATTATAGGCTTCGTATTTGGCATTACCAACACCGAAGAACGGCGACTTATGGTCGGGTACGTCTGTTATCTTAATTTTTACAGTGGTGGTGCTGCTGCTGTCAAAAGAAACCAGGTTGTACATCTTGGCATATAGCCGGGAAAAATTGTTTGTGGTGGTGCCATCAGCAGATGTTGTTCCGATTGCGGTTGTGTCACTTTTTTTGCAACTGCTAACTACAATAGCCGATAAAGCTAAAGCACTAAAGAAAATTATTTTGGCTAATGTCATAATTTATTTTTTACTTGTTTAATTAGATAGACGAGCATTCTTTAATAATCCTTCGGTCATGAAATAATTAATACTAAGATGAAGCAGTAAATGCACCTGTTGCGCCCCTGAAACCACCGATAAATCTATTGCCACCGGCCGTACCAACATGATAGTGATAATCACGAACAGAATCATAATGTCCTCGGTTCTCATCTAATTTCAAGGGGTCTTTTTTGTTTTCATCTAACAATTCAAACATGCCATAACCATCCATGGCATAGCCAATCATGGCAGCATGTCCATCTGTTTGTTTTACCTTCTACGTTTTGCCTGTGGCGGCATGATAGTGATACCCAACATGGGTATTGATATGTCCGCAATTATCATCTAATGAGGCCAGTGTGTATGCAGCCAATATAGCTTCTGTAGGTGTAGGCGGATCAGAAAAGTCATGGATGCTTAAATGTTTATAGGATTTTGTTTAGGGTGACGTACAACGAGAGTTTGTGAAAAAACCTCTCGCATTCAAATATACACAAGATGTGAATAGCCCCACTGGCGCTGGTTTCTGACCAGTGCCAAGTAGTTACTTAAATTAGAAAATAATGAATATTGCAAAATAAGTAACATTTCGGCACAGGTTAGAAACCTGCGCCAGTGGTAAAAGAGCGTAGGTATTCACAAATAACAGTTACACATTCAAAACATGTTGTTGGCGAAAGCAACGCCAATGGCAAACTTTCCCCTATCTTGTTGCTACAATTATTATTTACCCCAAACTCGTTGTAGCATGAGACTTTTATTACTATTTATATTTGCAATGCCTTTATTGGCAACTGCACAGCAAGCAGATATTTTAATTCGCAATGGCAAAGTGCTTGATGGTACAGGCAATAGTTGGTACTATGCAGATATGGCGGTAAAGGATGGAAAAATCATCGCCATTGGTAAGCTTACCAATTACACAGCCACCAAAACATTAGATGCAACAGGCTTAATTGTTGCCCCAGGTTTTATAGATGTGCATACGCATTGTGAAGGGGATGAAAAGAAAAATCCATTAGCTAATAATTTTCTACTAGATGGCGTAACCACCGTGGTTACGGGCAATTGCGGCTCGTCTAATACCAATTTGGCGGCTTATTTTGCGTTGCTAGATAGCACCAAAATGTCTATCAATATCGCCTCTTTAGTTGGGCATAATGATGTGCGTAAAGCCGTAATGGGCACTACCATGCGAGACCCAACTGAAGCTGAACTGCAACACATGGAAGCCATTGTAAACCAAGCCATGAAAGATGGTGCGGTGGGGCTAAGCACGGGCCTAATTTATATACCCGGTACGTACAGTAAAACTGAAGAAGTGGTACGATTGGCAAAAGTAGCAGCCAGCTATGGTGGGGTATATGCTAGCCATATGCGTGATGAGGGCGACAGTGTGGTAGAAGCCATTAACGAAGCCATTTATATAGGTAGGGCAGCTAATATACCCGTTGAGATTTCACATTTTAAATTAAGTGGTCAGCAGAATTGGGGCCGTAGTAAACAAACGATTGCCTTAATAGAAGCAGCGAGAAAAGAAGGCTTAGATGTAACCATAGACCAATATCCATACACTGCAAGTAGTACCAATTTGGGTACCCTGATGCCAGATTGGATTATGGCCGATGGGCAAGATTCGATAGTGGCAAGGTTAAGTAATCCTGCTATCCAGCAGCGAGTAGCAGCGATTATGATGAAGAAACTCGCCAAAAGAAAATTGACACATTTTAGCTATCCAGTGGTGGCTTATTTTAAAGCAGATACTACTTTTAATGGTAAAAGCATAGAGCAAGTAAACCTACTAAAAGGTAAAAAACATAGGGCTAAAGAAGAAGCTTATACCGTTATGGACATGATTAAGCAGGGTGGGGCACAAATGGTGTTTCATGGTATGGGTGATGAAGATGTCGTACGCATTATGCAATATCCCTTTAACATGTTTGCCAGCGATGCCAGTATCAGGCAATTAGGAGTTGGTGCACCACATCCTCGTGGTTATGGTACCAATGCTAGGGTATTGGCAAAATATGTAAGAGACGAACATATTATTAGCTTAGAAGAAGCGATTAGACGCATGACATCTTTACCAGCACAAAAATTTCAACTAAAAAATAGAGGTTTATTGCGTGAAGGGTATGCTGCCGATATGGTGGTATTTAATGAAGCAACGGTACAAGACTTGTCTACTTACGAGCAGCCGCATCAATATTCAATTGGGTTTAAGTATGTGCTGGTAAATGGTAAACTTACAATTGAGAACGAACAACATAATGGTACAAGAAGTGGTATCGTTTTACGAAAAGCTTTGTAGCTTTCCGCCACAATTATATGTAAACAATTATACTAAACTACAATGAAAAAGAAAAAAAACTGGTACCAAGAACATTTTGAAACTTCAGGCTTTGGTAATCATTTAGCGGATGCGGTGGCAAACGGTATGGGATCGTGGAGTTTTATTATTATTCAAACAGTATTGGTAGTTATTTGGATGATACTAAACTTAGTAGGTTTTATAAATCACTGGGATACGTATCCTTTTATTTTGCTAAACTTGGTATTTTCTACGCAAGCAGCTTATGCAGCACCTATTATTATGATGTCTCAAAACAGGCAGAATGATAGAGATAGGGTACAAGCAAAAGCCGACTACGATACAAATATTGAAGCCAAACTAGAAATTGAAGCCTTAGCTCAACAACTTAATAAATTAGAAGTAGAAAAGCTAGATAAACTAATTGCTATGATTTCAGAGATGAAAAAAGGTAATTGAAAGTAAATGGCAAATTGGGCAAAGTTTTTACCAGTTATTTGCCAAACAACGGCACAGTGTCTACCCTTAAATAGCACAGTTTATATATATAATATTTTAAGGGTTTGCAGCTGTACTACTTACAAACTCTATACTATCACTTTTAGAAAAGTCAGAGCTAATATTTAAAGCAATTTCTTTATGATCAAAAATAATTCTTAAAAATGCTGTTGCAGGTGGTATAGTGCCAAGGTTTTCGGCAAAAATTGATAATTTATTTACTTGGCCTTTTACAATGGGTACTTTAATAATATAGGCAGACGCTTTTAAGCTAATTTTTGCGACTATTCTTTTATTGTTGTATATCAAGCTTATCTCATCACCATCAATATTGCCATCATCAAAAAAGCGTATCTCAACTGAATCTGACGTTACGTTATATCTTGCTACGTTAACTGTTGGTCGTTTTACAAAAACAGCCTCTTTTGCTACGGTGTCTTTTTTTAATATTACAAATACTTGTTTAGTAGTATCAATAGCTTTAACCAATAAATTGGGTATTGGTAGTTTTGCAATTTTTAAAAGGTAAGGCTTGCTAGGTTCTCGTCTATCGTTTGAGTACATAGTAATATTACCAACTATGTAAGTGCTATCTCGCTGAGTAATTGATTGTAATTGAGCATTGGTTATTTCCCATGCTTCAGCTTTGCCACCACTATAGCGGTCTATTTTTTTATAAGTACTATTTTTAAATTGTAAGCCCTCATCTGTTACTGTAGCGGTTAGTGGTATGCTGTTACCATCTTCCTCTAGTGTACCCTTGTAGCCAATATTTGTTTTGCTAAGATTTAAGGTAATAGCATTTTTTTCAACCACGTATTGACCACTCCAATCGTATTTATACAAAATGCCCTCATAATTGCCACTGATATCAGTTACTGTAACATTTTGTTGCACATTTTGATACTTGTTATAACTGTTAATAAAAGATGTGTTATCGTAATTGGTGGGTGGTAAATAATTTTCAGGTTGGCTAATAGCTAATTCGCTAATGCTTTGCTTGTCACCTTTTTCGCCAGCTATTTTTAACCACTTTTTCGCTGCCTTATAGTCTTGTGCTACCCCATAACCATTTCTTAAACATAGGCCTACATAGTACATACAATTTACATTTTCATACTCTGCTTCTTTTAAAAATAGCTTGTAGGCATAGTTATAATTCTGTTTACAACCTAAGCCTTTGTACAACATATACGCTAATGTTGTATTGGCTCTATAATCGTTACTTAGTGCTTTTTTAGAAAATATTAGGTAAGCTGTTGGGTAATCTTGCTTAATACCAATACCATCTTTATACATTTCGCCTAGCATATACAAAGCATTTGAGTGGCCATAATCGGCGGCTCGTTTTATATAATCAAATGCTCTTACCAAGTCTACAGTAACGCCCATTCCAAAACGATATTGTAAACCAGCCTCATACATTGCTTTTACATCGCCAGATTTTGCTTTGTTTATGGTAAGCGTATGTGTTTGTACAAGTGTTAAGGTATTATTTTTAAGTGTGTCAGTTGTAAGTTGTGCGTAGGTAGAACTAAAATTGTAAGAGATGAAAAAACATAATAGTAATAGCTTTTTCATTAATAAAAATTATTGTATGAATATATTTAGAATAGCAGTCTGACTAACAAGTAACGTATATTATTCATTTTTATTTTACTAATCACTTAACATAAAAATTATTTTACATATTTTTCAAGAATACCCATTTGTGGTTTATCGTTGCCATTGGTAGGATGTATTGATAAGTCATAGTCGTGCCACCAAGCACCAGCAGCCCAATAATTAGCAGAAACGCCTTCTTTATGGATGTAAGCTAAAAAATTATCCATTACTTCTAGCCATCTAGCATCACTTGCAGGTATGCCAAATTCGCCAATAATACCTTTTTTCTTATATTTTTTTAGCCAATCAATAAAAGGTTTTACACTTAGTACGCCCATATTGGGGTCTATTTTCCTGTCATATTTGGTATCATATCTACCAGAATGGTCAAAGTCAAAATAGCAATGTGCATCGTAAATAATTTTATCGGAAGGGTCTTTTAAATTTCGAAGGTTATTATTATCAAATTTCCAATCATAAGCAAATGAGCTATTTTCTCCATCAATAATAATAGTAGTTACTGTGTCAACTTCTCTTATACCCGAAATAGCATTTTGTGCAGCTTTAAACCAAGCATTCCCAAAAATTCTTCTTGGTTCATTCATAATATCATACCCATATATGTTGGGGAAACTAATTAGTGCACCTGCAATTTTTCTCCAAACATCTTTAAATGCTTTAAAAGGTAATTGCGAAGAGCCAATTAATAATTCTTTGTTTTGGTTATTATACATTGCAAAATTTTGCATTGTAAGAGATACTTGTACATTGTACCTATTACATATACTTATAAAATTTGCAATTCGTTGTAGTTCTGCATTATCTAATTCTGCAAATGGTTGGTGTTGAATTCTTTCCCACTTAAATGGCAATGCCATGAGTTTAAAACCCTTATGCACAAAATATTGTATATCATTTTCTGTTGGGTAAATATAATCTTGGTTAATGACTCCTGGTAAGTTTTTATCGCCAAACTCAGCACCACAAAGGTTTACACCAATTGTAATAGTATTTTCTTGACTAAATACAGTACTATGAATTATAAAAAAAAGTATGGTTAGTAGTAGATAGGATTGGCAATTCTTCATGTAATAGTTGTTGTAGCACTGGCAGTATTAAGTGGCGAACTTACTCATCTACCTTTATAAGGCTTAATGCGGTTCAATTTACGGCTAGAAAAATAAAAAACTCAAGATATTTTTTTTCGAATTTAAATACAGTATTGGGCTTCAGTTATTTTATTTGGTTATTTCAAAAAAATATTTTGTAATAATGTTTGCATATTCAGTTTATCCCCCTACTTTTGCAAACCCAAATCGAAAATAAGGGATTAGACTATGTCTCAAAGAATCAGAATCAAATTACAATCATACGATCACAACTTAGTAGATAAGTCTGCCGAGAAAATTGTAAAAACAGTTCGCAGTACGGGTGCTGTTGTAACAGGTCCAATTCCTTTGCCAACACACAAAAGAATTTTCACTGTTCTTCGTTCACCACACGTTAACAAAAAAAGTCGTGAACAGTTTCAATTAGCGACACATAAGCGCTTGTTAGACATATACACGTCTTCTTCAAGAACTGTTGATGCGTTAAGTAAATTAGATTTACCTTCTGGTGTTGAAGTTGAGATCAAAGCATAACAATTAAGCCCATAATTGGGATTAAGGAATAAAAAGTTCTTACAAAATATTATATTTCATCTGCCAACTTCTCTAGGGAAATAAAGCAGCTCTGATTAAATTTCAAGTCTATAGTTTCTTTCGAAATTAAAACTTGATTAACATATAAACAGGCCCTTCGAGGTTTGTTTACTTTCGGTACTTCCTCTTTATTAATCTTGATTAATAAAAACAACGGAAAAGGTCGGTAGCAAACAAGGATTGAATTTTGGTTTCATCACCAAAATGTCCTCAACACCCTATGCGGGGCATAAACCGCAAACACGATGAAAGGTATTATTGGTAAAAAAATTGGGATGACTAGCATATTTGTTGCAGATGGCAAACAAATAGCTTGCACCATTATAGAAGCTATTCCAAATATTGTTACGCAGGTTAAAACTGTTGATAACGACGGTTACACTGCACTACAACTAGCTTTCGGCGATAAGAAAGAGAAACATACTACAAAAGCCGAGTTTAATCACTACGCGAAAGCAGCAACTGCTCCTAAAAGATTCGTAAAAGAGTTTCGTAATTATTCAATAGAAAAAAGTCTTGGTGAAAGTATATCATTAGATATTTTTTCCGAAGGTGATGATGTTGAAGTTGTTGGAACAACTAAAGGTAAGGGTTTCCAAGGTGTTGTAAAACGTCACGGTTTCTCTGGTGTGGGTGAAGCAACCCATGGTCAACATGACCGTTCAAGAGCTCCAGGTTCTATTGGTGGTTCATCATATCCTTCACGTGTATTTAAGGGTATGAGGATGGCTGGTCGTATGGGTGGCGATAGAGTTAAAATGAAGGGTTTAAAAGTTGTAAAAATATTCGCTGAAAAAAATTACATTCTTATCAGTGGTTCAGTTCCTGGCCACAACGGTTCAATCGTTTTAATCCAGAAGTAATCACTTTTAATTTTGAAGAACAATGCAAGTAGATGTTTTAAATATACAAGGACAAAAAACCGGCAGAACGGTTGAATTACCTGACGATGTGTTTGGTATAGAGCCTAATGATCACGTTATTTATTTAGCTATAAAGCAATATTTAGGTGCACAACGTCAAGGTACGCACAAAGTTAAAACCCGTGCTGAGGTAAAAGGTTCTAGTCGCAAATTGCACAAACAAAAAGGTACTGGTGGTGCACGTAAAGGTAATATACGTAATCCTTTATATAAAGGTGGTGGTACTATCTTCGGCCCAAAGCCTCATAAATATGATATTAAGTTAAACCGCAAGGTTAAAGACTTAGCTAAAATTTCTGCTCTTAGCTACAAAGCAAAAGAATCAGCTATAATAGTTGTTGAAGATTTGGCAATGGAAATACCAAAAACAAAACAATTAATTGAAATAATGAAAGGTTTAAATGTTTCTAACAAAAAATCTATTATTATTTTGCCAGAATATAATGATAATGTTTATCTAAGTACACGTAATGTTCCAAATATTACAAGTACGTTATTAGCAGACATTAACACTTACGAAATTATGAATGCTGATTATTTGATTTTAACAGAGAATACAGCAAACATTTTTGTAGATACCGAAGAAGCTGTAGAAGCTTAATTGAAAACGTTTCAATATTTATACAATGATACTTACAGATGTATTGGTAAAGCCTATTTTAACTGAAAAAGCAAATGCTCAACAAGATAAGTTGCGTAGATATGCTTTCAAGGTAAACCGTAAGGCCAATAAGTTGGAAATTAAAACTGCCGTTGAAGCCTTTTATGGTGTAACTGTAACTGATGTAAATACATTGGTAGTTCCAGGAAAGAATAAAAGTAGACAAACAAAAACGGGTCTTGTACAAGGTATTAAACCTAGTTACAAAAAAGCTTTTGTAACTGTTGCAGTGGGCGAGTCAATAGATTTATACGCAAATATTTAACTATAGCAAACGAAGCTGATAAGTTCGTAATAAAAGACTAATAAAATGGCATTAAAGAAATACAAACCAATGA
This sequence comes from Chitinophagales bacterium, assembly GCA_038327865.1. Taxonomy (GTDB): domain Bacteria; phylum Bacteroidota; class Bacteroidia; order Chitinophagales; family Chitinophagaceae; genus Parasediminibacterium. Next base: position 12,686 of record JBBQLL010000006.1, on the reverse strand, counting down.
CAGCCGGCACACGCTGGAGAATTGGTAATGCTTATGCTGAAATTACAACTAATAAACCTGAGAAGAGTTTGTTAGAGCCTGTAAAAAAATCAGGTGGTCGTAATGCACAAGGTCGTCGTTCAATGAGATACATTGGTGGTGGTCACAAAAAACATTATCGTATTATAGATTTCAAACGTAATAAGTTTGATGTTGAAGCTACTGTTGCTTCTATTGAATATGATCCAAACCGAACAGCTTTTATTGCCTTGTTGCATTATGCTGATGGTGAAAAAAGATATATTATTGCGCCTCAAGGATTACAAGTTGGTGCAAAAGTTATCTCTGGTAACGAGGCGCCACCTGAAATTGGTAATGCGTTACAAATGAAGAATATGCCTTTGGGTACTATGATTCATAATATTGAAATGCAACCAGGTCAAGGTGGTAAATTAGTTAGAAGTGCAGGTACGTCAGCTCAATTGGCTAACAAAGAGGAAAAGTATGCTGTTTTAAAAATGCCGAGTGGTGAGCTTAGAAAACTTTTGGTTAATTGTTTTGCTACCATTGGTGTAGTTTCTAACAGTGATCATAGTTTGGAAAGAGCTGGTAAAGCTGGTGTAAATCGTTGGAAAGGTAGAACACCAAGAACACGTGGTGTAGCAATGAATCCAGTAGATCACCCGATGGGTGGTGGTGAAGGTAGAGCTTCCGGTGGTCATCCTCGTAGCAGAACTGGTAAGTATGCTAAAGGTGAAAAAACTAGAACAAGAGGTAAAGCAAGTGATAAATTAATTATCCAACGCAAAGACGGTAAGAAATTATCAAATAAGTAATTTTCATTGTTAAAATATCTCATTTAAATTGAGAGAATAAACAACTAAATATACAAATATGGGTCGTTCGATTAAAAAAGGTCCTTATGTAGATGCTAACCTTGAGGTTAAAGTATTAAACATAAATGACGGAAAAGGAAAAAAAGGTGTTATTAAAACTTGGAGTCGTAGAAGTACAATTACTCCAGATTTTGTTGGTCACACTTTCGCTGTACATAATGGTAATAAGTTTATTCCAGTTTATGTAACAGAGTTTATGGTAGGTCATAAATTAGGTGAATTTTCACCAACTAGAAATTTTAGAGGTCACTCAGGTTCAAAAAAATAATTAGTTTCTAATTTGAAATGTCAAATTTCAAATTTTAAATCAAAGTAAAAATGGAAGCAATAGCTAAATTAAATAACTATCCCACAGGCCCACGTAAGATGCGTTTGTTAGCTGATGTGGTTCGTGGTATGGAAGTGGAAAAAGCCTTGGCTATTTTAGAATTTCACCCTCAGCACAATGCAGTGCCTTTAGCTAAATTGTTAAAGAGTGCCATTAATAACTGGGAACAGAAAAATGAAGGTACAAGTGCGGCTGATAGTAGTTTGGTAGTAAAAACGGTTTTTGTTGATGGTGGTCGCGTTATAAAACGTATGCGTCCAGCACCTCAAGGTCGTGGCTACAAAATTCGCAAGCGTAGTAACCATGTAACAATAATTGTAGATTCAAAAAATTAATTGAAACCATAAAATATGGGTCAGAAAGCAAATCCGATTGGCAACAGGTTAGGTATCATCCGTGGATGGGAAAGTAACTGGTATGCCAACAAGAAAGATTACTCAGTTAAATTAGTTGAAGACAATAGAATTCGTACTTACTTAACTGCACGTATCAGTAAAGGTGGTATAGCCAGAATTGTAATCGAGCGTACGCTTGGTAAACTAATTGTTACGATTCATACAAGTAAGCCAGGTATCATTATTGGTAAAGGTGGTGGTGAGGTTGATCGTATTAAAGAAGAGTTGAAGAAATTAACTAAGAAGGATGATGTACAAATTAATATCTTAGAAATTCGTCGCCCTGAATTAGATGCAACAATTGTAGGCGATACAATTGCTCGTCAGATTGAAAATCGCATTAACTTTAAACGTGCTATTAAAATGGCAATTGCTTCTACACTTCGTATGGGTGCTGAGGGTATTAAAGTAAGAGTGAGTGGTCGTTTAGGTGGTGCTGAAATTGCACGTTCTGAAGAAATTAAACAAGGTCGTACACCATTGCATACCTTTCGTATGGATATAGATTATGCAAGTGTATTTGCCCAGACTGTTTATGGTAAAATAGGTATTAAAGTTTGGATATGTAAAGGTGAAGTTTTAGGTAAGCGTGAATTAAATCCAAACTTTGTTGGTGGTAAGAGCGACATGAGCGAAAGAAGAGATGACCGTAGAGGTGATGATAGAAGACCAGGTGGTGATAGAAGAGAAGGTGGTCGTCCAAGTGGTGCAGGTGCAGATAGAAGAGGTGGTGCTGATAACCGTGGACCAAGAAGAAACTAAACCCTAGAGGGAATTAAGAATTTCAAATTGTATTAAAAAATGTTACAGCCGAAAAGAAGCAAACATAGGAAGCAACAAAAAGGACGTATTCGTGAAGTTGCTAAACGTGGTACTTATATTGCCTTTGGATCTTTTGCCCTTAAAGCACTTGAACCAATTTGGTTAACCAGTCGTCAGATTGAAGCTGCACGTCAAAGCATGACACGTGCTATGAAAAGAGAAGGTAATGTATGGATTCGTGTTTTTCCTGACAAAATCATTACCAATAAACCAGCAGAGGTTCGTATGGGTAAGGGTAAAGGAAATCCAGAATATTGGGCTGCTGTTGTTGAACCAGGTCGCATTATTTTTGAGTGCGATGGTGTTACAGAAGCTACTGCTAAAGAAGCAATGGGTCTTGCAGCACAAAAATTACCAATAGCAACCAAATTTATTGTAAGAAGAGATTTGCAAGCTTAATTTAAAAACCTAAGTATAATGGTTAAGAAAGTAGAATATAATAATGAATTAAGAAACCTGAATATGAGCGATTTACAAGCACGTATTCAAGAGGATAGCTTACGTTTAAAAAAGTTGGAATTTGCGCATGCAATCTCACCTTTAGAAAATCCGGTAAGTATCCGTGGATTGAGAAGAGATATTGCCCGTTTAAAAACGGAATTAACAAAAAGAGCTTTGGCTTAATAAACCAGATAACATGGAAATTACGTTAGAAACTACGCTTGATAGAAATTTGCGTAAAACAAGGGTTGGTATTGTAACTAGTAACAAAATGGATAAAACTATTACTGTTGCAGTTGAAAGAAAAGTTAAACATCCTATGTATGGTAAGTTCGTAAAGAAAACTTCCAAATTTCACGCTCATGACGAAAAAGATGAGTGTACAATTGGTGATGTTGTAAAAATTATGGAAACCCGTCCCCTTAGCAAAACTAAGCGTTGGAGATTGGTTGAAGTAATTGAAAAAGCGAAGTAATTATTTTTGATTTGCGATTTGCGATTTGTTATTCTTAAGAATGCTTATTTTCAAATCTAAAATTACAAATTTTAAATTTTAAGAAAATGATCCAGCAAGAAAGTAGACTAAATGTAGCTGATAATAGTGGTGCTAAAGAAGTACTTTGTATAAAGGTACTTGGTAATAGTGGACAAGATTATGCCAGAATTGGTGATAAAATTGTTGTTACTGTTAAAGCTGCAATACCGGCAGGTGGCATAAAAAAAGGTACTGTTTCAAAAGCAGTTATTGTGCGTACTAAAAATAAGTTACGTAGAAAAGATGGTTCTTATATCCGTTTTGATGATAATGCAGTTGTATTATTAAATAATTCTGATGATCCACGTGGTACACGTATTTTTGGACCGGTAGCTCGTGAATTGCGTGACAAGGGATATATGAAAATTATTTCTCTAGCACCAGAAGTTCTCTAGTAGTCTATAAAATAGTAAAAGCTGATTTCAAAAAAATTTTTCTGTCTTTGGCAGAAAAGAAAAAGGGTAATAAAAATGAGTACAAGATTTAAACCCAAATTTAACATCAAGAAAGGCGACAACGTTGTTGTTATTGCTGGTGATGATAAAGATTTGAAAAAGCCTCGTAAGGTTTTAGAAGTTATTGTTGATAAAGGACGTGTGGTTGTAGAAGGTGTGGCTATTGCGACAAAACATACTAAACCAACGGCTCAAAATACAAAAGGTGGCATTGTAAAAGTTGAAGCATCTATAAACATTTCTAATGTTATGTTATGGGATGCTAAAGTTGGAGCAGCTACTAGAATATCTCGTACAAGAGATAATGGAAAATTAGTTCGTATCGCTAAAAAATCAGGGGAGGTAATTAAATCATGAGCACAGTAAAATATACTCCAAGATTGGCAGATAAATATTCTAAGGATGTGATACCTGCTTTGATGAAAAAGTTTGATTATAAAACTGTAATGCAAGCTCCACGTTTAGAAAAAATTTGTGTTAACCGTGGTGTTAATGGTGCTGTTACCGATAAAAAATTGGTGGATATTGCTGTTGATGAACTAAACACAATCACTGGTCAAAAATCAGTACCAACTTATTCTAAGAAGGATATTTCTAATTTTAAATTACGTAAGGGTATGCCAATTGGGGCAAAAGTTACTTTACGTGGTCAGAAAATGTATGAATTCCTTGATAGACTAGTATCAGTAGCATTACCTCGTGTACGTGACTTCAAAGGTATTAGTGATAAAGCATTCGATGGTAGAGGTAACTACACCTTGGGTGTAACTGAACAAATTATATTCCCTGAAATTGATATAGATAAGGTAAATAAAATTACTGGATTGGATATTACTTTTGTAACTACTGCTACAACAAACGAAGAAGCATACGAGTTATTAAAAGAATTGGGCATGCCGTTCAAAAATATTAAAAAAGATAATAACTAATCAATATGGCAAAAGAATCAATAAAAGCCAGACAAAGAAAGCGCGAAAAAATTGTTGCTAAATTTGCAGAAAAGCGCACAGCTTTAAAAAAAGCTGGTGATTATGCAGGCTTAGACTTATTACCAAAAAATGCATCTCCTGTACGATTAAAAAATCGTTGTCAATTAACAGGTAGGCCAAGAGGTTATATGCGTTATTTTGGTATTTCTCGTATTATGTTTCGCGACATGGCCTTAAATGGTATGATACCTGGAGTTAAGAAAGCAAGTTGGTAATCTGCTCAAGCCCCATATAGGGAACTAAGCAAATATTTTTTACAACAGATTAATTTAAGAAAACATGACAACTGATCCTATAGCAGATTTTTTAACAAGGATTCGTAATGCTCAAATGGCGGGTCACAGAATTGTTGAAATTCCTGCGTCTAATTTAAAAAAGCGTATGACTGAAATTTTGTACGAGCAAGGTTATATTTTGAAGTATAAGTTTGAAGATGATACCAAACAAGGTTTAATTAAAATTGCCTTGAAGTACGATCCTACAACTAAACAAGCTGCAATTCGTTCCCTTGAAAGAGTGAGTCGTCCAGGTTTACGTCAGTATGCCAAGCCTGCTGAAATTAAAAGAGTAATTAATGGTTTGGGTGTTGCCATCATCAGTACATCTAAAGGTGTATTAACTGATAAGCAAGCAAAAGCTCAGAATGTGGGCGGGGAAGTACTTTGCTATATTAGCTAACAAAAAAAGTTAACGCGATTGGAATCTTAAGCCTCTTAGTCGTGGCTGAACACGAATAGTATATTACAAATCACAATTTAAAATCGACTATGTCTCGTATAGGAAAAAAACCAGTAACAATACCAAATGGTGTTACCATTACTGTAGGAAAAGATAATATCGTAACAGTTAAAGGGCCTAAGGGAACTTTAACTGAAGCAATTGATAGGGATATCAAAGCTGAAGTTGTTGAGAATGAGTTAATAATTACTCGCCCAACAGATCAAATTCGTCATCGTGCCATGCATGGTTTGTATCGTTCGTTGGTTAGTAATATGGTTACTGGTGTTACAGAAGGGTACAAGAAAAATCTAGAATTAGTTGGTGTTGGTTACAAAGCCGTAAATACTGGTAATACGTTAGATTTAGCTCTAGGATATTCTCACAATATCATATTTGAAATACCACTAGAATTGAAAGTTGCTACACTTACTGAAAAAGGTAAAAATCCAATTATTTCTCTAGAAGGCATGGATAAACAATTGATTGGTCAAGTTGCTGCTAAATTACGTGGCTTACGCAAACCAGAACCATATAAAGGCAAGGGTGTTAAGTATGTTGGTGAAGTAGTAAGAAGAAAAGCGGGTAAAGCAGCTGGCAAATAATTATAACTAATAAGCCTCCGGCAGAATCGGGGGTTGTAAATAGATAACAATGAACACAAAATTAGAACAAAGGCAAAAAATTAGATACCGCATTCGCAAAAAAATTTTTGGTACAGCTACAAAACCGCGTTTGTCTGTTTTTAGAAGCAATTCTGATATATATGCTCAATTAATTGACGATGATAATGCTGTAACATTGGCTGCTTCATCCTCAAGAGAGAAAGATATCCTAGCGCAAAAAGTTGTCAAAACTGAAAAGTCAAAACTTGTAGGTGCTGCAATTGCTTTAAAAGCTAAAGAATTGGGGTTACTAACTTGTGTTTTTGATAGAGGTGGTAATTTATACCACGGTCGTGTTAAAGCAGTTGCTGACGGTGCTAGAGAAGGTGGATTACAATTTTAATTTCTACAATAATAAATAATATTTAGATAAATGTCTAAAATACTAGATTCTAAGATAAAAGCTGGTGGGGATTTTGAACTTAAGGAAAAAGTTGTGTCTATCAACCGTGTTGTAAAAACAACAAAAGGTGGTCGTACTTTCAGTTTTTCAGCTTTAGTTGTTGTTGGTAACGACAATGGTGTAGTTGGTCAAGGGTTAGGTAAAGCAAAAGAAGTACAAGAAGCTATTGCCAAAGGTATTGATGATGCTAAGAAAAACTTGGTTAAAGTGCCAATTATGCATGGGACAATCCCTCACGAGCAATTAGCTAAATCTGGTGCTGCTAAGGTATTAATAAAACCTGCTGCTCATGGTGCTGGTGTAATTGCAGGTGGTAGTATGCGTGCTGTTTTAGAAAGTGCAGGTATTACTGACGTGTTAGCTAAGAGTTTAGGTTCTGCTAATCCCCACAATGTGGTAAAAGCAACCATAGAAGCTTTGAAATTATTGCGTGAACCAATACAAGTCTCAAAAACACGAGGTATTAAATTAAGTAAAGTATTTAACGGATAAAATAGATTTGAAGTTCAACTTTCAAATTTCAATTTAATTACAATGGCAAAGATTAAAGTTACACAAGTTAAAAGTGGCATCGATCGTTCTGAACGTCAAAAGCGAACTTTGATTGCTTTGGGTTTACGTAAAATGCACGCAAGTAAGGAAGTTGAAGCAACACCTCAAATTTTAGGAATGGTTAAAAAAGTGAGCCATTTAATTAAAGTTGAAGAGTTAGCATAGAAAGTTCCAAACTTGAAATTATTAATAAGAAATTTATTTAGCGAGGGGTGATACCCCGTAAGTTCAAAATCAATATAAAAATGAAGTTACATACACTAAAGCCTGCAGAAGGTTCTACACACAAAGAAAAAAGAATTGGTCGTGGTGAGGCAAGTGGTAAAGGTGGTACATCAACACAAGGTAATAAGGGTAGTCAACAACGTGCTGGTTATCAACGTAAAAATGCTTTTGAAGGTGGTCAGATGCCAATTCAACGTCGTATTCCTAAACGTGGTTTCAAAAACAATAATCGTGTAGAATTTGTAGTTTTCAACTTGGGTCAAATTGAACAATTGCAAGAAAAATATGCTTTTCCTGAGTTTTCTGTTGAACATCTTTATATTAATGGTTTAATTAGCAAAACAGATAAAGTAAAAATATTAGGAACAGGCGAGCTAAAATCTAAACTAACTTTTAAGGTCAACGCATTGAGTACTAAAGCTAAAGAAGCTATTGAAGCTTTAGGTGGCAGCGTTGAAGTTGTAAGATAATTTTACTTACTTTGCAAGACGCATCAACGATGCGTCTTTTTTGGTTTTAGGGAACTAACTTTTAATTCAAGAACCACACGTGAAAAAATTTATAGATACACTTAAGAACATTTGGACGATAGAAGAGTTACGTAGTAAAATTATTGTAACTCTAGCTTTTGTTTTTGTTTACCGATTAGGTAATCATATTGTGCTACCAGGTATTAACCCAACGTTGTTAGATGCTGCTAAAGCTGCATCAAGTAAAAACGGGTTGCTTAGTCTATTTGATACTTTTGCTGGGGGTGGCTTCTCGCAAGCATCTATTTTAGCACTAGGTATTATGCCTTATATCTCTGCATCTATTTTTATGCAGTTAATGACAATTTTAGTACCTCAACTCCAAAAGGTACAAAAGGAAGGTGAAAGTGGTCGCAAGAAAATAAACCAATGGACACGTTATTTGACCATTATTGTAACCATTTTTCAAGCTGGTGCTTATATTGCTTACTTAAAAAGTCCAGGTTATGCTGAAGCATTAATTCCGGCTTATGCACCGTATTTTGCTTTTTCTACAGTTATTACATTAACTGCAGGTACATTATTTGTAATGTGGTTAGGCGAAAAGATACAGGACAAAGGTTTAGGTAATGGTACTTCTATTATAATAATGGTTGGTATATTGGCTCGTTTACCGCAATCAATTGTTCAAGAATTCACTGCAAAAAGTCAAAAAGGTGGAGGAGGTCTATTAATATTTTTAATAGAAATAGGTGTTCTAATTGCTATTATAATGGCTTTAATTATTTTAGTACAAGGGGTTCGTAAAATACCTGTAAATTATGCAAAGCAAATTATTGGTAATCGTCAATTTGGTGGTGCCAGACAGTTTTTACCTGTAAAAGTTAATAGTGCAGGTGTTATGCCAATAATTTTTGCACAGGCTATTATGTTTTTACCAACGCTAGTATCTTTTACTAATTTAGATTCTGCGAAAGGATTGGTTAAAATATTTAGCGATCATAGTAATGTTTGGTACATGGTAATCTATTCTATAATGGTTATTGGGTTTACCTTTCTTTACACGGCCCTAATATTTAATCCTAAGCAAATAGCTGAAGATTTAAAACGTAATAATGGTTTCGTGCCTGGTGTAAAACCAGGTCAACCAACGGCAGATTATATCGGTTCTATCATGGATAAGATTACATTGCCAGGTGCTATTTTCTTAGCTATTGTTGGTATTTTACCAGGGTTTGCACAACGTTTAGGCGTTACTGGTAGTTTTAGTACCTTCTTTGGTGGTACAAGTTTATTAATTATGGTGGGTGTTGTATTAGATACTTTACAGCAAATTGAAACTTATTTGTTAATGCGTCAGTATGATGGTTTAATGAGTAGTGGTCGTGTACAAGGCAGACAAACAGCTGGTTCAACAATTATTTAAGTATTTATTTTAATAGTATTAAAAACCTGTTGGGTAATACCCTACCAGGTTTTTTTAATATTTGTTTTATGTAGTAGCATAAATAAATTCCTAGTAATTTATTTATCCATTGAGTTATAAAACAATTATAATTACAAAAATCAAAAAATAAGCGGTGAAAGATGAGCCACACAAAAAATATAGTTTACTATAAAACAGAGGCGGAAGTTGGGCTAATGAAATTAGCTGCTACATTAGTAAGTAAAACACTTACAGAAGTAGCAAAAATGCTAAAAGCAGGTATTACAACCTTGCAAATAGATACACTTTGTGCTGAATTTGTAAGAGATAATAATGCTATTCCTTCATTTTTAAATTATAGAGGCTACCCACATAATATTTGTGCCAGTGTAAATGATGTAGTAGTTCATGGGTTTCCTAATAATAAACCGCTACTTGAAGGCGATATAGTTTCTATTGATATGGGTGTTATTTTAAATGGTTGGCATGGTGATCATGCTTACACATTTGTAATTGGTCAAGCTAGCGATGCTGCTAATCAGTTAGTACGTGTTACAAAAGAAAGTTTGTACAAAGGCATTGAAAAAGCTATTCTAAATAATCGTATAGGTGATATTGCATTTGCTATTCAAGAACATACTGAGCGTAAGCACAAATATGGTGTAGTAAGAGATTTAGTTGGGCATGGCATAGGTAAAAGTTTGCATGAAGACCCGCATATGCCAAACTTTGGCATAAGGGGTAGTGGTATGAAGTTGAAAGAAAATTTGGTACTAGCAATAGAGCCAATGATAAACATGGGCACTAAAGAAGTGTTTACCGAAAGTGATGGTTGGACTGTGAAAACCAAAGATGGTAAACCTTCTGTTCATTTTGAACACGATGTTTGTGTAAAACGTGGCAAAGCATTGATATTATCAGATTATAGTATTATAGAAGCGGCAGAGCAGGCAAATTCTAATTTAACGGCCTCACCTGTTATCTCTTTTTAGTAATATTTTAAGAAATTTATTGAAAATTATCTGACTCAATAAATACTAAAATTATTTTAGTATTTAAATAACAGCTTGCCTTAACCGTACTAATTTCTCTAACAAATCATCCAGCCTACTTAAGTGAAGCATGTTAGCACCATCACTTAAGGCTACTGCAGGATTTGGGTGAGTTTCTATAAACAAACCATCAGCCCCAGTAGCAATAGCGGCTTTTGCAATAGTGCCAATTAAATTGGGGTTACCACCTGTTACACCATTTGTTTGGTTGGGTTGTTGTAGGCTATGTGTGCAATCCATTATTACAGGCACATTGTGTTCACTCATCCATGGTATATTACGGTAATCAACTACTAAGTCTTGGTAACCGAAAAAATTGCCACGTTCGGTGAGCATCACACTGTCATTACCTGCTTTTTTTATCTTATCAATAGCAAATTTCATAGATGGACCATTTAAAAATTGCCCTTTCTTCACATTTACTATTTTACCTGTGTTGGCTGCTGCTACCAATAAATCAGTTTGCCTACATAGAAAGGCAGGTATTTGCAAAATATCTATGTATTTGGCAGCTTCCTCCGCTTCTTCATGTGTATGAATATCCGATGTTGTAGGTAATTCAAAGGTTTCGCCCACTTTTTTTATCATAGCCAATCCTACTCTATCTCCCAAACCTGTAAATGAATCAATATTTGTGCGGTTGGCTTTTTTGTAACTAGCTTTAAATATATATGGTATTTCTAACCTGCGACAGATATTTGACACTTTTTCAGCAATCTCCATCATTGTTTCTTCGTTTTCAACCACACAAGGCCCGGCAATTAAAAAAAAATTGTTCGGGTCGTAATCTTGTTTTGCAAATAAATTGGTCAAATATGTAGGTAGCATAATAAATTATTTTTCACAAAGAAACGAAGGATACAGCTAATGCAAAGATTTGCTAAAAAGAATTTCTAACAAAGCAATAAAAAGCCATGATTGCAAGTTTTAGGTACTAGATTTTAAAATCAGAAGTATGACTTGTGGTAAATAAAATAAACCCAAATGAAATTATTAAAAAGTATACAGTCCTTTTATTCTCTGTTTCTTTGCATCAAACTTTTTATATGGTAAAAGATAAAATTTTAGTTATTGGTGCTAGTGGACAAATTGGGGTAGAATTAACCTTGGCTTTACGTAAAATGTATGGAAATAACAATGTAATAGCTAGCGACTTGCGAGAAGAAAACGAATTGCTAAAAGGAACAGGTCCTTATGTTAGTATCGATGTAATGAATAAGGAGATGTTGCACGTTCAAGTTATCAGACAAAACATTACACAGATATATTTATTAGCAGCCATACTTTCAGCCACTGGCGAAAAAAATCCAAATCTAGCTTGGAATTTAAATATGCAAGGGTTATTAAATGTACTAGATATTGCTCGAGAAGAGAACCTACGAAAAGTATATTGGCCCTCCTCTATTGCTGTGTTTGGTCCAACTAGCCCTAAACAAAACTGTCCGCAACAAACAGTAATAGAGCCAATTACAGTATATGGTATTAGTAAATATGCTGGCGAGTTTTGGTGCAATTATTACCACCAACGCTTTGGTTTAGATGTCCGAAGCCTGCGTTATCCAGGTTTAATAAGTTATAAATCTGCTCCAGGTGGCGGTACCACAGATTATGCAATTGAAATATTTTACGAAGCAATAGCTGAAAAAAAGTACCAATGCTTTTTAAATGAGGATACTTATTTGCCAATGATGTATATGACAGATGCAATCAATGCTACCATTAACTTAATGGAAGCACCTGCTGAAAAAATTTCAATCCGAACGTCATATAATGTTGCAGGTGTAAGCTTTTCACCAAAACAAATTGCATACGAAATACAACAACATATTCCAGATTTTTCTATAAGTTACAAGCCAGATAGCCGACAAAATATTGCAAATAGTTGGCCTCAAAGTATCGATGATAGTGTGGCAGCAAACGATTGGGGCTGGAAACCAGAATTCAATCTAAAGCGGCTTACAAAAGACATGTTAGACAATCTTACTTAGTAGTTTATTGCAATATTTTTTTGTAGCCAACTTTAGTAATTCTTATGGTCATCCGTTGCGTAGCACACTTGTACTTTTGTAATATCTTGAACTTTATGTAAGCGTAGAAATTACTGTACCATTAGATTTATCTTATTATCGGTAACTTAATATCAACAAGTATTATAGCAGTTGGTATTCCTCTCTAAAAAGTACAAATTTCTAAGTTTTTATAAGGGGGTTTTAAAAAACAGATTTGTTGTTTTGGGATAGAGGTCTATATTTGCAGCCCGCCAGAGCAAAAAGGGGGGATAGTTCTTTAGAAAAAAGGTAAGATTTATTGATAATTTTTCAAGTAAGATTTGGTGG
>JBBQLL010000005.1:0-123079 GCA_038327865.1 Chitinophagales bacterium | reverse complement strand
ATTGACTTGGGTAGGATGAATCTCAAACTTTTTGCAAATTTCTTCAATTGTTTGCTGTTCTTTTATAGCTGCTAAAGCTACCTTGGCTTTGAAGTCAGCCTTAAATTTTCTTCTCGGTGTAGTACTCATTTTTACGGATTTATTGGTTAAAAGTATATCTTAACTAACTGTCCGATTTTTGGGGAGTACTATAAACAACTAACCACAGAAAAGCATCAGAGATGCCATTTATCTGTACTTCGACTTGCCCTAAAGGAACAAGTCGAAGAGCGGACATACACCAACTAATACCAATTGTGGGTACATACAATTTAAGCAAGACTACAAATAGAAAAAGAGTAGTTTTAATTACTCTTAGTAAGGTACAGCTTCAGAGATGTCTTTTATCTGTACTTCAACTTGCCCTAACAGAACAAGTCGAAGAGCGGGATGAATTGTAATAGAATAAATAACAATAATGGCGCTTTTTAATTGTGATAAAATAATATATGAATTACTAAATAAAATACCAAAGTCATAGCCACCGAAAATGAAAAGTAATTTTAAAAAATTATATAGCAGGCTTTTAACTTAAAAAGAGCTTACAAAATTTAGTTTTCGGTAAACTCTTTTTTTTATTTTGATATAGTAGGTGCTGAATTTGTAGTAAAAATATCCCTGTGCATTTTCCATTTTCCATCCTCCAGTTTCCAAACAACCACAAATTTTCCTTTATCTAAGCTTTTATTAGCAGCACCTAATAATTCATACATTCCTGTTTCTACAACTACTTCTGGACCACCCATTACCTCTTCTGTTGTTAAGCTTATGTTTTGCACTCCCATGCTTTGTGCACCTTTAAAGAACATACCAATTGCTTGGCTACCACATAATTTAGGCGCATTAGCAGGCATAATACAACCATCCTTTGTATATTTACTAATAAATAAGGAAGAGTCACCTTTTGCAAAACCTTCACCATAAGTTTTGTTACTTTCTGCAATAGCAGTTTTTGCGGTTTCTAAATTAAAAGATTCAGTAACTTCCTTTTTTTCTTCTGTTTTGCAAGATGCAAATACACAGGTAAGCAACGCAATAATCATAAGTTTTTTCATTTTCTAATTTTTATTTTGTGATTGAATATTTAATACAAAGTACATACAAGTTGATATTATTTGCAATACCATTTAATAGGTATTTTTTTTTACGTATTTGTACATTAAAAAATTTTATGTATATAAAGTTTTAACAGATTTATTCTTTTTTTCTATTTTGAGGTAAGTAGTCCGTCATAATTATCTTATACTAATTATACTCACAGAAATCGCACTGAATACGTACATTATTTTACCTGTTCAGTGCGATTTTTTTATAAGTTAATTATGAAAGACTACTTAAATAAAATAATCGCAAATTATATGGTATAAATTTTACAGAAACATTGTAGAATGGCATCTTAATTTTTTAAATCACTTTTCTTATCCTGAAAGTTTCTAAGAATAAAATAATTTGTTACCAATACTATTGTTATAAAAAAAATAATAGTTAGAGAAAAAAAGTAACTCAGCGAAAAACCGCCCTTCCACATGCCATTTTGTTTGTTGAAAATAAAAATCTCTTCCGCCTGCCAGCCCATTACCAATGAAACAAAAACAGTAAATAAAAATGGAATACTAAGCCAGAATAATTGCTTGGTTTTTACTACTAAAACATTTGCCCACAGCCAGCTAAAAATGCAAATTGTAAAACCAACAGTGGTAAAATAATCTGCAGCGTTACCTATAACTAATGATTTTTGTTGCGGTTCAAATTTAAAATATTGCAGTGCCAAAAAGTGGTTTGCCATCAATAAAAGCACGATTAATAATATTGAAAATAGGAAAAATGATACTTTTTGAATCATCTAAATTTTGATTATGGAATTAGTTTAACAACATCTAAATGCTGTCCATCGGCATTATCAGAACTATATAATGATGGTGAAGCAACAGCATAATACGATTCATTAAAGTAGCGTAAACAACTTAATATAGTTACTGCTCTTGGGTATGTATTATTTACAACAGCACCAAATCTGTGTTCTCCACTCGCATTGCAGGTTGCTAAACTATAAGTCATTTGATTTCCGTTGAGGCCTTCTTTTACAATTGCTGCTACTGTTCCGTCGGGTTGGCACACTATTAAATCTCGTCTGTTTAAATTATCGGCCAAAAGTTTAGAAATTGGTAATAGACCATACAGCTTTTGAAACATTACATCACCTTTTGCCCATTTGTATGCAGAAAGCGTATAATTGTGTGTAGTGTTATTTTCCTCCCGTAATACTACTGTAAAACTATTATTCTCAACGGCACAACTTACTATTTTTACGTTGCTGGCATATATGACTTCATCAGGCGTATATTGATGCACAATATAATTAGTTGGCGCATATTCAGGATGTTCTTCAACAAATCTGTTTGTAATTGCTTGTTGTGTTGAAGGAGTAAAATCAGTAATAGATAAGAAACCTTTTAAAGGATTTTTTTTATAAGACATTCTAAAAGCTAACAGACTTCCATCTGCAATCTTGAAAGGTGTATATTCAATATTGTATGATTGATCAGTAACATTTGGAGTTTGTCTGTTCCAGCCATTTGTAGCTCGAGTGAAATAGTTAACTTCTAGTGAAACACTACTATATACGCCTCCCGTAATAATGTCGCCATTGGATAACATCTTTGTATTAAATCCTAAATCGGCAAAATTATAAGTAATTTGAGAGGTAATTTGCATACCCGCTTCGTTATGCAAAACAATATTAGAAACGCCACCACTTCCAGTATATGGGTATACTAAATTTTCTACATAATAAGTTCCTGGTTTAAAAAAAACATTACCATACGCTACACCAGCATAACCTTGTGGTATAAAATATAAAGTGTTTAATGGCGCAACTGATGCATTGACTGTACTACCAATTGTAGCATTTCCTTTAAATACTAATCGACTATTAGCACCATTAGTTTGAGAAAATACTAGTTGTGCTTTTGAGTCGACTATATTCATATCAAATGGTTCCATCGAATTGGCAGCTGTTAATAGCATATTTGTAGGTTGAAAAGTTGCTACGCGTTTCCAACCTGTACTTTCAGAAAAAAGTGTGCCATTGTTAATACTGTTTGCATCAGCTAATGTGTTTGACTTTGAGCAAGCACTTATTATAGCAACAAGAGCAATTGTTGCTATAATAAGAGTTTTATTGAATTTTTTCATCTTCTTTGTTTGTTTAACAACCGTTATAAAAGTTTTGAACTTTAACAATGATTAAGTTTATAAAATTGACTTAGTATTATTTTGGTTTTTAAAGTTTTATCTTTTTCAATCTCTAATAAGAACTTCTCATATTTTAATATTTAGTTTTTTAGTACAGCATTTACCTTACATATAATAATATATTTTATTCTATAATTTCCTTTTTTTTGATTAGAATAGTTTACAATGGTATACTTACTGCCATGCAATAAATCTATTGAATAGGCATTGTTTAAAATAACCGAGGTATCTTTAGCCACTATACCATTCATAATTAAATTCTTAAAGCCGCCAGTTGATATTGCAATTAAGCTGTCAATCCCTTGTTTAATATCTTTTACAATTTGTCAATCTGTTTTTGATAATTGCTGTGCTTGGGTGTTAAAAGAAATGGTAAGAAGTAAAATGAATATTTTTTTCATAACTACTTGCTTTTCATAATCTGTAAATTATTTATTTCATTATCTTTAATTACCTGCAATAGATATAACCCATTTGGCAAACTTGTGGGAATAATTAATTTGTCAGATGTTAACTGCTTTTGCAAAACTATTTTTCCACTTGTATTGACTATTTTTACATAAGTATTATTTATGTTTATGCCTTTGATATAAATAAAATCCGTGGCCGGGTTTGGGTAAATACGTATTTGATTATTTGATATTGAAGAATAATTAACGATTACCACGTTACTATACTCAAACTTACCATCAAGGTCAATTTGTTTTAGCCTGTAATAGTTGCTACCATTGGTTATATTACCATCACGATAAGTATAATTTTTTGTTGCATTGCTTAAGCCATTACCTTTTACCTCGCCAATTTTAAGCCAGTTTGTGGCATTTATACTGTGCTCAATTTCAAATTTTTCGTTGTTGATTTCTGTTGCAGTTTGCCAACTTAATAGTGCTGTATTACCATCAGCCTTGGCTTCAAAATTTATAAGTTTTACAGGCAATGTTGTTGGTACAGTTGCGGTAGCAATACCAATGGCAAAATCGCTAAAACCAGTAATATTGCCCGCTGTTGCGGTAATGGCGGTAGCCGAATAAGTAGCTATACCATTGTTGCCAAAAAATGCCCATGCAGATGATGAATTAGCACGTTTTAGAACCACATATCGGGTGGCATCAGTAATACTATTTGTAAAGCCCCTGCCTTCAAGTGTCACATCATAACTACCACCAGTTAGTGCTACATTTGGTGAGATAGTCCAGATGCCTGAATTTAATAAGGAAGTAACTGAAATACCTTGTGCTGTTGTGTTTGGAGATACGCCACTTATGGTATTTGTAAATGATGCAGTAATATTTGTTGGGCCATTAATATTGTTCAAACTTAGTTTAACAACCCCAAAACCATTGGCGTTACCTACCGGAAAATAATATATACCAGATGTATTTACTTCACGTTTCAAATTACCTACCACATAACTTGTGGCATTGTAGGTAACACTAGCATTAGGGTTTGTAAGATACAGACTGTTTGAAAATACAGTTAACAAACCTTTTGTAAGTAATAATGAACCAGTGATACTTGCTCCGGATATAGTTACCCCTGCAGCACTATTTATTTCTAACCCATTATTGATTGATGTAATAATAAGTTTTGGCCCGACAGCTGTAAAAATTAATTTACCGTTGCCTGAGAGTGACGTTTGGCCATAATTAAACCCTTGAAAACCATCCGTGCCAATTAAGGTAATAGCCCCATTATTAATGATACCTCCTGGGGCTTTAAAATCTAATGGTAAACTTATATTGACTCCATTATCAATAACAAGCATTCCAGTTTTATTTAGTGCAACAATATTGGTTGGGTATGATGTTAAACCAGCAGGTATGATAGATTTTTCTATACCTGTTGGTGCACCATTGTTCCAATTGGCTGCATTTGTCCATAAACTATCGTTTGCTGCACCCGTCCATGTGGTTATTTTTGCAGCTGCTACATTGTTGCCATCAAATTGCGCTACATAGCAATCAACACCTCCATACACACTCGCTCTTTTCTCATAAGTTTTTGTAATAGTACCAAACTTTATAGTTAACCCATAAGAGCCACCTACAACCACTTTGCCTGCAGTAGTAACATCTAAGGCTAAAAAACTGCTTGATAAATCAAATGGAGTACTGCCAGTGGTTTCAAAAGAATTTACCCAAATGACTGCATGGGTAATCAAATCATATTTTACCACCCAATTTATAGTAGTCAAATTAGTAGGTGGTGAAGCAATAAAATAATTTCCGTAAGCTTGAAGGAGGCCGTTACCGCCCCGTAAATTGTTTATTGTATAAAGTCCATCATCTTTTATAATGAACCTTTCGCCGGTATAACCTGGAAAAGGAAAACCACTTGCCTGTTGCAAAGTTACTTGCCCCAAATTATTTAATTCGTAATAGGATGCTGCCGTAGTCAATGGTTGGTTTGTACCACCCAATTTATAGTAATATGATGGAATCACATACATTTTACCTGCGTTGGTCACTACTACTCTTGGGGCATTATTATAGAAACTACCTGGAATACTATCAACCCACCTTGTAATGCCATTGTTATTTAATGAGACAATATAGGCTGTTGTGGCAGGGTTAATAAAAGTTTGCCCGGCTAAAACCTCGGTAGTATTGGCGCCACCATAAGGTGTACCACCAACATTGTAATAAATATTGCCGGCAGCATCTAAAAACTTATTATAATTATCATGTGTATCGGTAATAATACTTGTGCCGGTATTTGTAACTGTCCATAGTGTGCTGCCATCTGTTTGGTTTAGTTTATAAATATTTTTAGCACCAGGTATACTTTCAATAACAATCGGGTTACCATCTGGCCCTATATTAATGCCGATTACCTCGAAAAGGGTAAATATTTTACTCCATATTAATGATCCATTATTACCATTAAATTTTGCAACATAGCCATGTCCTGGACTACCATTCGTACTGTTGTTTGAGCCGCCCATATATACATTGCCTGAGGCATCAACAGCAATTACAGTACCTATTTGTACACTGCCAAGAATATCGCTGTACCGCTTGAGCCATAAAACGTTGCCAGCATTATCGTATTTTGCCACAAAAGCATGTTTGCCGTAAAATTCACCAGGTATAGCCGTAAAAGAAAAGCTTCCTAGTTTAAGGGAATCATAACAGTCACCCGATGCATAAACATTACCAGTGGCATCCGTAACAATATCTTTTACATATACCCCATAGTTATTAACGCCAGAGGTAGTTGCCCACTCCCAACCAGAACCTGTTTGGGCATTAATAAAACTTGTTGTAACTAGACAAAATAGGGCAAGTACTAAGGTAAATTTTTTCATGGTAACATGTGTGATGGGTGATGATTATATAGCTAAATTGATATTACAAAGCACACCAATAACTACCAACGAAACAATACCAATAGCAGGGTATTTTTAACTACGTGGTAATACATAGCAACTGTAAATTGAGATAATAAAAAAGGGTATGGGTCTAAACCCACACCCATAGTGTACAACCCCATACACTAATTAGTTTTCAACTTTGTAACATTCTTTTTCTCAAACAAATACAAGTAATTACCATCTTCGCTGTATTCAGTTTTTGAATCTTTTCGGGCATCGCAAAAAGTGGCTTTGCCAGAGTTTACATCTATTGCATATACATCGCCATTATCTCTTTCGTAAAAAGCTGTTTTACCATAAATACCATTGAATTCACCATCTTTTATGTGTTGGCTCCAAAGCTTGGCACCAGTGGCTATGCTGTGGCAGCTAACCCCTTTTTCGCCAATAATGATCACATTGCCTTTTGTTACATCCGCGCTTTCTACATCAGATGAGCTGATGATTTTTTCTGCCTGTTTTATATCATCATCACCCAATGCAACGTTATATTTTTCGGCACCAGTTTTATAATCAAGGTTGTATAGCTCCTTGCCGCTGCACACCACCAAATTATCATCACTACCAAAAATATTAGTGATACCTTTTTTAAACTTTTCAGATTGCCATACCTGGCTACCATCGCTGGTACTAAAGGCTTGCACGTTATAAGGCCCTACATTTTGATAATATTTTTGCCTTCTAGTAATAATAGAACCACCAATAGTTTTTACTGTTACAGCCTGCACCTCAACAGCACCACCCACTTGCAGCACAATCATATCATTCATTTTTACAAGCCCTGGCAATACCTTAGCATCACTTATCTCTGGGGATGTCCATACTAATTTACCAGTATTTATTTCATACTTTTTTAGGTATTGTTGGCTACGGCTTTTCATATCAATAACGTAGACAAAATCGCCATCAACAACTGGGTTGGCTACGCAACCATACACCCCTTTTTTAACAGCCTTACCGCCACCTTTTATGCGGCCAACCACATTATCGAACTCAGCCTCAAAATGGGCTTTCCAAAGTGGTGTGCCAAGTTTATAATCGTACACTTGTAGGCCATTGAATTGTAGAAACAGCTTATCGCCCTTTGGTTTTAAAATCACAACAGGTTTGCCGCTCAATACTTTTTTTTGGGCGGTGCCGTTGAAGGTATTTTCCCAAATAACATCGCCGGTTTTGGTATTTAGTTTCATCATCTGGTTTTTAAACCCTTTAAATAAAGAGCCAAAAAATGTTCTTGGCATATTTATCATCGTCATCGTGTTCTCATCCTTATCAATATAGTAAGCGGCAACTGGTGAGTTCCATTTGGTGGTAGTCCACAATTCGTTGCCAGTCCTAGCTTCTACCATGCTTAAAGTTTTGTCTGTAATAATGCCAAAGGCTTCTATCTCTGGTACGTAAAACACTTGATCCAGCTCTTCTATATTCTGGTATTTATCGCTATGCCATAGCATTTTACCAGATGATAAATCGGCAACCACCAACTGATCTTTACCAAATTTTTTATCGAAAAGAAAAACCACATTGGCATCTTTTACCTCAAACAACAGATCGACTTTGTTTATCTTTTCAAAAATGTCTTTGAACCTGCTGCTCCAAACCACACCGCCATCTGTGGCTTTGATGACGCTGAAATTTTTACTGTTGCTACCGTATAAAATGTCACCAAAAATGCCAGTATTTTCAAAGTCGTGGCTTAATTTTATTTTCCATTCTTCGGGCATAGTAGTTGGCTTTTGTGCCATTGACTGACCAATTGCAACTACGGCAATTAGTAGTACTAATAATTTTTTTTTCATGTTTGTGGTGGTTAAAATATTTGTATTTTTGTATGCCACAAAGCACTACAATTTCCATATATGCCACAATACCGATGATTGGGCATTTTTAAGTACGTGGTAATCCCAAATATCTTTTCAACAAATAGACTCTTAGAGATAGTTATATCCGATTTCGGGATTTTGTGGGTTATTAGTGGCTTGTAAAAACGCATTGAGCCAGCTTTATGAGACTAAACCCTAGATGATTTTACGTTCGTAAGCATACTTTAACAAGCCAACAACGGTTTGGGTATTTGTTTTATGAAGGATGTTTTTGCGGTGGGTTTCTACAGTACGTTCGCTAATGAAAAGGGTTTGTGCAATGTCTTTGGTGGTCATGTCTTTTTCTATCATTCTAATAATTTCAACCTCTCTATCTGTTAGCTTAGATTCTTCTTGGCTGCGTTTAAAAGACTTCATTAATTGCCATGTAATATCTTGCCCAAAATAGTTTTGTCCTTCTGCAATTTTAGTAATTGCTTCTATCAATTCTTTTTTGCCAGCATTTTTTAAAATATAGCCAGCAATACCTGCATCAATCATCTCTGCAATTATCTGGCTATCGCCAAACATAGAAAGTGCCAATATTTTTATTTTCGGAAATTTTTGCTTGATGGCACGGCTTAATTCTACACCGCTCATCGCTGGCATACCAACATCTGTTATAACAATATCCACATCCAAATTTTCAAGCAAAGCCAATACATGTAAGGGTTGTGTACTATCGCCAACAATAGTAAATGCTGGTAAGCCTTCAAACATTAGCTTAATGCCATCAATTACTATTTGGTGGTCATCTACAATAAATAAACGTATGGTACTGGTATGTTGCATGGTTATGTAAGTGGAATATGAATGGCTACCAAAGTGCCTTTACCAAGTGATGAAGATACATCAACTGTACCTTTTAAATAGTCAATTCTTGTAGCCATGTTTTTTAAACCAATGCCTTGAAATTTTTCTTTATCTGCCATATTAAACCCTTTGCCATTGTCCTCAATGGCCACCGTAATTTCTTTATCATCACACAACAATAAAATGTCTAGCACCGTAGCATTGGCATGTTTAATAACGTTGTTAACGCTCTCTTGAATAACCCGATAAAGCACTGTTTCAATATTACTTTCCAACCTATCGTTCAAGCCTTTGGTTTCTACAGTAATTTTCAATTTATCGGAAGAAATATTATTGATAAAATCACGCAGGGCAGCAACCAAACCAGTTTTTATTAAGGCATTTGGCATCATTTGGTGTGCAATAGAACGAACTTCTACACAACTTTCATTAACCATTGCCATTGTTTTTTCGGCCAACAAACCTGCCTCTGGTTGTTTTGTTATAAAACGTTCAATTAATATTTCTAAGTTCATTTTTACGGCTGTAAACAATTGCCCAATACCATCATGTAAATCGCCTGCAATACGCTTCCGTTCCCGTTCTTCAGCTTCAATAATGCCTTTGGCAGCAAGTGTTTGCTGGTGCAACACTTCTGCTTGTAAGCGGCTTTCTTGTTTGGATTTGTAACTTTTATATAAAAAATAAATTAAAATAATTACCAGTAAAAAAATACTTCCGATAATAATAATGGTGTTGTTTCTTTTGCTAATTTCTAGTTGTTGGTTTTGTATCTGCTTATCCTTTTCTAGAATTTTATATCTTGTTTCTAACTTTGCAAAATTATTACCTACTTTATCATTATAAAGAGAATCTTTGGTAGCGGTATATTTTTTGTAAAATTCCAACGCATTTGCGGGGTTACCAATAGCCTCATTTAGTTTTGAAAGGCTTAGATAAACATTATTTATTTCTGGTAATGTATTGATTGCTTTTTCGCCAATAACAAGTGCTTTTTTGTAAATACTATCTGCTAATTTATACTCGTTCTTTGTTAAATAAATATCACCTAAATTGTTATAGCAACTTACGATACCTTTTCTATCTTGTAAAGTATTCCTTATGGCCAATGCCTCATTTATAGTGATGATTGCTTTATCGTATTGCTTATTTATCGTCAACAATTTGCCTAAATTATTCAGGGTACTAGCTAGTATTTCTTTATTTTGTAGCTGCCTTAGCGCTTTAATAGCATCGTTATAATAAATTTCTGCATTCTTATAATCTTTTTGTAAAAAATATGTACTTGCAATATTGCTATTTGACATTGCGATGCCTTGTATGTCGTTTATTTTTTTTCGGATTGCTAAAGCTTTTTTATGATAACTAACAGCTTCCAATAAATTGCTCATATCCTGATTAGTGATACCAATATTATTTAAAGAGGTTGCGATACCAAAATCATTGTTCACTTGTTTAAAAGCATCTAAAGCCATAAATTGATTACTTAAAGCAGTATCGTACACACCTTTTTGCTGATAAAGAATGCCAATTTTGTTGTACAGCTTTGCGATACCCAAATAATCTTTTAATTGCTTGCGTATAGTAATTGCTTTGTTGTATAAAAAGACAGCAGTGTCAAAATTCTCTTTATCATAATAAATAATCCCTAGATCGTTATAAGCCTGTGCAATACTTTTTGGATACTTTATTTTTGTTGCTAATTCAATGGCCTTATTGCCATAAGCAATGGCTTTATCCCTGTCTACTAATCTATATTGCCATGTAAGTTCATTGTAAGTGGCGGCAAGTATTGAATCACTTTGAATTGGTATTAATTTTTCTAAACTATCAATAACTTTATTTTGCGAAAACGAATTGATTGATGATGTAATTAAAATAACAATAAGAATTTTTATTTTCATAAATGGTTAGTTAGTTGCACAAATAGTCAAAATGTAGGTTTAAAAATAAAAATTAATAGCGACGCACACTTTTGCACACCTCAAAACTAAGATTTTGGAAAAGACAAAGCAATACCATTTGGTGGGTATTTTAAAATACGTAGTAATACATTGCAGGTGGAAATACCGTAAACTCTCCCAAAAATTAAGGTACTCCCCAACGTTTGGACAGAAAATTGAACAATTTGAGATAGACTGCTAACAAAAAGCCCTCACCGCTTTTATTATTTTTTGAGGGTATTATCAAGTAGCTATCACTTGTTTAAAAAGAACTTTATTATTGGTGGCATTATGGTTACAAACGCCACCAATAATGAAGGCTTGACATTAGCAGTTTTAATAACATCTGCCACTGAAAGTGATATTGTTCACTTATAAAATGTTGTACATAAAACAGGAATTAAAGCTGGCGCAAGGGTAATAAAACTAAAATCAGTTGCTTAACATTTAAGCTAAACACTTCACTTATTTAAAATTATGAAATAAACCTTAAACAACAGATTTGAATACGCAACAACAGAGATTTTTTCTATCAATTATCACTATATTCATCTTTATACTAATGTCAATTTTAGTCTCAGCCCAAGGTATAGATCAATTAGCAACAAACCTTAAGACACATCTATATATAAAAAATTATAATATTTGTTGATGGTGTTGTAGGCTATATCATAAAGAAATTGAAAAGTAAGATAAATAAGGCGAAATCCTATCGCCTAAATGGGAATAAAAATTAGGAAAGATGTAGAATTTGAAATGCAATAAATTTTAAAAACATTTACCCATTAATTTCAAACATAAACGTTCATTATCATACATTTAGATTACAGTTATAGTTGTGTTATGTAAAAAAATATATAATAAATAAAATTTTAGTTTGCATATATGATTAAATTACTTTTAATTCATAACTTCAAATATTTAATACAACATAAACAATGAGAAAACAAGATCTTATTAATCAGATTGCTGATAAAACAGGCATTCCTAAAGTTGATGTACTGGTAACATTAGAAACCATGTTTAAGGAGGTAAAAGACAGCCTTACAAAAGGTGAAAGTATTTATATACGTGGGTTTGGTAGCTTTTATCCTAAAAAAAGAGCAGCGAAAATTGGTAGAAATATTAAGAAAAATGTAGCAGTTAATATTCCAGAGCATTTTATTCCCGCTTTTAAACCAGCAAAAGAATTTATTACAGAAGTAAAAGCCAATTGCAAAGAACAACTCAGTTAATTTTGCAAAAAATAATTTTTGTGAATAAACAACAAGCAATATTAGTTGGTAGTGGCATCACTTTAATTTTAGTACTATTTTTATTTGGTAAAACAATCCCACCAAAAAAAACAAATATTACACTTGCTGCATCGGCAGAAAGCCAAACGCCAACAGCTATTACCTTTAGCACTTTATTAGAAAAAGCAAAGCAAAAGCTTACCCCAGAACAAAGTGAACGCATTACTCGATTAGAAAACAACGTAATACGAGGTGATATAAAAGACCAACAATTACATATATATCACCAGCTAGCAAGCTTTTGGCGAGACTCTGCTAAAATATTAGAGCTTTCTATTTTTTATACCGCCGAAGCAGCAAAGTTGGAAAATTCAGAAAAAAGCCTCACATTTGCCGCCGGTCAATTTTTAGATAATTTGATGATAGAAAGTGACCCAGCTATGCAAACATGGTTAGCCACTAACGCAAAAGTTCTTTTAGAGAAGGCTTTGGTTTTAAACCCTACAAGCGATAGTAGTAAAATTGGCCTGGGTGCATGTTATATATTGGGCAATATTTCAAGCAATCCTATGCAAGGAATTTTACCTGTACGAGAAATTGCACAGAAAAATCCTGATAATTTATATGCGCAACTAATTTTAGGGTTAGGTGGCAAAAAAAGTGGGCAATATGATAAGGCTATTGAACGGTTTAAAATTATTGTAACCAAACAGCCTAGGGATTTAGAAGCTACATTGCATCTTGCAGAATGTTATGATTTAGCAGGCGATAAAGTGAATGCTGTAAAATGGTATGGTGAAGTAAAAAAACGAATTCCAAATCCTAAAGCACAAGAAGAATTGGATAATAGAATTAAACAACTGAATCAATAAATAACAATCGCTTAGAGCGTTATTTATAATTATAAATTGAATTTTTTAACAAATTAAAATGCCTTGGTATGCCTTGTGGTAAAAAGAGAAAACGTCATAAAATTGCTACGCACAAACGTAAAAAACGTTTACGAAAAAATCGTCACAAAAAGAAGTAATACACTTTTTTGATAGACTTATAAAAATGGTACCGCAATTGCGGTACCATTTTACACTTTGTTAGCTTGTTACTATTGTATCTTATCCTTACGCAACTTTCCTTTCTTCTACATTATCGCTAATAGTAAATAACAAGTTTTAATGAGTGACTTTCTGCATCTCAATATTTGGGGTGCTATTTATTTATACATATTAAAGTTGCAAATTTTGTGAACAAAGAATTAATAATAAATGCAAGCCCATCTGGGGTTGAAATTGCATTTTTAGAAGAAAAAAAATTAGTTGAACTACATAACGAAAAAGCTGATGCCCATTTTGGTGTGGGAGATTTATATCTTGGCAAAGTAAAAAAATTAATACCTGGCCTTAACGCTGCTTTTATAGATGTTGGTTTTGAGAAAGATGCTTTTTTGCATTATACAGATTTGTCACCATTTGTAAAGTCTTTGCTAAAATTTACACAGTTGGCAATGATGGATAAAGATGAGCATGGTTTTGATTTCTCTAAATTTAATATAGAACCAGAAATAGTTAAAACTGGTAAAATAAACGAAGTACTTACAGGAAAACCTAATGTACTAGTACAAATATTAAAAGAGCCAATTGCAGCCAAAGGCCCAAGGCTAAGTTGCGAGTTAAGCTTGCCTGGTAGATTTATTGTAGTAACGCCTTTTAACGAGATTGTTGCTGTATCTAAAAAAATACATTCTGGCGAGGAAAGAAAGCGTCTTCATAAAATTGTTGAATCCATAAGACCGAAAAATTTTGGTATTATTGTACGTACCGCTGCTGAAGGTAAAAGCACAGCCGAATTGCACCAAGATTTATTGAGTTTACTAGATACGTGGAATAATATTCAACACAACCTAAAAAATGCTGTTGCGCCTGCCAAAATTTTAAGCGAACAAAACAGAGCTACTAGTATTTTAAGAGATTTGTTAAGTGCTGATTTTAATAGAATTGTTATTAACGATAAAAATATTTATAACGATACCAAAAGTTATATTGACAAAATAGCGCCTGATAAATCTAGTATTGTTGCTTTTCATGAAGGTAGTGTCCCCATTTTTGATGCCTATGGCGTTACAAAACAGGTAAAAAGTGCTTTTGGTAAAACTGTAAATCTACCAAGTGGTGCCTATTTAATTGTAGAACATACAGAAGCCCTACATGTAATTGATGTAAATAGTGGTTACAAAAGCGTCAGCAATAGTCAAGAAGAAAATGCTTTACAAACCAATTTAGAAGCTGCCGAAGAAATTGCCCGCCAATTGCGGCTACGTGATATTGGTGGCATTATTGTGGTTGACTTTATTGATATGAAATTGCCCGATAACAGAAGGCAATTGCAAGAGGCCATGGAAAAGTTTATGCAAACAGACCGTGCCAAACACGCTGTATTACCTATATCTAAATTTGGGTTAATGCAGCTTACTAGGCAACGTATGCGGCCCGAGTTAAGCATCAACACATCTGAAGATTGCCCAGTTTGTAATGGTACTGGTAAAATATCTTCTACACTTTTATTAGAAGACGAAATTGAAAAACGCTTGCACTATTTGGCTACTCATTCGCACAAAAATTTAATGCTAATGGTACATCCTATTGTGTACTCACACCTTACAAAAGGTATTTTCAATTCTATTTTTAAAAAATGGAAACGCAAGCATAAAACCAAGTTAGCTATTCAACAAAACAATAACTTTCATTTAATTGAGTTTAAATTTTTTGATGAAAATGAAGAAGAGATAAAATTTTAATTAATTAATTTTTGATACCTACTTTAGGGTTGCCAGTTTTAAAATAACTAGCAACCCTTTTTATTTAAACACATTACAAGCACTATCATTTTAAACTTTTTATACCCATAAAAGTCAATTAGGTAATTAAACAATAAAAAAATGAAAAAATTATTATTTCTTATCTGCCTATCAACAATTGTGGGTTTTACGCAAGCACAATCTACAACAGCACTTCCTGCTAAGGCAGACAAGCATCAAAAAATTAAAATAGCTAAAGAATTAAACTTTAGTAAAAGCCAAAAGCAACAAATGAAAGCCATTAAACAAAATCAGAAAACACAAATGGCTACCATTACCAACAACACGGCATTATCTGAAAATGATAAAAAGCAGCAATTGAAACAATTGAAAGTGGAACAAAAAAAAGCGATAGCTAAATTATTAACGACCGAACAGAAAGTTAAACTAGCCGATTTGAAACAAAAAAAAGAAACTGATAAAGCAAACGCAGACCAATAGAATTTTTATTCATAAAATATTTTAAAGCAAACACACATTCTATAAACTTTATATTTAAAAACCTCGATTATTTTGCAGTTATCAAAAAAATTAGGCTTATAACAAGTCATTTTAAAAAACAAACAAATAAAATATGAAAAAAGTATTCATATTACTTATAGTAGCATTTGATACTATTATTACAACAGCAATGGCACAAGGTGGTGGCAATTTTGACCTCGCTGCTATAAGAGAATGACAATTAAAAATACTAAAAGAATCGGATTTAAAATTAACTGATGTACAAGCAGATTCAGTTGTAGCAGTTCAAGTAGATTTTATGCAACAAAAAAAAGGCATGAGAGACTTAGCCCCAGAAGATAGAAAAGCTAAAATGAAGGAAATTAACGATGCTATGGAAAAGCGTCTAGCATTGGCTTTAAAAGACCAAACGTTGACTAAGAAAGTAATAACTTATCAAAAAAGAGCAACAAAAAAAAATGAGACAACAAGGTGGTAGTGAAAGACCATAATGTGGCACGGCCCCGGCTAACAAATAATTAAGCGCCTATTTTTATAGCCTTGCAAAATTTTGCGAGGCTTTTTTATGCCCTTTTTAAATTGCATTTACGTACTTTTAACCATTGCTAACTGGCAATCTTTTACATAAGAGCGTATTGTTATTTACATGATGACACAAACAAAACAGGCGTATTTTTCGCAACTATTTTTAACTACCAATTATTCATATAGCGAATTATTAGGTGTAGATGGCAACCTGCAGGCCCATTGGCATATCTTCTTCGAATCGCTAAAAAGTCTTGGGCAAAGTGAGATAGAAGATAGAAGTAGAGATATACTACGTTTATTAAAAGAAAATGGAGTAACCTATAACATTTACGATGATCCATTTGGACTAAATAGGCCTTGGAATTTAGACATTATTCCGTTTTTGATTAGTATAGACGAGTGGAAAAAAATAGAACCCGGCTTAAAACAACGAGCTACTTTATTAGATCTCATTTTAAAAGATATTTACGGTGAGCGACAATTAATAAAAACTGGACTTTTACCAGCTGAACTTATTTATAACCATAGTGGTTTTTTAAGGCAATGCGTGGGTATTAAACCTAATAATAAGCATAGTTTAATTTTATATTCTGCCGATTTGGCTCGTAGTGCTGATGGCAATATTTGGGTATTGAATGATAGAACGCAAGCACCATCTGGTTATGGCTATGCTTTAGAGAATAGAGCTGCTATGAGTCGCATTAATCCTGAATTATTTAATGGCTTAAAGGTGCGACAGCTATCGTCTTATTTTAACGATTTACAAGCATCGTTACAAGAAATTGCACCTTATCAAAAAGAAAATCCCAGAGTAGTTATTTTAACACCTGGGCCAAGTAACGAAACCTATTTTGAGCATTCCTACCTCTCATCCTACATGGGTTTTACGCTAGTACAAGGTGACGATTTAATGGTAAGAGATAATTATGTTTGGCTAAAAACAATTGGCGGTTTAGAAAAAGTAGATGTAATTCTACGTAGGGTTGATGATATTTATTGCGACCCACTAGAGCTAAAAAGCGATTCTCAATTAGGTGTACCGGGCTTATTGCAAGCCATAAGAAGTGGCAATGTTAGTATAGCAAACCCACTTGGTAGCAGTGTGCTAGAAAACCCTGGTTTAATGCTATTTTTACAAAATATTGCTAGGCATTTTTTTAATACAGATTTGATATTACCTACTATAGCATCGTGGTGGTGTGGCCAACCAAAAGAGTTGCAGTACGTATTAAATAATATTGATAAGTTAGTAATAAAACGCATCTTCCGAAATACGGTTGCAAGTAGCAATTCTATTGATGTAGCGTTACTAACCAAAGAAAAAATAACACTTTTAAAAGAAGCAATTAAAACACACCCTCACTTGTTCGTAGGGCAAGAAAAGGTTGCTTTTGCATCTAGTCCCTCGTTAGTAAATGGCATTATTGAACCAAGAAATGCTTTGTTTAGAAGCTTTTTGGTAAGTAACAATAATGGTTATACTGCCATGGCTGGTGGCCTTACCAGAACATCTTCTCGTAAGGATAATATGCTTATCTCAAATCAACTGGGTGGTATTAGTAAAGACACATGGATTATTTCTCAAAATAAAGATAACAACGTACACCATCGTAAGGAATTGTTTAAAACCATTACGCCTGCGTTAATAGGTGTATTACCAAGCCACACAGCCGAAAATTTATTTTGGGTAGGTAGATATGCTGAACGACT
Organism: Chitinophagales bacterium; assembly: GCA_038327865.1. Taxonomy (GTDB): domain Bacteria; phylum Bacteroidota; class Bacteroidia; order Chitinophagales; family Chitinophagaceae; genus Parasediminibacterium. Next base: position 105,008 of record JBBQLL010000005.1, on the reverse strand, counting down.
ATTGGGCAATGCAAGATTTCAACGAACAGTGATGCAATCTGTAACCGAAAGTAATCAATCGCTGGTAGATGATGATGTAGAAACAGAACAAATTTTATTACGAGCCCTTACCAATTTTACCTTTACATACCCTGGGTTTATAGAAGAAGATACGAAGGATACTTGGGTAGAATTAAAAGCCATTTTGTTTGATATAAAACGCAACGGCAGCATGTCTAACAATTGCTTACAATTTAGTAGATCTGTGTATGCTGTAAGTAACCAATGGAGTATTGATACATGGCGTGTTTTGCGTATGATGGAAGAAGATTGGATGACTGCTTCAAATGCCAATTTAACCCATTTTAAAATGATCTCTTCGCTAGATAGTTTAATCACATCTATGGTGGCGTTTATAGGGTTAAATAGAGAGAGTATTTCTCGGGAGCAAGGTTGGATAATGCTAGATATGGGCAGAAAAATTGAACAAAGCTTATTGCTAATTCGCATGCTAAGAGCCACTTTAGTAAGTTATACTAACGATGACGTTGCCTATAATTTGCAAGAAGCAGTTTTAAAAAGTAATGAAGCATTGGTAAATTATCGGTACAAATACCGCGTACCAATTCAGTTGCCGTTAGTTTTAGAATTATTGCTATTAGACCCCAATAATCCCCGATCATTAATGCATCAATTAGATAAAATAAAGAACTATTTTTCGCAATTACCAAAACCGAGTAAAAGTGATCAATTGTCTGAACACGAACGACTAATTTTAGAAGCCCATACTTTGGTAAAACTGGCTGGTAAAGAGCAGCTATCAATTTTAAATAAAGAACATTTCGAGTATGAACATTTAAGCGATTTTTTAGGTAAAATTTACAACCTACTATCTGTAATTCCAGAAGCTATTTCAAAAACATATTTTAAACATGCGCAGTCGCAAAAACAATTGTTTACCGCAGATATGTAATACAAAAATTAATGCATTATAAAATAACACATACTACCGAATACACGTATGCTGGCTCTATAAGTTTGTGCCACAATATTGCTATGTTAATACCAAGAGACACAAACAATCAACAACGTATAAAAACGGCTATTAAAATTATTCCAGAACCAGATGTAATGAAGGAATATGATGACTTTTTTGGTAATAAGGTTTTGTATTTTGCCATTCAACATCAGCACAAAAAACTATCAGTAAGTGTAACTAATGATATTAAAAAAAATATTACGCCTTCGCTACCAATTAATTTATGTAGCAATATACCTTGGGAAAAAGCAAGGCTACAATTGTTTGAATCAAGACCAGATTTTATTGACGCCAGACAATACATTGCAGAAACTGGCATGACGACCATTGACGAGCAAATTACATTATATGCGTTGCAATCTTTCACACCAAAACGCCCCATGTTTGAGGCAGCAAAAGACCTTATGCAACGCATTTATAAAGACTTTAAGTTTGATCCTGACTTCTCTACCGTTTCTACACCAGTTTCCGAGGTAATGCGGGTTAAAAGGGGCGTTTGTCAAGATTTTGCACACTTAGCTATTGCCTGTTTACGATCGCTCGGTTTACCAGCCCGATATGTAAGCGGCTATATAGAAACATTGCCACCATTGGGTAAAATAAAACTAGTTGGTGTAGATGCCTCTCATGCATGGTTTGCAGTTTTTATTCCCAATTTAGGATGGATGGATTTTGACCCCACCAATAATCAAATGCCTGGTGATCAACATATTACTATTGGTTGGGGCAGAGATTATGCAGATATTAGTCCGCTAAAAGGCGTTATATTAAGTAGTGGTTCTCACAAACTAAGGGTATCGGTAGATGTAAGACGCATACAATATTAACAAATAGTTTTATCATGACGTTTGGCATGTCTGCCTCCTTCAAAAGCAGTTGTTATAAAATTTTATATTATTTCTTGTACCAAAGGCAAGGCAATAAATCCTGCACGATTACAAAGAATATTTGCATTATTTAGTCTACAATTAAGTTGGGTAATATCATTTTACCAAGCCAAACCAAGAATAATCAAGTTGCATTGACCCATCTTTCGCTTAGTATTCTTTGTTTCCTTGCTGTGAAATTCCTATATTGCTGTTTAATTATTTTAACTAATTATGAAGAAAATATTTTTATCCGCTTCTCTTTTTGTGGTAACAATCGTTTCATTTGCCCAAACAAAACCAATTACGGGTTTTACAATTCAATCGTCGGCGGCACAAAGCAAAACGGAGCAACAATTTGATGCTGCGCTAAGTGCCAAAAACATTGGTGCAACCATTAAACAATTATCAGCAAAACCACACCATGTTGGTAGCGTTGGGGGCAAAGAAGTGGCAGACATTATTTACAATAAATACAAAAGTTATGGCTGGGATGTAAAAATTGAAACTTATCAAGTGCTATTTCCTACACCAAAAACTAGAGTATTAGAAATGGTTTCACCAACTGTTTACAAAGCATTATTAAAAGAACCAGCCTTAAAAGAAGATGCAACCTCAGGGCAAGATGGGCAATTACCAACCTACAATTGTTGGAGTGCCGATGGTGATGTAACCGCAGAATTGGTGTTTGTAAACTATGGCTTACCGTCAGATTATGAAACCTTAGAAAAATATGGTATTGATGTAAAAGGCAAAATAGTAATTGCCAAATACGGTAGAAGTTGGAGAGGCATTAAACCAAAAGTTGCACAAGAACATGGGGCAATTGGTTGCCTTATTTACAGCGATCCAAAAGATGATGGTTACACCGCTGGTGATGTGTACCCAAAAGGTGCTTTTAAAAATGAATTTGGGGTGCAACGTGGTAGCATTATGGATATGGTAATTTATCCTGGCGACCCATTAACACCAGGCATTGGTGCAACTGCCAATGCTAAACGTTTAGATAGAAGCGAAGCTACTAATTTACTAAAAATACCCGTTTTACCTATCAGTTACCACGATGCCAAGCCATTGTTGGAAGCCATGGAAGGACCTGTTGCACCAAACGATTGGATGGGTGGTTTACCCATTACTTACCACATTGGTCCGGGCAAAACAAAAGTGCATTTAAAGGTTGATTTTGATTGGCAGCTTCGCCCCGCTAACGATGTTATCGCCACTATTAAAGGTTCTCAATTTCCTAATGAGTGGGTAATTCGTGGCAATCACCACGATGCATGGGTAAATGGCGCTAACGATCCCATTAGTGGGCAAGCTGCTTTATTAGAAGAAGCCAAGTCTATTGGTGAATTATTAAAAACAGGTTGGAAACCAAAACGTACCTTAATTTATTGTGCTTGGGATGCTGAAGAACCAGGCTTAATTGGTAGTACTGAATGGGTAGAAGATCATGCAACTGAATTGCAACAAAAAACAGTGGCCTATATAAATTCTGATAGTTATAGTCGTGGATTTTTAGATGCTGGCGGCTCACATGCTTTGGAAACAATGATGGATGAAATTAGTAAAGATGTGATTGACCCGCAAACAAACGTCAACGTGTTTGAAAGACAAAAAGCAGAGAAAATTACTTCTGCAAAAACCACAAAAGCAAAGAAGGATTTGATGCTTAAAAAGACCTTGACTTTAGATGCGTTAGGCTCAGGTTCAGACTACTCTTCTTTTCTACAACACCTTGGACTTACAACTTTAGATCTTGGTTTTGGTGGTGAAGGTAATGGCGGTGAATACCACTCTATTTATGATAGTTATGATGATTACATTCGTTTTAAAGATCCCACTTTTGAGTATGGTGTTGCATTATCAAAAACTGCTGGCAGGGCAGCCTTGCGTTTGGCAAATGCAGATGCATTACCTTTTGATTTTAGAAGTTTGTACAAAACCATTAATGGCTATGTAACCGACTTAATGGAAATGACCACGGCTTTAAGAGAATCGACCGAAGTTGAAAACCAATTAATTGCAAACAAAACCTATATTTTAGCTGCTGATCCTAAAGAAAATTTAAAAGCCCCAATAGCTAAAGCAGAAGTGCCTTTTATGGATTTTGCACCCGTTCAAAATGCTTTAAAAGCGCTTGAAAAAAGTACCAATGAATTAGCAAAAATTTGGACAAAAATTTCAATGGCAGATGGTGATAAAGACAAGATGAATAAGGCTTTGTACCAAGCAGAACAACAATTACTATCGCCAACTGGCTTACCAAGAAGAAATTGGTTTAAACATACCATTTATGCACCAGGTTTCTATACAGGCTATGGGGTAAAAACAATGCCCGGCATAAGAGAAGCCATCGAGCAAAGAGATTGGAGAGAAGCACAGGAACAAATTAAAATTGCTGCAGATGCAATAAATAGATTTAGCAGCTATTTAAGTGAGATTGGCAACTAAAAATTAAAGACACATATAAAAAAGCCTTTTGAAATATTTCAAAAGGCTTTTTTATATGCTTAGCAAGCCATTTTATCTACACGTCTACTATGCCTACCACCTTCGAAAGGTGTTATTATAAAATTTTCTATCATTTCTTCAACCAACGGCAATGCAACAAACCTGGCAGGAATACAAATAATATTTGCATCGTTATGCCTACGTATCAATTTTGCTACGTCATTTTGCCAAGCCAAACCTGCACGGATATGTTGGTGTTTATTTGCAGTGATGCCCACCCCATTGGCACTGCCACAAAATAAAATACCAAAAGCGGCTTCACCATTTTCAACACTTAAAGCGGTTGGGTGTGCAAAGTCAGGGTAGTCAACACTTACAAGGGAATCAGTGCCAAAATCTTTAACAGTAAAACCTTGTTTTATTAACCAAATTTTTATGGCTTCTTTATATTCGAACCCGGCATGGTCTGCACCAATAGCAATGGGCTTTGTAGTATCGAAAACTGAGTTCATAATGTATTTTATTTAGAAGACAAAAATAAGGATGGTTTGCTTATAAGAAATACTACTGTAGAAAGGCTGCGGGATTGAAGCCAAGTAGCCCGCAACGCAGTGAGGACTACGGGCGAAAAGCCCAGACTAAAGTTGAAAGATATTCTACAGCCGACAGCCCATAAAAAATTACCCCATAGTACCCTTAACAGCACCACCATCAACAGTAATTGTTTGCCCTGTGATATAGCGACTATTCTTGCTAAGCAACCAAACGGCTAAGCTTGCAAAATCATCAGCTTCGCCCAAAAACTGAACGGGTATTTGTTTAATGGCGGTTTCTCTTACAACATCAATGTCAATACCTGTTTGCTCACTTTTCTTTGTATAAATACGGTTAATGGCGGGTGTGTTGTGAGAACCTGGTGCCATGATATTTAGCGTAATGCCTGAGTTTGCAATTTCTAAAGCCAAGGTTTTAACCATACCAACAACTGCCAACCGTAACGAATTGCTCAACACCAAATTTTCTAAAGGTTGTTTTACAGATGAGCTTTCTATAAACAAAAAACGCCCATAATGATAGGGTTGCATTAACGGCACAAACGCTTTGGTTAAAGCAACTTTCCAACGAAGAATGGTATTGTATGCCATATCCCAATCGTCCATGGTGGTTTCTAAAACAGTTTTTGCGGGTGGGCCGCCAGCATTTACAATTATACCATGCAATTGCCTTTTATCTACCAAGGTTAGTAGTTTTTCTATGGTTGATGATTGTGTAATATCGGCTGCTAAAATTTCTATATTAAGCGGATATTCTTGCTGCAATAGTTGCAATTGCACCTCGCTTCTTGCAATGGCAATTACTTTGGCATTTTCGGCTACAAGTGCCGTGGCTATTGCTTTTCCAAAGCCTGATGTAGCACCCCCAACAATAAACAATTGATTATTTAAATATAAGTTCATGGTCAAAAATTTTATTTAGTTTCCTTAACTGCAAAGAACGTTTGGTTTTTCACAGAAACCTACAAAAAAATATTGCGTTTAGTATTTTCTGCGTTTCCATCTTTGAGTACTTTTCAGCTAAAATACTAAAACCAACCTCGTCTTCTAAATACGCTCAGCATCCACATTGGTATCACCAACATAAAAGCTACTGCCAAGAAAAAGCCGTACCTATTGTGTAAATAAGGGATAGTTTCAAAGTTCATACCGAAGATGCCGCCAATAACTGTTGCAGGTGCTAATAAACAGGTTACAATGGTCATCACTTTCATCACCTCGTTCATTTTTAAATTCACTTGGTTGATGTACAAATCCTGCATATTTATCATTACATCTCTGTAGTTTTCTACCAAGTCAGAGGCTTGCATCACATGGTCGTAAATATCTTTAAAATACTTGTTAGTAGTTTCATGTATCAAATCGCTATCGGTTTTTATAAAGCCATTTATCAACTCACGAACTGGCGAAATACTTCTTTTTAAAACAATAATTTCTTTGCGTAGCTGGTTAACTTTTGCTAAGCTTTTGGTACTTGGTTTATGGATTATTTCCTCCTCTAGATTTTCAATTTTATCACCCAATTGTTCCATTACTATAAAGTAGTTATCTACTATCATATCTATCAATGCATAGCATAAATAATCTGCACCACTTTGGCGTAGTTTGGTACTGGCAACTTTTAGCTTTTCACGCAATGCATTAAACACATCTCTTTCGGCATCTTCTTGAAAAGAAATAACGTAATGGCTACCTAGTACAAAGCTTATCTGTTCACTTTCAACAGTGGCATTTTCTTTGTTAAAATATAGCATGTGCAACAAGCAAAAAAGGTGGTTATCTATTTCATCCATTTTTGGGCGCAAACCCACGCTCTGTATATCTTCTGCCAATAAATAGTGGATATTGAATCGTTGGCAAAGTGTTTCTACAGTCTTATTGTTTATACCATTAACATTTATCCATTTTATGGTATTACTATCTTTAAAATCTGGGTATTTGCTAATCGTATCAAAACTGCTTTGATTAAGTGTTTCAGCATTAAATTCATAAACATCAATGGTTACGTTTTTACTCTCTAAACGATGTGGAATAATGGTAGGATTTACCTGTAAAATTTCCTTTGTACGAACAGTTGCGAAAGGGTTTAACAAGTTTAAATAATGAAGGCTTTTTTTCTCTAAATCCATTGCAATTATTTAATATTTTTCCAAACAGCATCATTAATTTTTATAGGATATTTTTGTTTCAAGCTATCAAGCCATTCCTTCTCTAACAACAATTGATAATCGTTTATTACCATGCCCCTTGCATCTACAAAACTACGTTTCTCTGCTTGAGGGTGAACCACCGTAACATATAAAAAAGTATAACTTGTATCATTGGTATTTTTTTCTGGTATTGAAGTAAACCCAACTACATTTTTAATAGATTGCTTGATGGGTAGCTGTGTCAACTCATATCTACTACTATCTATTATTACAGATGGTGCATTGTAAGAGGCAGTAATTACAGCCCATTTATTGGGCGATGCTTTTATTTTATTAGCAACTTCTATCGCTATATTTTGATTAGCACATGTTACTACCAATGCACTGATACCAGCACCCCATTGGTAGTTATTGGCATGTTGCAAATAATAGCTTTTTAAGCCATTTAAATCCTCACCGCCTTTACCCCAAACATGCTTATCCATTGCAGCAAATAACAAGTTGGCTTCATCAAATTCTTTAACTTGTTGTTGCATAGCAATATTATAATCCGCTAGATGTTGGGTATAATAATTACTACAACTTTTATTAATAAAGTTGGCCATTGCACTTGGGTAAAGAGCATTACTTATAATAGCTTCTTGCCGCAAATATTGTATCCAATTACTAACAGTAATTTTTTGTTTTGCAAATGAAAAAAGTACCGTACTATCTGTAATAGCTTGGTATTTTATTAAAGGCCTACTGTATAAGGCACTATCTGTAAACATCCATAAAGCTGTTGTATTGTAAACCGATGGTTTATAGTTTGTTTGTACTAACCACTGTTTTACTTTTGCGCTTTTATAAATAGATAACCTAGCATCTTTTTCAACACTTGTTTTAAGGTTAGCAAGCGCTATAGCATCATTAAAGTTTGTATTTACAGGCAGTATTTCTAGTAGTTTAATAATATGGTAACCATAGCTAGTTGCAAATGGTTTGCTTATATCACCTACTGTTTTTAATTGGTAAATGTTGGCCTCAAAGTTAGAAGCAAATTCCCCCACCCCAATCTCGCCCATAACGCCACCGTTATTGGCTGTTTTAACATCGTTGCTAAATTTTGATGCCGCATTTTCGAATGTTTCACCATGTAGTATTTGATTGTAAACACTATCGGCAAGCTTAGCAATATGTTGTTTTTCTACTTCGGTTGGTTCTGTTGACAAAGCAAGCAAAATTTGTGCAATTTTACGCTTACCAACTGCTGGCCTTTCGGCAACATTTTTAAAAATATGGTACCCGAAAACACTATGAAATGGCTTTGAAAAACTACCAGGCTTAAGTGCATAAATCTCGCTTTCAACAGCATATTGCAAGGTAAAAACGGTAATAAATCCTAAGTCGCCATTTGCCTTTTTGGTAGCAATATCGCTTGAATAACTGGCTGCAACAGCATTAAAATTTGCACCAGTTTGCAAGGCATTGTAGGCTGCTTGTATTTGCTTAAAAGCTGCTACAGTATCAGTATTTTGTGGCACTTCTATAAAAACATGAGCTGCATGAATATCCTTTTGGCTACGCACAAAAGCTTCACTTATCAACGCTTTTATACCCACTTCTTCATTAACCAAATTTTCAGCAATTTGCTGCTTAAAGTTATTACTTTCAATATCAAAAGATGGTTGTTTGTCTAACTTTTCATCGTAACCCGCTTGTACTTTTAGTTTATAGCTACTGTACAAATTCAAATAGTCTGCTAATGCTTGTTTACGTTCAGTATCTGGGGTTGGGTTTTTATTAAATGCACTTAAAAATTCCTGTTTACTTACTGCTTTATTGCCATATGTAAACAAGGTTTGCCCATTGGTGATGGCTGCCTTACAAAACAATACAACCAGTAACCAAATAAGCTTGTAATTCATATAAAATAAATAGAGTAAGGTTAATTTTTTAGTTTGGCAGCTATTACATCGTCAAATTGTTCTAAACTAAGTTGCTTGGCAATTATGCGTTTTTTATCATCTAATAAATAAAAAGTTGGGGTTTTATACATATCGTACAACTGCCTAAAATTTGGCTGGTTAGCAGCTTGCTCTGTAGCCCTTGCAGCTTTTGTTTGGTACACTTCAGCCCAATCTTTGCTAATACTTTTTTCAGCTAAAAATTTCTTAAAATCATCCATCTTGGGCTCGTTCACATTTACACTATACACTTTTACTCCAAGTGCCTTCCATTTGGCTTTGTAAATACTATCTATCCGTGGAATTTCTTCTTTGCAATGCCCACAAGTTGGATCCCAAAAAACAACTAAAGTAAACTTAGCATTTATACCATACAAGGGCACTGTTTTGCCCAAGGTATCAGTTAAATCTAATATGGGTGCTTGACCACCAATTTGGTTGGCCATTAAGCTGTAAGCTCTTTCAATAATGGTTTTTCTACTTGCTGGGTTTAGATAAGTCGTATCGCCTTTGGCATAAAAATCTTCAAATATTTTTAGAAAAACCCTATCCTGACCCATAAATTCTGGGTTAATATATTTATTGGTAAACTTGGTAAGTAAATACGGATACATTTCTTTGCCAGTACGTGCAGATAGTAGCATGTACTTTATTTCTGGGTAAATGCTATCTGGCTCGGGCGAGATATAAAATTTAAAATAATTATCTAATTTGGTTTCAAAAAAAGGCGTCCGCAATAATCTATCATCATTAAACGCTACATCGTCCCAAAAATGATCTTTTACATAGCGGTATGGATAAGTAGAATCTGGTTTGCCTTTAACAATAGGTATTGCTGGTGCATCGGGCTGTTTCATGGCATTAAGTAATACCGTTAATAGCGATGTGGGGTATTGCTTACTAATATTGTCTCGGTAAGTCTGCAACCCTTTATTTTCTTTTAGTAATTCTGTTCTAATACGGGTAGAATCTGTATATGTTTTCGCATTGGTATAACTAGCATTTAGATCTGCCAGCAACTTGCCTTTAAGGATGGTATACTGAGAATATTTTTTAAACAAATCGTTGTCAAACGAGCCCGTGATTACTGCTTCTTCTTTTCTCAATGTATCGGCAACAATGCTAAACTGCTGTTTACTATCCATTAAAATATCGAACAAAATAGCGTACTGAGGTGATACGATAAAATAAATGCCTGGCGTTAGTTTGGTTTTACCTTTAAAAACTCCAACACTTTTCTCGTTTAAATAAGCAGAATCTGACAAGGTTTTACCCTTACCAAAATAACTTCCCAAGTACACCCAGGTGTTTTTATAAGGTGTTAAGGTAATAGCAATATTTCTACCAGCGGCAACTGTAGTTACTGGCTTTACTGCTACAAATTTTTTAACTTGAGCGGTAACAAAATGGGTTGAAATAACCAATAAACCAACTACAAAAAACTTATTCATACACTATTAAATATTGTAGGCGTAAATATAGTTATCACTAATTAAAATGCAGGCACTACGGCAAATGATTTGATGGTAAAATTGTTAAACTATTGCACTATTAAATTTCCATTTTTAAAAATGGGTAGCACATTAGCCACGTCTTCGCTAACACAATACTCCAAATCTTTTTCTAACCCAAACTTTTCTAAGCGATGCCAATGCGTTAATCCTCGTATAAAGCCAAGCATATTATTTTTATGTTGGTTATACATATCAGCAGCCATTAAACTACTATCACAATGAATGGTAAAATGGTCTTTTATTCTACTTATTACTGCCCCTGCAAATAGCGTATCTTCTAGATTAAATTTATCTTTCCAGCCAGAGCACCCAAGTATGACTGGTTTGTTTTGTGCCACTAAAAAATCACACACCGCACTTAGGTTTGGGAAAGACCCCGTTACTACTTCAGCAGCACCAGCTTGCAAAGCCATGTGCAAAAGTTTAGTACCGTTGGTGGTAGTTAATACCAATGTTTTGCCTGCAATAAAACTACGCGGATATTCAGCAGGCGAGTTGCCATATGCTAAACCTTCAATCACTTTACCATCACGTTCACCGGCAGTTATTCCACCCGTCATTTTACCAATTTCAATACATTTATCAACAGTATCTACAGGTATAATCCGTTTAGCTCCATTGTACAAAGCCGTAGCAATGGTACTTGTAGCACGAAACACATCTATAATAACTACTACATTATTGGTACAATCGTAATTATCTAGCAATCGGGGCGACAAAACGGTATGCAGAACAGGTTTACTCATATATTGTTTAATATCAAATTGAGCAGCGAAAATACAGGAAATATAAACTTGTGAGGTCTCAGAAGCTTAACTTGTTTGGTAATGCAATTTTTAAGTTGCTAGGCTTGCAAAACAAGTATGGCAATACACACTGGCTTACCATTTTCTAATACGTCAATTGATTGTTGCATTTTGCAAAATGGCAACAATTGTTCAATAAATGGCTTCGCCAATAAACGTTGCGGCGTACTTAAAATAATAGTAGTTTGTTTTGCCAAAAAATGCGTAATCATATTAAATAAAAATGCAAAAGCTGCTGGCTCGTAATTGATATCACTTAATAACAAAACATCTGTTTTAATATCATTTGGCAGATTAGCCCAATTAATAATACGGTAGTTAATATTGTGTATTTGATGGTGCAAAGCAGAGGCTTTTACAAATGTCAAAGGGGCTTCTAAATAATCGCTACAACAAACCGTATTAGCCCATTTGGCCGCAACTAAACTTGGCAAGCCTAAACCAGCAGCCACTTCAAGCACTGTTTTATTTTTAATATAATATGGGTGTTGACTAATAAAAAAACTAAGTCCAACAGCTGAGGGCCAAACTTTAGCCCAATAAGGAAAAGGTGTACTATCATCAAGCAATAGTTGTTGTTGATAGGCTTGCTGTACAGCACTTTGTGGTGGTACAAACAATGCAAAAGAAAAGTCTTGTAATTGAAACGTTTGTAAAACGGTAGAAAGCTGCATTAAGTAACATATAAGGATTTATAATCTGCGGCTAAGATTACCTAGCAGGTATAGGCACAGAACGATACGCTGTATCTGCACAGCCATTGCCTTGTACAATTAAGCTAACAGTGTACGATGTGGCAATTGCACCTCTGTTGTACGTATTCTCTATAAAACTGCTATAATTATTATCGGTAAAGCCATTACCAAAATCCCAGATAAAAGCACTAATACCCCCATGCGCTACTGTAGATTGGCTATTGAAACTATACTTGGTAGTGGTAGCAGTATTGCCCACTAATGTATAATAAAAACTAGCTTTGGGTTTGGGTTTTTCGCCTTTTGCATTAACGGCTTTATGCGTTTTATAAATTACCCTGTTGTTTAGAATTACTGACATTATTACATCATAATCGTTCATGTATTTGTAAATATATTTTATAGGAAAAGGTGCAGTAGTATCACCCCGTCCATCAGAAAAATTCCAAACATAATACGCACCAGTAGGAACATTGGTAGCGGTGGGTGTAAACAAAAAGTATTCGCTGGTGCAGGCATTGTAAGGTACCGCATTAAAATCGCCGGTAATAGGATATTTTGCAAGTACCATAACGTTTACTATAGTATCTGCGGTACAACCAGCATCTGTTTGTATGGTGAGTTTTACTGGGTAGGTTTTATCAGTTGTAGCGGTAGGAAACAAATGCCTAATTAATCCATTAGCGGTAGTATCTACTTTAGTTCCATCATTCCAGTTCCAACGGTATTGTATAATGGCACCTCTATTTACACTAGATGCACTATTAAAACTGATATAATTAATATTATCGTTAAAATCGTTTTTGGTTGAAAAAATAGCCACCGGTTTTAATTGTTGCCCCCAAGCTTTTACAGGAAAAGTAGCTGTTGCTAATAAAGCTTTTGCAGCACTTCTTACTTCCAAAGTTATTATATAAGATGCTGGTGCATCATAACCATGTTGCACTGTTTTGCCAGTGGCAATATTTCCATCACCGAAAAACCAATTAAACACCGCATCTGTAGATGTGTTTGTGGCAGTAGCTACCAATGTAAATAGCTCGGTACTAGGGAAGCATGGGGCTGTTTTTGTATACCGTATGCCAACAGTACCAACTGTAACAATAGTGGTATCGTTTGAGGTAGTGATAGTGCCAATAACTGGTTTTGAATTATCTACCGTATTATCTGCAACAGTTACCTTAGTACAGGAAAAAAATAATCCTGCAAGTAAAAAAATGATACTATAATATTGATTAATTTTCTTCATGTAACCCATTGTGCTTAGTGACCAATCAAACTAAATTTATTATAAAGCTGGAATGATAAAAGTGCCTGTAGCAGTGTCTTTACAACCACTATTGCCAGTAACTATAAACTTAATGGTTTGTGTTTGGCTTGCACTAGTTTTGTTGTATTTCTGTGCTACAAAATTGTTAAAATCATCGTCTACTCTACCTGTTGCAAATTCCCACCTGTAGCCAGTAAAATAGCCATGAGGAATATTAGATTGACTATAAAAATTCCAAGTAACACTTGTTGCATCTTCAGCCGCTACGTTTTTAATAAATAAGGCAATTGGTCGTACATTTTGCCCTTGTGCCCTTATAGGTTTATGTGTTTGATAAATGATTTTGCCATTGTATGTAACTGTCAATTTAACATCGTAGTCATTCTGATATGTAAAAGAATGCTGAATAGGGCTGCCATTGGCTAAGCCAGATGCATCTGCAAAATCCCAAGTAAATACACAACCAGCAGGTATGTTAGTTACAGTAGGCGTAAATATGAAGTATTCTTTACTACAAACATCATAATTAATGGCACTAAAATCGCCGGTAGGCGCAAACACTGCACCTACAGAAACAGGTACTACTGAAGTATCTTTACAACCAGAGTTTGCAGTAGTCACAAGCTTAACAGGGTATATTTTGTCGGTGGGTACTGGCGGAAAATTGTGCGGTGCAAACGCATTTACGGTGCTAGTAGTTGTGCCATCACCCCAATCCCACGAGTAGTTACTTATGCTGCCACGTTGAACCGAAGATTGGCTAGTAAAAGACATATTATTTACAAAATTTACATCAAAAATTTGGCTAGAAAATACTGCATGTGGTGTTACTTGTTGACCAAGTGCTTTTACATTTACCGTTGTTTTACTTAATACACCCCCAGCAGCATCTTTAATGGTAGCAATTACGGTATAAGAACCTGCTATATCGTATATATTTCGCACATTACTACCAGTAAGTGCGTGACCATCACCAAATTCCCAAGAGAAAACAGCCCCAGTAGGTAAGCTAGAAGCAGCAACATCAAACGCAAAAATTTCGTTGCTAGGATAGCAAGCAGATGTTTTGCTATATTTTAGAGTAACGTTACCAATGGTTAAAGGCACGGTATCTTTATAATTTGAAGTAGCACCACCAATTGGCGGCGAAACGGTAGGGGTATTGCCAGGAACATCGATAGTTTTTGAACAGGCATACAATAAGCCGCAACAAAGTATTAGCAACGCTAGAAACTGATTATTTGTCTTCATACTATTGGGTTATCTATTGCAAAGTAACTAAACTATTTAATGGTAGATATAATAATATGATTCGATAATGAGACAATTTGCTGCACAACTATCCTAATTAGAAGATTAATAAATGATGAAGTAGTGAATTTTACTATTAAATTGGTAAGAAAATTTCGTTGATGTTTTTAATGCGCTACAGCTTTTACTGGTACGGTAATGTGAATATTACAACCATTGCCCACTGTGCTTTCTATTACAAATGCACCTTCATACAACGCAATACGACGCTTGATACTTGCCAAACCAGAACCAAGTTTTACGTTATTTGTATCAAAACCCACTCCATTATCTTCAATAGTAATTAAAATATTATCGCTTACAATACTACCTACCACCTTAATAGTACTAGCATTGGCATGTTTTATAATGTTTCTAAATAATTCTTGCAAAACCCTATAAAGTGTTAGTTGAAATTCTTCATTTGCAGAAAACCGTTTTACCTGTTTACTAAGTTTATTTGTAATGGTAAATTCATTAGCGGTGTTGATGGTTTTAAGTAAATTTTTAAATGTTTCTTCAATTGTAGAATCTATAAATATAGCTGGTGCTAAATTTTGCGATAATATTCTTATTTCTTGAATAACAGAATTTGTATAATTAAATGTTTGATTATATAACGCTATATCTGAAGGTTGAACTGATTTTTTTAGCATTGCTAGCGTCATTTGGCTAGCTACTAATACTTGGCAAATATTTTCATGTAAGTTAGCCCCAATCTCATAGCGTTCATCTTCTTGCGCTTTGATAATGGCTTTTGCTAATTTCTTCTGATATAGATTTTTTTCTGTTATGTCGTACAATATTACAAGCGTAGTTTTTTCATTACCAAATATTATAGGTGTGCTAAACGTTTCTATTTCTACCAATTCACCAGTTTTTTTGTAGGCATTAAACTTGCCTATATACGTTTGGTTGAGTTGCCTATTTTGGTTTAATACATATGCAATAATTTTTTTCTTTTCGTCTTTATGTGCAATATCAAAAATCGTCATATTTAAAAAATCGTCGTTGCTAAACCCAAAATGCTTTATTGCGGCCTCATTCACGTATATAAAACGATAGGTATCAGTTTGATACAAAAACATTGGTTGTGGGCTAAACTGAAACAGATCGTTATATCTTTTTTCTGATTCTTTTAATGCAATAATATTTTTTTTACGCTCTATTGCATATAAAATACTTTTATGTAAAATAGCACCATTAAGCTCTGCTTTTAGTAAATAATCTGAAACGCCTAAAGAGATAGCGTAAATACTAAAATCCATATCGTCAGAGCCTGTTAAAATAATGACAGGGCAATTTGCTACTAACTTTAAAATACTTGTTACCAAAAGTTCGCCTTCACTGTCGGGTAAATGAAGATCTAAAAGCACCACATCAAATACATTATTTGTTGTACTTAAAATGGCTTGTGCAGTTTCAAAATCTTCTGCTTGAATAATTGTTGCCGCTTCTATCGCATTTTGCAAATGAAAATTAGCAATATGAAAATCTATGTCACTATCCTCAATAATTAAAATATTATACGTCTTTGTCTTTGGGTCTTTCATATAGGAGAACTAGAAAAATAAAAGTAAAAATATTTATTGTAAATCCTTGTCAATATTCATGCAAGTTTATAAAATTAAACAATATTTATATGCTTTTGTTTACCCCCCAAGCCTTTAAAATTAAAAACTATTTTGTAAAATAAAATGGTAATTCCATTAAACAAAAAAACCTGCTTTTCAGCAGGTCTATATTTTTTATATTTTTAAGTTTAAGCTTCTACCTCCATATAACTTTCTATTGGTTCGCATGTACAAATCAAATTTCTATCACCGTAGGTATTATTAATTCTAGCAACAGAAGGCCAGAATTTATTTAAGGTTACGTAGTACAGAGGGAAGGCTGCTTCTTTACGGCTATATGGCAAATCCCAAATATCGGCACAAACCACAGCTTGGGTATGCGGTGCATTTTTAAGCGGATTATTGGCTTTGTCAAACTTTCCATCTTCAATGGCTTTTATTTCTTCGTAAATAGAAATCATAGCATCACAAAAGCGGTCTAGTTCAGCTTTATCCTCGCTTTCAGTTGGCTCAATCATAATGGTACCTGCTACCGGAAAACTCATTGTTGGTGCATGAAAACCATAATCAATCAAGCGTTTAGCTACATCTTCAGCTTCAATATGTGCAGTGGCTTTAAAGGGACGTAAATCGATAATAAATTCATGAGCCGCAGTACCATTGGTACCAGAGTACAAAATGGTATAGTATTTTTCCAACCGTACTTTCATATAATTGGCGTTAAGAATGGCATATTCTGTAGCCATAGTAACACCATCATAACCCAACATTTTTATATATGCATAACTAATTAATAAAATAGAGGCAGAACCATAAGGGGCAGCAGAAACAGCATGAGAGCCATTGGTTGTTGGTTGTTGATCGTTCATTGTAACGTGCCCTGGCAAAAAGGGTTTCAAATGTTCTCTTACACAAATTGGACCCATGCCTGGCCCGCCACCACCATGTGGAATAGCAAATGTTTTGTGTAAATTCAAATGACAAACATCTGCACCAATTTCTGCTGGCGAGGTTAAACCTACCTGTGCATTCATGTTCGCACCATCCATATATACTTGACCACCTAGTTGGTGAATAATAGCACAAATTTCTTGTATGGTTTCTTCAAACACACCATGTGTGGATGGATATGTAACCATTAAACCACCTAAAGTATCTTTATAATGTTCTGCTTTCAATTTTAAATCCACCACGTCAATATGACCATCTTCTGTTCCTTTTACTATCACCACTTTCATACCCGCCATTACTGCACTAGCAGGGTTTGTACCGTGTGCAGAAATAGGAATTAACACCACATTTCTATGGGCATTGCCATTGGCTTTATGATAGGCCATAATAGTTAGCAAACCAGCATATTCGCCCTGTGCACCGCTATTTGGTTGCAAGCTACAAGCATCAAACCCAGTAATGGTACAGAGATAAGCTGCCAATTCATCTATAATTTGTTGGTAGCCTTCGGTTTGATTTGCTGGTACAAATGGATGCATACCACCAAATTCTGACCAACTAACAGGTATCATTTCTGTTGCCGCGTTTAATTTCATGGTACAACTACCTAAAGAAATCATACTGTTATTTAACGATAAATCTTTATTTTCTAATTGCTTTATGTATCGCATCATTTGGCTTTCGCTATGGTGCGTATTAAAAACAGGATGCATTAAATATGCAGATGTACGCTTTGCAAAAGCTGGTATTGTTGTGATAGTATCATCGCTATCAAAATCAATTTCAGCTTCATTTAAACCATTTAATTGCGCAAATACATATACAATATCCAACACGTCTTTTTGAGAAGTGGTTTCATCTATCGAAATACCAACATGGTTAGCATCAATATATCTAAAATTAACCTCATTCTTTTCGGCTATTGGGCGCAATTGCTCAGCATTTGCTATTACAACCAATGTATCAAAATATGCCGTATTAGCATTTACGAATCCTAATTCTTTTAGTCCATTATTTAATACCAAAGCCAAAGTAGCAATACGTTCTGCAATATTTTTCAATCCTTCTGGGCCATGATACACTGCATACATTACCGCCATATTGGCCAATAAAGCTTGTGCTGTACAAATATTGGATGTTGCTTTTTCACGTTTAATATGTTGCTCTCTTGTTTGCAAGGCCATGCGTAAAGCCCTATTGCCTTGTGCATCAATACTTACACCTATTAAACGACCAGGCATACCACGTTTAAACTCATCTTGTGTAGCAAAAAAGGCAGCGTGAGGCCCGCCATAACCTAATGGCACACCAAAACGTTGTGCCGAACCAACGGCCACATCCGCACCTAATTCCCCTGGGCTAGTCAATAAGGTTAGTGCCAATAAATCGGTTGCCATTACCACGTAGCCTTTTACTGCATGAACCGCTTCTATAAATATTTTATAATCTTCTATGCTACCATTACTGTTAGGATATTGTACCAATGCACCGAAATAAGTGACATCAATTTGAGCTGATTTGTAATCACCAAAAACAAGCTCAATACCAATGGGCAAGGCCCTTGTAACCAATACATCTTTGGTTTGTGGGAAGGTTAATTCATCTATAAAAAACTTCGGCTTTTCTGCTTTGTCACTTTTATTTACATGGTGAAATAACATGGCCATTGCTTCTGCCGCAGCAGTAGCTTCGTCTAGCAAACTCGCATTAGCTATGGCTAATCCAGTTAAATCGCACACCATGGTTTGAAAATTCAACAAACTCTCTAATCTACCTTGACTAATTTCTGCTTGGTATGGTGTATACTGTGTGTACCAGCCTGGATTTTCAAAAATATTACGCAGTATAACACTTGGCGTAATGGTATTGTAATAACCCTGACCAATATATGTTTTGAACAATTTATTTTTAGCAGCTACTTGTTTCAACGTTTGCAAATACTCAAATTCGCTAATAGCCTCAGGTAAATCAAGCGGTTGTTTTAAACGAATAGAAGCAGGCACAGTTTTACTAATTAATTCCTCGATACTTACCATACCAATGGTTTGCAACATTTCTTTAATATCAATGTCACTAGGGCCATTATGCCGTCTTTGAAACTCTGTGTTTTGCTGTTGAAACAAGTTCATAAATTATTTTTTTATTGTACTGGCTATAAATTTTTAATTAAACTTCGTTGTGTCACTCACTTGTACGTTTTCAAATCAATTGAGCTTTTACAAAAGCGTAGTTGGACATTGCTACAAATGTAATAGTGTATAACGTGCTAAAAGCCAGTTTGTTGAGGTTGGGGATACCATATGTAATAAAAATAAACGCCTACTTTTCAGTAGGCATTTATTTTTTAATCATAGTAAATGCAATCGTTAGAGGCCAAAGTTTTCTTGAGATGCTATGTTTATTCGCAATCGCATACACGTAGCTAAATAATCACACTATCAAATGTTGAGTAAAAGTGTGAAAAAATTAACAATTAGTTCATATTAAATTACAACCATTTGCAGTTACACACATTATAAAATATTCTATACAACTGTAAGCTCGAATTATTGAAAAAAAAGAGTTGAAATAGCAAGATTTAAATTTTAATTACTGCTATTACTAAAAATATAATACTTATTATGAGTTTTTTAGTATTTTTTTAACAATTAGTTAAAATAAAAATCTTATCCACATTTCAAAAATTAAAGAATAAATTTCCTCTAGAAATAATTTATTAAAATTTATTTACACATATACACAATAAGAAATGACTTTCTAATCAAATGAACTTTTTTACATTTTTAATAATTTTTTTAGAAATATTTTTTGCATAATGCTACTAAAAACGTAAGCCCTTTTTTAAATAAATAAGTACCATTGTTCTCGCACAGCTTATATGTATTTTTGTGTTAATTAGGAAAAGCCTTCATTTATAGTAAAATAGTAGTATGGATACGATTAGCTTAGATAATTGGCAACAAAAAAGTAAGGATCATACCAAGCAATACAAACAATTTTTACAACGTGCCGACAAAAATAAAGTACTAAAAGCTTTACCCAACTTGCATGAGGAGGCTTTTAGTAAAATTGATTGCCTACAATGTGCCGCTTGCTGCAAAAACTACAGCCCACGATTTAAGACCACAGATATTAAACGCATTAGTAAGCACCTAAAGCAAAAAGAAAGTGTGTTTATAGATACTTACTTAAATTTAGATAGCGAGGGTGACTATGTAGTAAAATCATCACCTTGCCCCTTTTTAGGAACTGATAATTTTTGCAGCATATATGAACAACGACCTAGCGATTGCCATCGTTTTCCGTATACAGATGAAGATGTATTGTTGAAACGTCCAGCCATCACTTTAAAAAATGCTACTTTTTGCCCTGCAGTTTATTTTGTATTAGAAAAACTTATGCTTTAGCAGTCAACTCGTCGTAAGCAGATTGTAAGTTTTTATCAATACCAGTGCCTTGCATTTCTGTAACACCTAGGATAGATTTATTCTTCATGATTTCGTCCTTGGTTTTGCCAGACTTTATTTCTACTTCAACAAAAGTTACTAATTTTTCTAAATAATCTTTAAACACTTTAATATCATCCTTGTTACAAACCACTTTTTCTGGATCAAAAGCATGCCCACTAACAAATAAAGTATCATCACTAAATGTAGTTAAAGTTTTGTCTAAAACTGTTGCCCAATTTTTCAGGTTAGCACCTGCAATACGGTCAATTGCAGGATAACGTCTATTAAAAAGCAAGTCGCCCATATGCGCAATATTGGCATGTTCAAAATGGATAATCGCATCACCATTGGTGTGTGCTGCACCAAAATAATGTGCTTTTATATGTTCTTTGCCTATTCTATGTTTCCAAGTATCGGTAAACGTAATATTCTGAAACAATTGTTTGTCTTCATTTTTTTGCGTAGCAGCAACACGTTTATAATTTGCCAAACAGTTTTCGTGGCCAACAACATTACCAACCATATCCTTAAAATTAATATTACCCCCTGTATGGTCACCATGGTGGTGCGTATTAATTAGTAACGAAAAAGGTTTGTCACTTTGCTTTTTAAGTTCTTCAATTAAGTGTTTTGATGAGTCTGGAAATTGAGAATCAACCACTACAATTCCATTTTTTGATAAATGAAATGCAATGGTACCGCCACGTTCAGTAAAAATACCAATATCATTACGCAGCATGGTTATTTTAAAAGTTGGCTGTTGCTGCCAAAAATTAGCTACTAATTTTTTTGGTGATACAGCCAATAAAGCTGCTGAAAAACTTGTGTTGCGAAGAAAAGAGCGACGTTGCATATGGTAAGGTTTATGACGATATGAAAATAGAAAATTATTGATAATCACTACTACCGCTTAGCAATGTTACTACAGGAAAAACTTAATTATTATGCAAATAATAGCATACACACAAGTGGCGGCAAAAACGCCACGAGCAGTTTTATCTTTTTGGGTATTAATATAAAATGTAAATACAACTGCATTAGCAATTAGGGATAAGCTAATTACGGATGTTAACAAGGTTTTATAGATGACTAGAAAATGTAAAAAATCACCAAATGATAATGCCCTAAATTTTATAAAATAAAAGCTTAATAAACCTAAAAAAGGTGCTAAAAAACCTAAAGCTAAGCCGAGTAAAAGGTTGTCTTTTTTAAGAAACATTCATCGTTGATTAAATGATTAAAACTATAAGTTCCAAGTGGTTTCAAGCTTTGTTTTTAAATTGTAGTTAGTAAGGTCAAACTGAACAGGCACAACACTTACGTAGTTATTTGCCAAAGCCCAAACATCGGTGTCTTTTCCTTTATCAAAATTTACAAATTCGCCAGTAAGCCAATAATATTGCTTCCCATGTGGATCTTTCCGCTCATCAAAGTCTTCAACATATTTTGCATAAGCTTGGCGGCAAATTTTCATACCTTTTATCAAATCTGGAGTAGCTAACGGAATGTTCACATTTAACAACAAATGCTTATCCATTTTTTTACCTAACAATAATTCTGCTACTTTTCTAACATAGATTTTTGATGCCGAAAAATCAGCTTCCATTGTATAATCCAATAACGAAAACCCAGCCGAAGGAATACCTTCAATAGATGCTTCCATAGCTGCACTCATTGTGCCACTGTAAATAACATTAATGCTGTGATTAGCCCCATGGTTTATACCACTTAAACAAATGTCTGGCTTACGGTGCAGCACTTTGTCTACAGCTAATTTTACACAATCTACCGGTGTTCCGCTACAAGTATAAGCTTCTACGCCATCCATAAAACTAACTTTTTGTAATCGTAAGGGATGACCAATTGTAATGGCGTGCCCCATACCGCTTTGTGGTTTATCGGGTGCAACAACCACTATTCTACCAAGACCAATAACTGCTTCCACTAATGCTTTTATACCTGGTGCAACAATACTGTCATCATTGGTAATTAAAATAATTGGCGCTTCTTTTTGCTTCTTAATTTTTGACATGGGTGCAATATATAACTAAGGTTAGAATGATTTGAAAGCTGAGATATTTACTGCAATTATTATTTTATAAATAATATAAAATTGGCCAATCTAGCGCCTTAATTAGCTTTAAGAAAATACGCCCAGATATTAATTTAGCAACCTGATTGTTTGGCTTAATGAAGATTTTACTATTTTGCACTCAGATGAATGTATTATGCGTTTGATTTTAACGTGTTTGAATTAGGATTTGTGAGAGGAGAATTCATCAAAAAAAACTTTAATGAAAGCAATTATTCCAGTAGCAGGTGCAGGTGCTAAATTAAGACCGCATACTTATACACAACCAAAAGCATTAATACCAATTGCCGGTAAAACTATCCTCAGTTTTATTGTTGATCAGTTACATGAAGCAGGCATTAATGAATTTATTTTTATAGTTGGTTATTTAGGCGAAAAAATTCAAGAGTATGTAACGCAAACTTACCCTCATTTAACCACTCATTTTGTGTACCAAACTGAACGCCAAGGCACAGGCCACGCCATAGAATTAACCAAAAACATTGTTGGTGATGACGAGGTATTTGTTACGCTTGGTGATACTATTTGCGAGTACGACATTAAAGAAGTAATGGATAGCCCATTTAGCATGTTGGGTATAAAAAAAGTAGACGATCCCCGTAATTTTGGTGTAGCCACTATAAACGAAGACGGCTTTATAGAACAGGTTGTAGAAAAACCATCTATCCCAAAAAGTAATATGGCATTAGTGGGTTTATATAAAATAAAAGAGAGCCATTTTTTATATGAATGTTTACGCCATCTTTTTAGCCAGAATATAAAATCTAACGGTGAGTATAATTTAACAGATGCTTTAGATTGCATGATAAAACGTGGCGCTAAGTTCAAATCATTTAAAGTAAAAAATTGGTTTGATTGTGGCAAAAAAGAAACCCTTTTAGAAAGTAATGCCATTTTACTTAAAAAATTTGGAGCCAATATTATTAACGATCATAGTTTCAAAGGCACTATCATTATACCTCCAGTAAGCATTGCACCAGGTTGCAATATTGAGAACTCTATTATTGGTCCAAATGTTGCTATTGGTGCCAATACTACTATTAATCATTCTATTGTTAGAGATAGTATTATAGGTTCTTACACTAATTTATTTGAAGTCGTGTTAGACAACTCGCTTATTGGTAGCGATGCCTCGGTAAAAGGGCTAAGTCGTAGCCTTAACATTGGCGACAATACAGAAATAGATTTTGGCTAACAATTTTGTTTTGATATACAATTTTATAAACTTATTTTTTGTTTGTAAATGGTTGCTATGCAAATAATACAATCCATCCAAACCATAATATACACCATACCTAACGAAAGAATGCTGCTAAACTTTGATTTAGTGGCATTGTACCAAATTGAAATTAGGAGGCATTAAACTAAATAAGCATTAAACACATACTCAAAATTGCGTTTTACACGTTGCTTCACATCACTCATTGGCACGGCTGTTCCTAATTCTTTTTGTAAAGATGTAACTTGTTTGTTAGCAATACCACAAGGTATAATATTGTTAAAATAACTTAAATCTGTGTTGACGTTAAATGCAAAGCCATGCATGGTTATCCATCTGCTACATTTAATACCCATTGCACAAATTTTACGTTCTTTACCAATAATAGTTGGCTCCATCCAAACACCAGTTTCTCCAATACTTCGTTCACCTTTCAAGCCATATTCTGCCATTGTCATTATTATCACTTCTTCTAAACTTCTTAAATACCAGCCAAGATCGGTTTTAAATTTATCTAAATCTAAAATAGGATAACCAACTAATTGTTGTGGCCCATGAAACGTAATATCGCCACCACGATTGATATGAAAGAATTCGATACCTTTTCTTGCACGTTCTTCTTCATCAATTAATATATTTTCTTGGTGACCACTTTTACCTAATGTATAAACGGGGTTATGCTCTACAAATAACAAATGACTAATTGTTGATAAGCTACTGACTGCACTTGGCGGCAAATTATTTATAGCAGCTTTTGTTTCTACATTTTGCTTTAGCAAAACCTCTTGCAAATCCCATACTTCTTTAAAAGAACGTACACCTAAATCTTTAAAAAATACTTCCTGCTTCATGCAACAAATTTAGCCATCATAAACTGTTTTTTAAGGCGAGTTATAAACATGAAAAGCACATTGCCAAGTATGTAGCATATAAAAATTTATACAATTTTTTCATTATCTAATATTACTATCACTTAAATCACTTAACAGGTGGGCTATATTTGCTGCTTATGAATGTTGATGTAGAAATTATTCAGGAAGATAATAGCGAAGACTTATACGAACGTAAATCATTTACGGTTGATAAGGGACAAGAAGCCACCCGTATAGATAAATGGGTGCAAAGTCATATTGAGGGTGTTACTAGAAACAAAGTTCAAAACGCTATTGATGCAGGTTTTTTAACCGTCAATGGCAAGGTCATAAAAAGCAATTACCGCATTAGGCCAGGTGATGACATTGTGTTAATGAGTTTAATAAACCCAGAATACACTACTGTAAAATCTGAAAACATCCCATTAAATATTGTATTTGAAGATGAAGATATATTGGTAATAAACAAGCCACCAAACATGGTTGTACACCCTGGTGTTGGCAATTTTAGCGGTACTTTGTTAAATGGGGTTGTGTACCATTTACAACAACAAAACCCAAATATTGATGAAGAAAAACTACCACGCTTTGGCATGGTACACCGCATAGATAAAAATACCACAGGTTTAATAGTGCTTGCAAAAAATGGTATAGCAGCGGCACATTTATCAAAACAATTTTTTAACCACACGGTACAACGCAAGTATGTGGCTGTTGTTTGGGGTGATATGTCAGAAGATCATGGTACAGTTGTGGCACATATTGCTCGGCACCAACAGCACCGTAAAATGTTTGCAGCCTACCCTGATGGAGAGATTGGTAAACATGCCATTACACACTATAATGTGATAGAAAGGTTTAACTATGTAACAATGGTTGAATGTGTACTAGAAACCGGCCGCACACACCAAATTCGGGTTCACATGAAGCATATTGGCCACACTTTGTTTAACGATTGGGAATATGGTGGCGATAGAATATTAAAAAGCACCGTTTATACTAAATACAAGCAGTTTGTTGATAATTGTTTTGAGATTTGCCCACGCTGTGCTTTACACGCAAAAACTTTAGGCTTTATTCATCCACGAACCAATGAGGAAGTGTTTTTTACCACAGATTTGCCAAAAGATATGCAACAAATGGTTGATAAATGGCGTGGCTATTTAAACAGTAGAAAAGAAGATTTAGACTACTAAAAAAAAATCTCGGCAAAAACCGAAATTTTTTTATGCGTTCAGCTTATAAATATATTAATACGCACTAATACTATTACCTTTTAAAATGGTTGTTTTAATATTATTTTTATCTAAAAAACTTTTTTGAACAACTAGTTTTACATCTGCAACACTACTGCAACCACCACCACAGCTTGCTCTATATCGGATATTGTTATAATCTACATCGCAAGAACCATCTTTCCAATTAGCACCAGAAAATATGAAATTATCTGGACTATAAGACTGGCTATTTAAAAATTTAAAAGGTGTTGCACCACTTTGAAAACTAACTCGCAAGCCATCTGTTTCAACCAACTCACATTTACCAGGGGTATATTTTGGAATAACTATTTTATCAACATCGTTACCAGCAGCTTCTACAATTTTACCACCAACAACTTCAATACCACCAATTGATTTGCCACGTGCTAAAAAAATTTCTTCATCGTTATAGTACTGCACTTTTTTTAAATCAATTTTATTGGCAACTAACTTATCATATATTTCTCTTGTAAATACAACATAATCTTCTTTTAGAGGTGCTACTGTTTGTACTGGTTTAATAGGCGCAACCTTTACTGGCGCTTCTACCCTTTTAGGGCCTCCACAACTTTGCAATATACATGCAAAAACAACCGTACAAAGTATAAAAATTTGTTTCATTAGGTACTATTAATTTCTGCTAAAATAAACGATATTTTGGTAAGATAATTGCCTAGAACTCTTCACCCCTTATTTAAAGCATAAAATACAACTGAATTTCGTAACAAAAAAGTATATTATTTTAGATATTGTGACAAAAATAACAATTACAAGGCCTTTAACAAATAGTGTTTAATTTTTTATAAAAACCTAGTTTTCATACTTTTGCAGACTTATGCTTACAGATAAAAAAATAAGAATTGCAATATTAGATTTATACGATGGCCATGCAAACCAAGGTATGCGTTGCATTAGAGAGATTATTAACCAATGGAGCGATACCAATAATACAAACGTTGACTTTGATGAATTTGATGTTCGCTTAAAACTAGAAATACCAGACCTTAGCTACGATGCGTATATTTCTAGTGGGGGGCCTGGATCACCGTTGGACACTATAAATACCCAATGGGAGAAAAACTACTTTACATGGTTACAACAGTTAGAAGATTATAATAATAATCACTTAAATTCAATAAAGAAACAGGCATTTTTTATCTGCCATAGTTTTCAATTAGCCTGCCGCCATTACAATATTGCTACTGTTTGCAAGCGTAAAAGCACCTCTTTTGGGGTTTTTCCAGTTCACATGCAACCAGAAGGATTTAATGAATTAGTTTTTCATGGTTTAAAAGATCCCTTTTATGCGGTTGATAGTAGAGATTACCAAGTAATTACGCCTAATAATATACAATTAACAAAAATGGGTGCCACCATATTGTCAATAGAAAAAGAACGACCACATATACCCTATGATAGAGCTATTATGGCGGTACGTTTTAACGACTATTTTATAGGTACACAATTTCATCCAGAAGCAGATGCTATTGGTATGCGTATGTACTTGCAAACCGATGCTAAAAAGCAAGCTGTAATTGCAGAATATGGGCAAGCTAAATGGACTAGTATGGTAGAACAATTACAAGACCCTGATAAAATTTCATATACTTACTCGCATGTATTACCCAATTTTTTAACAGAAGCAGTGGGTAGTTTGGTGGCTTAAAAGGCAAGCATAAAGATTATTCAAATCAAAAGTTAAAGTTGTGGTGGTATATTAACTAAAGGCACACCGCCAAATGCTATCGTGTTTGCAAGTAATCAACTACAGATAAAGCAAATCATTAAAACAGGCTTTATCATATATATTATTTACATTATTTTAGTAAGTAATTGTTGCATCTAAATAAAAAAATAAAATAGTATTATATAATTTTTTAAAAAAGTAGTATTACAATTTATTTCCTTAAACTCAATCTTAAATTAAAATAGTTTTTGTTTAAATTGCCCAAATTTTAATGATAACCGGTTACAAAAGCAACAAAAAATAACAGATGAAAGCAAAAGACATTATTGTTCAAAATGAGAAAGAATTACGTGCTGGTTTTGGTGAAGGCATTTATGAAATAGCAAAAGAAAACCCAAACGTGGTGGTGCTTACAGCAGATTTAGCTGGCTCGTTTAAACTAGGCCCCTATATTAAAGAAATGCCTGAACGTTTTGTACAATGTGGTATTGCAGAAGCTAATATGATTTGCATTGCTGCTGGTTTGGCTATTGGTGGCAAAATCCCTTACACAACTACTTTTGCTAATTTTAGCACGGGCCGTGTGTACGATCAAATACGCCAAAGTGTAGCTTACAGTAATAAAAATGTAAAAATTTGTGCCTCCCACGCAGGTTTAACTTTGGGTGAAGATGGCGCAACACACCAAATTTTAGAGGATATTGGTATGATGAGAATGTTGCCAGGTATGACTGTGATTGTTGGTTGCGATTTTAACCAAACCAAGGCTGCTACTAAAGCCATTGCAGCGTATGAAGGGCCTGTTTACTTACGTTTTAGCCGCCCAAAATGGCCAAATTTTACCGCAGTTGATGGTAGCGATTTTGTAATTGGCAAAGCACAACAATTAACGGAAGGCACAGATATTACCATTTTTGCAACAGGCCTTATGGTTTGGAAAGCCATTGAAGCAGCCAAGGCTTTGGAAGAAAAAGGAGTAAGTGTTGAGGTAATAAATATTCACACCATTAAGCCTTTAGATACTGAAGCCATTATTAAATCTATTACAAAAACAAAATGTGCCGTTACAGTTGAAGAGCATAATATTTTGGGTGGCTTGGGCGATAGTATTGCACAAGTAGCAGCCTCTCATTTACCAATACCTATTGAATATGTAGGTACAAAAGATACGTTTGGCGAAAGTGGTACACCGGCTCAATTATTAGCAAAATATGGCTTAGATACACCCGATGTTATTGCAGCAGCAGAAAGGGTATTGGCAAGAAAATAAGTTATATTGAGAATCTGTTTGAGCTAATTAATATTTTTGACCATTAGGCACATCATTGCTAAATAAATGTAACTAATGGCAGATTTTTCTGTTCTTTCATAATTGATAACCAGTCGTCTAAAATTTAAGAGCCATGCAAATGTTCCTTTGACAATCCAGCGTTTTGGTTGTATCGCCCAATGTTTGGTGTTATCCGTTTTTTTAACAATAGTTAAACTCATTTTTAGTTCTTTTTTCACCCATTCTTTTAACTTCCCTCTGTAGCTTGAATCTGCAAATAAATGTTGCAAATTAGGTTCATCATACTTTGCTTGTACTACTTTTTTAAACACATTTGTAGCACCTACACTATCATGAATATTGGCTGCGTGTGTTGCTACATTTATTACTAGTCCTAAGCTATCAACTATGGCATGACGCTTTAAGCCTTTTATTTTCTTATTACCATCAAATCCTTTGCTGTGTCCACTTGTGGCATTCATTCTTACGCTACTGCTATAAATAATTCCTACACTACAATACGCATTTTTGCCTTGTTATTTTCTAATTTCTTGATGAGCAATTTCTATTGTTTCAGCCATTATTTATTTTATAAAATACCAATATACTGTTTGTCACGCTAAGTAATATTCTGAAAGTAATCGCCATTACAACCCGTTTTAGTTACGTAGCATATCGCTTCCCATATATTTCTTAAATGCCACTTAGGTTTTCTTTGTTTTGTCAGCAAACTTGCTATAATTTGCCACTGGAAATCAGTTGAAAATTTGTTTTTTTTGTCAGTAACGCTTTAACGGCTGGCTTCCTTTTTAAGGTATAAATCCCTTTAGCATTAACCATTGCTAAACAATTAACTCAAACAGCTTCTAATAATTGGCTCGTAAAGTTTGGGTTAGGGTCAATTTAAAATGACTAATTTACAAATGCGTATGTCTGCTTTTAAAAGATAAAAATATTGAGAACAATAATTAATATGTAGAATTTTATTCTCATAAACTTTATACAATTTACTGATACGCTCACGTGCTACTTGAAAACTTGAGGCATGGTTTTTAAGAATTTGTTAAATTAAACAATACAATAAATTATGTTATTAAAAAAAACAATTAGTAAGTTTGGTATTTTTGCTTTATCAGTGGCAATGCTTTCAACGGCTTGCAAAAGCGATGAACAAAAAAAAGAGGAAACAGTAACCACAGTTACAACAGACTCAACACTCCTTAAAAGTAGTAATAGCAATGTTGATAGTGCCATTGTAACAATAGATAGTTCGGTATTAACTAAAACCATTACTACCAAAACTGTTGTATTGGCTAAACCAAATCCAGCAAAAAAAGGTGGTAAAGGCAAGGTGATGGTAGCAAATAATAGTACTGCGATGCAGAAAATGGATAACATGCCAATGGAAATGGACAAAGAAGGCTATTACAACCATGTAGATGTATTACCAAGTTACCCAGGCGGTCAAAAAGCGTTAGAAAAATTTGTTGAAAAAAATATTGTATATCCGAATAAAGCATTGAATGAAGGTGTAGAAGGAACTGTTGATGTATTATTTGCAGTTGATGAAAATGGTAAGGTTTATACACCTATGACCAAAGGGGAAAAGGTTGGTTATGGTTTAGATGAAGAAGCTGCAAGGGTAATTAGTAAAATGCCAAAATGGAATCCTGGTAGCATAAAAGGTAAAAATGTAAAAACACGTTTTACCTTACCAATAACTTTTCAGATAAATTAATATCTAAATTAAAATAGTTGAATGAGTATTATAGCCTTACAGCTTTTGCTGTAAGGTTTTTTTTGTTAAGTAGTGTTGTAGAAAATATTCCACAACGCTTTGTTTTTATATGTCATTGCACTATGGAAGCGATGGAACAGATTTTTAATTCATTAACTGCTTAGCCTTCTCAGTAAATAGCTGGTTAGGTAATTTTATGTTTACATGCTATTCGTAATTGTTTTAGCTTAAAGTACCTAAATAAACACAAGGGCAGCCATAAAACTATTTTATCATCGGTTTATATTGTTACTAAAAAATGGCATCGAAAAAATATAAATGGCTTAAAATAACGGGTATAATTATCGGATTACTTTTAGTAATAATTGTATGTGGTATTATATGGTTACAAACAGGTTCTGGCAAAAATTTTGTTCGCAACAAAGCAGTTAATTTTTTACAAAAAAAGTTAGGAACTACTGTTGAGATTGGCAAACTAAACTATAGTATTCCTAACTGGATTGAATTGAATGATGTGCTATTTATTGACCAACAAAAAGACACTTTACTAAATGGTAAAAAGCTTTACGTTAATATAGATATGCTTAAATTAATTAGTGGTAATATCGCTATTAACGAAGTACATCTTGCCAATATCACAACCCACATTACGCGAAAGCCAACTGATAGTAGCTTTAATTTTCAATACATTCTTTCAGCATTTGCTAATAAGACAGTTACTACATCTACTACAAAAAAAGCAATACAATTTTCTTTAAATAGGTTGGCGTTAGATAGTATTACGCTTGTTTTTAAAGACGGGTTAAATCAGCTATTCTGCAACGCTTTTGTTGGCAAATTGAATAGTAATATAGGTAGTATTGATGTAGATAAAATGAACTACTCTATTAGTGACTTTATTTTAAACAATAGCACTATCACACTAATTGATAAAAGTAGCAAAAAAGCAAAAGCAACCGTAGCAGCAACTCCAACAAAATCATCCCCATTTAACATAGCTATTGAAAATATAGATATACAAAAATTAAAGATTAGCTACGCAAATATATCTAGCAAACTAGATTATTATAATCTTGTTGATACGCTTAGGTTACAAGATAGCAAATTGCTTTTATTGCAACAAACATTTACCGCAAATGCAGTCACACTTAAAAATTCAGCATTTGCCATGGTCACAAACGATGCAAGCGTTAATGCAAAAGATACAATTGCAAAAGTGGTAGATATTGCATCTAAACAAGGGTGGAATATAAAAATAGATGCCCTTCATTTAAATAAAAATTCTGTAGCAGTTGATAACAATGCATTTGGCAATGCTAAAGAAGGTTTTGACTATAATCATTTGCAATTAAATGATATTTCGCTACAAACAAAAACTGTTCATTATAAAAGAGATAGCATTAATGCATCTATTACTAGTGGGTCTGTTGTAGCTAATAAATTTTTGGTTAAAAACATTAAAGGAGATATTGGACTAGATGATAAAACAGCCACATTAAAAAACTTTTTATTCGTTACTCAAAACTCACTATTTGATGCTAATGGCGAAGTCGTTTTTAACAACAACCTTAAAAACGGTGCCTCACAAACCCTTAATGAAAAAAGCAAAATTACAGTTGATATACGTAAATCATATTTGGGTTATAACGATCTATTATTCTTCATTCCATCTTACAAACGTAAGTCGCCGATAAATTTAAAACCAACCCAAAAAATAATGGTAAATGGTAAAGCAAATGGCACTTTAGAAGACTTAAATATTGCAATGTTGGATGTAATTACTAGCGATAAACAACTACAACTAAACATAAAAGGTAAAGTAAAAAATATATTGGATACAAAGACTTTGCGATACGATGTTGTAGTAAACAAATTATACGTTGATAAAAAAATTTTATCTGCAAGCATTAAGCAACAATTAACTAAGCAACAATTTAATTTACCTAGTAACATGTTAGTAAATGGCACTATTAAAGGCGGTATTAATGATGTAAATGGAGATCTTAACATCAAATCGCCATTTGGTTTTGCCAAAATTGTAGGTACTGCCAGCAACTTTAGTAATGTAAAAAACATGCAGTACAATGTGGCATTAACTGGCAATAATCTACAAACTGGCAAGTGGATTTATCAAGATAGCTTACTTGGTTTATTTACTGGTAACATAAAAATAAAAGGTAGTGGTACAGATTATAAAAGGGCAACTATACAAACTAATGCTGCTATAAAAAGCTTTGTGTTAAAAGGTTATAACTATACCAATGTAAATATTAACGCTGGTTTAAACAACGGTGCATTTACAGCTAAAGGCAATATTAATGATGTAAATTTGGTAAGCTATATTGATGTAGCTGGTACTATTGGTAATAAATATCCAACTATAAAAGGGACAGTTGTAGTTGCTAAAGCAGACTTAACAAAACTGAATTTTACAAAAGATAGTATCCTCATCCAGTCAACAATTTTTGTTGATGCTGCCAACCTTAACCCTAAAAATTTGAACGCTATTTTAATACTTGATAGCAGCGTGATAACTTATAATGGCAAGCATTTATATGCGGATAGCATTGCGCTAAAAGCCAACGCAGCTAATGATTCTACCAAACTATTTGTAACCGCACCATTTGCACAAGCTAGCATGATTGGCAAGTACGATTATGAACACTTACCAACAGCTATTAACGCATTTATACAACATAATTATTTTAAACAAAATATTGATACTTTAAAAGTTATCAATCAGCAGGTATTGCTTAATGCAACCATAACACAAGATGCCCTTATTAAAGAATTAGTGCCTGATTTGTTAATGGATAAACCTGTAATCATCCGTGCCACTTTCGATAATACATACAAGGATACATCGCTTGTTGTGGCTGCCAATATTCCTTCAATTATTTATAAAACAACCGAGATTGATAAGTTTAATCTATCTGCGAATGGACTGGATAGTTCGTTGAATTTTAACCTTAGCACAAACTATATTATTACTGGTGGAAAGAAGTTTTATAAAGTAGGTATGCTTGGTACTTTTGCTGATAACACGGTAAAAGTTACGGTTAGAACAGAAGATGCAAAACAGAAGGAATTTTATGCTATCAGCAGCATAATTGAATTTTTAAAAGATGATACTAAAATACATTTATCGGATAGTTTATTACTTAATTACGACAAGTGGAATGTAGCAAAAGATAACTTGATTGAGATAAAAAAAGATGGTTACATCGTAACCAATTTTGCTATTAATAAAAACAAACAATCTATCCGCATCAACAATAAAGAAGCTACAACATCTTCGCCAATTATATTTAAAATAGAAAATTTTAATTTAGGCGATGTGTTGGCAATTGCAGACCAAGATAGTACCATGGCTGGCGGTATTGTATACGTTGATGCTTTAATTAACCAACCAATAGCTGGTTTGCCACAAGTGGTTGGCACTGCAGGTATTAAGCAACTATCGTTTAAAAAAGTACCTATTGGCGATTTAGCGGTTAAAACTGAGATTAATAGCACCCAAAATATTACAGTAAAAGGGGGCATCACTGGGCCAAATAATTTAACCATTGATGGAGGCTACAACACCAACGATAATACATTCAGCATTAGCACTGAAATACAACAGTTAAACCTTAAAGCAGTGGAAGCGTTTTCGCAAGAAACAATAACAAGAACGGAAGGTAATTTACACGGTAATATATATGCAAATGGCACAGTTAGCGACCCACGTTGGAAAGGTGAACTAACTTTTGATACTGCACAATTAGCTACTGCCATGTTTGGTTCGTTATATAAAATAAATAACCAAAAAATTGACTTTGAATACCCAAATATTGGCTTGTATGATTTTACAATTACTGATAGTTTAGAAAATAAGCTAGTACTTGATGGTACCATTACTAGCCAAAAAAACAAAGACTTTGGGTTGAACCTAAATGTAAATACAAAAAATTTTATTGCCATTAACCAACCACGTACACCAAACGCTATTATTTATGGTGTTGGCGTTGTAGATGCGGCGATGGTAATTGGCGGAACATCAGCAACACCAGACATTTCAGGTAATGTAACCTTAGATAATAAAAGTGATGTACACTATGTATTACCAGCAAAAAATAATTATAAAGACGACTTAAAGCAAGTAGTTAAATTTATTGATATTGATACGATAAAATCTTTCAATAAAAGAAATATAATTTTTACAAGTGCCGCTGATACTGCTGCAATTTTAAAATATACAGGCCTAAGATATAATCTTAATTTAGAGGTAAAAGAAGATGCAAATGTGACTGTTTTAATGGATCCGTCAACAGGTGATGAATTGAATATAAAAGGCAAGGCACAATTAAATGCAGGTGTTGATGAAAATGGCATTATTGGTTTATCGGGTGTATATCAATTAAAAGAAGGGTCGTATAATTTATCTTACCAATTCATTAAAAAGAAGTTTGATTTAGTGGATGGTAGCACCGTTACTTTTAGCGGTAATCCTTTGGAGGCACAAGCAGATATTACAGCCATTTACGAAGTGGAAACATCCCCAAAAGAATTATTAGGCAATGAAATTACAGAGACTGGCTCATCCCTTGGCACTGCTTATAGCAAGAAAGTACCGTTTGATGTGGTGTTAAAAATTAAAGGGCCACTTACCAAGCTAGATTTAAGTTTTGATATAAAAGTTAAGGACAATGCAGATGGTGTAAATACCACACTTGGTACTACCATAGATAATAAATTGGCACAGTACCGTAACGATGTTTCTGAGATGAATAAGCAAGTTTTTGCCTTGCTAATTTTAGGCAGATTTATAGGTGATAGGAGCAGCGATTTTTTTGCATCAAGCGGTAGCGGTGGTACATCTACAAACGATGCAGTTAAGCAAAGTGTCAGCAAATTTTTGGCAGAAGCTGTTAACCAAATTGCATCCGATTTGATAAAAGGAGTTGACATAAATCTTGACCTGAAAAACTACCAAGGTGATGCAGCCACAAACAGTGCAGCACGTACTGATTTGAATGTAGAATTATCAAAACAATTATTAAACGATAGGCTTGTATTTACTGTGGGCAAGAGTTTCACCATTGATGGTTCCGACCCGTTGGCCAAAACACAGAACAATAGTAACCTACAATTTCTACCAGATATTAGTACCACCTACAAATTATCTAAAGATGGAAAATATGCTTTAAAAGCCTATCGTAAAAACCAGTACGAGGCTATTTTAGATGGTTATTTTACAGAGACCGGAGTAGTATTTTCATTAACTATGAACTACGAAAAACTTAAAGAACTATTTCAAAAAGGCGAGCCAGTGACACCTAAGAAACATACTAAATGAGACAAGTAATTATCTATACATTTTTAATGGCAAGCATCATTATATCATCCTGTAGTGTTCGCAAAAAAATGCCAGTTAACGAGACTTTGTATAACGGCAGTAAAGTAATCGTAATGCAGGATAGTGGCTTTAAAGTAAGCACCAAAAGCATCCGTAAGCAAATGGAAAAAATTACCATCCCCAATAAAAATAAAATGATTTTAGGATGGCCTTATAAAGTATGGTTTTGGTATGCCATTGGCAAAACTAAAAAACAAACTGGCTTTAAGCATTGGCTACGCGAAAAGTTTGGCGAACCACCAGTTTTTGGCAGTACGGTTAAAACAAACCTAAATGCCGAAAACATGAAAGGCTACTTGGAAAATGAAGGTTATTACCGCAGCAAAGCCACCGGCGATACTGCTATTAAAGGCTATAAGTTAACGGCAAAATATAAAGTTACTGTTGCCCATCCATACACCATCAACACCATTAACTGGAAGATTGATAGCAGTAAATTATTAACTGATATTTTATCAGATTTAAAAAATAAAACTTTACTAATACCTAACCAAAGAATAACACTGAACGATATAAAAACAGAACGCAACCGTGTTGATTTATTACTAAAAAACAAGGGCTATTATTATTTTAATCCCGACTATATTATTGCCTATGTTGATACATCTTCTAAAAATTTTAAGGCAAATATTTATATGAGTTTAAAAGCTGGCACACCAGAAAAAGTAAAGCGTATTTATACCATTAATAATATTGTAGTTTTTCCAAACTATACCTTGTTAAAACCAGCACCAGACACATCTTTAGCCAATTTAAAAAGTTACGACAGCATTTATATAAGAGACACCGTTCATAAGTTTAAACCCTTTGTTTTCAGCAAGGCAATTACTTATAGACCAGGCAATATTTACTCCCTTACCGAGCAAAATAAGACCTTAAACCGTTTTATTAATTTAGGTGCTTTTAAATTTGTAAAAAATAGGTTCGAGGCTGCTACTATCAGCGATACATTGCAGCAGTTAAACAGTGCTAATAATGGCCTAAATGCTTACTATTATCTTACGCCACAAAAAAAGAAAACCATTCAAGCAGAAATTGGAACGTTTGGAAAATCTAATTCTTATGTTGGTGGCCAGTTTAATGTTAATTGGCTGAACCGTAATATTTTTCGTGGTGCAGAATCGTTTAATGTAAAAACGTATGTTAGTTATGAAACAGCTTCTATCGATTCATTAAAAAACAATAATAATTATCGGCTTGGTACAGAATTAAGCTTGGTAGTGCCACGTTTTTTTGTCCCATTTAAAATAAAAGACAATAACTTATTTCCGCCACGCACAAGGTTTACACTGGGTTATGAGTGGTTTAGGCGGCAACAATTGTATACTAAAAACTTCTCACGTTTTCAGTACGAGGTTAACTGGAAAAGCAAAATAAATGTTGAGCAGACTATTGCCCCTATTAGTATTACTTATACTAATACATCGGGGTATTCACCAAGATATTTAGCACAGGTTGGCACAAACGAAGTATTGCGTTTAAGTAATCTACCAGAAATAGTTAGTAGCTCATTTTATAATTTTATCACATCTACCACTTACCCAAATGCAGCAAATATATTTTACTTTAATGCCAATGTAGAAGCTGCGGGTAATATTGCTGGGGCAGCTACAGGTGCAAAAACTGGCTATTCTAAAACCATTGTTGGTGCTTATTTTGCGCAATATGTAAAAGCAGATTTTGACTTTAGATACACTCGAAAATTGGCAAAAGATGTGTACTTGGCCAACCGTATTATTGTTGGCATTGGCATGCCTTATGGCAACTCTAAATTTTTACCCTTTTCTCGCCAGTTTATTATTGGCGGGTCTAGCAGTTTACGAGGTTTCAGCCCACGTAATATTGGGCCTGGTACTACACTTACCAATGCATTTCAACAGTTGTACTACCCACAAGTTGGTGGCGATTATAAGTTAGAAATGAACTCAGAGTTGCGCTTTCCAATTATTGCTCCACGTTTAAAAGGTGCTATTTTTTTAGATGCAGGTAATATTTGGACCAGAGATACCATTTTGTACTCACCAACTGGCCAACTTACCAAAGGCTTTTTAAAGCAATTGGCGGTAGATGCTGGAATAGGTGTACGTGTAGATGCTAGTATTTTAATTATTCGTTTAGATGTAGCATTCCCTTTAGCTAAGCCTTGGCTACCCGAAGGACAACGATGGGTATTGCAAAAAGTTGATTTATGGGATAAGAATTGGCGTAGCGAAAATTTAGTTTTTAATATTGGTTTCGGTTATCCTTTTTAAAGTATTTTCGTATTAGTATTTTGAGGAGTAAACTACTCACATAAAAACATAATATGTGGGATGGTTTATATACCTTGTTACCTATAAACACCAAATTATGAGTTTAAATCAATCATCATTAAACAGTCGTTATATTGTATATGCTTTAATAGCATCTATAGCCTATTTATTACCTACAGCTTATTTTTTATTAGGAAACGGTAATACAAAAATCTGGTTGCCTTATTTGGGAAACTTTTTATTTTTTATAAGCATTGTTGTTGCTATTGCATTTTTTAATGTAGAGGCTCACCAACATGCCAATATGAAAAGTTTGTTATACACTGGTTTGCGCACCACCATTATTGCAGCCATTTTCTGTGCTATTGTTGCCTTTATTTTAGCAGCCATAAAGTATGGTTATTTTGAAGAGAAAACAAACGAGGCAATTGAAGCAGCACAATCTACTGTTACCAATTCGGCTTTTAATAACAATAATCAGGCAGGGGTAATGGTGATTATTAATGCATTGATTGTAAATTTTATAATGGGTATTTTAGGGTCGCTAATTGGTTCAAGCGTTAATAAACGCAATCAAACTACAGTAAAAGGTAAAGAACTGATATAATTTGTATTAAGCAATTTAATACCCATCAATTTTATAAAATCTAGCAGTGTTATTAGGTTTGCCGCTGTTGCTTATTTACACTTATAGTGTCCACAAAAATTGCTAAAAATTAAGCTCTGTGCGCTTAATGAAAAATCCCATTTCCCCTTTAGCATTTCTTTGTTTCTTTGTGCCATAACATTAAAACAGTTGCATGATAAATAATACTCCTTTTACCCAAAAACACATAGCACTTGGTGCTAAAATGGCGGCATTTGCAGGTTATAATATGCCCATAAGTTATACCGGTATTAACGATGAACATGCAGCAGTTCGCAACAATGTGGGTGTATTTGATGTAAGCCATATGGGCGAGTTTATTTTAAAAGGTGATAAAGCCTTAGACCTTATTCAGCGTGTAACAAGTAACGATGCAAGCAAGCTTACCAATGGCAAAGCACAATATAGTTGCCTAACAAATAATGAAGGTGGTATTGTAGATGATTTAATTGTGTATTGCATAGAGGAAAACCACACCTATATGCTAGTAGTAAATGCTAGTAATATTGAGAAAGATTGGCAATGGATTTCTGCTTTAAATACAGACAATGTACAAATGCAGAACATTAGCGATAATACTTGCCTACTAGCTATTCAAGGACCAAATGCTTGCAAACTATTACAGCCAATAACCGATGTAGATATTATGAATTTAAAATACTATACGTTTGTGCGTGGTAATATAGCTGGGGTGGGTAATATAATTATTAGTGCTACAGGCTATACAGGTGCTGGTGGTGTTGAAATTTATTTTGAAGATGTGAATGGTGCTGCCAATACAATTTGGGAAGCATTGATGGCACTAAATATTAAACCAATTGGGCTTGGTGCAAGAGATACCTTGCGTTTAGAAATGGGTTATTGCTTGTATGGCAATGATATTGACGATACAACCTCACCACTTGAAGGTGGTTTGGGCTGGATTACAAAGTTTACCAAAGACTTTACAGCAAAAGCCATTCTTGAAGCGCAAAAAAGTGCTGGTATTACACGCAAACTAGTAGGTTTCGAAATGGTAGACAGGGGCATCCCTCGTCATGATTATTTATTAAAAGATGCAGATGGCAACACCATTGGCAAAGTAACAAGTGGTACGCAAGCACCTAGCTTGGGCAAAGCCATTGGCTTAGGTTATGTAACCACGGCATTTGCAAGTATTGATAGTGAGATATATGTTGATATTCGCAATAATCTAGTAAAAGCCAAAGTGGTAAAACTACCTTTTGCGTAAGCCAATTGATAATTTGAGATTTATGGTTTATTATTGAGACTGTCTTAGAAAAGGCAGCCTCAATAATTTTAGAGAATTAGCATGACAACCCTATTTTGTGCTACTTCTAAACAGCAGTAACATAACATATTATTAAAACAGTTATTTGCAACTGTTTGACACTTAGTGTATGCTAATCAAACAGTTATCTACTGGATGAAATTCTTGCTCTACATTGGCCATAACAATAGTAGCTACACCATTGCCTATAATATTGGTAATGGCTCTTGCTTCGCTCATAAATTTATCTACACCCAGTAAAAATGCCAACCCTTCAATGGGTATTTTGTGTAGCGTTGCAAGTGTAGATGCTAGTACAATAAAGCCACTACCAGTAACGCCTGCAGCCCCTTTTGAAGTAACCATTAATATACCAATAGTACTCAACATTTCCCAACCAGTAAGTTGTACATTGTACAGCTGCGCAATAAATATTACAGCCATCGATAAATAGATAGAAGTACCATCTAAATTAAATGAGTAGCCAGTAGGTATTACCAAACCCACCACCGATTTACTACAACCTAGTTGCTCCAATTTATTCATAATAGAAGGTAATGCAGACTCTGAAGAAGAGGTGCCTAATACCAACAATAGCTCTTCTTTAATAAATACTAAAAACTTAAAGATGCTTAGTTTAAAGTACCGCATAATACTACCTAATATCACAAATACAAATAGTATCATCGTAAGGTAAACCGTACCCATCAATTTTGCCAACGGCAATAATGTGTGCAAGCCGTATTTGCCTACGGCAAATGCCATACCACCAAAGGCACCTAATGGGGCTAAATACATCACATATTTTAAGCCTAAAAATACATAGCCAGATACTACACTCAACTTCTCAACAACACGCCTTCTATGTTTAGAATAATTAAGTAGCACACCTACTATTATTGCTACTATTAAAACCTGCAACGTTAGATTAGATTTAAAAAATTGCATCCAATCAAAAGCAGTGTTAGCCGCTTTTGTAAACTTAGTAGCGTCTTGCAGTTGCACATGGCTTTTATCAATTTTACCAGGCTGTAGCACATATGCCAAAACCACTCCTATGGCCAATGCAAAAGTGGTTACAACTTCAAAATATATTAACGACTTCACGCCAATTCTACCTACTTTTTTCAAGTTGCCCATTCCACTTATACCTAGCACAATAGTTAGGAAAATGATTGGGCTAATGAACAGCTTAATAATATCTATAAAACCTTTGCCCAGTACTTCCATTTGTATGGCCAAGGGTGCATTTACAGTACCTAATACAATGGCGCAAACAATAGCAATAAACACCCAAAAAGTGAGATTAGAAAATAATTTATTATGTAATGATTTTTTAGCAATATTGTTAGAAGACATGGTGCAGCTTATTGGTTAAAAGTTACAATTGGTTCTCAAAATAACTAAAGCTTCAAATACTACCTATTTCTACATAAAAAAGGGTGAACAAAATTGTTCACCCTAAAAAACATTTTTTAACCACACATTTAAAACCTTGGCATATTACGCATATTAGTACCACGCATCATATTTTTAAATATGGCTGGCATTTGCTGACCAGCACCGGCAAACTTGCGTAGGTTGTAAGCAAACGTAACGCTGAAATATTGTTTTAAAACAGTACTTTGTTGATCTACCACATAGTTGGCATTTACAGTTCTAGTTACACTTACGTTTTGGTTTAAAATATCATAAATGGCAATCTTCAACTCACCACTTTGGTTTTTAAATAACAGTTTAGATAAACTAGCATTCCATAATGGTACACTTGCATTGTAACCACTGGCCAAACCGCCTGTGTAATTATAATCTAAATCAGTACCTAATACCCAACCACCTTTAAAGGTATAAGTTGGCTCAATGGTAATGTTTTGTGTAAAGTAGTTGGTGTTACTGGCAGAGTTTGCTTGGTTACTATTGCTAGTGATGTAAAAAGTGGATGTGGCACTAAAATTTAAATCTAACTTTTCTTTTAAATTAAAGCCTGTACCAATGGTTTGCCCAATAGATGTGTTGTAGGTATAATTTAAAGTATCGTTTTTATTTACCGTTGGCGACAAGCTGTGAATAATGCTCACATCTCGGCTATAAGCAGCATTGGTAGTTAAGTTTAAACGTATTTTTTGTTTCCCAAATTGAAAGCCATAATTAACATAACCGTTTACATTAAACGCCCCGTTTTTATTGGCATAAGTGGTTGTTTGATACCCATTAAGGCTTTGGTTAACATTACTTACAATTTTATTACTGGTAGTGCTGAAGTTAAATAATGCAAATAAATTTCTGAGTTTAAAAATATCAAACGATGAGTAAAAAACTCTAATGCTGTTTGTAAATTCTTGTCCCAAATCTGGATTACCGTATTTAATATTGGTAAAGTCGCTATTATCTGGCACGGGTTGCAATTGCGATACACTTGGCTGGTTGGTTCTACCATTATAATTAATACGTAAATTTTTACTACGTGTAAAATTGTAGGTAAAATTTGCCGTTGGATAAAGGTTGGTAAATGTTTTATAGAAACTGGTTCCTTTGGTTTGGTTATCGCTGTTAAGCGTTGCAAACTGTAAACCCATCGTGGCACCTAAATTAAATTTAGCATTCTGCACACGGTAGCCCAAACTAACCCTATCAGAGTAGTTTACATTCTCAAATTTATTGCTTAAACTATCAACCCTTTTAGTATAATCTTTAGTTGCAGCATCGTAGGCCAATGTTTTTTTATCGGCCGTACTAATTTTGTAGCTATGGTTGAAGCCAATTTCTATCAACTGGTTTTTACCAACAGGTTCGGTGTAAGATAAATTGGCACTAATATTACTACCATCAGAAATGTTATTGCTTATTTGGTCTGAAATGCTATCTTTTGATGTATAATAATTAAATAACTTTACGTAGTTCTTCGCATCGCTATGATTGGTATTTGCACCACCTGTTAGGTTAAGCGAAAATGTACGGCCCTTGGTTTTAAAACGGTGGCGGAACGTTGCATCCAAACTACCATTGTAGCCATCACCTGTATTGTTTACTGTTTGATCGGTATTGGTAAGGTTAAGCAATTTGCCCCTTGTTGCACCAGAAATTGTACGGGTATTTGCCTCTGTGTTTTGATAACTGAAATTAGGGCGGATAATTAAAGAATTACTGCTATCCAATTGTGTTTCAATATTCAAATTCACACGATGGTTCTGGTTTTTTGTTCTAGCTGTTGTATTTTGGTTTGTAAAAAAAGAAGAATCGCTTTTTTGAAACCTTTCAGTTAAGCTTTTTGTATCTCTATCAATTGCTAAATTATTATAAAAATAGCTGCCAGATAATTCTGTTTTTTTACCAATTACGTCCTTAAAATTTAAGCCTGCAGCAGCCGTTGTTGTAATGCCATTGCTACTACTGCCACCGCCTAACCCACTAATAGTAGCACCAACGGCACCAAAATTTCCACCGCCGCCGCCTCTGCCACCACCTGCAGTACCTAGTGTGCCTAAAATATCTTGAACAGAAAAAGCCTGACGGTTTACGTTATTTGCCTGGCCAATAAAACTAATTTGTTGATTACCGTTAAAGC
This sequence comes from Chitinophagales bacterium, assembly GCA_038327865.1. Taxonomy (GTDB): domain Bacteria; phylum Bacteroidota; class Bacteroidia; order Chitinophagales; family Chitinophagaceae; genus Parasediminibacterium. The sequence goes on along the minus strand of JBBQLL010000005.1, from coordinate 61,203 downwards.
GGTTAAAATTTAAACTGCTTTCGTAGCGGCCATCGTTGCCACCACCTGCCATTACCTTACCGAATAAGCCTTTGCGTTTATCCTTTTTTGTAGTGATATTAATTGTTTTAGTACGTGTCCCATCATCAAACCCACTAAAGGCACTTTGATCGCTTTGGGCATCATATATCTGAACTTTATCTACCATATCTGGAGGTAAATTTTTAGTAGCCATTTTAGGGTCATCTCCAAAAAAACGTTTGCCATCTACCAATACCCTGTTTACGGTTTCACCTTGGGCTTTAATCGTACCATCTTTTGCTACTTCTACACCTGGTAGTTTTTTTAAAAGGTCTTCTACCACTGCGTTTGGCTTGGTTTTAAAGCTGCCAGCATTGTATTCAATCGTATCTTTTCTTATCACAATTGGGCTAGTTTGCACTATCACTTCTTGTAAATCTTTCGATTGTACTACCATGGCAAGTTCACCTAAATCTAACATTGCATTTTCTTTACTAAATGTTACAGTTTTATTAATAGGTCGGTAACCCTGAAAAGTTATCTGCACCAGCATTTTACCAAACGAAATATTTTTTAACTCAAACGTACCATCTGTTTTAGCTAGGCCAAATACTTCCAAAGTAGAGTCTTTGCTTTCTAACACAGTAATTGAGGCATCTTTTAGGGATTGTTTTCCTACGCTATCAACCAATTTGCCTTTAATAGTACCGCTTGTTTGTGCCAGAGAAATAGTCGTGACAAATAAACACATCAGTAAAAAATACAATTGCTTCATAAAAAAAGTTTGAGATGGTGCCACAAAAAGAAATGATAACACCGTTTACTAAATGCTAATGTTTTGTTATTGGGCAAAGATGTGTAATGAAAGGTTGTGATATATTGAAAATCGGTGAGGTATTGCTTTTAATCGCTGATTCTGTGTGTGATTATTACTCGAAAAGCCTTACTGAAATCTACATCAGTAAGGCTTTAATAGTAGAAAATGATTAATTATCGCTCTAATTTAAAATTGGCATCTCTTGCTGGTCGCTTGGCAGCATTGGCAACTTTCCAGCCAGTTCGGTACATCCAATCGGCCATTTTTTTTAATTTATCGTAATCAATATTGGCTGCATTATCCATCGGTGTGTGATAATCTGGATGCAACAAAGTGGTGTACATTAACGAAGGAATACCCAAACGGGCATAAGGCAAATGGTCACTTCTAAAAAACCAACCTTCTGGGTGTGTTGCTTTATCCCACAACGTATCTAGCTTAAATTTTGGCCCTTCATTATTAGCTGCTAAAGCCATTTTTACCAAGTCAAGCGAAGTTCTATGCGGCGGTTGCACGCCTAATAAAGCGGCACTATCTGGGTTATTTCTGCCAATCATATCGCCATTTAGTACGGCTACAATATTTGCTATCGGCACAGTTGGATGCGATGAATAATATCTCGATCCTAGCAAACCTCTTTCTTCTGCACCTTGAATTACAAATAGTACCGAACGTTTACTTGGATGTTGTTTAAAAGCACGAGCTGCTGCAAAAATAGCAACGTCTACACTGGCATTATCATCGGCACCATAATAAATACTGTCATTATTAATGGCATTACGCACACCATGTGCATCTTGGTGACCGCTGTACAATAAATATTCTTTAGATAAAACTGAGTCAGTACCTTTTAGCTTGCCTACAATATTTACCGAAGGGTATTCTACATGTTCTATAATTAAATTCGCTTTTATGCTAGCACCACTTTGCAAGCTACTTTTTGCAGAGGCATGCACCCACAACACAGGTATTGTAGTAGTTACATTCATAGCAGGGCCACCATCAATATCGTAAGTACCACGCTTAAAGTTTTCAACCGCATCATCCCAAGCATTTTCAGCAATGTTATCGGCAATAAAAATAATACCAGCAGCACCACGTTTTACCAAAGGCAAGCCATACTTAACGTAAACACTTCTGCTGTAGCGCCAAGTTGGTAGTGATACATTTAGGTTAATACCAGCAGCATTTGCCTCAAGTGCGACTATTTTACCTTTCACATCTATTGCATTAGTATCTACATTGGCTGCATTACCCAAATACACAATGGGTGCATCTATTTGTTTACTTGCCATTTGTGCCACAGCTACATCTTTCCATAAAACCAATGGTTTATTATTAATTGTAATGGGTGATTGATCGGCAATTCGGTTGCGCCACATGGTAAAAAATTGTAAGTATGTACCATCGTCACCAGCAGGTTGCAAACCAATACTTCTAAATTTTTCAGCGACCCACATTGAGGCTTTTAGTTCATCAATAGTGCCAGCAGAGCGACCTCTAAAATGGGCATCTGCCATCTCGTATAAATCGGCTTTTAGGTCTGCTTTTTTAACTGCGGCTAATGCAGGTGGATTTTGTGCTTGAACACTTATAAAAGTGCCAAATAAACAGCTTAATAATAATAATTGTCTCATGAAATAATAATGTTTTAGTAATGCGAAAGATAAATGCTTTTAACTAAAACTAGAATTTTGTTACAGGGCTTGAGTATAATAAATTATTGATGGTTGTATAGCTTTATAACTGATATATTAGCCTAATGTTTCTATGGTTTTGATATAGTCGTATTGTAAATCTTCGTGCAAAGCAGCTACTAATTTTTGTACTTTTTTCAATTGCATCAAGTACAGTTTATGTATCACTGCGTTCTTTTCTTTAGCCAAGCCAGAGGCTTTTAGTTTGGTGCAAAAGTGTAGTAATACCTCTACTTCTGTTTGCTTATTGCCACTGTATTTGGTGTGTTTTGCAGCCACTCGCAGTATTTTGCGTAAGCTCTTTTTGGCAAAATAAACATGGCTCGTGTTAATGTCTGCAAACAAGTCGTCCAACTCATCTTTAATCTCTTGTACATAGCTTTCCTCATCGTGTGCCTCAAACAATAAATAACCCAACAACTCCTTATTCTCCTTTTTGCATTTAGCTAATTTCAAGCATAAATCCTGCACTTCTTTTAGGTTAAGATGCTGTAGTTCTTGCTTTATTTCTTGAAGGGATGCTGTTTTCATTTACATTAAATTTCAACACATAGCCACAGTAGTCACATAGGTTTCGACTACAGAGCAAAATAGTTTTACTCAGATTCATAATGAGTTTACAGCACAATATTAAATTTCTATTGTGCCTATCTGCGTATGTGGTAAAAAGAAAAACTAGGCATCTTCCACCACTCGTCTGCTACCTGCATATAATTCAAATTCTAGCAAGCGACAATCGATGGTGCTATTGTAAAATTCAATTCTACGTTTAGATTTTAGGCCAATTTTTTTTGCTAATTCTAAATTGCCTGTAAACACATAGCCAAAATAGCCCCCGCATTGCTGCTTCATAAAGTCGCCAATACGTTTATAGGTAATTTCTAGTTCATCAATATCGCCTAAGCGTTCGCCGTATTCTGGGTTTACCATCATAATACCAGCAGCATTTTCTGGCACTTTGGTTAATGCAAAATCGCACACAGAAAACTGTATTAAATTAGCCACACCTGCGGCAACAGCATTCTTTTGAGAATTTTCAGTGGCTTTATCGCTGTAATCTGTTGCTACAATTTGCAAGTCTGGTACTGTGATTATTTGCTTGCTTAGTAAAGCTTTTTCTTGTTGGTAAATGCTATCATCATAGCCTTGCAAATGCATAAATGCGTAGTTGGTTCTAAATAAACCTGGCCGTCTGTTAGTAGCTATTAATGCAGCTTCTATGGCTAAAGTGCCAGAACCACACATCGGGTTTATAAAAGGCGATTTCTTATCCCACTTTGTTGCATAAATAGTAGCTGATGCTAAGGCTTCTAACATTGGTGCTTGACCAGGAATTTTGCGATAGCCATGCCTTGCCAATGAATCGCCAGAAGTATCTATAAACACTTCAGCATAGTCTTCTTTCCAAAATAAATTTACTACCGCACCAGTTAATTCTGAACCTGTAGAAGGTCTAGTACCACGCTTTTCACGCAATCTATCTACAATGGCATCTTTTACACGCAAGTTTGCAAATAGGCTATTATTAATGGTAGGATTATTCACGTTGCTGGTAATTGAAAAATACCCATCAGCTGGTAAAATATCTTCCCAAGCAAAGTTTAGTAAGTGGCGATAAATGGCATCGGTATGTTCGGCTTCAAACTGTTTTAAACTGTACAAAACTTGACTAGCACAACGCAAATTGAGATTCAGTTTTATACAATCGTTAATACTTGCAAACAAGCGAACACCTGTTACAAACGTTTCTTCAATAGTAAAACCAAGGTCGATAACTTCTTGTGCCAAATAGCCCGATACACGCTTGTGACAGGTAATAATTACGGTAGATTTCTTTGTAAATACACTCATAGAGAGGCTAAAGGTAAAAGCTTGGTAGTAGTTAAGAGAAACTAAACTTTACAACCCACTTATTCCACCTTGTAAATTTCTCCACCTTTCATCACTAATACCACTTGCCTTACTGCTGAGATATTTTGTAAAGGATCGCCTTTTACAGCAATAATATCGGCAAATAATCCAGCTTTTAATCGGCCTATGTCGTTGCCATAGCCAAACGTTGCTGCATTAATTGCAGTGGCAGATCGTAACACCTCTAAAGGCTGCATACTATATTCTACCATGCGTTCCATTTCACGTGCATTATCGCCATGTGGAAATACACCAACATCACCACCCATACAAATGGTTACGCCCGCTTTTAAGGCCAACGCAAAGCTTTTCTTTTTTTCAGTAATGCCTTCTGGCTCGGGTAAAGTACCTTTTTGCCAGCCTTTGTACATGGCGGTAGCTTCGCCAGCAGTTAGCGTAGGGCAAAGTGCCACGTTATTGGCTTTCATCAATTCAAATATTTCTGTGGTACCTCTATCGCCATGTTCAATAACGCTAATACCAGCTACAATAGCTCGTCGCATACCCTCTGGCGAAGCCGCATGTGCCACTACCTGCCTGTTACCACTTTTCGCAATAGCAACGGCTGCTGCCAATTCTTCGATTGTAAAAGTGGGTTGCGTAGTTTTATCTTTCCCCCAACGATAATCGGCATACACTTTTATTACATCGGCACCTTTACCAATTTGCAAACGCACTTCATTTTTCATTTCTTCAATACCACCCACTTCTGCCGCACCCTGTGGTAAATCTATATCTACATTATCACTTTTAGGACCATAAGTACCACGTGCTACAATGGCACGAGTGGCTACAATCATTCTTGGGCCAGGTACAATTCCTTTTTCAATTATTTTTTTAAGCGCTACATCATCGTACATCGCACCTTCTGTTCCTAGATCTCTAACTGTTGTAAAACCTGCCATTAGTGTAGCTTTTGCATGGTTAATGGCTCTTGCAGTACGTTCTAATCTGCTTTCAGTAAGTACTTGATTGTCCCAAGTAGTCTCGTTATAGGGATGTAAAAATAAGTGTGAGTGACCTTCTATCATGCCAGGCATTAATGTAGTGCCAGGCAACTCAATAATTTTTGTATTTGCTGGTATTGATATATTGTCTCCTACAGCGTCTATTTTTTTACCCGTTACCAATACTTGCCAATTGGTATGCATGTTTTCTCCATCAAAAACACGATCGGCTTTTAATAAATAATGTGCTGGTGTTTGAGCAGATGTAGCGATAGAAATTAGTAGTAATAGTGCAAAATATAACTTCATAAAGGCATAGTTTACATGCAATATAAGTGTATTAATTAATTGAAAAGAGTAACTTGCTTCATAATATTTTTGTACCTATACCACCATAAATTAACATCAATACATACTTATGAAATCATTTTCCATCCAACAAATAAACGATACGCTTCAAGGTATTCTAGTAGGCAATACCACACAACAAATTACCGGGCCAGAGCAATTAGAACAAGCCAATGCATCCCAAATAACCTTTATTGGCAATAAAAAATACGCTAAAGGTTGGGAAACTTCCAAGGCTTGTGCCGCAATAGTAAATGAAGATATTGAGCTTGAACTAGGGGATAATAAAGCCATTATTAGAGTAAAAAATGCAGATATTGCCATGGCAATGGTGCTAGAAATGTTTGTAGATGAAACGCCTGTATTTGAAGAAGCCATTCATCCTACAGCTACCATTCACCCCACAGCAAAGCTGGGTGAAGGTTGCCAAATTGGTGCTGGTTGCTATATAGGTAAAGACGTGGTGCTAGGTAAAGGCGTAACACTCTACCCTAATGTTACCGTTTTAGATTTTACAACCATTGGTGCAGCTACTACAATTTGGAGCGGTGCAGTGATTAGAGAAAGGTGCATAGTTGGGGCGTCTTGTATTATTCATCCAAATGCAACTATTGGTGCAGATGGTTTTGGTTTTAGACCAAGCCCCGATGGCAAAGGCTTGCTTAAAATTCCACATATTGGTAATGTAATAATTGGCAATGGTGTTGAAATAGGGGCCAATAGCTGTGTAGATAGAGGCAAGTTTAGCTCTACCATTGTTGGTGATGGTTGTAAAATAGATAATTTGGTACAAATAGGCCATAATAGTAAAATGGGCCGCTGTTGTATCATGGCTGGCAGCAGTGGTTTGGCTGGTTCTGTAACGCTTGGTGATGGTGTAATTGTGGGTGGTGGTGCTTGTATTTCAGATCATGTAACGCTTGGCAATGGCGTATTAGTTGGTGGTCAATCTGGCGTAATTAATAATTTTGGCGATGGTAAAAAAGTTTTAGGCTACCCAGCTATAGATTCAAGAGATGCTTTAAAACAATGGGTAATTTTGAGAAAATTGGTAAAAGAATCTAAATAAATTAGGGTTTTAAACGTTTGAATTTGTATTAAAAACTTGCAAGGCACAATTTTTTAATAGAGTAATAATAATTACATATTATTTTTTCTGCTTACTATCGGTTACTTTTTTCAATTTTTAGTATTAAACCATAAGTAAAACAGATTATTTAATTTAAAAGTAATTCTCTAATTACATTTCAAAAACATTTTATGGCACAAAAAATTAAATTTACTTTATCGGCAAACATCGTTTACAATGCTACTTCTGGTATTTTATTGGGCGATTTTAATAACTGGGATTTAGACAATGGTATTGAGTTGAAAAAGCAAAAAGATGGTTCTTTAGCAACAACCATTTCGTTAGAAGCTGGCAAAACTTACCAATACCGTTATTTGTTAAATGATGGTCGTTGGGTAAACGATGGCAATGCAGATGCCTACGCCTATGCGCACGAATTTTTTATTGACAATTGTGTTATTACCGTTCCCGAAGAAGCAACAAAACCTACTAAACCTATTAAAGTTAAAGCAGAAGTAGTAACTCCAGTTGTAGAAATGCTAGCCAAACCAGTAGCAAAAAAAGTAGTAACTGCTAAGAAGGTAATTGCACCCGCAACACCAATAGTTGAAGAAAAGAAAGAAACTAAAGCAAAAAAAGAAGTTGTAGCACCAGTAGTTATAGAAGAAGCCGCCATTAAACCAAAGAAAGTGGCAACCTCGGTAACTAAAACAGTAAAAGCTAAAAAATAAAAGTTTGTATTGTCCTGAAATAAGTTGACAGATTTTTAATTATATCCCAGTTGCTTCGGTAGCTGGGATTTTTTGTGAATGTACATGATTGGGGGTATTCAATTTCAATGCCCAATGTGGTCGGTAATTATTATATAATTCTACGGCTTCTTCAGCCAATAGGAAGGCTTTTTGCCTTGAGGGCAAAAGCCTTCCTAGACCAAACTCTTCTTTGATTGTTCTGTTCATCCGTTCTGCTAATGCATTTTCATACGGGTCCCCATTTTCTGTCATACTAATGCTTACGCCGTTATCTGTTGATAGCTTTACATATTCGCCACTACAGTATTGTAAGCCTCTATCTGTATGATGTATTAGAGACCGGTCTGTTTTCCTGTTCTTGATAGCCATCTGGTAAGCCTTTATCATTGATGCTGTTTCCATGTTGTCCGCAATGGCATAACCCATTATTTTGCGACTGAAAACGTCTGTAACCATATTTAAATAACAGTTGCCTTCATCTGACTTTATGTAAGTGATATCACTTACCCATACCTGCTCTGGCGCTGTTACTTTTATATCCTTTACTAAGTTGGGGTATTTGCGCAGCCAATGTTTACTCATAGTTGTTTGCGTGTAGGTTTTATGTGGTTTTATCAATAGTTTTCTTTCAGCTAATAGTTTGAACAGCTTGTCCCTGCCAAACTTGATATTAGAGGCCGATAAGGATGGTTTTATTTGATGGTACAGCTTTTTGCCACCTAGTCTGGTAAGGATTTTTCGTTCCTTGTGCACCAGGCTTAGTACCATGTTTTCCCGTAAGCTACGCTGTTGGTTCCGAAGGCAATACTTGTAATAATACTGACGGCTAAAACCCAACAATCCAGCTACTCTGCCAACGGTGAACTTGCGTTTTTTTGAGCCTGCTGCTGGTTCATATCTTTTGACAGCAGGCTCAAATACTTTTTTCTGATATCGGTGTTAAGCATCTCATCAGCAATATCAATAGCTGTATTGAGTATCTCTTTGTCTTCCTGCAAACGTTTAATCTGTTGCTCTAAGGCTCGAATTTTCTTGTTGGGTGATGGCTGCTTTGACATAAAAGTATTTGCAGACCAATCTAGTCTTCCATGCTTTCTTAACCAAATCAAAACGGTGCTCCTGCCCTGTATGCCATAATGTTTCTGTGCTTCTTTGTATGTAAAGTCGCCTTTTTCTACAGTATCAATAACCTGTAATTTGAAAGCCAATGTGTAATCTTTTTGAGTCCGCTTAGGTACTCTGAATTGCCCTGTATTCATAACGGTAACACTGTTTTTGTGTCAACCTATTTTAGGACGAAGCAGTTTATACATATTAAAAGCCCTTGGTATTATAAAATATCAAGGGCTTTTTATTATTGGTAACGGATTTCAATCCATTGTTTTCAGCAGTCATTTATCTTCGCAACCTAAACATCGCAATTTGACGGCAAAGGTTTTATTGATAACGCCCCCATTTACACAACTTAATACGCCGTATCCTGCAACGGCCTATTTAAAAGGATTTTTAAATACAAAAAATATTATCGCTTTCCAAGCAGATTTGGGTATTGAAGTAACACTAGCCATGTTTAGTAAAAACGGCTTAAAAAAATTATTTGCAAGCATTAACAGTACTCGAGAGCTATCGGAAAATGCGCAACGCATTATTGCTTTGCAAGATGATTATATAAATACGATAGACGATGTTATTGGATTTCTGCAAGGCAAAAATCCAACATTATCCCACCTTATTTGCAAGCGAGACTTTTTGCCAGAAGCAGCACGTTTTAAGCAATTAGACGATTTAAGTTGGGCTTTTGGTAGTATGGGCAATCAAGACAAAGCCAAGCATTTGGCAACCATGTATTTAGAAGATTTAAGCGACTTAATTACAGAATGTGTAGATGAACATTTTGGTTTTAGTCGTTATGCAGAAAGACTTGGCCGCAGTGCCAATAGCTTTGATGAACTGTATCAATCATTGCAACTTCCATTTACTTTTATTGACCATATTTTACTAGACATTTTAGCCAAAAAAATGGAGCGAGTGCAGCCAAAACTGGTGTGTTTGTCTGTGCCTTTTCCTGGCAACTTATATACAAGCTTGCGCTGCGGACAATTTATAAAACAGCATTACCCAAACGTAAAAGTGGCCATGGGTGGTGGGTTTGCCAATACAGAATTACGATCATTAAAAGACAAACGCGTATTTGAATTTTACGATTTTATCACATTAGATGATGGTGAAGCACCGATAGAAAACTTGATTGGCTATGTAGGCGGTAATAAAACAATTGATGAACTAAAACGCACATTTACACTGGTTAATAATGAAGTAACGTACATTAATAATAAAGCCACTAAAGACTACCGACAAGGTGAAGTAGGCACGCCAGATTACAGCGATTTTTTACTAGATAAATATATTTCTGCTATAGAGGTAGTAAACCCAATGCATAGCCTTTGGAGCGATGGCAGATGGAATAAATTGACCATGGCACATGGTTGTTATTGGGGTAAATGTACTTTTTGCGATGTTAGCTTAGATTATATAAAACTCTACGAACCAGTAGCAGCAAGCCTTTTGTGCGATAGAATGGAAGAAATAACAGCACAAACCAGGCAAAATGGCTTTCATTTTGTAGATGAAGCTGCACCACCGGCTTTAATGCGAGCACTAGCTTTAGAAATTTTACGTCGCAAACTAACTGTAAGCTGGTGGACGAATCTACGCTTTGAAAAAAGCTTTACGAGAGACTTGTGTTTGCTACTAAAAGCAGCTGGTTGTATTGCAGTTTCTGGCGGCTTAGAAGTAGCAAGCGATAGATTATTAGAGCTGATTCAAAAAGGCATTACAGTAGCACAAGTAGCCAAAGTAAATCGCCATTTTACTGATGCTGGCATTATGGTACATGCGTATTTGATGTATGGCTTTCCTACACAAACGGCGCAAGAAACCATGGATAGTTTAGAGATGGTGCGACAACTATTTAAGGCTGGCATTTTACAATCTGCTTTTTGGCACCAGTTTGCAATGACGGCTCACAGCCCAGTGGGCTTAAACCCAGAAAAATTTGGGGTAAAAAAAGCCAAAGAGGTGGTCATTACTTTTGCAGATAATGATGTAGAACATATTGATGAAACTGGTACAGAGCACGATAAATTTAGTTTTGGGTTAAAAAAATCTTTACTCAATTATATGCATGGTTTGTGTTTTGATGATCCATTATCTAGCTTCTTTGATGCAGAAGAGATGGGCTTTAAAGTGCCTAAAACCAAAGTAGCACCAGACTTTATAGTTAATGCTTTATTGGAAGAAGAAACTGTTAGTAATAAACCAACTGCAAAAATTGTGTTTATTGGCAAGCAGCCATTGCTAGAACTTATAACTAAAAGTAAAAAAGGTAATACTTGGCAAATAGCTTCGCTTACATTTCAAACAAAGAAAGAAACGGTAAATATTAAGGTAGCTGAAGCACATGGTGTTTGGCTTGAGCAAATGCTAAAAGCCCTGTCAGTAAAGCATCTTAAAACATTAACGTTGCAAGATGTTGCAACTAATTATACAGCTGCTGGCCTAGACAATTTTGAATTATTTTGGGATAATAAACCAATAAATATGTTGTATAAACTGGGGCTTTTGAGGTTATAAAATGGTAGCTGCATAAAATGAACCAAGAATACGATGATATAAAGTACGATTTCCTAATGCTATTTTTTATCTGGCTCCTTCACTAATTTTTCCTCTATACGTTTATCAGGTATAAACCACATAATGGCTACCACAAAATACATGGCAAAGCCTAACCATGGGTGCACAAAGCTTAGCCCAATGCCCACTGCATAAATACCTACGGAGATAACACCTTTTCTATCTCTGCCAAGGGCAGATGTTAGCGTAGACTTTTTACCGTGCAGCAATATCAACTGCCTTGCCAATATATAGTAGGCCACGCCAGCCATAAATGATACTACACCGTACATGGCTACTGGCAGGGTAGCAAAATGGTTCTCGCCCATCCAGCCAGTAAAAAATGGGAACAACGACATCCAAAAAAGTAAGTGGATATTAGCCCACATAACCGAACCATTTACCTGTTCTGATGCGTGCATAATGTGGTGATGGTTGTTCCAATAAATGGCCACATTTAAAAAGCTTAGCACATAGCTTATAAACACTGGTATTAATGGTAGCAACGATGCCCACGAATAACCATGTGGCACTTTCATTTCCAAAACCATAATTGTTAAAATAATGGCGATAACACCATCGCTAAATGCCTCTAATCTTCCTTTGCCCATAAATACTTTTTTAAAATAAAACAATATAGATTTTGCAGTAAGCAACCATTTAAATAAAACTATACACAAACCCTAATAATAAACAACCAATTACAATAAAGGGGGCTCTAAGTTTTGTAAAATGCAATAAGCAAAATGTAGTAATAATAATACTTACATCAAGCCAACCTATAAATGTGTTTTCCCAAATCTCATCTAGCAAAGTAGCTTTTATTAAATACATAGTAGCACCAACCATAATGCCCACTACTGCTGCATTTATACCCTCTAACGACCGATAAATAACAGCATACTTTTTAAGATTATGCCATACTGGAAAAAAGAAAAGTACCAGCAACGCACTTGGCAAAAAAATACCAATAGCCCCTAAGAAGCACCCCAAGAATTGCGAACCAAAAGTATTATCGCCACTTAGCACCATACCACCTGTAAAAGCCCCAATAGAAAACACAGGACCAGGAATAGCTCGTACAATACCGGAGCCAGTTAAAAAATCTTGTTGCCTCATTTTCAGTACGTCACGCTTGCTATCTATAATGTGTTGCGTGGTAGGGCGCACTACATATTGCTCGTACATTAATGGCATTAAAACATCACCACCACCAAATACCAGGCTACCAAAACGATACTGACTTTCAAACACGTTAAAGGCTTTGTGGTTAGTCCAATTGTTTTTGGTTGACGTTTCACTTAAGTAAGCCGCAATACCAAATAGTGCTAAGAATATCAACAAATTGCCCCACTTAATTTGCTTTGGTCTCACTTCAATTTGTGGTATACGTTTTCTACTAAAATTAGTGGCTATACCAGCCATTAGTAACAATACAGGAAACACCCAAGGTGTTTTAAAATATAAGAATGTAACAATAGCAGCCACCACCATTACCACCCTTGTAATGGTATTATTTACAGCAATTTTATAGATGCGAAAAGCTGCATAAGCAATAAATGCAATAGCCATTGGCTGTATAAAATGCAATGCCTTTGTGTTAATGGATTCATCGCTAAAATAATCTAGTAAAAAAGACAAACCACCCATTATTAAACAGGCAGGTGTTATCCAAATAAGAAGTGTTAAAATAGCCAAAGGAATACCGCCCCGCTTGTAGCCAATTAGCGTTAGTGTTTGTGTAGATGATGCCCCCGGTAACATATTACAAAAACTTACAAAATCTATCAGTTCATTTTCTGTAATATCTCTACGCTGTTGTACAAAGGTTTTTAGCATCATACCATAATGCCCATTTGGCCCGCCAAAAGCGGTAATACTGTGCAGAAAAACTGCTTTTAAAAAAGGGATATGTCTAACTAAACGCATGCTTTCCTTTTGTATCAATTAATTACTTAATTCAGTTTCACAAACATACGTATTTCAAATGGTTGTTTTTGCCACAGAGTTTAATGAGTTTTATCACAAAGTCAACCGAGTAATTAATCAATAAAGCTCTCAAAAAAACTCAAATTTCTTTGTGGTAGAACTCTCTTTCCTCTATGATAGAATCTCAATTATCTTTACCTCATGAGCAAAATAAAGACGGCCTTTTTTTGTAGTAATTGTGGCTTTGAAGCAGCAAAATGGACTGGTAAATGCCCAAGTTGTAACCAATGGAACACGTTTGTAGAAGAGGTGTTGGATAAAGGCAATAATAAAGAGCAAAATTGGAAGGAATTTAAGGGTGAGAAAAGAACTACAAAAGCCATTGCATTGCAAGATGTAACGGTGCTTGAAGAGAAACGAATGGTGACTAAAGATGGCGAACTAAACCGTGTATTAGGCGGTGGCATTGTACCTGGAAGCCTTGTTTTGGTAGGTGGAGAACCTGGCATAGGCAAAAGCACTTTGTTTTTACAACATGGGTTGATGATGAACGAAATTGTGGTACTGTATATAAGTGGTGAAGAAAGTGAGCAGCAAATAAAAATGCGTGCCGATAGATTAAAAATACAAAACGATAATTTTTATTTATTAACTGAAACTAGCGTACAGTCTATCTTTCAAGAGATTAAAAAGCTACAGCCACAACTGGTAATTGTAGATTCTATACAAACCATACAATCCAATTTAATTGATTCATCTGCTGGTAGCGTAAGCCAAATACGTGAGTGTGCCGCCGAGTTTCAACGCTTTGCTAAAGAGACTAATACCCCTGTGTTTTTAATTGGTCACATTACCAAAGATGGCAGCATTGCTGGGCCAAAAATATTAGAACATATGGTAGATACGGTGTTGCAATTTGAAGGTGACCGTCACTATGCATATCGTATTTTACGAACCCTAAAAAACCGTTTTGGTAGCACATCAGAACTTGGCATTTACGAAATGACAGGTGATGGTATGCGTGAAGTAAGTAATCCATCGGAAATACTAATTACCCAACGAGAAGAACAACTAAGTGGTAGTGCCATTGCTGCTTCGCTAGAAGGTATGCGACCACTGCTGATAGAAGTGCAAGCCTTGGTAACACAAAGCGTTTACGGCACGCCACAACGTACTGTTAGTGGCTTTGATTTAAGGCGTTTGCAGCTATTATTGGCCGTATTAGAAAAACGTGGTGGCTTTCAGTTTGGTACAAAAGATGTGTTTGTAAATATTGCTGGCGGCCTTAAAGTAGAAGACCCATCTATTGATTTAGCAGTTATTTGTGCATTACTTAGCAGCTATGAAGATGTAGCACTGCCACCCCATATTTGCTTTGCAGGTGAAGTGGGTTTAAATGGTGAAATACGGGCTGTAAACCGCATTGAGCAACGTATAGCTGAAGCTGAAAAGCTAGGTTTTGAAAAAATTATTGTAAGCAAATACAACAAAAAAAGCTTTGACCCAAAAGCTTACAAAATACAGGTTGTTCCAGCAGGACAAGTGCATGAAGTGTATCAGTTACTGTTTTAATACTAATCAAATAACAATTACAAATAAATTCTTCCGATTTATAAATTGCATACCTAGAATTTGATTAGTGGCTACTAATCAATATAGATTTTGGGGGAACAATACTTGAAAAATTATTTTATCGTACTTCTTGCATATCTACCAATTTTTTATAAATACCACCGGCTGCAATTAAGGTATCGTGCGTGCCACGTTCGGCAATTTCGCCTTTATTTAAAACAATAATTTCATCTGCATGGCGAATGGTACTTAACCGGTGTGCTATTACTATACTAGTTCGGTTTTGCATCATATTGTTAATAGCATCTTGCACCAACCGTTCGCTTTCTGTATCAAGCGATGAGGTAGCTTCATCTAAAATTAAAATGGGTGGATTTTTAAGTACGGCCCTTGCAATGGTCACACGTTGTCTTTCGCCACCGCTTAATTTACTGCCTCTATCGCCAATATTGGTATCAAACCCTTGTTCCTTTTGTTGTATAAATTGATAGGCATTGGCAGTTGTAGCTGCTGCTTCTATATCAGTTCTATTTGCATCTTGCTTACCCAAAGAAATATTACTGGCAATGGTATCATTAAATAAAATAGGCTCTTGTGTTACAATACTTATTTGGTTACGAAGACTTTGCAAGCTAAAGTCTTTAATATCAATACCATCAATTAACAACTGCCCCTCTGTTACATCATGAAAACGTGGTATTAAATCAGCCAATGTGCTTTTACCAGCGCCACTGCTACCAACTAGTGCAATGGTTTTACCCTTTTCTATCACTAAGTTAATATTCTTTAAAATAGTTACGTCGTTATAAGCAAACGATACATTTTTAAATTCTATACTATGGTTAAATTGTTGTAGCATTTTTGGATGTTTTGGTTCTTTTACCACAATGGTTGCCAATAGAATTTCCTCAATTCTAGCAACTGCTGCACCACCTTTTCTAGCACCTGCAAACGAGCCAGATAAATTTTTTGCTGGCTGAATAATTTGTGTAAACATTAAAATATAGGTGATAAAGCCTTCTGCATTTAAGTTGGCTTCGTGGTTTAGTACCAGCCTACCACCAAACCAAAGAATACAACACAACACAAATACACCCAAAAACTCAGATACAGGCGACGCCATATCTCTTCTAAAATTCATTTTGTTTCTAAGATTACCTAAGCCATTATTTACTATAAAAAATTTACCCCCAATGAGTTTTTCTGCATTAAATGCTTTAATAATTCTTAGCCCAGTAAGGGTTTCATCCAAAATAGACATCAGCACACCATAACGTTCTTGTGCATCGGTAGATTGTTTTTTTAACGAGCGACTTAATCTGCCAATAATAAACCCTGTAGCTGGTAGCAACACAAATAAAAAGAGTGATAATGTTGGGCTTAATACAACTAAAAACCCAAGAATAATGAGGATGGTTAATGGCTCTCTAATTAACCCTTCCAGTGTACTCATTACGCTGAATTCAATTTCATTAGCATCATTACTCATGCGGCTTATTAAATCGCCTTTCCGCTGTTCTGTAAAATAGCCAATGGGTAGTTCTAGTATTTTTTCAAATAAATCAGATCGTAGTTTCGTCATTACATAATTACGCATTGGCGATAACACCCTAAAGCCTAAATACGTAAATAAATTTTTGAAGAAAACCGATACCAGAATAATGATACAAATAAACGCCAAGGCATACGCTTTATTATTATCGTATCTAATAATTATCTGGCTTACCATGTATTTTATGTGATTGGTAATGCTTTCGCCCGTTAATGCCCAATTAGGCGCTACTCGTAGCAATTCTTCTTTACCAAATAATAAATTTAAAAATGGGGCAAGCATGGTAAGAGACGCCAAAGAAAATAAGATAGCCAATAAATTGAATAAAAAATAGAGAACAATGTTTTGTTTCTTATCTTTTAAATAGAACAGAATACGACTAAAACTTTTCATTTTGAGGGCTTAATAAAATATGAGGAGCAAAGTAACTAATTTTGCAACCAATAAACCAGTTAAAGAAATGAAGGAAGGTAAGCGTCAAAAGCAAGTGGCATCTGTATTTCAAGCAGAGTTAAATGATATATTTATGAAAATGGGCTTAACCATGTTCAATGGTGGCATGGTATCTATATCCGATGTAAAAGTAACGCCAGACTTATTAGAAGCTAGGGTGTACTTGAGTTTGTTTCAGGTAGAGAATCCTGCTTTGGCAATGAAACATATTGAAGAAAGAGCTTGGGAAATAAAAAAACTATTAGGCGAGAAAATTAAAAGTCAAGTACGCAGAATGCCTGTAATGCATTATTATTTAGATGACACTTTGGAACATGTTTTTAAAATGGAGGCATTGTTTAAACAAATAAATGATGAGAAAAAATTAAGTGACACTAAATAGACGAATTACACGAACTCATACATCGTAAATTGTACTTCATTGAACTTCCTCTTTGCCTGGCGATATTTTAAATCTAAAAAAACAACCAATGCTATTAATGTCATTGCATGGATAAGTGTTACCGCCATAGCGGTAGTTACTGCATCGCTAATTGTTGTATTTAGTGTATTTAATGGCTTTGAAGATTTGGTAAAAAGTTTATACACCGATTTTTATGCCGATGTAAAAATTAGTGCTGCTAAAGGCAAAATCATTCATTTAACCCCACAACAAATTGGCAGCATTAAAAAAACAGAAGGCGTTGCTGCTGCAAGTTTAATTGTAGAGGAGAAAGCCTTGCTAATGAATGGCGATTACCAAAGTATTGTTGTGGTTAAGGGTATAGATGAAGACAATACCCAAGTAAATAATATTAACACCCATATTGTTCGTGGTAAGTTTAATACTGGTACCACAGGCTCGCCAAGGCTAATAATTGGTGCTGGTATTGAAAATGCCATTGGTGCAAATGTTGAAAATAGTTTAACGCCATTGGTATTAAACCTGCCAAACAAAAAAGCCACAAAATTTAGTAGTAATGAGGGCTTTAACTCCTACAGTATTTTTGCGGCAGGCACGTTTGCAGTGCAGCAAGAATTTGATGACAAATTTGTATTTACCAACCTCCCTTTTTTAAAATATATGTTAGATATGGCTGCCGATGATTACTCAGCTGTTGAGATAAAACTAACCAAAGCCGCTAATGCCGATAAAACAATACAACGCTTACAAACATTGCTTGGCAACAATGTATTAATAACAACCCGCTACCAACAAAACCAAAGTTTGTACAGTGCTATGCAAGTAGAAAAATGGATTATTTATGGCATTACCTGTTTAATATTAGCAATTGCTGCGTTTAATATTATTGGTGCATTAACTATGTTGGTGTTAGAAAAGCAAAAAGATATTGCCGTACTAAAAGCAATGGGCGCCACCAATACAACCATTAAAAATATTTTTTTAACCGAGGGGTTATTATTAGCAATAATTGGTGCGCTAAGTGGGGTAATTATTGCTACAACTATTTGTTTGCTACAACTACAATTTCATATAATACCATTACAAGGCGGTAGCTTTCTAATCAATTATTACCCAGTAAAATTATTAGTAACTGATTATATAGTGGTGGTAGTAACCGTATTTATTATTGCTATTTTGGCTGCCTATTTACCATCAAGAAAGGCAAGTTTACAAAGCATTTCGTTAAAGAGTTAAAAGGATAATTACATAAAAAGAAGATCCTTTTTACAATTCCTTTTCCATATAAACAACCTGTGATAAAGGATTAGCGTAGTAAGCAGTCGTTTCTGTAAACCCTAATTTTTTGTACAGTTTGATTGCTGGTTGTAAGCGTTGTAGAGTGTCTAGCTTCATTGTTTGGTAGCCCAAACTTTTGGCGGTGGTAAATAGTTGTTGTACCAACGCCTCAGCTATTTTATGTTTACGATAGTTTGGTTGCACGTACAATCGTTTCATCTCGCAACTGCCATCTGGCAAGGGTTGTAGGGCAATACATGCAACGGGTAATTGATTATAATACCCTAAAAAAAGTGCCCCATTTGGCAACCCGTATTTTTTTAATGGGTCGGCTAATTCAGCATCAAAACTTTGAAAGCACAAGTCTGCATTAAGTTCGGCTGCATAATCTTTAAACAATTGTATAGCAGCATCTAAAGCCGCACCATTTTCAGTTATTTGTACAATAGATAGCATTAAACATTTTGAAACATTCTTAAAATTAAATCCACTCCAAACTATCGCTTCATACCGGGCATACCACCCATGCCTGGCATACCTGGCATACGACCACCCATTGGCATTTTATTCATCATACCCATCATTTTTTTCATCTGCTCAAACTGCTTCATAAAGGCATTCACCTCATTCATATCCTTGCCACTACCCTTTGCAATACGTATTTTTCGTTTAGCATCAATTAAGTCTGGGTTGCTGCGTTCTTGCGGTGTCATACTGTGAATAATAGCTTCTATCCCTTTAAAACTATCATCATTTACCTCTACATCCTTCATGGCTTTACCAACGCCAGGTATCATACCCATTAAATCTTTCAAATTACCCATTTTTTTTATCTGCTGCAATTGGTCTAAAAAGTCTTGAAAATCAAATTGATTCTTCCGTATCTTTTTCTCTAGTCGCTTAGCTTCTACTTCATCGTATTGCTCTTGTGCTTTTTCTACCAAACTGGTAATATCACCCATACCCAAAATACGTTGCGCCATACGTTCAGGGTAAAAAATATCCAACGTATCCATCTTCTCACCACTACTCATAAACTTGATAGGTTTATTAACGGTGTATTTGATAGATAAAGCCGCACCACCACGTGTATCGCCATCTAATTTTGTTAGTACAACACCACTAAAATCTAGCCTATCATTAAAGGCTTTTGCAGTGTTCACCGCATCTTGGCCCGTCATAGCATCAACCACAAATAATATCTCAGTTGGGTTAACAGCAGCTTTAATATTGGCTACCTCCATCATCATTACTTCATCTACCGCTAGGCGACCAGCAGTATCTATTATCACCACATTTTTGTTGGTGGCTTTTGCTTGTTTTATGGCATTTTGAACAATGGAAACTGCATCTGTATTGTCTCGTTCTGCATAAACATCAACTCCAATTTGTCCGGCTAAAACAGTTAACTGATCAATCGCCGCAGGCCTATAAATATCCGCTGCCACCAACAAAGGACTTTTACCTTTTTTGGTTTTAAGATAGTTGGCTAATTTACCTGTAAATGTGGTTTTACCACTACCTTGTAGGCCAGCAATTAAAATAACCGCAGGGTTGCCAGTAATATTAAACTCAGCCTCTTTGCCACCCATTAATTCTGTCAACTCATCTTGTACAATTTTTATCATCAATTGCCCTGGGCTAATGGCATTGATTACTTTTTCGCCAGTGGCTTTTTCTTTAACCCTATCGGTAAATTCTTTGGCTATTTTAAAGTTTACATCCGCATCTACCAATGCACGTCTAATATCTTTAACGGTATTGGCAATGTTAAGATCGTTTATACGGGCTTCGCCCTTGAGGTTTTTAAACGCACTTTCTAACTTTTCACTAAGTGAATTAAACATATATCGCTGATTTGTAAATTTATGATTGAATGCTTTAGATGATTAAATGATTGCAATTAAATCCTACAATCATAACATATATCCTAATGAAAAAGTGAACCAAAAAAGTTCACTTTAAAATATAATTGCAAATATAGTGGCTTGCACGTTTTATCCCAGATAGACTTTTAAGTATTTGCAGCGGCTTGTACGTCGCAGTTTTATAATCGCGTTATCTTTAATTTGCCTAACACGTTCACGGGTTAAATTAAATTGAAAGCCAATGTCTTCAAGGCTTAACGGATTTGCTCTGCTAGTAATTATAAAATACTTTGATGAATCAATTAAACAGGATATAAAATAAACTTAAAGCCACGTGTTTCATCGTACAGCATCGCGGCTTTAATTAGTCCTAAATTACCTTCATTAATTAAATCTGGCAGTGCTAACCCTTGGTTTTGTTATTGTTTTGCTACCGAAACTACAAATCGCAAATTGTCTTTCACTAGTCTATCTAATACTTTTTGTTCGCCTTGCTTAATGCGCATTTTAACTGTACTTCCTCCTCGGGTATAATAAATGGCCCTCTAGTAATTTCCTGCAAATACTTTTTTAAACTATTACTTTGGCGGTTAGTGATTGATTTTGAGATTTTAAGTTGACGCATACTCATAGCCGTTATTTTAAGAACGATAAATAGCAAGTGACGTAGTTTAAGAGGAATATGGAAGCAATTAGTTCATTTTTTCTATACAAAATGTAGTAATTTTTTTATGCAGCTATCAAAATAAATATTTTGTAAGCCTTTACTAGCAAGGGTTTGAAGGTGTAACATCGTTTTATTATGCAGTAACTTGCCAAGTTTAAAAAAAAACATTTGGCTGCTATGTTTTATTTTATGTTATTGCAGCCCTACGAGTTGTAGAAAAACGTTTGTAATGAGCAAAAGACAATTATTTACTTTAGAATTTCCGGTGAGGTGTTCACCAACTATTTTATATGGCTTTTTAAGTTCGCCAGCAGGCTTACAAGAATGGTTTGCAGATAAAGTGGATGAATGGGAAGGTGTTTACAGTTTTACTTGGAATAATGAACCGCCAGATAAGGCAGAATTTCTTGATAGTGCAGATGATAAATTTGTACGTTATAGATGGTTGCACTATGATAAAAACGAATATTTTGAGTTTAAAATTGATAGAACAGAAATATCTAATCAAACAATTTTAACGATTACAGATTTTGCCGAAAAAGCAGAAATTAAAGATCAAAGCCAATTGTGGGAGTATCAGATTAAGGAACTATTTCACCGCTTGGGTAGTTAATAATTGTAACAGATTTTTAAAATTTTCTAGTAAAAATACATCCATATTATCCCACTCTTGTAGTGGGATTTTTTTTGCCAACTTCACAAAAGGTAAACTTTGTAACGCTTGGTTACTAAAATTGCCGAAAGGTTGATAGTTGGCAGGGTTAAAGTTGTGTTGCCAAGCATTATTATTGCAACACAACTGCCAATTATTGTTTGGAATAGCTGCTAAATTTTGAAATAGTTGTTGCTGATAAGCCGTCTGATATGTGCCAGATAATTGCAATGTGATACTGATAAAATTGCCCCACCAAAAAAATGTTCTTATGGCAAACGTATCTTGCTTGTTAAACAATCTTGGATAATCTAAAATTACCCAAGGCAAGCTTAAATAATTTTCACCTTTGGCAATTTTTGGGGTTGATTGGATGACTTCAATTGGTAATTGGGTATTGGTAATAGTTTCTTTAAAATACGATGCAGTAATACCAAAAGTCTCTACCACTTTACCCATAATGCTATTCTTTGTTAAAATAAAAGTAGCGTTAGTAACTAAGTCTAATTCAGTGGTTGAAAGCTTTATTTTTGTTGAATTCATATAACAAACCTAAGCAAATGTTTAAGGTTTTAAAATCAAATTAGCTACACCGTATTGTGATTAAAAAACTTGACATACTCATTATAAAGGCTTTTATTGGGCCATTTTTTGCTACGTTTTTAATCTCCATTTTTGTGTTAATCATGCAATTTTTTTGGCTGTATATTGATGATTTAGTAGGCAAAGGTTTAGAAGCATTTATTATTTTAAAACTAATAGTTTACGTAGCTGCCACGTTAATTCCTATGGCTTTGCCCTTGGCTTTGTTGCTCTCATCTATAATGACGTTTGGTAACCTTGGCGAAACCTTTGAAATAGTGGCTATTAAATCTGCTGGTATCCCTTTATTACGCTTTATGCGACCATTAATTATTGTTACGGTTATAATTAGTGGTATCGCTTTTTTGTTTGCCAATAATATTATTCCAGTGGCACAGTTAAAGTTAGCTTCTACCAAATACAATATTATCGTGTCTAAACCTTCGTTTGATATTAAAGAAGGTACGTTTTACAATAAAATTGAGGGGTTTGTAATACGACTAGGAAAAAAGGAAAAAGATGATAGCACTATTCGTAATATTCTAATTTACAAAAGAAAATATGGTTTGCAAGATGATGTAATAACGGCAGAAAGTGGTATTATGAGAACGACATCTGATAAAAAATATCTTGAATTTACCTTACAAAATGGGTTTTTGTACCAAGAAAAAGGACCACAAGAAACTACTAATACGCAATTTGTAAGAATGGGTTTTAAAAACTACAAAATGTTGTTTGATTTACGAGGCTTTCAAATGAGTAAACAAGAAGACAGTATTTTTAGGTACGATCCTAAAATGTTAAGTATTAGGCAGTTAAATAATGCTATTGATTCGTTAGAAATAACAGATTCTATTTTTTATCGCCAAACAAAAGTAGAAGTAGACCCCTATTTTAATTTTACAAAATTTAAAGATACTGGTTGGGTAAAAATTGCCCCATCGCTTTTAAAAAAAAACAAACCATTTATTACCATAATGCCAGATTCTATAAAATTTGTAGTGTACGAAAAAAGTACTAATCAACTAAATACCATTAAAAGCAATGTAAGCTTATTGTCAGAAAATTATATACGTAAACAACAAACCATTCGTTATCATGAGATTGAGTGGCATAGAAAATTTACTTTATCGGTAGCATGCATGGTACTATTTTTAATTGGTGCACCATTGGGTTCTATTATTCGTAAGGGTGGTTTGGGTACTCCTTTAGTTTTTGCTATCATCTTTTTTGTGGTATTCCATTTGCTTAACACTTTTGGTGAAAAGTTTTCTAAAGAAGAGGTAACAAGTGTATTTATAGGCATGTGGCTATCAACAATGGTACTTATTCCTGTAGGTTTTTTCTTAACGTATAAAGCCATGAGAGATTCACAATTATTTAATCAAGAAGCTTATTATCGATTCTTTAAAATGATACGTACTTTTATTACCAATTATAAAAACAAAAAATCATCCACTTAAATTTTAGTTTATGAAAAATAACAATTCTAGCCGCAGAGGCTTTTTGACCAATACGGCAAAAGCAGGTGCCGCTTTGGTAGTTGCAAATACCATCCTACCATCCTTTGTAAACGCTGCTACCAACTTTGCTCACACACCGTTTACACAACAACCATTGCCTTATGCTTACAACGGATTAGAGGTTGCTATTGATGCTATTACAATGGAAATTCATTATACCAAACACGCAGCTAGTTATGCCAAAAACTTAGCCGAAGCAATTACTGCTGAGAAGGTAAATACAAATACTTTATCACTAGAAAGTTTGCTAGGTAAAATTTCTAAATACTCACCAAAAATGCGCAACAATGGTGGTGGGCATTATAACCATGAATTATTTTGGCAAAGTATGACAGGTAAGCAAGCCACAAGGCCAGAAGGTAAATTAGCAGAAGCCATTACCACAAATTTTGGCTCATTCGAGGCGTTTAAAACACAGTTTACTGATGCTGGTAAAACCCGCTTTGGTAGTGGCTGGGCTTGGTTGGTGCTTACACATGATAAAAAGCTGGTAGTTGGTTCTACACCAAATCAAGATAACCCGTTAATGGATATTAGCGATTTAAAAGGCACACCTTTATTGGGCTTAGATGTATGGGAACATGCTTATTATTTACGTTATCAAAACAAAAGGCCTGACTATATTAATGCCTGGTGGAATGTTGTTAATTGGGATGTTATAACCAAACGCTTTAATGGTGCCTAGTTGCCGTTGTAGTAACCTTTTAAGCCCACCATATTATAGATACAAAAAGTGCTTTTCATATGTAATGAAAAGCACTTTTATGTTTTGTAAGATTAGTTTTTAAATCTAAAATCCATATTTATCTACTAAATAAATTAAGCCAGCAATATTTACTGCACCCAAAAGTAACTCACGTTTATTTACATTTTCAAACACATCAGTACGTGCGTGGTGTATGTCAAAATAACGTTGATTATCAGGTACAAAACCAGCTAAAGGTGTTTTTAATAATCTGGCTAGTGGGCCAATGTCGGCACCACCACCACCACTGCTCATGGTTTCTGTGCCATAAGGTTTTAGCAAGGGTAACCAACTGTTAGCTTTTTGCAATTGCGCCTCGCTGCTTGTGAAACTAAAGCCTCTTGGTGTAAAACCACCTTCATCACTTTCTAGGGCAAATATGTGTTCTTCATTATTGGCTTTGGCAGCTTCAGCATATTTATTACCACCACGCAAACCGTTTTCTTCATTGGCAAATAATACAAAACGCAATGTGTGTTTTGGTGTGTAGCCTAATGCTTTTAGTGCACGTAACACTTCAATAGTTTGTACCACGCCAGTACCATCATCGTGTGCACCTTCATTTATATCCCAACTATCTAAATGGCCACCAAAAGTGATGTATTGATTGGGAAATTCTGAGCCTTTTATTTCGCCAATAACATTATGACCAATGGTATCTGGTAAAAAATGCCCATTGGTAGTAATAGTTACTTTTACGGTAGATGTAGTTGCTAAATTGTACAAATAATCGGCATCTTGTGTACCTAATGCTGCACAAGGAATTTTAGGAAAAGCAGTATCGTAAGCAGTAGCACCAGTATGTGGATTATTGTCTGTTGCTTCAGTTAGCGATCGTGTTAATACGGCAGCCGCACCATATTTAGCAGCTTTACTTGGGCCGCCACGTCTATAAGCACCAGCCTCTCCATAAGATCTGCTAGGAACGATATAGGTAGGATTAAATGGATAATTGAACAGCACAATTTTACCCTTAATCTCGTTTTTACGCTTTTCAAGTTCATCAAAATTATTCAATGCAATTACATTAGCAGTAAGTCCTTTTAAACCTGTACCAATAGAATTGCCTAGTGCCAACGCATCTAAAGCTTTACTAACAGTTTTATTATTTACAGAAGTTACAATTACTTTGTCTTTACCACCACGCACCCAATGTGGCACCATACATTCTTGCAAAAACACATTATCTGCCTTTGTGGTTAGCATGGTTTTATTACCCCAAGCAACCGCTTTGGCAAACTGTGGTGAACCTGCCAATCTGCCACCAATATTTTTGGTTAATTCTCTCAGCCAATCGTAAGCTTTACCGTTACGCATTATTTCATCACTTAATTTTTTGATGAAAATAGAATCTTGATTGGTTTGTGCAGATACAATAACTGGTATTGCAACTATAAGCAGTAATAGTTTTTTCATAAACACTAAGATAATGGTTTGAAGCATTATGAAATGCTTATTAAATGATGTGTGGATGAACTGCATGGATATTTAGTTGTTATTTGCATGTTTATTAGGTCATTATTGATAAATAATAATTTATTTTTCTAAGTAATGGCATCATTATTTTAAGAAGTTTAACTATAATCTATCATCTAACAATTATCATCTATCAACTTTTTGAATATGCGTATAGGTATTGTTTGCTATCCCACATTTGGTGGTAGCGGTGTGTTGGCTACAGAATTAGGAAAGGCATTGGCAGATAAGGGGCATCAAGTGCATTTTATCACGTACCAACAACCTGTTCGACTAAACGTTTATAACACCAATATTTTTTACCACGAGGTGCGTGTTCCTACATATCCCTTATTTGATTATCCACCCTACGAAATTGCATTAGCCAGCACAATGGTAGATGTGATTATGAACTACGATTTGGATTTATTGCATGTGCATTATGCTATTCCACATGCATCGGCTGCGTATATGGCTAAACAGATAATTAAGCAAAAAATAAATAGAGATGTGCCTGTAATAACCACCTTGCACGGTACAGATATTACATTGGTGGGGCGAGATAAAACCTACGAACCAGTAGTTACTTTTTCGTTAAATGAAAGTGATGCTATTACGGCAGTATCTCAAAATTTAAAGGATGAGACATATAAGAATTTTCCTATAACTAAGGACGTAGAAGTGATTTACAACTTTGTTGATGTGGATCGATTTAATAAAAAACCATTTGACGCTTTTAAGAAAGTAATTGCCCCAAATGGTGAGAAAATTTTACTACACGCCAGTAATTTTAGAAAAGTAAAACGCATTGATGATGTAATAAAAATATTTGCTGCTGTACGTGGTAAAATGCCTGCTAAATTACTAATGGTAGGCGATGGACCAGAACGACACTCCGCAGAAGAACTAAGCCGCGAATTAGGCGTTGCCGAAGATGTACGCTTTGTAGGCAAACAAGAGCAAATGGAAGAAATAATGGCTGTAAGCGACTTGTTTTTATTGCCTAGCGACTACGAAAGTTTTGGTTTATCGGCATTAGAAGCAATGGCTGCAAGGGCTGTAGTAATTAGTAGCAATGCAGGCGGCTTACCAGAAATAAATATACATGGTGTTACTGGCTTTATGGCTAATGTTGGCGATGTAGCTGCGATGAGTGAATTTGCGGTAAGTATTTTACAAAATGACGAGCAATTACAAGCTATGAAAGAAGCTGCTTATAAACACGCTTGCTTGTTTGACATAAGTAAAATTGTGCCAGTATACGAACAATTATATAAACGCTATTGCAGAACTGGTGATTGCTAATTTTTGGTTTTATAGAACTTATTAACTATTAATTGTTGTAAAGCAACAGAAAAACAAACCGATATTACGGCTATCAACATACCGCCAGCTACATCTTTAGGAAAATGTTGTGCCAAGTAAATCCGAGAATAGCCAACTGCTACTGCATAGGTAAATGTTATTGGAATAATCCACCTTTTGTGGATGAGCAAACAGGCTAATAAAAATACTGTAAACGCTGCTGTTGTATGGCCAGATGGAAAGCTATGTAAACTTAGCAAGTCAACGCCTTTAACTGTGTGTATTAAGCTTAAATTGCTAATGGCTTTTGTTGGTCGTGCTTGTTCGGGCAAGCTATTTTTTAAGCCTTGTACAAATATTGTTGAAATAATAAGTGCTATAACAATTAATGGCAAAAACTGTCGCCTAAAAAAAATAACAAATAAAAATAGTGCTACCCACCCAGCCTCTTCACCAAGATGTGTAATAAAGGCAAAACTTGCATCGGCAAATTGACCATAATTGTTGTTTAAAAATAAGAAAAATGCTTCGTTACCCAATAGGCAGTTAACAATAAATAAAGTAATGGCACTAACCATAGTAAGGATAGATGCAATTACAAAATTTTTGTAGCTAAGTTTATGTTTCATCGTACTAAATAGACTGTAATTTTTTAATGGCTGCTGGTGGTATTGCTGCTTTCTTTTTATTGGCATAATCAAAACACATCATGGCAGTTTTTGCTTTACCTGCTGTAATCAATCTACCATCATTATCAACCTCTAATAAGTAAAAAATATCAAAGCCTATTCTATCAAAACCCGTAGCCGCAACAGAAATTTTCACTGTATCACCGTAGGTCATTTCTTTTTTAAATTCAATGGCAGCATCAGCCATAATTAAACCTACACCCATAATATCCATTTCGCTTAAACCTTTGCTAGCAAGGAATTGTACTCTAGCTTCATGCACCAATGACAAGAAAGAATCGTTACCAACATGTCCACCATAATTTATATCCGTTATGCGAATTTTAATAATGGTAAAGAAAGTAAAGGTTTCTGGTAAATTTATTTTTATGCGTTCCATATTACCCGCAGATTATTGGTGATTAATTTGATTGATTACTATTGCGTGTTTTTTAAAAATTCTATTAACTTATCTGTTGCTTTTTTACGATGGCTAAACTGATTTTTTTCTGCCATGTTCATCTCAGCAAAAGTTTTATTACTACCATTTGGTATAAAAATAGGATCGTAACCAAAGCCTTTTAAACCTTTTTGCACAGTAATAATTTGCCCTTTGCAAATGCCCTCAAACAAAAATTCCTGACTGTTTAAAATGAGAGAAATAACGGTCTTAAATTGTGCCGAACGGTTTTCATTACCTTCCATTTTCTCTACCAACTTATCAATATTAGCTTGAAAATCCCTGCCTTCGCCAGCATATCTAGCACTCTTAACTCCAGGTTCGCCATTCAAACTTTCAACCTCCAAACCTGTGTCTTCGCTAAACACATTTTCACCAGTTATCTTGTGAATTGTGGTAGATTTTTCTGTTGCGTTGGCCTCTAATGTATCGTGTGGCTCTGGAATATCAATAGTAATGCCTGCTTCTAGTAAAGTAATAATATTAAATTGAGAGCCAATAACAGCTTTAATCTCATCAATTTTATACTGGTTGTTTGTAGCAAAAATTAACCGCTGATTGATTTGATTATTTTGATTTTCCATTATACTTTGCATTTTATTTATGATAGTAAATGATTGAATTTTCACTTTATAAAACAAGGTCAATCATTTAATCAGGTCAATCAGCAGTTAAGATTATATATTAAACAGCTTTTTCAAACTCAACCACAGCCTACTCTTTTCCATTTTTACTGCTTCAGTATTGCCTTGCATCATAGCTAAGGAGGGAGCTAATAAAAAGGTAGCATTGCCAAATTTTTGTAACTGGTAATTAGGTACTGTAAATGGAAGTTGAATATCTTGCGCAGCAATATCAAATAATAAAAAATATAGCGGCTTAAGTTGCTCATTTATTGCTGGCAATACAATTGGGGTATTGGTATAATTTACAATAGCTACATCACCAATATTTAACTTGCATGCACCTAAAATACTGGTTAAAAAAGTAAGCCACTCATCTCTTAAAAATACAGCCTCATTATCTTTAACAATAATGGTAATTTGTTTATTGTTACTACCTAAAAACCATTTTTTGCTAGTTTGCAAAGTTGGTGTTAATGTTTTAACAATTTCTTCTGCCCTAATTGGCGTTTTGTTTTTAGATGTTTCGTTAGTTGAAGTAGGTAAATCATCATACAACACCAAATTATCCTTAAATAAGTCTACTAATAAAAAATTAGGTAATTGTATTTTCCCGAAACTCGCTTCCATTCACAATATTAACGATTGTTAGTTTTTTATTTTTCTGTTTATTTGCATCAAATATATAAAGTTATGACGGCAGCACTTGACATCAATATTACAAAAGCTGAAACCAGTAAATTGAACGATCTTAATCTAGTAAATATTCCTTTTGGGAAATATTTTACAGACCATATGTTAGAAGCAGATTACGAAAATGGACAATGGACTAACGTAGAAATTAAACCCTATCAACCCTTGTTGTGCGATCCTTCTTTGGCCACTTTTCATTATGGTCAAGCTATTTTTGAAGGTATAAAAGCATATAAAAACGAAGCTGGCGAAGCTGCCATATTTCGCCCTTATGATAACTTAAAACGTTTTAATATTTCGGCTGAACGAATGTGTATGCCAACAGTACCAGAAGAAATTTTTATTGAAGGGATGCGTCAATTGGTTGAATTGGATAGTAATTGGATTCCTGCCGAAAAAGAACATTCTTTATATATCCGTCCCTTTATGATTGGCACTGATACGGTTTTAGGTGTAAAGCCCTGTGAGACGTATAAGTTTATGATTATATTAAGTCCAACAGGCCCCTATTATGCCGAGCCAATGAAGATTTATGTTGAAGAAAAATATACACGTGCTGCACCTGGTGGTGTGGGTTTTTCTAAAAATGCTGGCAATTATGGTGGCAGCATGAAGGCAGCACAAGAGGCTAAAAAATTAGGTTATGATCAAGTATTGTGGACAGATGCTTTTGAACACAAATGGTTACAAGAAGTGGGCATGATGAATGTATTTTTTATTATTAACAACGTTGCAATTACGCCATCTTTAGAAGAAGGTACCATATTACGAGGTGTTACTAGAAATAGTGCCATTACTATTTTAAAAGATATGGGTATGAAAGTTGAAGAAAGACCAATTAACATTGATGAACTGATACAAGCTTACCATGAAGGCACATTTAAAGAAGCTTTTGGTGCTGGCACTGCTGCAACTGTAGCTCAAATAAAAGAATTACGTTTTAATACCCTTCAAATGTTTTTTGATACCGATACTGCTGTTGTGGCTAAGGCTATAAAAAAACAATTGGACGGGGTAAGGTATGGTTTAGTAGATGATACACATGATTGGATGTTTAAGATTTCATAATTTGTCTTAATGTGGGATATTTTATAATTTACGTCAAAATACAAGGCATTAAAATGCTATGTAGGTTGTTATAAAAATCAGGATACCAGCCGTTTGGATTATTTTTTGAAATTGAAGTTTAAAATATTTGGAAGGTAACGATTACACAGTTACTTTTGCCGTCCGAAAAAAAATAAAGGTCGAGAATGCCTACAATACAACAATTAGTTAGAAAAGGTCGCGAAATCATCAGAGCAAAGAGTAAATCAAGAGCTTTAGATGCTTGTCCACAACGTCGTGGTGTTTGCACCAGAGTTTACACAACAACACCCAAAAAACCAAACTCTGCGTTACGTAAAGTAGCAAAAGTACGTTTGACAAATAAACTTGAGGTAATTGCATACATACCAGGTGAAGGTCATAATTTACAAGAACACTCTATCGTATTAATACGTGGTGGTCGTGTAAAAGATTTACCAGGTGTACGTTATCACATCGTTCGTGGTAGTTTAGATACTGCGGGTGTAAAAGACCGTAAAAAGAGCCGTAGTAAATATGGTACTAAACGTGCTAAAAAAGGTGCAGCGCCAGCACCAACAGGAAAAAAGAAATAATTTAAACAGATTACAATAATTTAAGCCATGCGTAAAGCACAAGCCAAAAAATTACCTTTAGCACCAGACGGTCGTTTTAACGACAAATTGGTTACGCGTTTTATTAATAATTTAATGTGGCAAGGTAAAAAAAGTACAGCTATTACTATTTTTTATGATGCTGTAGACAAAGTTTCTAAGATTACCAACGAGGATGGTTATGAAATTTGGAAGAAAGCGTTATCAAACGTTACACCAGCTGTAGAAGTAAGAAGTCGCAGAATTGGTGGTTCTACTTTTCAAATTCCTTCGGAAGTACGTGCTGATAGAAAAACTTCTTTAAGCATTAAATGGTTAATCCGTTACAGTCGCGAAAGAAATGGTCGTACAATGGCCGATAAATTAGCCAACGAAATTATTGCAGCTAGTAAAGGTGAAGGTGCAGCATACAAAAAGAAGGAAGATATTCATCGTATGGCAGAAGCTAATAAGGCATTCTCTCACTTTAAAATTTAATTTCACTATACATTATCTATAAAAAGACTTCGAAACAATTCGAAGTCTTTTTTTTTCAACAATACAATCAAAGTTCTAGCAACATTATTTTGAAAAAAAGTAGTAACAACATCAATATTTTTTCGTTAATACTTAGCTATTTTCCCCTTAATTAAAAAATTATTACCCCCTTTTTTTATGCTTTAAATCCCTACCTTTGCGGCTCGAAAAAATGGGGTATTGGTATTATATCCTGTAATCCGCTGAATCGTTTAAAAATCAAGGTTCAGATAAAATAAATCACACAAACAAATAACACTAAGTTATGGCGGACTTGAAATTACAACGGAACTTTGGTATTGCAGCACATATTGATGCTGGTAAAACCACTACTACAGAGCGTATTTTGCGCTACACAGGTATGATCCACAAAATTGGTGAGGTACACGATGGTGCTGCCACCACGGATTGGATGGAGCAAGAAAAAGAAAGAGGTATTACTATTACTTCTGCGGCTGTAAGTTGCCAGTGGAAATTTCCCACCGATAAAGGGGTTGCTGATGCTAATACTAAAGATTACTACTTTAATATCATTGATACGCCAGGTCACGTAGATTTTACCATTGAGGTAGAACGTAGTATGCGTGTACTAGATGGTTTGATTGCTTTATTTAGTGCGGTGGATGGTGTTGAACCACAATCCGAAACTGTTTGGCGCCAAGCTAATCGTTATAAAGTACCACGTATTGGATTTGTAAATAAAATGGACCGAAGTGGTGCAGATTTTTTAATGGTTGTTACGCAGGTTAAAGAAATGTTGGGTGCTAACGCTGTGCCTTTACAATTGCCAATTGGTGCTGAGGATGATTTTATTGGTGTGGTAGATTTAATAACCATGAAAGGTGTTATTTGGGATATGGAAACCGAAGGTATGACCTTCAAGGAAATTCCTGTGCCTGCCGATATGATAGAAGAAGCAAACGAATGGAGAGCTAAATTGGTGGAATCTGTTGCAGAATATGATGACCATTTGATGGAGAAATTTTTTGAAGATCCTAATAGCATTACTGAAGATGAAATGCACGAAGCGATTCGTAAAGCTTGTATAGATTTAAGTATCGTTCCAATGATGTGTGGCTCATCTTTCAAAAATAAAGGTGTACAAACTGCTTTGGATGCCGTTTGTCGTTACTTGCCTTCACCTGTTGATGTGGATGATATTTCTGGTATTAATCCTGATACCAATGAAATTGTAACTAGAAAACCTTCTTCAAAAGAACCATTTGCTGCATTGGCTTTTAAAATTATGACTGATCCTTTTGTTGGTCGCTTGGCTTTCTTTAGATGTTATTCTGGTCGTTTGGATGCTGGTTCTTATGTATTAAACGTAAGAAGTGGTAAAAAAGAGCGTATCAGCCGTATTATGAAGATGTTTGCTAATAAGCAAAATCCGGTAGACTTTATTGAAGCTGGTGATATTGCCGCTGCAGTAGGTTTTAAGGAAATTAAAACTGGTGATACTTTATGCGATGAAAAATTTCCTATCGCTTTAGAAAATATGTTTATTCCTGAGCCTGTAATAGCAATTGCTGTTGAGCCTAAAACGCAAGCAGACGTTGATAGAATGGGTATGGCTATTGCTAAATTGGTTGAAGAAGATCCTACATTGCGTGTAAATACAGATGAAGATACTGGCCAAACTATTTTACGTGGTATGGGTGAATTACATCTTGAAATTATCATAGACCGTTTACGTCGTGAGTTTAAGGTAGAAGTAAACCAAGGTGCTCCACAAGTTGCTTACAAAGAGTGTTTTGGAATTACTATTACCCACCGTGAAATTTTGAAAAAACAATCTGGTGGTCGCGGCAAATTTGCTGATATTCAATTTGATTTTGGCCCAGCTGATGAAGAATGGATGAAAGAAAATGAAGGCAAGCACTTCCAATTTATCAACGACATTCATGGCGGTTCTGTTCCTAAAGAATTTCATGCAGCTATTCAAAAAGGCTTCGAGATGTCAATGGGTACAGGTATTTTAGCGGGTTACCCTGTTAACAACATGAAAGTGAGAATATTTGATGGTAGTTACCATGATGTGGATAGTGATGCTATGAGCTTCGAATTATGTGCTAGAAGTGCATTTAGAGAAGCGGGCCGCAAAGCAAAACCAACCTTGCTTGAGCCTATTATGAAAGTTGAAGTATTGACTCCAGATTTATATATGGGTGATGTAACAGGTGATTTAAACCGTCGTCGTGGTATGTTAGAAGGAATGGATAGCAGAGCTAACTTACAAGTTATTAAAGCTAAAGTACCTTTGAGCGAAATGTTTGGTTATGTAACCCAGTTGCGTTCATTATCTTCTGGTCGTGCTTCTTCTACCATGGAGTTTTCTCATTACAATAACGCACCTAATAATGTTGCTGAAGAAATAATGGCAAAAAGTAAAGGAAAAGCAAAGATTGAAGATTAATAACCAATCAATTAAGTTAAATCATACCTTTTTATACCACAAAGCCCTCGAATTTTCGGGGGCTTTGTGGTAAGTGAAATAGCCCAACTGCATACGCACAGCCATTATTTATAGAAAAAAATACCCCAAACTAAATGGGGTATTTTTTGATGCCTTATATTAATTATTGATTAAATGCTTCTTTCACACGTTCAAAAAAGCTTTTATTATTCTTATCTGGTTTGGGTTTGAAGTTACTGCTAGTGTTTAGTTTTTCAAGTATCGCAGTTTCGTCGTTACTTAAATTTTGAGGTGTCCAAACGTTTACATATACCAATTGATCACCTTTTACATAACCTTGTACTTCAGGAAAACCTTTGCCTTTTAAGCGAAAAATTTTACCACTTTGTGTACCAGCAGGTATTTTAATTTTTGCATGTCCATCAATAGTTGGTACTTCTATATTGGTACCAAAAGTAGCATCTGGAAATGAAATATGTAAATCGAAGGCTACATTCAAGCCATCACGAACCAATTCAGCATGTTGTTCTTCTTCAATCTGTATAATTAAGTCACCAGATGCACCACCTCTCTCACCAGCATTACCTTTACCACTCATGCTTAATTGCATCGCTTCTTGCACACCAGCAGGTATATCTATACTTATGGTTTCTTCACCAAAAACACGTCCCTCGCCCCTACAACTCCCGCATTTTGCAGTTACTGTTTGTCCTTCACCATTGCAAGTTGGGCAGGTTGTTACCGTTTGCATTTGACCTAAAAATGTATTGGTAACACGTTTTACCTGACCGCTACCGCCGCAAGTATTACAGTTTTGAACACTGTTTTTATCTTTAGCACCACTACCAGTGCAAGTAGTACAAACAACGTTCTTTTTAACTTTTACATTTTTGGTTACCCCTTTGGCAATTTCTTCAAACGTTAATTTCATTTTTATCCGCAAGTTGCTACCACGTTGGCCTCTTGCTCTACTGCCACCGCCACCTCTACTTCTACCGCCACCACCAAAAAAGTTACCAAAGCCACCTTCATCACCAAAAATATCTCCAAACTGGCTAAAAATATCATCCATGTTAGAAGCACCACCTCTACCGCCACCACCCATTCCACCTGCAAATGCTTGGTGACCAAAACGGTCGTATTTAGCTTTTTTGTCAGCGTCGCTTAATATTTCGTATGCTTCGGCAGCTTCTTTAAATTTATCTTCTGCGGCTTTGTCGCCAGGGTTTCTATCTGGGTGAAACTGCATAGCCGTTTTGCGGTATGCCTTTTTAATTTCTTCTGCTGATGCGCTTTTACTAACCCCTAATATTTCGTAATAATCTCTTTTCATAAAACTAATGTGCTAATGTGCAAAATCTTGAAATAGGCAAAGTTTCATTTGAATATTTGCACTTTTTCTAATTATTCAATTATTTTCCTACTACCACTTTTGCAAAACGCACAATCTTATCGTTTAAATAATAGCCTTTCATTACTTCGTCTAAAACCTTTCCCTTCATTGGCTTAGAGGCATCAATTTCAGTAATAGCTTCGTGCTTTTCAACATCAAAATCGGTATTAATACTTTCCATTACTTTAAGACCTTTAGCTTGCAAAGTGCTACGAATTTTATTAAATACCAATTGTACCCCTTCTTTCTGTAATTCAATATTATCGCTGGTTTGTAATTGCTTTTCTGCACGGTCACAATCATCAAGCACATCTAATAAACTTACAATTACATCTTTACCTGCGGTTTGAATTAAATCCAATCGCTCTTTGGCAGTTCTACGACGAAAATTGTCAAACTCGGCCATTAAACGCAAATATTTATCTTTTTGCTCTTGAATTTCATCCTCCAACTTCTGAAATTGATTTTCTTCTTCAACTGGCTCGTTTAAATGTGTTGAGCCACCTGCACTTTCGTCAGCATTAAAATTAAAACTGTCGTTAATTGTCTTGTTATCGGTAATTATATCTTTTTCTTCCATAATTTTTGATTGTTCTTTAACACGGTCAATTTTTTTGCCACACCAAGAAATGGGAAAAATTGGCAGTTTGTTTTTTAAAAGTTTTAGCCACATGGGCACATAGATACAGCACCAAATTGTAAAACACGTAGAAAATACAATAATTTTATTGTTAATTAGCAGTAGTAGTATTTTACTTCGTTGCGTCGCACACTTATGCGTACTTATCGCTATGCATCTTTACCTACGTTGTAGTCTATCAAGGTTTTATAAGCAACTTATATCAAAAAAGACACTGTTTAAGGGCCTCGTTAATAAACCTGACACAACTTGCAGAAAGCCATTTAAAAGTTGCAACACTTATTTCATTAATAAATTATCCATTTATTAATGAAAAATTATACTTCTGCCATTTCACTTAAATATTGCTTTTCTTCTTTAAATGCTTTGCGGGGTTTTAAACCAAGTAATTGAAACATGGTATTATCCTCGTCAAAACTTGGGTTGGGGGTGGTTAATAATTTATCGCCAGCAAAAATAGAATTGGCACCAGCCATAAAGCACATGGCTTGTTCAGAAATGCTCATATCAGTTCTACCAGCACTTAAACGCACCATTGTTTTAGGCATGATAATACGGGCTGTTGCTATCATGCGTATCATATCCCAAACAACTACCTTCTCGTTATTTTCTAATGGCGTGCCTTTAATAGCAACCAACGCATTAATTGGCACACTTTCTGGATGCTCGGGCATAGTACATAAGGTATGTAACATTTCAATCCTGTCCTCATGGGTTTCACCTAAACCAATAATGCCACCACAACAAACGGTAACACCAGCTTTACGTACATTCTCTAAAGTTTGTAAACGATCATCATAAGTGCGTGTGGTAATAATTTCTCCATAATGTTCCTTACTAGTATCTAAGTTATGGTTGTAAGCATATAAACCAGCTTCTGCTAGTTTTTCGGCCTGCGTTTCGGTAAGCATACCAAGTGTGCAACAAACTTCCATACCCATTTGGTTAACGCCTTTTACCATATCTAACACACGGTCAAAGTCGCGATTATCTCTCACTTCACGCCAAGCCGCACCCATACAAAACCGAGTACTACCAGCATCTTTGGCTTTTTGAGCGTAGCTTAATACATCTTCTTTTTTCATTAACGCCTGCACATCAACACCTGTGCTGTAACGTGCTGCCTGGGGGCAATACGAACAATCTTCGCTACAGCCACCCGTTTTAATACTTAACAAAGTGCAAACTTGTACTTCTGCAGTATCGTTATATTTTCTGTGTAAAGTAGCGGCGTTAAAAACCAATTCTAACAATGGGGAATTATAGATGTGTTGTATCTCTTCGAGGCTCCAGTTATTGCGTATATCCTGCATAATAATTAGCGATGTTTAGCAGCAAATATATACCACTGCTTAAAATGATATCACGGATTATTTAGAATGAATAAATTAAAAATTCTAACTAAGCCATTAATAAAAAAATAGCCAACCGTTTATGAATGTCTGGTATTTCCTTTTTCCATTGGGCAATGGTTTTTGTTTTAATAGATTCTGTTGGCGCTGTAATATCTACTGCTATACATAGTTGGGATGTATCTTTACAAGTGCTAAGTACTTCTTTAAGTAATTGATTGTTGCGGTAAGGCGTTTCGATAAAAATTTGGGTGCAATTTGTTTTTGCTGAATAATTTTCTAAATGTTTTATGGCACCTTTTCGTTCTAAATTGTCAATAGGTAAATAACCATTGAACTGAAATTGTTGTCCATTCATGCCACTAGCCATTAATGCTAATAAAATTGAACTTGGACCAACCAATGGTTTTACAATAACACCCATTTGCTGCGCAATACCTACTAAAACTTGGCCTGGATCAGCCACGCCTGGGCATCCCGCTTCGCTAATGATGGCAATGTTTTTCCCCTCTTTCAAATGATTTTCAAAAGCAGTATGAACGTCCCATTCTACTTTGTGAATAGTGTACCATTCGTACTTATCAATTACCATTTGAGGCCATAATTTTTTTAAATAACGGCGTGCTGACTTTTCGTTTTCTACAAAAAAAACTGTACAGTTTTTTACTGCATCTAACACATAGGGTGCAATTACTTCTAATGCATCTTCGTGCAAAAAAGTGGGTATTAAATATATAGTTCCTAAAAGCATAATTTTAGTTTTTGTAACACGAATTTGTGCGAATTACACGAATAAAATTGATGTTATGGTAATTACGCTTAGATAAGCTGCCTAGCGGTAAGAACGTACAAGTGAGTGACACAACAGAAGCTGAAAAGAATTACTGCTGCTTGTTACCAAAAATTATTGCTTTTCTTTTACGGCTATAACACTTAATGTAGCTGCAATAACTGAGTATGCTGGTGCTAAAATCCACCCAATAACAGGTAAAAGATGCATGAGATAAAACACAATACCATTACCAATAGCCAAGCCTTTGTGAGAGCTGATATAGGCAATACTTTGGGCAGTAGATTTTTTATTTCTCTCCATACTATAGTCTAACATTGAGAACCCGTAATAATAACACTCAATTAACAAAGCCATCACGGGCATTAACCAACCAACAATAGGAATAATACTTAGTATTAAAATAGTAACACTGTAAACTGTTTGCCACAAGGCGTTTCTACAAGCAATACGAATACCGCGAACAATATCTTTTGTCAATTGCAAAAAGCTAAAAGGATAGGCTTTACCTTCTATTATTGCTTCGGTTTTCTCACTTAAAAAAGCAAATATTGGCGAACCAACAATGAGGAAAAAATACTTAAATAACGAGAAATAAAACAACATCATTGCAAGCCATAACAATAAACTACCTAGCGTAAACAAAAAACCAAGAACGCCACTATTCATTTTATCAAGCCATGTTTTTAAGCCTGTTTTTAAACTTAAAAATTCAATAAAATTATTGCTAGTTTGTATAAAATAATACATGCTAACCATAAACAACAGCGTGTAGATAATACCAGGAATAAGAATCCATTTCCACAGCTTATGTTGTTTTATAAATTGATGCGCTTTAAAGTAAGCTTGTATAGCAATGATAATTTCTTTAAACACTTATACAGGGTATTTTAGATATTGCAATGTAGTAGTTTTGACCATTATTTTTATGATTAAAATATTATAGACTAATACAACGATGGGGTTATTAAACTATTATTTAATTAATAAATCAATGCTTCTAAAATAAATTTACAAAACAAAATAAAGCCTCAAAATGCTTATACAGCCAAGATGGAACAAAATAGAATCGGCTTTTTATTTACAAGAAAATGTACTAACCATTGCTAAGGTTTTACTAGGTAAAATATTGGTAAGCAATTTTAATAATGTACTAACTGCGGGACGAATTGTAGAAACAGAAGCGTATAATGGTGTTGTAGATAAAGCATCGCATAGCTATGGCGGCAGAAGAACAAACCGTTCCGAAATTATGTATGCACAAGGCGGTGTTAGCTATGTGTATTTGTGTTATGGTTTGCACCACTTATTTAATGTTGTTTGCAATGTTGCAAATACGCCACATGCCGTTTTAATAAGAGCTTTAGAACCTTTAGTTGGTATTGAGGATATGTTGCTTAGGACAAATAAAAAAAAGCTAGACAATACTTTAACCAAAGGGCCAGGAAATGTTTGTAAAGCCTTAGGCATAAACACAACACACACTGGTAGTAGCTTATTACAAGAACAGATTTACATCGTTGATGATGGCTTTGGATATACTGATAGTAATATAATAGCAACCCCAAGAATTGGAGTAGATTATGCTGGCGAAGATGCACAACTACCCTATCGGTTTATAGTTAAAAATAATAAATACGTAAGCGGTAGAAAGTGATTATTGTGTAGTGAAAATTTACCTCTAAACTATGCACTGATATTTATTTCATTAATAATAAATATCTATATACTGTTTTTAAATACCATCAAGCATTAAAACCAAACAAGGCAAAATAAGCTGCTCCTAATAACGCAGCCTGATCATTTAGTACCACATTTATTGGAGTGCTATTAATCAATTCATCCATCCTATCACATTGCCTAAAAGTTTCGATAAATATATTTTGTTGTAGCAATGGCAATATTTTAGGGGGGATGCCACCACCTAAATATACACCACCAGTTGCTTTAAATTTCAATACCAGATTGGTTGTTTCCTGTGCTAAATATTTTACAAATAATTGCATGGCTTGTACGCATATCTCAGCCTTATTTTCAATGGCTGCCTTGCTGATTGTAGCCGTTTTATCACCCGTTAACAAAGCATCAGATAACCATTTTGGTTCGTCCATATTTTTAATATCTCGTAAAAATTGATAGATGCTAAACGTGCCTGGCCCTGATACTACGTGCTCCCAACTAACCACCTTATTTTGCCGTTGTAAATACTGTAATAACTCAATATCAAATTCGGTTCTTGGCGAAAATCCAGTATGTCCGCCCTCGGTTGCAAATGGATGGTACGATTGCCCATCAAAATACATACCTGCCTCACCCAAACCCGTACCAGGTGCAATGATAGCAATATTACCTTTTGTATTTTTATCGCCGTTTTGAAGGCTACAAAAATCATGGTTATCAAGACAAGCAATACCATAAGCGGTAGCTTCTAAATCGTTAATAATAACTACGTTTTTTATACTGGTTTGCTTAGCAATTTCATCACCATCAACCTCCCAAGATAAATTGGTAAATTCTACCTTGTTATCTTGTACAGGACCTGCCGCACCAATACAAATAGCGATTGGCTTAAAGGAATTATTGGCTGCTAAAAATTGCTTGATCACCACTTCAACTGATATATAATCTTTTGAGTTGTATTTAGCTGAAAAAAGTATTTGTGGGATGTTATTTTTATATTCACAAAGTGCCAAGTTTATTTTTGTACCACCAATATCGGCAGCTAAAACAATGGCATTGTGTGCAGGCTTTTTATGTAAGGTAATAGCTAATGGTATCAACTTAAAAGTTTATATTTTAGAATAGTTTTCGTTGATAAATGTAATACAGATAAGGCTAATGAAATACAAAAATGTACGTTAACCCCTAAAAATCCATCAGTTTTTTAATGCACTCGGCTAGCCTACTTTTTGCCAAAAAATTTTGTTCTAATTCACTGTTAAAAGGTATAGGCGTATCTAGGCTGGCACAACGGATAATTGGCGCATCTAACATCGTAAAACAATGCTCACTTATCCATGCACTTATTTCGCCACCAAGCCCGCCAGTTAATGTGTCTTCATGCAACAACAATACTTTACCTGTTTGCTTCACAGCAAGTTCTATTGCCTCATAATCTAGTGGTAGTAGGGTTCTTAAGTCTAAAACATGCAAACTTACAGTAGGATGCTGAGCTTGATATTCCAATGCCCAATGTACACCTGCACCATACGTTATCACACTAATATCATCGCCACTTTTTACTAAATTGGCTTTGCCAATAGGCACTTCATAATAAGTTTCTGGTACAGTACCAGTAATACTTCTATACAAAGCTTTATGCTCAAAATATAAAACAGGGTTTGGCTCGTTTATGGCAGCAATCATCAATCCTTTTGCATCAAACGAATTAGATGGATAGACCACTTTTAAACCTGGCACATGTGTAAACCAAGCCTCGTTACTTTGACTATGAAATGGCCCAGCACTAACACCTGCACCAGTAGGCATACGTACCACCACATTAGCATGTTGGCCCCACCGATAATTTATTTTGGCAAGATTGTTTACAATTTGATTAAACCCAACTGTTACAAAGTCGGCAAATTGCATTTCTACCACACTATTTATCCCTTCTAAACACAACCCTAAAGCGCTACCAAGTATGGCACTTTCACACAATGGGGTATTGCGAATACGGTGTTCTCCAAATTCAGCTACAAAGCCTTCTGTTACTTTAAAAACACCACCATATTCTGCAATATCTTGTCCCATCAACACCAAATTTTTATGCTTTTGTAATGACTGGTGTAATCCTTGTTTAATAGCATCTACCAAACGCAATTCCTTTGTAGGAAATGCTTCTGCTAAATTTATAAAAACTGCCTCGCTATTAAATATTTTTACTGTTTTAAGCCAACTGTACACTTGTAACCTATCAGCATAAACGTCTGCTAATTCTGAGTTTATATCAACTACAAAGTCTGCTACTTGGTTAGCTAATTTAAGTTCATTATCAATATATGCTTTTGTATTATTTCTAATATCGGCTATTTCCATTTCAGTTAATGCTGCTTCATGCACCAAAAATTGTTCAAAGTTTTTAACAGGATCTTTTCTGCCCCATTCTTCCATCAATTCTTTAGGTACATATTTGATGCCGCTAGCCTCCTCATGACCACGCATTCTAAATGTTTCGCACTCAATAATGTATGGCTTTTGCTGGCGAATACAATATTCTCTAGCAGTTTTAACGGTATTGTAAACTTGCACAATATCATTGCCATTAATATTAGCACCTTCAATACCATACCCCTTTGCTTTG
This sequence comes from Chitinophagales bacterium, assembly GCA_038327865.1. GTDB lineage: Bacteria > Bacteroidota > Bacteroidia > Chitinophagales > Chitinophagaceae > Parasediminibacterium. Next base: position 18,473 of record JBBQLL010000005.1, on the reverse strand, counting down.
TCTATTAGACGTTCGCAACGATATTGTTGGCTTGTTGGTGTACTAAGTCCATAACCATTGTTTTCAATGATAAAAATAATTGGCAAATCCCATACTGCTGCTACGTTTAAGGCCTCATGAAAGTCTCCCTCACTAGTGCCACCATCACCAGTAAAAGCAACCGCCACTTTTTGTTGATGCTTTAACTTGTAAGCTAGTGCCACACCATCTGCTACAGCCAATTGTGGCCCAAGATGAGAAATCATACCACAAATAAAATGGACTTTACTACCAAAATGAAAGCTACGTTCTCGGCCTTTACTATAACTATCTTGATGACCCTGCCATTGTTTAAATAGTAGGTGTAATGGCATTTTTCGAGTTGTAAATACTCCCAAATTTCTATGTAAAGGCATTATCCATTCATCATCTTGTAAAGCCATAGTTACACCTACACTTATTGCCTCTTGACCAATACCACTGAACCATTTACTAATTTTGCCCTGCCGTAATAGCAGCAACATTTTCTCTTCAATCATTCGGGGCAGCAGTATATTTTTATACAGATTTACCAACTCTTCGTTATACAAGCCAAGGCGATTGATGTGCATAGTTTGGTTACATTTTGTGTTGAATGGAAAGGTAAAAAGATTATACGAATTACACTAATTGTGCTTAGAGTAAATTAATGATCCAGCATTGAAATACCTACCCGTGCAATGCTTTTTTGTTTTATCCTGTCATAGGTAAAACGTATTTCTATATCTCAATTAAGAAAAATATTTCCGTTTATCTTACCCATCACTGTTATTATGTCTTGCAAAAAAGGAAAAGACCTTAGAACAGATTGCTACCCGAATGATTTTACCATCAGACAAATTGTTAACGCCAATGCACCCATTAAATTAGTAAGCGACCAATATTTTATTATTGAACAAGATTCTATAGATACATAGCTTAGACCCTGTAATTTAAACGATGAATTTAAAATTGATAATCTTAAAATAATAGTTAGTGGTAATGTAAAAGAAACACCCAATATTTTTGTTTGCTGCACAAATAATTTTATGATTACAAAAATTAGCAAATAAAAAAACCGGATTAATTTCTTAACCCGGTTTTATAAATATAGCTTTTGACTACTTAGCTTCTTTTAGCAAAACGACTTAACAATTTAAGCATTTCAATATACAACCAAACAATAGTAACCAACAAGCCAAAAGCACCGTACCACTCCATGTATTTAGGCGCACCTTGCTCAGCACCCTTTTCAATCATATCAAAGTCTAAAATTAAATTCAGTGCAGCAATTGCCACCACAAATAAGCTGATACCAATACCTAATAAACTGCTATCGTACATAAAAGGCATATTAATACCAAACATGCGAAGCAACATACTAATACCGTAGAATATAGCAATACCAACAGTTGCAGAGATAATGACGCTTTTAAATTTTTCTGTAGCTTTAATAATTCTAAAATTATACAGTAAAAACATTGCAATAGAAACCCCAAAAGTTAAACCAACAGCCTGCATCACTAACCCAGGATAACTCTTAGCAAAAGCTTGATTCATGATAGCTGAAATACCCCCAATAAATAAACCTTCAAGTAATCCATAAGCAGGAGCTAAATATGGTGCCCAAGTAGGTTTAAAAATAATTGCGAATGCACAAATCAGCCCTCCAAAAATTCCAACCATCATAAATGTCATCATTGTGGCCTGCTTCATCTCTTCGTTTAAATGCCATGTATAGGATGCGGCACCAATTAACATTAGCAACATAAAACCAAACTTATTAATTGTACCACGAACACTCATTGTACCTTGCAATTCAGCTTCGTTGCTATAGCTTTTGTCAAAAATTTTTTGGGTCAATGTAGGATTACCCGACTTAAACAATTCCATAATTTTTATTTTAATAAACAAATTTACGAAGACTTGATGATCTGAAAACCAAATTAGAGTTTACATACATCTTTCACTTTTTATTTTAACATATTATCTAACAACGCTTACCCCCGGATAATGATCTACAGTTTCAAAAATATTTCTAGGGTTTTGCTTTAAAAGGTTAATAAATTTTGCTAAACTATCTGTATAATTAGAATTTTTAAACATTCTGTCGTGCGATAATATTACCAAGTGATTTTTGGTATGTGAGCGGTTTTTAGCCATGGCACTATCTACCATATTTATCATTTTTTGTGTGCTTTGAATAGGCGTTTCTGTTTTGTGGCTAAAACTCCATTCAACATCCCAACCAATCACATTGTACCCTGCACTGTTTAACATGATACAAGTACTATCCACCAATTGCGAAGCTTTAACCTTACCTGCTACTACCCAAGCACTATTACCTGGCAAACGGATAATTTTATACGGCACATTTAATGTTATTTGAGCCTTAAAAAAATCTGCTGCTGCCATTTGTGGATGATGGTAAAAATATTTGTAGTGTCCATTAGCATGAGTGGTGCTATGGTTACACAATACTATTTGTGGGTAAGCCTCTCTAATAGTTGCAACAATTGCTTTTGTTTTTGAGCTGTTTGCATGATCACCTACCATAAAAAAACTAGCTTTTACGTCTAATTCTTTGCACACATTAACACAGTGTAGTGTGCCATTTTGAGGCCCATCATCAAAGGTTAAATAAATATAATTTTTAGTGCTATCATAAATATATGGCTTACCCTCAAAATTATTTATTGGGTATTTTTTGTGAGATAACGTATCAGAAAAAGCAACCGCAGAAAAACTTGAATTATGGCATCCTATCAGCCCCCCTAAAAAAAACAAACTTAAACAGATGGTATATTTTTTGGCAAACATTATGATAATTAATTTGTAAAGATACTTGTAAAGAATATTATGTTTTTAAAAAATTAAGACATATTAATACTGTTGAATTTGGAAAAATGCCTGTATAAAACGGCTGTAACTGTTACCTTTGCAATCTATTTAGAAATTGCTTTTTCTCATAATCGTAATGTTTAAAACATTGACTCTTATTTTTTTAGGATGAATACACAAGAACAAGTTTTACAAGATGTAGTAATAAAATTTGCTGGAGATAGTGGTGATGGTATGCAATTAACAGGTCAGCAGTTTACCAATAACACTGCTTTGTTAGGTATTGATTTGGCTACTTTTCCAGATTTCCCTGCCGAGATTAGAGCCCCGATAGGTACAGTACCAGGCGTTAGTGGCTTTCAAGTGCATTTTTCTAGCAACCAAGTTTTTACCCCTGGTGATATTTGCGATGTATTGGTAGTAATGAACGCAGCAGCATTAAAAGTGAACCTAAAAAGCATCAAACTTGGTGCAAAAATTATTGCCAATATTGAGGGCTTCGATAACAGAAATTTACGTTTGGCCAATTATCCCGAAGGCATTAATCCTTTAGAGGATGGCAGTTTGGATAATTATGAATTAATAAAAATTGATATTACAAAACTTACACGTGAAGCCTTAAAAGACTTTACAGACCTTGGTACCAAAGAACGTGACCGTGCCAAAAATATGTTCGTACTTGGCTTTATTTATTGGATGTACAATCGTAAATTGGATAATACTATTGACTTTTTAGAAGAGAAATTTGGCAAGAAAGAAACCATTTTGCAAAGTAATATTAAAGTGCTACAAGCTGGTTACAATTATGGAGATACTACAGAAACTTTTACGACAAGATACACGGTTGAAAAAGCTAAAATGAAGCCTGGCTCGTACCGTAGTATTATGGGCAACCAAGCATTATCTTATGGTTTAATAGCTGCTAGCGAAAAAAGTGGCTTACCAATATTTTTAGGTACTTATCCTATTACTCCTGCTTCAGATATTTTGCACGAGCTAAGTAAATACAAAAACTTTGGCATTCGTACGTTTCAAGCAGAAGATGAGATTGCAGGTATAACAGCAGCCATTGGTGCAAGCTATGGGGGCAGCATTGGCATTACTACTACCAGTGGGCCCGGTATGGCATTAAAAACAGAGGCAATGGGGCTTGCAGTAATGTTAGAAATTCCATTGCTAATCATCAATATTCAACGTGGTGGGCCATCTACTGGTTTACCAACAAAAACTGAACAGAGTGATTTGATGCAGGCTTATTATGGCAGAAATGGCGAATGCCCCATGCCAATTATTGCATCATCTACACCAAGCGACTGTTTTGATGTTGCGTTTGAAGCAGTACGTATTGCCGTGCAACATATGACGCCAGTTATTTTATTAAGCGATGGCTACATAGCTAATGGTGCCGAGCCTTGGCATTACCCACAATCTGCCGATTTGCCAAAAATTGAGGTGAGTTTTAAAACAATGCTTAGCGATGGTGAGGATAAATTTTTGCCATATAAAAGAGATGAAAAATTTGTTCGCCCATGGGCAGTGCCTGGTACTGCTGGCTTTGAACATCGCATTGGTGGTTTAGAAAAACAAGATATTACTGGCAATATTAGCTACGATGCTGATAACCATCAGCACATGGTAAAAATTCGTCAGGCTAAAGTTGATGCGATTGCAAATTATATCCCAGATCAAAAAATAGAATGTGGCCCTGAAAAAGGTAAAGTTTTGGTTTTAGGTTGGGGTAGCACATTTGGGGCTATTAAAAGCGCTGTACTAGATTTAATTGCCATGGGTCATGCTGTAAGTCATGCACATATTCGTTATATGAGGCCATTTCCTAAAAATTTAGGAGAGCTAATAAACAGTTTTGATATGGTGTTAGTGCCAGAGATTAATAATGGGCAGTTGGTAAAAATTATTCGGGATCAATATTTGGTAGATGCGAAAGGTTATAATAAAATAATGGGCATTCCTATTACCAAGGGCGAATTGATTGATGAGGTTTTGAAAATGATGCACTAAAAAATTATTAGATTTGAATTATTTTTTAATAAAAGAAAGCGATTGCAGTAATTATTGTAGTCGCTTTTTGCTTTGTGTAATTCGTGCTATTTAATTCAATCTGTAAAATATTTGGAAGCAGAAAAGCAAGAAGTAATTCAAAGATTCTAATTAGTAACATTCGTTTCAAGCCGTGCGAAAAATATGTAACTATAAAAGAGAAAGGTTTCAATTCATATAATTATTTTAAAATTCGTATTACCAATTAACCAACCGCTTATCAAAAATATATTTGCAACAATGTTGTAATTAATTACAGCTACTTATATTTGCAACAACGTATCAAATATTTGAAGAATGAAAAGAGTTATTTACTATTTTTTTACAGTAGCCATTAGCATAATGCCATTTACAACATTTGCCCAAAATGGGTTACAGCAAAATTTTCAACACAGTAACATTATTGCCACAATTGCATCTTTGTCAGGTAAGGTTACAGATATAAATGGCAAAGCGGTTGAAGGTGCCACAGTTTATATTATTGATTTAAAGCTAGGTGCTAACACCAACGCATTTGGTGTTTATCAATTTAGCAATTTACCCAGTGGTAGTTATTTGGTAGAAGTTAAAAGCATCGGCTATAAACCCATCTCACAAAACATTGTTTTAAGCAGTGTTTCTAAGCAAGATTTTCAGTTAATAGAAAGCTTTACAGAAATTGGTGACATCGTGGTGACAGGTGTTTCAAAGGCAACACTTATTAAAAGAAATCCAGTACCAATTGTATCAGTTAGCCACGATTATTTAACCACCAACTTATTTACAAATGCTATAGATGGTATTGCAAAAATACCCGGTGTTCGTGCAGTTACAACAGGACCAAATGTATCAAAACCATTTATACGGGGGCTTGGTTACAACCGCATTTTAAGTTTGTACGACGGTATTAGGCAAGAAGGCCAACAATGGGGTGATGAACATGGGATTGAGGTAGATCAATATGGGATTGATAAAATAGAAATTATTAAGGGCCCAGCAAGTTTAAGTTATGGATCGGATGCTTTAGCGGGTGTTGTAAACATAATACCTACGCAACCTTCGCCAGAAGGCAAGATGATTGGTGATGTGGTATTAGATTATCAAAGTAATAATAAATTTTTTGGTGGTTCAGCCATGTTAGGTGGTACAAAAAATGGTATTGAATATATGGGAAGAGTGTCTCACAAGCAAGCAACCAACTATCAAAATAAATACGATGGTCGTGTGTTTGGTACATCGTTTAACGAAACCGATGCCAATGCCTCAATAGGCATTCACCGCAAATGGGGTTACTCGCACATTAATTTTGTTTTATATGACGATTTGCAAGAAATTCCTTATGGCAGCAGAGATAGTACCACTCATAAATTTACAAGACAAATAACTGAAATTGACACTGTTAGGCAAATTGTATCTGATGCTGATTTAAAAAGTTATAAAATTGAAAAACTACACCAGCGTGTACAACATTACAGGGTTTATTGGAGCAATAATTTGGTAATTGGCAACGGCAATCATTTGGCCATAAACCTTGGTTACCAACACAGTATTAGACGAGAGTTTAGCCACCCAGAATTATATAGTATTCCTGGTTTATACTTGCAACTAAACTCGTATACATACGATCTAAAATATTCATTTAAAGAGTTTAATAATTGGAGTATTACGACTGGCATTAACGGTATGTATCAAAAAAATACAGTAACAAATGGTACAGAATTTATTATACCAAATTACCACCAATTTGATATTGGCCCTTTTATCACTGCAAAAAAATCTTACGGCAAACTAGATATTGCAGGGGGTGTTCGTTTTGATGTACGTTCTTTTAAAAACGATGCCTTGTATACCACTACCAACCCAACAACAGGTTTTGATATGCCAGTTTATGGCATAGATACTGTGGGTGCAAACAGGCCATTTTCTAACTATTCAAAAACATTTTCTGGCTTTTCTGGTAGTGCTGGTGCCACCTATAATTTTTCTGAAAAATTTTCTATGAAATTTAATATTGGTAGGGGTTTCAGAGCACCTAACATATCTGAAATATCGGCAAATGGAGTGCATCCCGGTACTAATTTTTATCAAATAGGTAATGCAGATTTTAAGCCTGAATTTAATTTACAAGAAGATATTGGGTTTGTTTATTCCTCAAAATATTTAAATATTGAGTTGAGTTTATTTACAAATCATATCGATAATTACATATACAATCAAAAATTATTAGGTTTCAACGGTAATGATTCTATTACCGACCCAACCGCCCCGCAAACATTTAAGTTCCAATCGTCTAGAGCCAATTTGTATGGTGGTGAATTTAGTATTGACCTACACCCAATAAAGCAATTACACTTTGAAAATAGTGTATCAATTGTATATGGAGATAACAAAGGTACTAAAGGTGGTAAAGCAGTTACGAATGATGAAAAATACCTGCCATTTATACCACCCACTCACGGCATGTCTGAATTACGTTATGATTTTAATTTAAAAAATGCCCATATTATCAAAGGTTTTATAAAAACTCAGGTTGAGTATTATGCTGCACAAAATAGAGCCTATGTTGCCTTTAATACAGAAACAGTAACGCCAGGTTACACGTTGTTTAATGCAGGATTTGGAGGCACATTTACCAATAAAATGAAGAAGCCATTATTTAGTGTATATGTAATGGGCAATAATTTATTTGATGTAGCATACCAAGACCATTTAAGTAGATTAAAATACTTTACATCTTACCCCAACCCAAAAACTGGAGTAGATGGTATTTACAATTTGGGTAGAAATATTTCTTTTAAAATTGATTTTCCTTTAAACTTTTAAAGCATAATATTATTAATTATTGGTCAATAAAAAAGCAGCGAAGCGTTTAGCTCTGCTGCTTTTTTGTTTATTAAAATTGGCACACTTAACCCCTAAAACTTGATACTTGTTTTTCTTGTTGCTTATAACTTTTTATTAACTTGCCATCATGGATATTTCTATCAATACACCTGCGCTACTTTTTCCTGCGATAAGTTTAATTATGTTGGCATATACCAATCGCTTTTTAGCATTATCTAGCCGCATTAGACAACTGCATGAAAAATATACTGCTAGTGATTCGCAAAAAGTAACCATTCACGGTCAAATAAAAAACCTTCGCTACCGCTTAAAGTTGATAAAAAATATGCAAGCTTTAGGTGTATGTACTTTTATTGGTGCCATTTTAACCATGTATCTTATTTACGTTCAAGTGTTTTATATTGCAGAGTGGACATTTGCATTAAGTTTACTACTATTCTCAAGCTCATTAGCCCTATCATTTTTAGAAATTCAATTGAGTACAAAAGCCTTAGAAATAGAACTGAGTGATATGGAAGATTTAGAAGATCCATCCGTTTTAGAATATTTAAAAAAGAAATTTGATCGCGACAAAGGGTATCACAAATAGTTGCGGTGTAAATCTTAGGCAAGTATTTAATATTAGCAACCGTTAAATAGTAAAAATAATACTTACTTTGTAGCACGAATGTTTCGCCAAATTACAACCATATTATTACTGTGCCTTTTTGTATTCAATATTATTGGTTATAGATTATTTGTAACCATATCAATGGCAAAAGCAGATACTGCCTTACAACTTTCTTTAGACAATAACACATATAATCAAACCGATTTGTTTCTTGTAAAAATACCCATCAATTTACCTTATCAAAACAATTGGACGAGTTTTGAACGTATAGATGGCGAGATAAATTTTGAAGGCCAAACCTATCGTTTTGTACAACGTAAAGTAGAAAACGATACGATGTATTTACAATGTATTCGTCATGCAGAAAAAACAAATATTCAACAAAAAGCAAATGATTTTTTTGGCAAAACAAATGATGTTGCAACCGATATTCATACTGCAAAGAAATCTTCCTCCAACCAGTCAATATCTTCAAAATATCAAGTAGAAGATTTTGTGAATGATTATTATCAATGGAAAGCATGTAACATGGCTATTAATAAAAATTATTCTTCCACTTACAATGTGGGTAAAGGTTCTAGCTATATACAACAATTAATTAGGCCGCCTCAAGCCTAAGCATACATCCCAATTTATGATGTTATTAATTACGAGACCTTAGGGTTCTGTCACAATTTTTTATTACTGTAAAATTTGAAAAGATGAAACATCTTATTATATGCTTTTGCCTAATGTTAACCTTATTTGCCTGCAAACAAAAAACTGATTATAAAGCTTATTTACACAACCCAATTTTATTTAGTACTACAGTACACGAGCTAAATAGCGTTGTAATGGGCAATAATTTCCCACCAATGATTGCTACTAGAAATTATACCTATGCGGCCATTGCAGCCTACGAAATTATCGCCGCAGGTTACCCAAATAAATACCAATCTTTAGTTAATCAAATACACGATTTAAAAGTTGTTGCAAAACCAGATACAACACAACCAATTGATTATGAACTAGCCGCTTTTTTAGCCTATGTTAAGGTAGGTGAAGCAGTTACTTTTCCAGAAGGTAGTATGCAATTGTACAGAGATAGTATTTTAAAAGTAGCAAGAGATAAGGGCTTGCCAAATAATGTAGAAAAAGCATCGCAAACTTTTGCAGATAGTATGAGCATGAGCATTATTCGCTGGAGTAAAAAAGATAATTATGCAGAAACCAGAAGTGCCGAAAAATATACAGTAAAAGATGAGCCAGGCCGTTGGGTACCTACGCCACCTATGTATGCACAAGCTGCCGAACCACACTGGAAAGAAATTAGAACAATAATAATAGACAGTTCTAAACAATTTAATGTTCCAGCACCAATACCTTTTAATATCACCAACAAAAAAAGTCTTTATTACCAGCAAGTTTTAGCTATAAAAAATGCAACAGACAGCCTAACAGATGAGCAAAAACACATTGCAGAATTTTGGGATGACAATCCATTTAAACTTAATGTTTCTGGTCATTTAATGTTTGCTACTAAAAAATTCTCACCATCTGGTCATTGGGAAAGTGTGATTGGCATTGCAGCACAAATAGCTAAATATGATTATGCTGCTACCATTTATGCTTATACTAAAACATCTATAGCTTTATTTGATGCTTTTGTAGAATGCTGGGAAATTAAATACAAGTATAATACGATACGTCCAGAAACGGTAATTAATAAATATATTGATCCTGAATGGCGACCTTATTTACAAACACCAGCATTTCCTGAATATACATGCGGGCATTCTACAATATCTGCGTCAGCATCTGAAGCACTTACAGATATTTTTGGTGATAATTTCGCTTACACCGATAGCACAGAACTCGAATTTGGCATAAAAAGCAGAAACTATAAATCTTTTAGAGATGCCGCTTTAGAAAATAATATGGCTAGGTTTTATGGCGGTATTCACTACCATCCTTCATGTATTGTAAGTAACCAAGTTGGCAAACAAGTTGGCCAATTTGTGGCTACAAAATTAAAAATGAAAAAATAAGATCACAATTACATGTGGCAATAATTGTTAACTTAATATTATGCAAGTTTTTTGCTACGAATACCTAATTTCTTAAACTAATAAACATGAAAAAAAATATCATTATACTTTTAATAATAATTATATCAAACAATCAATTACAGGCACAAGGTTGCGTGGCTATTCGTGGTGTAGGTGGTATGTGTATGCTTAGCAGTTCTCATGCAGATACTACCAAATGGCAGTTAAGCATCAATAACCGTTATTTTAATTCTTACAAGCATTTTATAGGTACGGATGAACAAAAACAACGGGTAGAACTTGGCACACAAGTAATAAATCATGTGTACACGGCCGACATTTCTATTACTAAAAAAATAGATAGTAGATGGTCATTAAGTTTCAACTTGCCTATCAACTCAAACACACGTTCTTCTTTGTATGAGCATGGTGGTAAAGAGCGTCATACAACTTCATCTTTTGGTATAGGTGATGTAAGGTTGACAGTTTATAGAATGCTTTTAAATCCTGCAAATTCTCGTAGAGGAAATATTCAGTTGGGGTTAGGTTTAAAACTACCAACTGGCGATTATAAATACCAAGATTATTTTTATACAACTACCCCAGGTGTAAAAAATTATGGCCCAGTAGATCAGTCTATTCAACTAGGTGATGGTGGTACAGGTTTTACTACAGAGCTAAATGGTTATTACAATTTATCGCACAAAGTGGGTTTTTATGGTACGTTTTACTATCTAATTAACCCGCGTGAAACGAATGGGGTTTCTACGGCTCGTGGTGGTACAATTACTGCTACAAGCATAGCTTATGGCAGCGAGGTAATGAGTGTACCAGACCAGATGATGATACGCATTGGTGCCAACTTCAATTTTTCTAAATTCTCAGCATCTATGGGTATAAGAGATGAGTGCTTACCAGTACATGATTTAGTTGGTGGCAGCAATGGTTTTCGTCGTCCCGGTTATGTTATTTCCGCCGAGCCAGGTATTACTTACAAAACTAAAACAACTACTTTTTTTGCTAATACGCCTATAGCACTGGTACGAGATAGAACACAAAGTGTACCTGATAAAATTAGAACAGACTTAACTGGTGTTTATGCTATAGGTGATGCTGCATTTGCGGATTATGCTATTAATGTAGGCGTAAGTTTTAAATTCTAGTTTACCAGTTGTTATGTATTAACGCAAAAAATAACCGAAGTAATGCTATTGCTGAAAATAATATACCTAATTATAAATGACTACTTTTATAAAATAGCTCGTTAATTAATAGTAGTGGTGCTTTATTATTACATATGACACTTTGTAAAGCAATACATTGAAGCAATTATTAAAACTTCATTTAAAAAAGTGTTACTTGAATAATATTTAGTCCATTTTTGCGTTTCATATTATTAAGTAATACCACTTACTTAAATATTAGCGAAATGATAATTACGTGAAATATTTATTTTAATATTAATGGTATAAATAAAAAATCATGAAACGCACCTATCTATTAATTGCCAGTTTCTTATTGCTGGTTACTTTTTTTTCGGCAACTGCACAAGACAATAGTCCTTGGAAAAACTATGTTAATCAAACGGTATCTGGTGTGTTAATAGCACCAGGTTGCCATGAATATAGCTTAACAGGCGGACAAGGGTTTTCAGTTTATTTAAGAAATGATAATACCCAAGCAGTAACAGTAACTGGTTTATTAACTGCAAAAACAGTTTGTGGCAATCTTGTTACTACTAAATTTAATGTACAACTAGAGGCTGGTCAAATAGCGTCTGGTAGCGATTATGACAAGGGAACACAAAACGGTCAAACATCAGTTGTGACAGCACTAGATTGCATAGGAACTAGATATGTAAAAAATGCAAAATTTATAAATAGAATTAGTAATCTTACCGCAAGTGACATTAAAGTTACCCCAGTAAGTGGTGGCAGTATGGTATCTAGGCCTGCAACACCCGCAGGTGTAGTACTTAAAGAAACAGTGCCGACGGTATCTAAATTCGATTCAATAGCTTATTATAAAATACGTTGGGGCTACACAAAAGATTCTTTGCTAAGTGAAATTTATATGCTTAAAATAAAAAATAAAGCGTTGTTAGATACTATTAATTATAAAACAGTCATCAACAATACCTTGAACGCACAATTATTAGACGCTACATCAAAGAAAAAGAAAAAGCGCTTTTTCTAAATACAAAAAGCCAACCCTATTTTATAACAAAGCCATTTCTACTATTAGGAATGGCTTTGTTCTTTTTATTAATTGGCGAATATACCTCAACGAGTAAAAAAATTTACCAGCGTATTCACTACCCGAAATTTAAAATCCACCAATACAACGTACTTTATCACCAGCATTACTACGGTTTCGGAACTTGGCTCTGTAAGTTGCAGTAAATTCAAACCCACCTCTTGATTGTGACGCTGTTTTTAACTGAGATGTATTAGCATCATAACTTACACCTACACTAAACTGATACATATCTAACTTAATAACTGGTATTATTGCATCGCGCCACCTATAAAAAGCACCCCCATACAAGGTAATGTTTTGATAAGGCTCGTAACCAACCCCTTGAAACAAGTCGGTACCATAAAGCAATCCCCCTAAAAACTGAGTATTACCAGCTTGTGAAAAAAAGTCAGCATACATTACTACCTTACTAAAGTCGTTGGTTGGTATAGATAAACCACCATTCAATACCACCTTTCTATTTAAACCACTAGTTGCATTATTGGTATAAAATCCTACCAAGGGTTTATTTATATGAAACATGCCTGCCCCTACATAAAATTTATTACCGTCACCAAAACTGCTACTGTACGATATGCCTGCACTAAAATCCCAGTAGGTAAACCCAGTTGTTGTAAATATGCCTGCTGTAGGATTGTTAGGGTTAAAAGAGCCATTAATAAACTGATCGTCTAACTTAATTTGACTAGGATCAAATTGTGATTGTACTGGCCCACCCATAAATGCCACCGATAAATAATTATCGCTATTGCCACTTAACGATTTATGAAAGTTTAATACTGGTAATACTTGTGTACGCTTTAGTTTAATATCGCCAGCCGCATCTTGTGTTATTTGCAAACCTGCCGTTAACCAATCATCGTGCTTGCCAAATGGAAACTTCACTTCTGTACTAAAAGCCGTTGTTTGAAAAGGCACGGTTACACTTTGCCATTGACTTCTAAAAGTACCAACAAATCGTATATCGCCCTCAAATACACCTGCAAGTGCTGGATTGCGTAGCAATGAATTTTCATAAAATTGTGAGAATGTAAGATCTTGGCTTTTAGCCACTATGCTACAAAACAAACAAGCGATAATATATAGAGAGCGTTTAAACATTGTTACTAGTTTTTCAATCTTTCTTTAGCAAATTAACTTACAGTTATCGCAATATGGCAACATTGCCTTTGTACACAAACGGGACATCGTTTTCGCAAACCACCTCGCAAGTATATATGTATACATCAGAGTTGGCAGGTTTACCTTGTATCAAACCGCTCCAACCATATTGTCTATCATTTGGCGGAAAATTGGCTCTTTCAAATACGACTTGCCCCCATCTATTATAAATTCTAAAACTTTTTACTAGTTTAATACCAGTACCACGCACCATCAGTACATCATTTACACCTGAACCAGTACCTGGTAAAAAAGCATTTGGTATAAATACCTGTGTACTTTGACAGAATACTTTAATGCACACCGTATCGGTACTAGCACAGCCATAAATATTTGTAGCAGTCGCAGTATAGCAAATATCTTTTTTAGCTGTAGCTGTTGGTGTGGCACAGTCTGCACAGCTTAAATCGGTAGCAGGTTTCCAAAGCCAATTTCTTATAGGGCCGTTAGTAAAGGTTGGGTTAAAGGTAAATGTGGTACCTGCTGCCAATACTTGATTTTGTCCTAAACGTAGTACCGGAAAATCTCCCACACCTACTGTAACATTGGCGGTTGAGGTAAAGCAATTATTCTGATCTGTACCTGTAACTTGATATATAGTAGTAACCACAGGGCTTGCTATTGGGTTTTGGATAGATGGATTACTTAAACCTGTGGTTGGCAACCAACTATAACTAAACGCACCAGATGCACCAAGCTGCGTTGACTGACCAATACAAATACTATCATTTGGTATTACAGATATTGTAAATGGCTGCGCCACAGTAACTACTACCGTATCAGTTGACGTGCAACCAAAACTATTGGTAGAACTGGCAACATATTGTGTGGTAACAGTAGGAAATGCAGATGGATTGGCACAAGTTGTACAACTTAAATTGTTTGGAGGACTCCAAATAAAGTTACTACTACCAGTAGCTAATAACTGTGTCGATTGCCCTTTACAAATAGTCACATCATTACTAACCATTACCGTAGGGCTAGGATTAATAGTAATGGTATTATAAGCCGTATCGTAGCAACCATTTATTGTACCTACTACAAAACTTGTTGTATAAGTACCTGCTGTGGTATATACAAAAGAAGCAGTAGCACCTAATATATTTGTGCCATTGTAAAAACGCCAAACTCTTAACAATACACTGTCTGCAGATGTAACACTAGACGTATAACTAACTCGTTTATTAGCACAAGCTGTAGCTGTTGCTTGTATACTGGCACTGGGTTTAGTATTAATAGTTATAGGTAGCTGTAAAGTAGCTGTATCTGAGCAGCCGCTATTGCTAACTACTATTAACTGTATAGCATAAACATTAGCTGTGTTATAAGTATGTTGTGGGTTTTTTGTAGTACCCAATGCAGTACCATCACCAAAATTCCATTGCCAGCTTTGTACACCAAAGAAAGCCCTTGATGTATCGTTAAAAGCAATAGTGGTGCTGCCACAAACCTTTTGTTGACTAATTCTAAAACCTGCTTTTGTATTATCTATTTTAATGGTATCAATCCCTTTTAATGTTACAAAACAACTAGTACCAGCTAATAATTGTACCGATGGCAAATAATTGCCGGATTGTGCATAGGTATGATTGACAATAGGATTTGTGGTAGTTAAAAAAGTACCATCACCAAAATTAAACCGCAACGAATCTGTATTTACAGCATTTACCTGAAACTTTACCGATATATTGGCACAAATAAATCCTTTGTCATAAACCCAACTACCGCTAGGCCCTTTTACAATGATTGTTTTGGATGACTGATAGGTACAACCACCAGCACTTATAGCCGTCATTTTTGCGGTAAATGCACCGCTATTGGTATAATTATGTTGCACCAAATCGCCCGTATCTTTTACGCCATCACCATAATCCCAAGTGGTTAGTGCAGATGGTACACTTAAATTGGTAAATACTACGTTAAATGGTACACAAGTACTAACACTATCACTTACTTTAAATGAGCCTGATAATTTAGATACAATGGTAATATTAGTAAAGGCGCTATCTATACAAGAAATACCATTATACTGCCTTGTTGCAACTAAAGTAGCTTTATAACTACCAGTGGTTTTATAAGCATATACAACATTGGTTAATGATGAAAAATTACCATCGCCAAAACGCCAACTATAACCAGTAGCTGTATCTGTTTGGTTGGCAAAGCGAATACTATCCCCTAAGCAAGCAGTTAAAGGACTTGCAGTAAATTTAGTAATTGGTTTTGCAAATGCTTTAATCTGCTCAAAAGTGGTAGTATCAGAGCAGCCATTAGTTGCTGTTACTTTGGCAAAATAACTACCAGCAGTTATATATGTATGTATAACAGTATCAATATTTTTTGTAGTTGTTAATACGTTACCATCACCAAAATCCCAATTAAATGAGGTTGCACCACTTGAGTTATTTATAAAACGAACCGTACTTGGTAAGCAACTTACGGCATCGCTACCGTTTATTGCAATATATAGCTTTATGGTGTTTGGCGATACCACAATATTATACATTAATGTATCGCTACCGCAAGGATTATTGGCAATCAATCTCACGTTAAAAGTATCTTGTTTACCAGTATTATAAGTGTGTTGTATTGGATTACTGCTACTAGTTATAAATTTGGGAGATCCATCACCATAATCCCAAACAAAGTTCATATTACTACCACGAGAGTTATTACTAAAGGTGACAGTTAACGGTGAACAACCCACACTTTTATCTGGTGTAAATAACGCCTGTGGCTTAGATACTACTCTAACCATTTTGGTAGTTGTAACAGTTTGACAAGTGCTAAATGCAGACAAGGTGATGGTATAAATACTATCGAAACGTGTTGGATTAGTTTGATAAATAGTTGTTCCAGGATTTGCCACCGTAGAAGTAACCCCATTGCCAAAATCCCATTTATAAGTAAATAAATTAGCGTATGTAGTAGTATTGGTAAATGTTACACTCAATGGACCACAACCAACACTATCGCTTACTGTAAATTTTGGCATTGGTGTAGGTGAAGTGAAGAACTTATGCGCTAGACTATCATTATTACAACCGTACAAACTAATAGCTTTTAGTTTAATGACTACCGAGTCGAACGCATTGTTAATACTATATGCTGGCATAGTTACACCCGAACCAATCAACACATTATTAGCATACCATTGATAGCTACCATTAGCTGGGTTAGTAATATTTTGAACATTTGCGGCAATATCAAATACTGCACAAGACACATCTTTCGTATAGGTGTACTGTGCTTTTGCCTGTGCATTTACAGTAATTGTAACCATATTACTTGCATTAGATTGTAGGCCAGCACAGGTATTACTACTAACACGACGCCTATATTGTATGGTTGCTGTTGGTACAGGTGGTGGATAATTAATAGTATTGGTATTAGCAATAGGCTGCCAAGTTGCACCACCATCAGTACTATTTTCCCATTGATACGTATAAGTACCATTACCGCCAGTTGGTAAAGTACCAGTTAAAGTAGGCGCTGGCGAACCAATACAAATGGCAGAATCTTTTGAAATAATATTATTGGCTAATGCTGGTTGCACGGTAATTAATGCCGCATTACTTGGTGCTGTACAAGTGCTAGAAGCTACTACTCGTCTTACATAAACGGTATTAGTTGGGCTAAAATTGATACTTTGGGATATTGCACCAGTAATATTAACCCAACTATTACTACTACTATCTATACTTTGCTGCCATTGATAGGTATAAGTACCACTACCGCCAACTGGTGTTTGACCAGAAACAACTACCGATTGACCCTCGCATATTGTTTGTGGTGAACCGGTAATGGTATTAATTAATGCGCCATTTACCAACACATTTACTGAATCTGCAACACTTTTACAATTGCCATTGGTATTGGTAGCAAATACTTTATAAAAACCAGCATTTACTGGTAAAGCATTTGGTATAGTTGGGTTTGGTGTTGTACTAGTAAACGCATTAGGGCCAGACCATGTATAAGCAATAGAGCCAATTGTTACAGTACTTGCTGTAAGATTAATACTATTGCCTTCGCATACAGGACTATTGCTAGAAACTGCTGGCTTATTAGGAGTTTCATTAATAACTACTGTAACAGTTGCAGGTGAAGACATACAGCTATTAAGCGAAGCAGTTACAGTATAAGTACCAGCCGCAGCTAAAGTGGTATTGGTAATAGATGGATTAGCTAACGAACTTGTAAAAGTATTAGGGCCAGACCAAACGTACGTAACACCTGCAGTAGTACTATTTGAATTAAGATTTAAAGAAGCCCCACTACAAATTGGCCCATTAGAACCTGCTGTTGGTGTAGCAGGTGCACTTGGGTCTGACAATGTATAAGTAGCTATATTATTAGAAGGACATCCATTAAGAGTAGCTGTAATATTTGTATAAACACCCGCAGTTAGAGACGCTATAATTATATCACCACTTGCATTTGACTTTATAATAACTGGTGTAATAGCAACCCCATTTTTGGCGTAGTTAATGGTATAGTCAGTATTTGCAGCAAGACCATTTAGTGTAATACTACCTGTAGCAGTACCGCAACTTGTTGGGTCAACTTTTGAACTATTAGCTATTACAGGGGTTTGTTTTACAGTAACCAATGTACTATTTGTACCCGAACAAGCACCTATTGTTGCAGTAACCTTGTAAGTACCACTTAATGCCACTGAGGCATTAGGTATACTA
>JBBQLL010000004.1:0-128617 GCA_038327865.1 Chitinophagales bacterium | reverse complement strand
CAACTCTCTTTTATACTTAAAAAATAATTGGCAATTTTGCTCGTCTGCATACCGAATAAAGAAATTCGTAATCTTCATAACTAACTAATTTAGACAAAAATACTAAAATAATTAGGTTAAACCAAATTGCGGATAGTCATTAAATAACTAATGGTAGAATGATTGATGAGCCAAAAGATAAAACATTGATAGGCTGTAACCTTCGAGGTTAAAATTTCTTTATGTTGAACTAGCAAAATATTGCTAAACTGTTGCCTGTTAAATATGCCATGTTGGGTAAACTTCCATATAGCTGCAGATGAAAAAAAAAATAGAAAGTAATATCGTAACCTATTTGCCAGTAGGTAAAAACTTGTTTCTTTTTTGGTTAAAAATAGAATAGGAAATAGTAACCATGCTACCTGTATTTCTATAGAATCTAATGAGCATAATACATATAATTGAATATATACTACGTTGATTAGCAACATTATAAAGGCAGTAATTGTAATAAACTTTTCTTTATATTTATAGATGATAAAATATATAAATGGCATGCTATAAAAACATATATCTAATATTATCCAGGCAATAGGATGGTTTAACACGATGCGGTGTGGATTTAACAGCAATAACAAATACGTTAGCATATCCATTTTTATAGAAAAAAAGATAGGCTGTATTTGAAAAAGTAATTTACCATTAAAAAGCTTAAATAGTAGTAATGCATAAAACAGAACACAATACCATTTTATAATATTTTTTCGTTGCAATTGCTTTTGTAATGGCTAATTTATTTTGTTTGTTAATAGCTATGGCAGAAAAAATACGAATAGTGACTATTTTATTTGGTAACATTTTTTGTAGCTGTGCTTGGTACCACCTATAAAACTGTTTGTTAGTTATTTGTATTGCGTAGTTAGCAGCAATTGTATTGATATCGTTAATTTTAAAAATGCCTTTGCAAACTTTTTCCACAACGTATCACTAGTTTTATCAGTAATATAAAAATAGTTTAGTGGAAGAATGACGTTATCCCATTGTTGCGGGGTAAAATCTAGCGGCTGCAATAAATTGCCATTCACCTCAACTTGAAAAATTTGCAACGAGTCCTGATGTAACACAGGATTAGAAAACATACAATAATGGAAAAATGGCGTAACAACAAAGCTTTTTTTATAATTGATAACCAATTGTGCAACAATAAAAAAAACAACTATACCGCACCATAGTTTGTTGTGCTGATATAGTTGTTTTAAATACATAAATAACTATTTACTTATATATATTTGCCAAACTTAATTTTACCAGTTGGAAAAATACCAGTTGATCCTAATTCTTCTTCAATGCGTAATAGTTGATTATATTTAGCAATACGATCGGTACGAGAAGCTGAACCAGTTTTTATTTGACCACAGTTTAATGCAACCGCTAAGTCTGCAATTGTGGTATCTTCTGTTTCACCACTTCTATGGCTCATAATGGTGTTGTAGCCATTGTGTTGTGCTAAAGTAACGGCATTAATAGTTTCGGTAATGGTACCAATTTGGTTCACTTTTACCAATAAACCATTAGCAATACCTCTATCTATACCTTCTTGCAAACGCAATACGTTGGTTACAAATAAATCGTCACCAACTAATTGACATTTGCTACCAACAGCTTGTGTTAAAGCTTTCCAGCCGTCCCAATCATCTTCAGCCATACCATCTTCAATAGAAATAATAGGATATTGATTTACCCAGCTTTCCCAAAATTTTACTAGCTCATCGCTGCTCATTTCTTTACCACTACTTTTATGGAAAACATATTTGTTTTTATCGGCTTTCCAAAGTTCGCTATTGGCAGCATCCATGGCAATGGCAACTTCGCTACCTAATTTATAACCAGCAGCAGTAATAGCTTCTAGTACAATTTCAATAGCTTCTTCATTACTTTGAATATTTGGTGCAAAACCACCTTCATCACCAACGTTGGTACTAAAACCTTTCTTTTTCAATACACTTTTAAGTGTATGAAAAATCTCAACACCCCAACGTAAACCTTCGCTAAAAGATTTGGCACCTACAGGCATTACCATAAATTCTTGAAAATCAATTTTATTATCCGCATGTGCACCACCGTTTAAGATGTTCATCATTGGAATAGGCAACGTTCTTGCATTTGTACCACCAATGTAGCGGTACAAAGGCGTGCCAGCTTCTTCAGCCGCAGCTTTTGCAACAGCCATACTTACAGCTAGCATAGCATTTGCACCCAATTTGCCTTTATTACTAGTACCATCAAGTTCTATCATGGCAGCATCTATAGCAGCTTGTTGTGTAATATCAAAGCCAGTTAAAGCTTCAGCAATTACTTCATTTACATTTTTTACTGCTTGTAATACGCCTTTACCTACATATACACTTTTATCATTATCACGCAATTCTACTGCTTCGTGAATGCCAGTACTAGCACCACTTGGTACCGCAGCACGGCCTAGTGCACCATCATCGGTGGTAACATCTACTTCTACTGTTGGGTTGCCACGGCTGTCTAAAATTTGGCGGGCATGAACTTCAATAATGTAACTCATAGTTTTTGTTGCTTGTTTGTTGTATTAATATTTTTTATTTGGTTGTGAGCATTTGAAATTTAATTAAGCTTCGTTGCGTCGCACACTTGTACGGTTGGATGCTTTTATCAGCTTTGCCGTAAATGTAAGAATTATTTATTTGCTGTTAAATTTCTAAACACATCTTCTAAATTGGTGTTGCTTTCGTTGGTAAGCGATACAATGTTTAGATTATTTGCCAATACAATTTCCATTAGTTGTTTTCGAGCCATATCCGCATTGTTGGTTGTAAATTCCCATTTGGTGGCAGTAAGTTTTTTGGGTCGTAAACCTGTAAATAAAATAGCATCAACTGCTTCTTGTAATTCAATAGTTATTTTATTGGCTGTTTTTTTATTAGTTAAGTTTCTTAGCACATCATCTGCCACAATTTTACCATTGTTGATAATGATTACTCTGTCGCAAATAGCTTCTACCTCTTGTAAAATATGAGACGAAAAAAGTACTGTTTTATCTTTGCCTTGTTGCTTAATAACGTTGCGTATTTCTATAATTTGGTTAGGATCTAAACCACTTGTTGGTTCATCCAAAATTAAAACCTCTGGGTTATGTATTAAAGCTGCAGCAAGCCCAACACGCTGTTTGTAACCTTTAGATAGTTGGCCTATTTTTTTCTTTTGTTCAATCGCTAAACCTGTTAATGCAATAACATTTGAAACTTGTAATTTAACATTTGAAATTTGATGAACCCCTGCAATAAATTCAAGGTATTCTTTTACATACATATCGTAGTACAAAGGATTTGCCTCGGGCAAATAGCCTATTTTTTTTTTAATAGCAATTGGATTGCTTTGTACGTTGAACCCACACACTTCTACGTTGCCACTATCAGCTTGTAAATAGCCAGTTATCATCTTCATGGTAGTGCTTTTGCCAGCACCATTAGGCCCAAGAAAACCAACTATTTCACCTTTATTAATGGTAAAGGAAATGGTATTAACTGCTGTTTGTGTGCCGTATAGTTTAGTAAGACTGTTTACCTGTATGGACATAAAGAGAGATGGTTTCACGCAAAGAAAAGGAAGTTTTACGCAAAGAAACAAAGGTTAAGACCATACAAAGAAATAGCGGAAATAGTAAGTTTTCTAAAACAAGATGAATTATAGAGCAATTTCTTGATTCGCCTTGTTTACTTAAGTTTAATTACTGAAATATATGCTTGGGTAAAAGCCCAATAAAGTTTTAAATGTATAAGTGAGTGACACAACAAAAGAACAATAATATTACAAATGCTGGCAACAAAATTTCTTACTCTTCCTCAGCGCCACTTTTGCCAAATTTACGAATGATGCCTCTACCACTTTCACGTATAAATGTTATGATTTCGTCTCTTTCGTCGCTAGCTATAAGTTCTTCTTCTATAAAATCTATCGCCTGCGATGTATTTAAACCTTTGTTATAAATAATGCGATAGATATCTAAAATATGATTTATTTGTGTTAGCTCAAAACCTCTACGTTTAAGACCAACGCTATTTACACCACCGTAACTTAATGGATTGCGAACTGCTTTAATGTATGGTGGCACATCTTTACTTACCAAGCTACCGCCTGCAACAAATACATGTTGTCCAATATGCACAAACTGATGTACCGCACTTACGCCACCAATGATAGTCCAATCGCCAACAATTACATGACCAGCGCATTGTACACTATTACTTAAAATACAGTTATTACCAATAGTACAATCATGGGCAATATGGCAGTAAGCCATAATTAAGCAGTTGCTACCAACTTTGGTTTTGCCTCTATCTTCTGTGCCACGGTTAATGGTTACGCACTCACGTATGGTAGTATTATCACCTATTTCAACGGTTGTTTTTTCGCCACTAAATTTTAAATCTTGTGGTATAGCACCAATCACAGCACCTGGAAATATTCGACAGTTTTTACCAATTCTTGTGCCTTCCATAATGGTAACATTGCTGCCTATCCATGTGCCTTCACCAATAGTTACATCGCCATGAATAACTGTAAATGGATCTATCTTTACGTTAGAAGCAACTCGTGCATTAGGATCTATATATGTGTAGGGATGTGTCATCCGCCTTTGTTTGGGTTTTGGTGTGGCTACTACTATTTCCATAAAGGATTGTTTAGTAGTAAAAAAGATGCCAAAAATAGTTTTTTAGCTGCATCAAATTGGTATCAACTTAAATTTCATGTGTTTATCTTAGCTTTTAAGTGTGCGAAGTTGCTAATAATCTATACATTTTAGGGTAGTATTAACTTTTATAAAGTAACAGTTTTATTGTTGCTTTACCACTTGTGCTACTAATAATGCTTCTGTAGCTACTTTGCCATTTACGTAAACGGTACCATGCATTTCACAAATACCTCTTCTTATTGGTGCAACCAATTCCATTTTTAATATCATGGTATCGCCTGGTATTACTTTTTGCTTAAACTTACAATTATCTATTTTTAAGAAATAGGTATCGTAAGTCCCTTCAGGCATTGAGTTGATGCATAAGATACCACCTGTTTGTGCCAACGCTTCTATTTGTAAAACGCCAGGCATTACTGGGTTATTAGGAAAATGCCCTTGAAAAAACCACTCATTAAATGTTACGTTTTTAATGCCAATAATATGCTTATCTGTTAGTTCTGTAATTTTATCTACCAATAAAAATGGGTAACGATGTGGTAATGTTTTTTCTATTTTCTCTAAATTAAAAACCGGTGGTAATGTAGGATCGTAAACTGGTACATCTTTTACATGCTTATTTTTGCGTATATATTGTTTTATTTTTTTTGCAAATTCAACATTGGTGCTATGCCCTGGTCGGTTAGCAATAATTCTTGCTTTTATAGGATAGCCAATTAAGGCTAAATCGCCAATAACATCAAGTAATTTATGCCTTGCAGGCTCATTTGGGAAACGTAGTTCTAAATTATTAAGATAGCCTTCTGTTTTTACCTCAATTGTTTCGCGTTTAAACACTTTGGCCAAACGAGCGATTTCCTCTTCAGAAACTTGTTTATCAACCACAACAATGGCATTATTTATGTCTCCACCTTTTATTAAATCATTATCTAATAAAGCTTCTAACTCATGTAAAAAGCAAAACGTTCTACAAGGGGCAATTTCAGTGGTAAAATCCCTCATGGTTTTTAACCCAGCATGTTGTGTACCTAAAACCGGACTATTAAAATCTATTAAGGTTGTTATTTGATAATCAACCGAAGGTAAGGCCACCATTTCTACACGTTTACCCTCATCGTAATGGTAAATATTTTCATCTAAACTATACCAAGCCTTTGCAGCTTCTTGTTCAGCAACGCCTCCTTCAGCAATTAACTCAATAAATGGCTGAGAGCTACCATCCATAATAGGTATTTCTGGTCCGTTCAATTCAATCAACACATTATCTACACCCATACCTACCAAAGCAGCCAATACGTGTTCTACTGTGCTCACTTTTGCGTCGCCAATTTGAAGTGTTGTACCTCTACTAGTATCAGTTACCAAATCACAATCGGCTTTAATAATTGGTTGAAGTGGCAAATCAACACGTTGAAACTGAATACCAAAACCAGGATTAGCGGGTTTTAATACCATATCAACTAAAATGCCTGTATGCAAACCAGTACCACTAATTCTAATAGCTGTACTTAACGTATGCTGTTTATCGGGGTTAAAATTTATATCCATTATGCGTTTGTTTTTGGTAACTGGCAGTATTTTTTCAATTGAGCTTCGTTGCGTTGCACACTTGAAGGTTCTTAAAATAATCGGACAAAAATAGGCGATACAACAAAACCAAATATTTTATTAGGTTTTTATATGGTCTCCTTCTCTGCTAATAACTGCTGTACCAGCTTTTCTAGCTCGTGTATGCGCTTTTCTAAGGCTGGAAGATTGCGGATTAAGGCTTGGCTACGTAAGGTGGCAGTAAAGTCGTATGCAGGGCTACCTGTAACCACAGTATTGGGCGTTTTTAGTGATTTACTAACGCCGCTTTGAGCATTTATTTTACTGCCATCTGCAATGGTTATATGCCCTACAATACCAGCTTGCCCACCTATCATTACGTTATTACCTATTTTGGTACTGCCACTAACCCCAGCTTGTGCAGCCACAACTGTATTGCAGCCAATTTCTGCATTGTGACCAACTTGAATTAGGTTATCTAACTTAGCACCGCTTTTTACCAATGTTGCACCCATTGTGGCTCTATCAATAGTGGCATTAGCACCAATCTCAACAAAATCTTCTAAAATTACAATACCAATTTGTGGTATTTTTTTAAACGTACCATCTGCCATTGGTGCAAAGCCAAAACCATCGCTACCAATAACACTACCTGCATGAATGGTAACGTTTTTGCCAATAATACAACCATTATAAATTTTTACACCAGGGTAAAAAATACAATGATCATCAACAGTTACATTATTGCCAATAAAAGCCCCTGCATAAATTTTTACATGGTTGCCAATACTTACATTTTCACCAATATAGGCAAAAGCCCCAACAAATACATTAACACCTAATGTAGCAGTACCTGCTATGTAAGATGGCTGTTGAATACCTGTTAATTGCGCTGTTGCAAGTTCTTGATATTTTGATAATAATATAGCAAATGCAGCATAGGCATCTGGTACACGCAGTAAAGTAGCAGTTGTAGATTGCCTCAAATCAAGCGTATTGTTTACAATTACAATTGAGGCATTGGTACTATATAAATAATCTTCGTATTTAGGGTTAGCCAAAAAAGCAAGTTCACCTTGTTGGGCCTCTTCAATTTTGCCAAAAGCACCAACCGATACGTTGGCATCTCCTTCTAACTTGCCATTAATAATAATGGCTATTTGGGCGGCAGTAAATTGCATAGACTTTATATTAGTTGTTATAATGTTATTGGCTTTGTGTTAATTGCTGGTCATGTACACTACAAAAACAATCCGCATTGAACACTATAACAGTTTAGCTAAGGAAACAAATGTAGAATTTTTTAATGGGGGCAGAAATAGTTTGATGAATAAGTGGGTCGTCAATAGCTGTAATATCCTTCACAGATCCGTCTTTAAACAGGATGTTAATTTTTTCATCGTTAGTAATATACATGGTATTGCCTGCCTCTCCTGTAAATACAAAATAACTAGCGGCTGCTCTATCAATATTTAAATCAGCCATTGCTGCTTGTGTTTTTTGCTCAATAAAATTGGCTTCAAAAGGCTCTGCTTGTAATTTAATTTTTAATAATTTGCGGTTTAATAATCGCTTGCAAAGTTCACTTAATACGATATCCTCATGATGGCTCCAACGTTTTACTGCAAACGAAAAATCAATGTCGTCTAGTTGGCAAAATTTATCTAAAGTATCTCTGTTTAAAGTGCCAGTAAAGTTGTAGAGAAAAAAATCAGTTGCGCCGCCTGTGGTTAAATTGGTAAAGCCATTATTACTTAAAAATCGTACCCGTTTTAAAATATTTACCAGCATTTTTTCAGCACTTAATACAGTTTTGTGCAAATACACTTGCCAATACATTTGTCGCCTTGCTACCAAAAATTTTTCGATGCTGTAAATTCCTTTTTCTTCCACCATTAACTCGCCATTATGTACGGTTAACATTTTTAAAATACGGTCGTAGCCAATAACACCTTCACTTACGCCAGTAAAAAAACTATCACGAGTTAGGTAATCCATTCTATCAACATCTAGTTGGCCACTGATGAGTTGGTGTAGAAATTTTTTAGGGTATTTGTCAGTAAATATGTCAATGGTCATTTGAAGTTTACCACCAAAATCTTCGTTCATTACTTGCATAATCATCAAGCTAATACTCTCGTGGCTTACACCTTGCAGCAATTGGTTTTCTAGGGCGTGTGAAAATGGACCGTGACCAACATCGTGCAATAAAATACCAGCTTTTACGGCAATTTCTTCTTCTTGCGTTATTTCAATACCTTTTAAACGTAATTCGTTAACTGCATTGCACATTAAATGGTAGGCACCAAGCGAATGAAGTAGCCTTGTATGAACCGCCCCAGGATATACCAAGTATGCCAAAGCCATTTGATGAATGCGGCGTAAGCGTTGGTAATAAGGATGCGAAATAATATCGAATAGCAACGGATGATTGATGGTGATAAAGCCGTAAACGGGATCGTTGATGATTTTTTGTTTGATGGGCATTCTGTTGATAGTTTGTTAAACCAATTTTTTCAAATGTACTATTTTGGATGGATGAGATATATTTAACAGCGTTTGTGATAGGAAACTGGTGATGAATAATGTATCTAAGGGTTGCAGTGTGCGACGCAACGTAAGCCCAATAAGGGTTTGAAGCTGGTAACACAATAAATTAAAAATTAAGAATTAGAAATTAAAAATTGTCACATGTCTTTAGCTAAAATTGTTTGGGTTGATGATGAAATGGAAAGTCTGCAAAGCCAAAAAATGTTTTTGGAAAATAAAGGCTATGAGGTGACCACGTTTTCTAATGGGTTTGATGCCTTAGATTATTTGAAAGATAATATTGTAGATGTGGTGTTGATGGACGAGACGATGCCGGGCATTACAGGGTTAGAAACATTGGCAAAAATTAAGGAAATTAACCAACAAATTCCGGTAGTATTAATTACCAAAAATGAGACGGAAAACTTAATGGATGATGCAATTGGTAGCCAAATAGCGGACTATTTAATTAAGCCTGTAAACCCAAATCAAGTGTTGTTGAGCTTGAAGAAAATTATTGATAATAAACGTTTGGTAGCTGAGAAAACTACAACGGCTTATCAGCAACAATTCAGGAATTTATTTACAGCTTTAAACAGTAATCCCGACCATAATGAGTGGATGGAAATATATAAAAAATTAGTTTATTGGGAGTTAGAAATGGAAAAAAGCGATAGCCCTGAAATGCAGGAAATTTTAATATCGCAAAAGGCTGAAGCTAACACAGAATTTTTCAAATTTATAAGCCGCAATTATACCAAATGGATGAATCCTAAAACGGATGATGCACCCATTATGAGTCATAATATGTTTAAGTATAAAGTGATGCCGCATGTAGAAAAAGGTACGCCCACTTTTTTTATTTTAATAGATAATTTGCGGTACGATCAATGGAAAACGATACAACCCATTTTCGCAGAAAGCTTTCGAATTTTAGAGGAAGAAACCTTTTATTCTATTTTGCCAACGGCTACACAATACTGTCGTAACGCCATCTTCAGCGGATTGTTGCCCATAGATATTGAAAAACAATTTCCGCTAGAATGGAGGAACGATGAGGAAGAAGGTGGCAAAAATTTGTTTGAAGAACATTTTTTTAGAGCCCAATTAAAACGCTTAAAAAGAGAGGATGTAAAGGCGAGTTACACCAAGGTTGTACATCATCACGATGGGGTGAATTTGGTAAACAATGTGCATAATTTATTGAATAATGACCTGAATATAATTGTGTACAATTTTGTGGATATGCTAAGCCACGCTCGCACCGAAATGGAAGTTTTAAAAGAATTGGCAGGTGATGAAGTGAGCTACCGCAGCATTACTAAAAGCTGGTTTGAACATAGTGCGTTGCATCAAGCGTTAAAGAAAATTGCTGATAAAAAAATAAACGTAATTGTCGCAACCGATCATGGTACTGTACGGGTAAAAACGCCACACAAAGTAGTTGGCGATAAGCAAACAACGGCTAATCTTAGATACAAACATGGCCGTAATTTAAACTACGATAATAAAGATGTACTTGCTTTTCGTGACCCAAGAGAAGCTGGTTTGCCGGTGCCAAACGTAAATTCTTCTTTTATTTTTGCAAAAGAAGATGGCTTTTTGTGTTATCCTAACAACTATAATCACTATGTAAACTATTACAGAAACACCTTTCAACATGGTGGCATTAGTTTAGAAGAAATGATTGTACCTGTGATAAAAATGGTGAGTAAAGCCTCTTAACCATTAAAGGAAAATAATATAAATGTCTGTGGATAAAAGAAATACTATGTTTTGATATACAGTTTAATTTTGACCCATCTCAAAACCTCCTTTTAAGGGTTGAGTCCATCATGAAACCAACACAAGGTAATTTAGACAAACTAGAAAATATTTTAAGTCAAAGTAGTTATGTAGTACGTTATGAACGTGGCACATTTCAAAGTGGCTGGTGCCTGCTAGAGGCCAAAAAAATTGTGGTACTAAATAAGTTTTTAGATACTGAAGGCAGAATGAACACATTTATAGAATTGATTCCGCAAATAAAAATTGACTTCGATAAGCTAACCATTGACAGTCAAAAATTATACGATGAATTGGTAAAACAATTTGTATTGCCTTCTGCCGAAGTTTCTAGCTAAACATAAAATTATATTTGTATCATTACTTCTATCATGCCTTTTTCAAATCCACCAATTACAGTTACTTTTCTAGGTTCAGGTACCAGTAGTGGTGTGCCAATGATAGGCTGTGATTGTGAAGTTTGTACCTCTAAAAATCCTAAAGACAATCGGCTTCGCAGTAGTATTTTAGTACAATCTGCTACTACCACTTTTGTAATAGATACCACACCAGATTTTCGTTATCAAATGCTTCGTAGCAAAACTAAAAAGCTAGATGCAGTATTGTTTACCCATCCTCATAAAGACCATGTGGCTGGCTTAGACGATATACGTGCGTACAATTATTTTCAAGAAAAACCAATGGATGTATATGCCAATACATTAACCCAAGCAACCTTGTTAAATGATTTTCATTATGCATTTGCTGAAAAAAAATATCCAGGCTTGCCACGTATAGAACTGCATACTATTGGCGAAACACCATTTGTAATTGGCGATATAGCCATTACACCCATTAAGGTTTGGCATATGAAAATGATAGTGTTGGGTTTTAGAATGGGAAACTTTACTTATATTACCGACGCAAACAAAATTGACGATGCTGAAAAAGATAAAATAAGAGGCTCAGAAATACTGGTGTTAAATGCTTTAAGAAAGGAGAAACATTTGTCGCATTTCACGTTAGACGAAGCAGTAGAAATAGCCAACGAGATAGACGCGCAGCAAACGTATTTTACTCATATTAGCCACCAATTAGGTTTGCATAATACCATTAATAGCGAACTGCCATCTCATATTCAGTTGGCTTATGATGGGTTAACGTTTTCTATATAATTAACTGCATTGTCTTATTAATAATAATAAAAGTTAGGTATGAAACAACTACTTAAAGACTATTTTTCTTTCTCAAAAAAAGAAACAGTTGCTGCTATTATTTTAGTAGTGTTAATAGGCGGTTTTATTGTATTGCCATACGTTTATAAAACCAATAGTAGGAAGCCTGTATTAGATAAAAATTTACAAGTGCAAGTAGCAAAGCTGCAACAGGCAGCTACTGTGTCTGATAGTGGTGTTGATGAAGGCTCTACGCAAAGTTTCCAACCCTCAAATACTGTTATAGAAACCAAGTTTGCCTTGTTTGAATTTGATCCTAATACATTAGACGCTGCTGGGTGGAAAAGACTGGGTGTAAGAGACAAAACCATCAATACCATTTTTAATTATCGCAGTAAAGGTGGCAAGTTTCGCAAGCCAGAAGACATTAGTAAAATATGGGGGTTGCGCCCAATTGAGGCTGAACGAATTATCCCTTATGCTAGAATTAGTGTACCGCAAAGCAACTATGCAAAATCCACATTTACTAGCTACGAACCATCAAAAAAAGTCATTAGTATTATTGATATTAATACTGCTTTGGTAAATGATATGCGTAACATTCCTGGTATGGAAAACGGGATGCAATACCGCATAGTCAAGTTTAGAGAAAAGCTAGGTGGATTCATCAGTTTAGAGCAAGTAAAAGAAACCTATGGCATGTCAGATTCTGCTTTTGAAGCCATGCAACCCTATATTAAATTTGTGCCTACTACTGTTGCTAAATTAAATATCAATACAGCTTCTGACCTTGAATTAAATGCACACCCATATATCACCAAACCTGTGGCAAAAGCCATTGTCTTGTACAGAACGCAACATGGTAATTATCAGTCAGTCGCCGACATTAAAAAGATTGCGTTTATAAAAGAAGATCTGTTTCAAAAAATGGCACCTTATTTAACTGTGGAGTAGATTTTTCTTTTTCTGCTATATGTTTTCTTTAACACATAGGCAGATAGCGCATACAAAAACTCAAATAACTCTATGATAAAACTCTTTTGCTCTGTGGTTGAATTCTCACTGCCAATATGGTAATTTTTAAAAACGCCTAATCTCAAACTAATATATTTGCAGCCATAACAATTTTAGTAAAATGACTATTAGTTACAATTGGTTAAGTGAGTATTTGCCAGAAACGATTGAACCAGAAAAATTATCGCAAATACTCACCAGTATTGGGTTAGAAGTTGAGAGCTTAGAAAAATACGAAAGCGTAAAAGGTGGTTTGCAAGGCTTGGTTATTGGCGAAGTTTTGGCTTGTGAGCAACACCCAAATGCTGATAAATTAAAAGTAACCAAGATAACTATTGGCGTAGCCGAACCCTTACAAATTGTGTGTGGTGCACCCAATGTTGCTGCGGGCCAAAAAGTAATTATAGCAACTGTTGGCACTACCATTTACCCAACCACTGGCGAGCCAATGACGATGAAGGTTGCCAAAATTCGTGGTACAGAAAGTTATGGTATGATATGCGCTGAGGATGAAATTGGGGTTGGTGGCAGCCATGCTGGCATTATGATTTTACCTAATGATGTACAGGTTGGGACACCTGCTTCTGAGTACTTTTTACCCTACAACGATTTTATTTATGAAATTGGTCTTACACCTAATAGAATGGATGCGATGAGCCATATGGGTGTTGCAAAAGATGTGTGTGCCTACTTGTCTCACCACAGAAAAGAAGCGAGGGTAAAAAGCCCTTTTGCTAATGGTTTTAAGGTTGATAATACTAGCTTACCAATTGCTGTAACTATCGAAAATATAGCAGCTTGCCCACGTTATAGTGGGGTAACTATTAGTGGGGTAACGGTGGCAGACTCGCCAAAATGGTTACAAAATAAATTAGTAGCGATTGGTCAAAGGCCCATTAACAATATTGTAGATATCACCAATTTTATTTTACACGAAACGGGTCAGCCACTACATGCTTTTGATGTTGATGCCATTACTAGCCATCAAATAATTGTTCAAAATTTACCAGAAGCAACCGTATTTACAACGCTAGATACTAAAGAACGGCGACTTGGTGCTGATGACCTAATTATTTGCGATGGTAAGGGTGCACCAATGTGTATTGCAGGTGTATTTGGTGGTTTAAATAGTGGTGTAAAACCGACTACTACCAATATTTTTTTAGAGAGTGCTTGTTTTGCAGCAACCTCTATTCGTAAAACATCGGTAAAGCACGGGTTAAGAACTGATGCTGCTACTAGATTTGAGAAAGGGGTTGATATTTCTAACACAGTTAATGTTCTAAAACGTGCCGCTTTATTGGTAAAAGAAATAGCAGGTGGTGCTATTAGTAGCGATATTGTTGATGTGTACCCAACACCAAAAGAAAAAACAGAAATATCACTAAAAAATCATTATTTAAAAAAGCTGAGTGGTAAAAATTACCATGTAGATGCGGTGAAAAAAATACTCACGGCGTTGGGTTTTGAAATATTGAAAGATGGGATAGACGAAATACGTGTATCTGTACCTTTTAGCAAGCCAGATATAAGTTTACCAGCAGATATTGTTGAAGAAATTTTACGAATTGATGGCTTAGATAACATTACTATTCCTTCAAGTATCACCATGTCGCCAGCGGTAGAAACGCTAGGCATTAAAGAAGTGCTAAAAGACAAGCTAGCTATGTATTTGGTAGGGCAGGGGTTTAATGAAATATTTACCAATTCTATTACCAATAGCAGCTATTTTGATGAAACAACATTAACTAATACAGTTAAAATGATGAATAACCTAAGTGCCGATTTAGATGTGCTTAGACCATCCATGTTAGAAACTGGATTAGAATGTATTGCGTATAACAATAATAGAAAAAATGCCAATTTGCAATTGTTTGAATATGGTAAAACCTATCATACATCTGGTGTTGGAAATTATACCGAAGAAGAACATTTGGCATTGTATATAACTGGCAATAACCACGATGATAATTGGCAAAACAAAGGTATTGCCTACGATTTCTATCGTGCAAAAGCAATTGCAAATGCCTTGCTAACTGTTAGTGGATTAGACGATATTCATTTTGCAAAAACAGACAATAAAGCAAGTTTAGCTATTTATAATGGCAAAAAAATAATTGGTACAGTAACACAAGTTGCTGCCATTAAGCTTAAAATGTTTGACATAAAACAACCTGTTTACTTTGTTGATATTAATTATTTATCGTTATTAAAACAAGTTGAAAAGAAAAAAATTGTTTATAAAGAAGTAACAAAATTTCCATCAGTACAGCGAGATTTAGCAGTAATTGTAAGCAGTAGTACCACATTTGATATGCTAGAATCAGCAGTGCAAAAAACCAAATTAAACAAGCTAACTAATATGCGTTTATTTGATGTATTTGAAAGTGATAAACTAGGTGTTGGAAAAAAATCGATGGCGATAAATTTTACTTTTTTAGATGAAGAAAAAACACTGGTAGATAAAGAAGTTGACGCGATGATAAATAAGCTGATACATAATTTTGAAGTTGAGCTTGGGGCAGAAATAAGAAAATAAAGGCCAATGTTTTTAAATAGTTCAATTGTTTAATAGTTTATGATGAACTTTTATGTCAGTAAGATTTACAAACTCTATAAACACAATTAATGAGCGACATTCATAGCCAACTTCAAACATTGCAAGTACGATTACAGCAGCTTATAAAAAACTATCAGCAGTTGCAGAAAGAAAATGGGCAATTGAAAAAGGAATTGGTTAAAAAATCAGTAGAAATAAATGAAGGAAAAGAAAAATTGCAAAATTTTGAACAGCAAATTGATATTTTAAAACTAAGCAAAAGTGGTTTTGACGAGACAGAAAAAGTGGTGCTTCAAAAACGGATTGACATTTACCTAAAAGAGATTGATAAATGTTTGGCATTATTGAATAGTTAATTTTTTTTGCCAGATAGTCACATAGCATTTAATCTTTAACCTTGTAACTTGAATATTTAAAAAAATGCCCGAATTAATTCCAATAAATATTGCCATTGCAGACCGTACCTATCGCTTGAAACTAAAGCCCGAAGATGAAGAAGTAGTTCGCAAAACGGTAAAATTAATTAATGAAAAAATTGTAGAGTTTAAAACAGCATTTGCGGGTAAGGATATGCAAGATTATATAAGTATGGTACTCATTTGGTTGGCAACAGAGCAAACACAATCTGCTGTACAAATTATTCAAATGAAAGATGCAGTTGAAAAAATTGCCATGCTACAAAAGAATATTGACAAGGTATTGGCTACTTCTGATAGCATTTAACAAAATCAACAATTCGTTGTTTTAATATTTATATACTTTTGATTTTTAATTATTCATTTTAATTATTTGCCATGCCAGGTTTTGAATTGTTTGGTGCCGAAGAAAGACAACATATTAATGATGTAATGGAAACGGGTATTTTGATGCGTTATGGTTTTGATGGGCCACGTAAAGGTATTTTTAAAGCTAACGAATTAGAGCAAAAAATAACAGAAGTTTTTGGTTGTGGTTATGCCCAATTAACTAGTAGTGGTACGGCTGCATTAACAACTGCTATGAGTGCTTTAAATATCGGTGTTGGCGATGAAGTGATTATTCCAAGTTTTACGTTTGTTGCAAGTTTTGAAGCCGTTTTAAGCATTGGGGCAATTCCAGTTTTAGTTGATATTGATGAAACTTTGACCTTAAATCCAGAAGCCGTAATTAACGCAATTACACCAAAAACTCGTTGCATAATGCCTGTACACATGTGTGGTAGCATGGCAGATATGGATGCACTAAAAAATATTTGCGACGAGCATGATTTGATATTGTTGGAAGATGCTTGCCAAAGTATTGGCGGTACTTACAAAGGAAAAGCTTTGGGAACAATTGGTCATGCTGGCACGTTCAGTTTCGACTTTGTAAAAACAATTACCTGTGGCGAGGGTGGTGTGGTAATGACCAACAGTAAAGATGTTTACGAGAAATGTGATGGTTATACCGATCATGGTCACGACCACAAAGGCATGGATAGGGGTGCAGACTTACACCCATTTGTTGGCTATAATTTTCGAATTAGTGAGTTACATGCAGCTATTGGTTTGGGGCAAATTGGCAAACTGCCAACCATATTGGCTATGCAAAAAAAGAACAACCAATTATTACGTAGTTATTTAGAACAAATACCCGAAATTACATACCGAGTTGTACCAGATATAGATGGCGATAACTATGCTTTTTTAAGTTGGTTTTTACCAACCGAGGAACTTATGAGGGCAGCCATTGCAGAAATGAAAGCGCAAGGTGTTTTAGCTGGCAGTTTTTATTGGTATGATAATAATTGGCATTATATCCGCAAGTGGCAGCACTTACAAAATGCAGTAACGCTAAACAATATCAGCGAAGCACAAAAAATTGCCTTGCACGATTTACAAACCCAAAATTTTAGTGCCAGCGACGCTGTGATGAGTCGTTGTATCTCAACAGCCATAAGCCTTGCGTGGACAGAAGAACAAATTCATGCAAAAGGTGCAGCAATGGCTGCCGCCATTAAAAAAGCATTGGTTGAAGCAAGTGTAGTGGCGTAATTTCTAATTCAATAAATCGTATCCATGAGTCAGCTTTTAAAGTTAGAAATAAAAGATAATCTAGCTGATAAGATTAAGCACTGGGATTGGACAATATTTGCTTTATGGGCCACTGTAAGTACATATAGCTATTATTTACACCAAAGAAAAGTTGATCTTTTGTTTATAGTTATGTGTGCTATTGTAGTAATCTTGAGATTTTTACCAAAGAAGGTTAAACCTAATTACCTTGAAATTTATGAAGAGCAAATAAAATGGCGATACGCTAAAAATGGTTCAGAAGCTAATATTTTTTGGAATGAGTTAGAATGGATAAAGTTTGAAAACTATGGTATTAGCTTTTACGGTAAAAGTAGTTTTAATACCTTCTTAAATGCTACATCATTTACCAAAGCGCAAAAAGAAAAACTGAATGTAACGGTAACTGGAATTGCTGTGGAAAAAAAATATCAAATTATTTTATTAAAATATTCTGTCTCTATGTGGCAAAATATTAAGGCCTGCTAGTATGCTTACCTTCTAATCTATCCACTTCATCCACGCTGCCTACTCTAAACTTTATAGGCATTTTTGTTATTTTTTGTAGTTGTAATTCTTTTTTACAGAAAAAAGGCAAATTACTACTGTAATAATCAGCTGCTAAAACACGTAAAGGTATTTTTTTAAGACTATCTAGTTGCCATAAGGTAACAGGCTGCTTTGGTACACTGTTTTGCGCAGTAAGTTCGGTACTACCTGCTAGCATTAGTACAAATATGTAACGCCATTTTATCCTCATATAATTATTTACGTGCTATAAAAGTACAAAGTTTTTAACAGCAATTTTAACTATTAGGCAACAATATGTAATGCTTAGGCTTCTTTACTAAACAACTGTTAAACAAACCCGCCATGAAAAAATTTTTTACAATAAGCGCTTTTTTAATTTCATTTAGCACATTTGCCAATACCATCATTATCAAAGGCTATGTACGTGATGCAGCTGGTATAGGTGTAGCCAATCACTATGTACGTATTATCACAGATACTGTATCTAGTAATGCCAATTGTTTCGTAACGCATTATAAAATTACAAATACTAATGGCTTTTATGCAGATACTATCACTTGCAGTAGCGATATTAAAAAACTGCACATTTACACAGAAAGTTGTGGTTCTATTTTAGTAAATGATATTATGGTTACAGGTACAGTGGTAGAAAGTAATTTTAAAATTTGTTTGCCCCCATTAACACCACGTACACCACCTGTAACTAAAATGATTATTGTAAAAGGTTATGTAAGAGATTCGTCTGGTAGAGGTGTTCCAAATCGTTACGTAAAAATTATATCAGATTCTTCATTAAACACAGCAGGTTGTTATTTTAATCATTACAGAGTTACAAATAGTGCAGGCTTTTATGCTGATACTTTTTATTGTACTGCGGGCATAAAAAAATTATCTATCTCTACCGAAAGTTGTGGACTTCTATTAACCAATACACCACCTGTTGCTAATAATATAATAGAAAGTAATTTTACAATTTGTGTACCTCGTGTAGTAGCGCCTCCAGTAATAAGTTATGTAATTATAAAAGGTTATGTAAGAGATTCATCTGGTAAGCTAATAGCCAACCATTTAGTAAAAATGAGTACTGATAGCACACTAGGTAATGCATGTTTTGTAGCTCATGGTAAACTTACAAATGCCAATGGTTTTTATATAGATACTATTGTTTGCAGTACAGTTATTAAATATATAATAGTTTTTACAGAAGCATGCGGCAAAATAGTTTCTTATAAGTTTGCTGTAACTAATAATATTGTAGAAGCCAATTTTATAATTTGCTTGCCCCCAGTAGTTACACCATTGCCACCAGTACCAGCTTGTACAGCTTATTTTATATACTCGCAGCAATTGGCAGGTGTGAAATTTAATAGTAATGTAACTATTGCTGCACCTAATGATAGTATTATTAGCCGTAAATGGAGTTTTGGTGATGGCGATTCCGCTTATCGTTCGGTAGACCCTATTCATATTTACAAAAAAACAGGCATATATAATGTATGCTTAAGCATTAAAACAGCCAAAGGTTGCGAAAGCAAAATTTGTAAAACCATCGTGCTAAATGACAGTTTGCCAAATTTTGGCGGTTCTATTTTAGAACCTGTAAAAATTATCATCCTTTATCCAAATCCTGCTCATGAAAAACTAAATGCTATAGTATGGAATTTAAATATATCTACAACTGCAGAATTGAGCATTGTAGATATTTATGGCCAGATAAAATGGAGTAACAAAATAATACTTGTAAAAGGCAATAATAATTTTAATATAAATGTAACTATGCTGGCAAATGGGCCTTATTTTTTGAAGGTTTCAACCGCATTTGGTGTTATAAGCCGTAGGTTTTATAAATTGTAGTTTTCTACTTAGTTAGGCTTTATAACCGTTACCATTTTTGGTAGCGGTTTTTTGTGGTAGTATATAAGCAAATACCTAATTTGCATTTATGAAAAAAGTAATTGTTTGTTTGGGTTTAACAATAATATCCTTGGCTGTAATTGCCCACGAATTTTGGTTGCAACCACAGCAATATCATTTTAAAAAGAATGAAACTGCTATTATAAAGTTTAATTTTGGAGAAAATTTTACTGGTGAAAACTGGGCTGGTAATAATAGTAAAATCAACCAACTTATACATTACACCCCAGCTAACAAACAGGTTGATATTGTAGGTTTAGTGGGCAATAATAACGGTGATAGCTTACAACTAAAACTAGAAGAAGAAGGCACGCACATGGTTATTTACAATAGTAAAAATTCGTTTATAAACCTTGAGCCAGCAAAGTTTAACTCTTACTTAAAAGAAGATGGGTTGAACGAAGTAGCAGCCTACCGAAAATTCCATAATGAGGAAAATAGTAATGGCAAGGAATACTATCAGCGAAGCGTAAAAACAATTTTACAAGTTGGTAATGTAATTACAAACAATTGTTTGCAGCCAACAAGTTTACCATTAGATATTGTACCATTAATTAATCCATATAAAAATTTTGAGATAACTAGAGCTTATGAATTCAAGGTTTTATTTAAAGGTGAGCCTCTCAAAAAGCAATTGGTAAAAGTTTGGTTTAATACCCATGGTAAAGTAACTGTGCAAAATTTAAAAACAAACCAAAATGGCATAATTGCCTTTTCTAAAAATGTATCGCAATATATGGTTAGTACCGTTTTTATGAAGCAGAATAAAGTAGATACAACCGCTGATTGGCAAAGTTATTGGGCAAGTGTAACCTTCGGATTTGCTAGCCATCCTACAAAATAATCATAATTCCAATTCGCAAACGTTCTCGTCAAACAGCCCTATTTTAATTAGTGTTTGCTTTATGCTTTGCCCTATTTTTGCCGCGCATTAAAAAAGATGCGACCACTTAGCTATGTCAGTGTTAGTTAATAACAATTCTAAAGTTTTAGTACAAGGTTTTACAGGAACAGAAGGTACGTTTCATGCTACCCAAATGATAGAATATGGCACGCAAGTGGTGGGTGGTGTTACACCAAATAAAGGTGGCACACTGCATTTAGATAAACCAGTATTTAACACGGTTGAAGATGCCGTAAAAACCACTGGTGCCAACGTAAGTATCATTTTCGTGCCTCCAGCTTTTGCTGCCGATGCCATTATGGAAGCTGCTGAAGCTGGTATTGCTTTGGTAGTGTGCATTACAGAAGGCATTCCTGTGCAGGATATGGTGAAAGTTAAAAATTATTTACAAGGAAAAGATACCCGATTAATTGGGCCAAACTGCCCAGGCGTTATTACTGCCGATGAAGCTAAAGTTGGTATCATGCCAGGCTTCATTTTTAAAAAAGGTCGTATTGGTATTGTATCAAAATCTGGTACGTTAACTTACGAGGCTGCTGACCAAGCTGTAAAAGCTGGCTTAGGTATTAGCACTGCTATAGGTATTGGTGGCGACCCAATTATTGGTACCCCAACTGTTGAAGCCATTAAATTATTAATGGCCGATCCTGAAACCGATGGTATTATTATGATTGGTGAAATTGGTGGTAGCATGGAAGCAGATGCTGCCTATTGGATACGCGATAATGCTACCAAACCTGTTGTAGGTTTTATTGCTGGTCAAACAGCCCCTCCAGGTCGTAGAATGGGACACGCGGGTGCTATTATTGGTGGTGCAGATGATACTGCTGCCGCTAAAATGAAAATCATGGCTGAATGTGGTATTCACGTAGTTGCAAGTCCTGCTGATATTGGTAAAACAATGGCTGATGTATTAAAAAAATAATTTTTTAGTGAGATGAATAATATAAAAGCCCTTGCAAATGCAGGGGTTTTTGTTGTGCGGTAGTTGCCAAGGTTAAGTTGAAGAATGAGGCATCTTCATAGTCAATAGGGATTTTTTGTAACCAACTTTTGTACTTCTATTTGGCCATATAGGCGTCGCACACTGCAACTATTAGTTACTTTTTTGGCTTTTCCAAAGCATATATTATTAGAGTTGAGCCACTATTTAAAACAATTCACTTAAAAATACGCTTTGGTAAAAGTTGCATAGCGTTAAGAACGTATAAGAGTGCGACGCAACGCTGCTTCATTGAAAATTATACGCTGCTTCAAATTTTTTTATAAAACATATAGTAAAAATTAAATGTGTTAAGTATTGTTTTGGGGTAAGTCTTTAGCAATTACCACAGGCCTTTTGAGTGAGTTAAACTTTTGGTATGTTTGATAGTCAATAATAACATTGTAAAATAATCTTGCATGCTAGCGGATGATAAAGAGTTGGTATACCAATTTAAAAATAGTTCTGTTAAAGAAACTGCATTTACTGCTATTATAAAAAAGTATCAGGAAAAGTTGTATTGGCATATTAGGCGGATGATTATTGACCATGACGATACGAACGATGTGTTGCAAAACATGTTTATTAAGGTTTGGAAGGGCTTGGCAAATTTTAGAGAAGACAGTCAATTATACACTTGGTTGTACCGTATTGCAACGAATGAAAGTTTAAGTTTTTTGGATCAAAAAAAGCGAAAAGGCACCGAAAGTTTTGATGAAGACGAAAATGGATTGAGTAATAAAATAAAAGCGGACGATAATTTTGATGCGAATAAATTGGAGTGGAAATTGCTATTGGCTATTCAAAAATTACCAGAAAGGCAAAGGTTAGTGTTTAATTTGCGATATTATGATAGCATGCCTTACGAAGAAATGAGCCGAATTTTAGATACAAGCGAAGGTGCACTAAAGGCAAGTTACCATCATGCAGCAAAAAAAATTGAAGCATTTATAATAGATGGTTAAACTGTAATTATTAATAATAGTCTTATAAAAGTAATGTTAGAAAAAAATAAACATATTATCAATGAATTAGAGCAAGTTTCCCCTGTTTTGATAACTGCTCATGTTGATACTAGCTTACTGTTTACTGTTCCGGTAAATTATTTTAGAGACTTAAGTTTTACTATTTTAAATGCTATTACTGCTGAAAATTTAAAGCAGTCTGTTACTCCTTATCAAGTACCCATTGGCTATTTTGATAATTTAAGTAGTACTATTTTAAATAAAATTGCAAGCGACAATAGTATTGTAAGTGCCATAGATAGTGAGTTGCAAACAATAGCACCTTTACTTAATACCATTAGCAAAGCAAATATATATAGCGTTCCTGCTGGTTATTTTAGTGCCCTCAATCTAGTACAAACGCAACAGCCACATGCAAAAATCATTGCGTTAACTAGTAGTAAAAAGTGGGTTAAATATGCTGTGGCAGCTTGTTTAACAGGTATTTTGGTTGCAGGAGCCTTTATGGTTAACAATAAAAATGGTTCAGTAGATTATGCGGCGTACAAAAAAATTGATGTCATAAATTCAATTAATAAATTAAGTAGCGAGGAGCTGATAAATTATTTAGATAACGTGAACTCCATTACCAATGCCAATTTTGCCACCACATTAGATATAAAGTTGCCTGAAATACAGGATCATATACAATTAATTTCTGACGAGGAACTAGATCAATATTTACAAGAAGCTAACTTGCCTTTAGAGAAAAGCGATAATAAAAAAGGTATCTAAAAAATATAACATGAAAAAATTTATATTCATATTATTGGCAATCAGTACATCGTTTGCGGGCATGTCTCAAAACGGAAAGAAAGGGCAGACCGTTCAAGGGTTAAAGATTGCTTATATAACACGAGAGTTGAATCTAACAACCGAGGAAGCACAAATTTTTTGGCCAGTTTACTACGCTTATTTTGATGAAATGAAAAAAACAAGGCAAGAAACTAAAGACGATGTATTGGCTTTTGATGAAAAAATATTGTTCATAAAAAAGAAATATAGCCTAGAATTTAAAAAAGTTTTAGGCACCGATGAAAGAGCTAATAAAGTTTTTTTAGCGGAAAGGAATTTTGGAGCTATTATCAGAAAAGAAATAATGTTAAGGCAAAAAAATAAAGGCTAAAAAGCTATTTCTTATTCTTTTTAGTGAAATTTTTCAACTTATCGTTAATGTAATAAAGTATATCTTCTTCAGTGGTGTGGCTGCGTAACCAAGTGTATGATGGCCTATTTTGTTGCATAAAATCAACCAAGTTTTCGCCCTCTAAATTTGTATATTTGTTTATGATGAGAGGTGTAAAACGGTAGTTGGTGTAGGATTCGTTTTCCATACTATAAAATAAATCTATCGCACTTCTTTTTCTTTTTTCACGTCTATAAAAATGGTCTAGATTAACACCCATACCTATACCCGAGTTAGCCAAAGAAACCACTGGTAGCGTTACATCGCTTTTATTAATAAAAAAATCTTTTCTACGCTCAATACTATCGAATTGGTATTGGCTTAATCTTGTTTTAGATGTAACCGTAACATCAGCTAAACGTTTTGAAAGAGGGTGTAAAAAAATGAATATTGTATCTAACTCCAATAGATTGTCTATTATTCTTATAGTATCAAAATTATAGCCCACTGCTGCGATGGTTAATAGATTATTTTTAGCGATCTCAATTTTAAATCCCCCTTTTGTACTACTAATAACGGTTATTTTTTTATTGATGTTTGTAATGCCTGCAAACTCAATAATATCATTGGTTACACTATCTTTTATTACACCTATGATACTATTTTTTTGTTGGGCATTAGTTGTAAAACCAATATAGATAATTACAAGTAACAACAATACCTTTTTCATCTATTTTTTTTATTTATTGCGGTGAAGTAACAACTATCAATTCATAATAATTTCCAAAAAATAATAGTCAGACAAATAAAAAGCGTCCGGCATTTTCAATACCGAACGCTTACATATTTTTTAAAAACAACTATTTATTTAGGATCTAAAGCATTTTTAATTTTTTGCTCCAAATCTAACAAATGCACTTTACTCATTACATCGGCATTTGCAGGTACTGCACTTACTATTTTGCTACGTAAAGCAACCAATTGGGCTCTCACAATAGCTGGTACATCGCTACGTTTTAAATCAACACTTGGTCCAAAACTAAAACCTTGAATTGAAATTGTTGCACCACCAACAGGTGGATTAATAATTGTACTTAATTTTTCTACATAGCTTTTTTGTAGAATTCTGCGGTACTCATCAATTGGCTTTTTGCTACTTAATTCGCTAAATAAATCGTTTTGTACATCGCTCAATAATTCCATAGCATTATAGGCTTTGTCGGCACCAAAACGTTCCATACAAATTTGCATACGGTTCATTCTATCAGTACTAATTAAGCTTGCTAATGTGCTCTCTTGTGCACTAGCAACAGGATCTAACGCAATTGGATTATTAAATCTGTTCCAAATGTCTTTTGCAACTAACCATTTTGGTGTTTGAAATAATTGCTTGTTGAGAAAGCTAACTGCTTCTTTTTGGTAAGCTTTTGGTACAACTTCATACACATCACCTTTTTCATCTACACTTTTAAAAGTTTCTGTAATACCACCAACACTTTTACTTACATGGCCCATATATCTACGAAATTGCCCCAATAATTGTGTATACATATTGGCAATATTCTCATTTAAATCAGCTTCTTCATATGTCCATTCTGATAATTTAGGTAATATACGTTGTAAGTTTTTAATACCATACTCACTAGCTTTTACCGAGTTGTCGCTCAAGTCTTCGCTTTGTGCTCTTGGATCGGCAGGGTTACCACTTTCGTAAGTACCAAACCAAGTACGAGGGTTAGCTTTATACGCCTCAATAATCATTTTACTACTAGCTTTCTTTTGGTCTTCATCTGTTGCACCAGGTATAAACCCGTAACCCCATTTAATGGCCCATAAATCGTAATCTCCAATTCGTGGGTAAAGACCAGCTTTACCAATATTATCTTCTGGTTGTGCTACATAGTTAAAACGTGCATAATCCATAATAGAAGCGGTATGCCCATTGGCTTCTACCCATGCTTTATCACGCAATTTTTCAACTGGTGTTTTACTGCTGCTACCCATGTTGTGCCGTAAACCTAGCGTATGTCCAACTTCATGTGATGATACAAAGCGTATTAAATCGCCCATTAGTTCATCGCTAAATTTCATACTTCTAGAACGTGGATCTACTGCTGCAGTTTGTATCATGTACCAATCATGTACTAACTTCATAACGTTGTGATACCAACCAATATGGCTTTCTAAAATTTCGCCACTGCGTGGATCGTGAACGTTAGGACCATAAGCATTTTCAATATCAGAAGCAAAATATCTTAATACAGAATAACGAGCATCTTCTAAGCTCATAGTTGTATCATTAACTGGCCATTCTTTACCCATGATGGCATTTTTAAAACCAGCTTTTTCAAAGGCTTTTTGCCAATCATTTATACCCAATATTAAGTATTGGCGCCATTGCTTTGGTGTTGCAGGATCTATATAGTAAATGATAGGTTTTTTCGGTTCAAC
Organism: Chitinophagales bacterium; assembly: GCA_038327865.1. GTDB lineage: Bacteria > Bacteroidota > Bacteroidia > Chitinophagales > Chitinophagaceae > Parasediminibacterium. The sequence goes on along the minus strand of JBBQLL010000004.1, from coordinate 102,383 downwards.
CAATTCACCCTTTAACCAGTTGTCATACTCACCATCTTTTGGTTCTAATCTCCAGCGTACTGCAAATTCTTTGTTTTCAACTTGTTGTTGTTCATCTCTATACTTAACATAATCATCTGTAAAATACCCTACACGTTTGTCCGCAACCCTATATTTCATTGGGGTTTTAGGCAATAATAGTAACGATGTGTTTAACTCAAGAGTTACTGCACCTGATTGTGAAGCCGCGGGTAAAGATGCCGATGGAAATGGTGATGGCGCAGTTGGAAAACCAAAGCCACTACTTGCAGAAGCTGAAAATGTTTTTACTGTTTTTACTTCAATATTTATCGGGTAAGTAGCAATGTTTTGTATAAATGATCTATCTGCGGCAAGTACAGATAAGCTATACCTTCTCTTAGCATTAGCATTTATACTTACTGGTTGGTTATCGCCTTTAAAATAATCTGTTACATCTATAATACTTCCAGAACTATCTTTATTATAAGCAGCAATAGGAAAAGATTGTGCAATGCTATTTACATTAGAATTATTAACCGCTTTGTAAATATCATTGGTAGAATCTGCTGTACTTACTAATGTAATTACACGTAAAAAAAGCGTATTACTTGGTCCTTTTTCAAAAGCTAAAGTTTGTTGATTAGCAATTTCGCCACCGTAACCTGCACCACTAGGCACTTTTACAAAACGAGTTACTGCTAAAATTTCTCTTCCAAGTAAAGAGTCTTTAATTTCAAAATAGTACTTTTCTTCTACTTTATGTACTATAAAAAGTCCCTTTTTTGTAATAGCTTTATCTGTTATTACTTCTTTGTATGGTTTTGGGTTTGTTATTGGCTTTGCACCTAAACCGCCCAAACCATTAAGATTTGGTAAACCTGTTGCCGGTCTGTTTGGTATAGATGGTACAGTGTCTCTTTTTTGAGCCATTGCTGTAACACTTGCCAGCAATACAGTTGCCACGAAAATTCTTTTCATAAGTGTAGTTAATTTAATAAATTGAATTTTAAAGATAAGAGTGCCATTACTACTATTTGCTTTTTAGAGAACCTATTATTATGAGTGGTAAATTGAGCATATTAATTTCATGTAATCATTACTTTTCTAATATTTTTTTAGAAATAATACTTTTCTAATAATTTTTTTTCAACTTTTTTCAAACTAATTTGCTGCTTTAAATAAAATACCTAATTTGCTCGTCCATACAATGTTTAATTAAAATATTGTTTTGTTTAATCAAAACTTTTTTTAGTAGCATTGCTAACTATTTTAATCAACAGTAATTTTTAAACTAAAAAATCAATTGAATCATGGCTGACATCAAACCAGCTGCAACAGCTGCCGTAAAGAGTACAACATCTGTACAACCAAAAAAGTCTGGCAACCTAGTTGCTTCGTTTGCACCCATTGTTTGCATTATTTTGGGTTATGTTCTATGGCGTTTTTTTATAGGAAACGCAAGTAATTTTACAAGACCAGATGCCGCTGGTGGTTTTTGGCCAAAACACAAAGGCCCAATTGGCGATTTACCAAAAATGTATTTGGGTGGTATCATTGTTCCTGTTTTAATTGGCTGTTTTTTAATTGTATTAACTTTTGTAATTGAAAGATTTTTAACAGTAAGTAGAGCAGCAGGTAAAGGCGATATTTCTGAATTTATCCGTAAGGTACAATTCAATTTAGCCAATAAAGATGTTGATAAGGCAATTGCGGAATGTGACAAACAACAAGGTGCAGTTGGCAATGTAATGAAAGGTGGTTTGCGTAAATACAAAGAAATGATTACCAATACTGAATTAACAACTGATCAAAAAGTATTAAATATTCAAAAAGAAGTAGAAGAAGCAACAGCACTTGAATTGCCAATGCTTGAAAAGAATTTAGTGTTCTTATCTACTTTAGCTTCTGTTGCAACTTTAATAGGCTTGTTAGGTACGGTTGTGGGTATGATTAAATCTTTCTCTGCATTAGGCGATAGTGGTGGTGGTGATGCTGCTGCTGCATTATCAGAAGGTATTTCTGAAGCACTTTACAATACTGCCCTAGGTATCGGTACATCTGCTGTAGCAATTATTATGTATAACGTATTTACTACACGTATTGATGGTATTACTTTTGGTATTGACGAATCTGGTTTCACTTTAACTCAAAGCTTTGCTGCCAACTATAAATAATCTTTTAAGATTTTTTATGGAATAATTTAAGTTTTGAATCTCTATTTGTGAAATCAATTAATATTATAAAAAATGTCAAGGCCCAAACTTCCACGAAAGAGTACTTCGGTTGACATGACGGCAATGTGCGATGTGGCGTTTTTGTTATTAAGTTTCTTTATCTTAACTACAAAGTTTAAACCATCAGAAGCTATTACCGTTACTACACCTAATTCTGTGTCTTCTAAAAAAGCACCAGAAAAAGATTTTGTGATGATTACTATAGATAAACAGGGTAAAGTATTCCTTTCAATGGATAATCAACCTAAAAAGGAAGCTATTGCTAGCGCTTTAAACAGCTCTAGAAATCTGGGAATTAATGTTGCAGCTTTTAAAAAAGCAGAATTTTTTGGCACATCAATTAGTCAGTTACCAAGCTTTTTGGCTTTACCAGAAGATAAGAAGAAAGGTGAATTATTGCCTGGTATACCTTGTAAGGATAGTACTAATAATGAGATGATAGAGTGGATGCGTCTTGTATACAATGCCTATCAAGGCTCACCAGCGCCGGCATTGCTATTAAAAGGTGATAACGAATCTAAATATCCAGCTTTTAAGAATGTTATAGATGCATTTAAGAAAAATGATTTCTTAAAGTTTCAAATGGTTACTAATCCAGAAAATGTACCAGTAGGTTCAGATCTTTGGAAAAATAGCCAGTTAGGCGGTTCTAAAAAAGCAGAGTAATACTCAAATAGGAAACAATATTATTCAGTAAATTAAATTTACTATCATGGCAGAAATGGATACCTCAGGTGGTGGTCATAAAAAAGGCCCGGGGGTTAAAAAAGCAAAAAAGATGTCAACGAGAGTTGATCTAACACCAATGGTGGATCTTGGATTTCTGTTAATTACATTTTTTATTTTTACAACAACCATGAGCCAACCAACGGCCATGAAACTTAATCTGCCAAAAGATGCTGATAAGCCTGAAGATCAAACTTTGGCTAAGGAATCTGCGGTATTAACCGTTATGTTAGGTAAGGATAATAATGTATTCTATTATGAAGGCAAACTTGATCCTGCAGGTGCAAACTTTAAGTCATCTAACTTTAAAGAAATACGTACTGTTATTATTGATAAAAAAAGACGTACTGATGAAAAAGATTTTGTAGTAATACTAAAACCTAACGAAGAAAGTACGTATAGAAATGTTGTTGATATTTTAGATGAAATGTCAATAAACGTTGTAAAAAGATATGCTTTAGTTGATATATCAGCTGGTGAAAATCAATTGATTAAAGCAACACAAGCTTCAACATCAAAATAAAAAGTAGATTATTTATCTACTAATTGAACTTTATTTTAAAAGATACCAAGATGGATATTAATAAAATCATGTCAGCCGATATCCTAGATATCATCTTTGATGGTAGATATAAGGAGTATGGTGCGTACGATCTTCGCAAATCTTACAACAAGCGAATGGCATATGCTTTAGGTGGTACTTTAGTACTTTGTATTTTGCTTTTTGTAGGCTCCATTCTAGCAAATTCAATGCATAAAGAAAAAAAGAATGAGATTATTGTGCAAGATGTATCGTTGGAGGATTTAAAGAAAGAGGAAAAAAAGCCCGAAATTCCACCGCCTCCACCGCCACCAAAACAAGAACCACCCAAAGTGGAGATTACACAGTTTACTCCACCAAAAATTGTTAAGGATGAGATGGTAAAAGAACCACCTCCAGAACAAGAAAAACTAGCAGAAACTAAAATTGGTACAATTAACCAAGAGGGTGTAAAAGACGATGGCGTTGTTGCACCAGTTGAAACGAAAGGCACTGGTGTTGTAGAAGCCCCAAAGGTTGAAGAAGATTACGATAAAGTATTTACAGTTGTACAAATCGAATCTGAATTTCCTGGTGGTCAAGCTGCATGGGTAAAATATTTACAACGCAATCTTAACAGTGATATTCCAAATCAGAACGGTGCGCCTCCAGGCAAATACACCGTAATGGTAAGTTTTATTGTGGATAAAGAGGGTAATATTAGTGAAGTGACTGCTGATAAAGATCCTGGTTATGGTACAAAAGATGAAGCTATAAAAGCTATCAGAAAAGGTCCAAAATGGACTGCCGCTGTTCAAAATGGGCGTAAAGTAACTAGCCGAAAAAGGCAAGCTATTACATTCCAAGTAAGTGAAGAGTAGTTTTAGTTTAATAAGTTTTTTAATAATGCCTCGTAATTTTTTGCGGGGCATTATTTTTTTGCATGTTATTTTCTGCAAAAGGCTTACTGACATTATGTGATAACGTAATTGGTAATATTTTTGTAAATATTTTATGGAAGTTTTTTATGTGTGTATCTCATTTAAAATCTCATAATTATGCAAACGCAAAACATTTTAACCGCTAACATTTCGACATTTTATTTGATGGTAGAAACAAAAAGTACGGTGCTTATGACCTTAGAAAAAACTATAATAAACGCCTAGTAAAATCACTAGTTTGCACATTTGGTATTTGCTTATTATTTACTATTGTGTCAATTTTTGCTCATAGTAAAAAAGTAACAATTAATACTATACCAATTATTGATGTAATATTAGATAAGTACAAGAAACCATATGACCCAATTATCGAAAAGTCTATAGACCAACCTAAAGTACAAACGCAAAAACAATTTCAACAAGTGTCTGTAAATATTCCCGTAATTACCCCTGACAAAGATGTTGCTCCAGACGAAGTTGTAAAACCGATAGACGATTTAGAAAATACTAAGATTGGTAATTCTAACGTAATAGGCGAAAAGGTTGGGGAAGACATTGTTGCACCACCGATAAATAATAGTGCAATTGGTAATACTGTTACTAAATCCGATGATTTGGAAGATTATGCAAAAACATTTATTCATGTTCAAATAATCGCTCAATTCCCCGGTGGGCTAGATGCTTGGAAAAAATATCTTGAAAGAAATTTAAATGCAGGATTACCCGCTGAGAATGGTGCACAAAGTGGTAAGTATACCGTGCTAGTTTCTTTTGTAGTAGATAGGGAGGGTAATATAAGCGAGGTAAAAGCTGAAAATAATCCTGGTTTTGGTACGGATGCTGAAGCAATTAGAATTATTAAAAAAGGTCCAAAATGGCAACCTGCTATTCAAAATGGACGAAAGGTTGCTTATAGAGTAAGGCAGCAGGTAACTTTTATAGTTGATGACAACATATAGTGTAAATTTATATTTGACATGCGAGAGTTGGCAGACCTACCAACTATCGTTTTTGTTTGACTATTTTTGTTTAAATAGTAAATGATATGCAGGGTAAACTAACAGGTTGGGATGATACAATTGTTGCATTGGCAACACCGCAAGGCATTGGCGCTATTGGTGTTATAAGAGTAAGTGGACAAAAAACATTCAGTATTTTAGATACAATGTTTTCTTCAAAAAAAGTATCACTGCAACAATCTCATAGTTTATTGGTTGGCTTGTTAAAAGACAGAAATGAGATTCTAGATGAAGTTGTTCTAGCTATTTTTAAAAATCCTAAATCGTATACTGGTGAGGATATAGTTGAAATTAGTTGTCATGGCTCGCCTTTTATTTTAGAAAAAATCATTCATGTACTGGTAAAAAAAGGTTGTCGTATTGCCAAACCTGGTGAATTTACCCAACGTGCCTTTCTAAATGGCAAGCTCGATTTGGCACAAGCAGAATCTGTAGCAGATTTAATTGCTAGTAATACAGAAGCTAGTAGAAACACAGCGATTAAAAATATGCGTGGTGGTTTTTCATCTTCTTTAGCGGCTTTAAGAGATCAGCTTATTAGGTTTTCTGCAATGATAGAGTTAGAATTAGATTTTGCAGAAGAAGATGTAGAATTTGCCGATAGAACAGCGCTATTAAACCTAATTTATGAACTTAAAAATACAACTAATCTACTGTTAAACTCTTTTCATTTAGGTAATGTCATTAAAAATGGTGTTCAAGTAGCTATAATAGGTAAACCGAATGCAGGTAAATCTACATTGCTTAATACGTTATTAAATGAGAATAGAGCTATTGTGAGTGATATTGCTGGTACTACTAGAGATACCATTGAAGAAATTTTGAATATTGATGGCATCTTGTTTAGATTAATTGATACAGCAGGTATTCGGTTACACACAAATGATATTATCGAAAGTATTGGGGTAGAAAAAAGTTTTGAAAAAATGCGATCAGCTAATGTAGTGATTTATTTATTTGACGTAAATATCATGCCAATTGAAGAATTAAAAGGTGTGGTTATTGATTTCAAAAATGAACATATAAACTACCTCTTAGTGGGTAACAAAATTGATGAAATAAACCTAGATGTTGTACAACAATTTTCATTTTTTAATAACATTATTTTTATTTCTGCAAAAACAAATAATAATATTAGTTCACTAAAGCAAACCCTTGTACAGCAAGCTGTTCAGGGTAATATTAATACCGAAGCCACCATCATAACAAATGCTCGTCACTTCGAGGCTTTACAACTATTATCTAATTCTTTGCAGGATATTAAGCAAGGGTTAGATAACAAAATTTCAGGTGATTTATTGTCACTAGATATTAGGCAAAGCCTATATTTTTTAGGACTTATTACTGGCGAGATTTCTAACGATGATCAATTAGATTTTATTTTTAGTAAATTCTGTATCGGCAAATAGCCGTCACACTAAAGACGCACGTTTCAGCGGGTTTACTATCTAAATCAATGCATTACAGTTGCCTTTTTTTGCCTTTCTTGGCTTTTAGTAGCCTATTTCTTGTTACTATTCCGTTACTAATTGTATTCTGCAACAATTTTTAGCAAGCGAAGGGGAAATTATAGGCAACAACGATACAGTATGATACACAACGATACAATAGTTAACAGTTTTTAGCATCGTTAGCAATTGAGAAAAAGTGTCAATAAAACAATCGTTGCGACCTGTGTTGTCTCAATTGACCTTTAGTACAGACAATCAATACCCAAACACAATGAGTAGCAATATTTTAGTTGAGAGAGTATGTGTAGCCTGTAAAACCAAGTTTACAGCGAAGACCACCAAAACAAAGTACTGTTCACATACATGTAGCCGAAGACACTATAAGCTATTGCTTAAAGAAAATATGGTTGCAACCTACAATATAGAATCAACAATATTTGGCACCCTACACACTAAAATAAATTTTCAAGTACTAGCTACCAAAGAACTATTAACTATTGCAGAGGCTAGTGCTTACTTGAATATTACGCATGTGACGTTACGAAGATGGATTAATGAAGGTACCATCACGTCTACTCGAATCGGAAAGAAGCATATTATAAAGCGAAGTACACTTGATAAATTGGTAAGCTAATTAGTGCAGATAATAGAGCTATTAAACGTGACGAACCTTTTCAATGCTAGTTACGCTATACGTGCAGCGGATCAAGGGAAACCTACAATCATAGCATGGAAGCAATCATTAATTCTTTTGAAGGTCCATCATTTTGGGAGAAAGTATTTATTAAAGCTCAGAATTCTTTAGATTACACAAATCGTGTGTTTGAAAATATACGTAACACTTTATTAGGCGGAATTGTGGATATTGAGAAATCACTGCAATCAGGTAAATTTCGTTGAACATATTAAAATAAATTTAAAAATGATATATAAATTAATAATTTTTCTATTCGTAGTAATACTTATTTCTTGTAATAATCAAGAAATCGAAGTTGATAAAAAGGAATTACTAGGAGGCGATTTTCGTTTATTTCAACATACACTCGCTTGGAATTTGGCAAATGCGGTTGAGAACCAGGACACAGCAATAATATCTGAAGAAGTAAATAAAAATGGCATCCATGTGGATTACAGAGAAACTGTTTTTGGTCAATCACTTCTGATACTAGCGGTAAAAAATAAAAAATATACATCATTAAAAAAACTTTTATCATTGGGTGCGAAACCTAATTTACAGGATAGATATAATGGAACTTCAGCTTTAATTGAAGCATGCAAAATTGGTGTTGGATATACTCAAGATGAGCCAGATACTCAATACATTAAACTATTACTAAAATATGGAGGAAATCCTAACATAGTACAAGCCCCTGAAAAATCAGAAAAAAAGACATTAGAGACACCTTTAATATCTGCGATTAATAAAGGTATTTTTGATTATGTTAAAATATTAGTAGAAAATGGAGCAGATGTTAATTATTCCAATCAAACTATAAATACACCATTGACTGAAGCACTAAAAATGGAAAAAATGGATATTGCATTGTATTTGTTGAAGAGTGGTGCTGATTTTAAAGTTCCCACAAGTAAAATTGATGGTAAAGTTTTTTATATAGCTGATGAATTAAGGACATGTTTGTATAAATTAAATTCCATGAAATATATACAAAAGATGGAAATTGTTACTTTTCTAAAGCAACATGGCATAGATTATCATAAATCAATTATACCTGAGAACATAGAAAAAAAAATTAGAAAAAAATACCCAAATGATTTTCAGAATTATATGATGAAATACTGAAAATTATAACCGCCTAGTGGCAATGGATGCCTACAGTGGCTTGAACAGCGGCACCGGCAGTTTTACACCAGTAAAACTGGATGATTACAAGGAAAGGATAAGTTACGAGCCTAATGGGAACATACAAAGCTATCTACGCCATGGTGCAGCATCAACGGGCGTGGCCATGGATAGCATGAACTATAACTACCAATACCAATAAATTGGACTGTGTGAACGATGGTGTTAGTAGCACCGCCTATGCCACAACGATTTATTAAAACAGGCATTTTGTTTTCTGCATTAACGGGCTTAAGATGGAGTGATGTGAGAGCTATGACATGGGATAAAATAAGGTACTCAGAAAATGACGGTTGGAGCATACACTGTACACAACAGAAAACCAAAGCAATTGAAGTGCTACCCATATCAGAACAAGCAATCAAGTTTTTAGAAAAAAAGGTAGATAGCAAAACTGAGATATTTGAAGGATTAACTTACCATACATGGATGAACACGCAATTACAAAACTGGATTGATGCGGCTGGCATACTTAAGAAAATCACCTTCCACTCAGCACGCCACAGCTTTGCAACGCTGCAATTAAGCTTGGATACAGACATTTACACAGTCTCTAAAATGCTGGGACATAAGAACCTTAAAACAACGCAGATCTACGCTAAAGTTATAGACCAGACTAAACGGGATGCAACCGATAAAATACTATTAGATTTTTAAAATAAATTAAGCAATGAAAAGCAGATTAGATTTTACAAAAGATGAATTAAGAGTTGTTGTTTTAAAATATGCAGCTTTTACTGGCAATAAAACGCTAACACTTTATCTAAATGAATTGCTTGAAGATGTGAAACAATTTAATGATGAAGATTTTAGATTTCATTTTTTTATGGATATTCAAAGCCTGTTTACTGAATATTCTGATAAGTTTTGGTGTGCTGAACATAGAAATAATATCGCAGATTGGTTAAAAAATAACAGCCGTTTTATGGGTTGCCAAAAAAAAGATCGTACTAATTAAATTACAATGGTGTTTATGAATTGGAATATAAAATGGTTTATAATTTTTACCGTTTTATAATTGTCCAATAAAGCTTTAGAAAAATTGATTTAATAATCGTTTAGGAACGAGGAAATAGTATCATTTTTTTACAAGCAACAAGTCAAAAAAATGATAGGATAATCAGGACTGGATTTTCATTTTGTCAATTTAAAGATGGATAATGAGATTATAAATCTTTAAAAATGTTGCCTAAAATGATGCCAGAATAATAAAAGGTTGTAATTAGGGTAAAATTTTAATGTTTTATTTTATGAACTATTAAATAAATAATGGCTATGTTATGTTAGCTAATTAGTAGTTATAACACAAACCTATTTGCTTTTTTAATAAAATATCTTCTCATAAATATCATCACTATTAATTATTCAATTGCACAAGAATTCTCCTAAAACTATCCAACCCCGCTTCTAAATTTTCCACAATATCTAAAGCCAATACATCGGGATCAGGTAAGTTATCTAAATCTGCCAATGACTTATCTTTTAGCCAACTAATATCCAGCGATGTTTTATCTCTTGCTACAATTTCATCGTAAGTAAATTTTCTAAAACGGCCTTCTGGATTTGTAGTGGCGTTAAATGTTTCTTTTCGTTTATGCCTGTTCTTAGGATTGTAGCAATCAATAAAGTCCTTTAAATCATCTAGTTTCAGTGGATTCTTTTTTAGCGTATGGTGAACATTGGTTCTGTAATCATACAACCAACTGTCCGAACGTTGGGGAGTACCATAGTCCTTTACCTTATAATTTTTTTGTAAGAACAGTCGGATATATTTTTCAGTTGTATAATAATTTTTTAGTGTACCCTTTGCCAACACTGTTGCCATATGCTCATTATGGTATTTGATTAATGTACACAATGTTTTATGTTCCTTTTCTGTGCCTAAATAGGAATTCTTTATGGCTTCAGCGGTGATTGTCTGTGTGGCAATTTGTAGTTTTTGGTAATGATCTACCAATTGCGACCTCACTTGTTCAAGATAGCTATTGACCACTTTCAACTCTTCCGATTTAGGCTTGGTCATCCCTTTTGCAGAATTCCAATCCTTAGGTGTAATTGTTTTCTTTGTAGCTAATTCACAACGTGTTTGATTGGCGGTAATCCGAACATAGATGGGGGCTTTGCCATCTTTGCACTTGTTCATCCTTAAGATGAAATGGATACCAAAAGTGTTTGTTGATCTCATACAATTTTTTTACTTTACTTGATAAAATAATTACAGAAATCGAGCCAATGGGAATATTGTAAATGAGCTGACAACGAACTAAAATAAACCCTAAAAGCCTTGCTGTTATTGCAATAGTTCAGAATTTAAGACCTGCTTTTTGAAAAATCATTACAGGTCACCTTTTAGTTCTCACGAGATTTGGTATTATTTGCAACGAATTGATACAGAAACCAACAAAAAAGCCTGTAAATATTGCTATTTACAGGCTTTTGATGCCATTTGTTATGGTCTTTGTCGGGAAGACAGGATTCGAACCTGCGACCCCCTGGTCCCAAACCAGGTGCGCTACCGGCCTGCGCTACTTCCCGTTTAGATGCTTATTGCTAAACCTCTGCGGTGAGGAAGGGATTCGAACCCTTGGTACAGTTTAACCCGTACGGCAGTTTAGCAAACTACTGATTTCAGCCGCTCATCCACCTCACCTCCTTTCTCTCGTTTTACTGGGAGGGCTGCAAATATAGAGAGGTGTTCATTAAAAGCCAAAACAAAAATTATGGGTTTTGAAAAGTTGTAAAACTTTTGCTTGATGGCGGGGTGTACGGCTTGTAATATGCATCCGATTGCACGGTAAAGCCCACACCGAAACATAGTTTAGCCTAGACTTGTAGTGCAAAGGGGATTACTGTTGCTATTGGGTTGATGTTGGTGTACAAAATAAAAAAAATCCCACAACCATAGTAGATTTTGGGGTTTTGACTAGTTATTGTGATGAATTTACATGGCGGCTAATTGTACTTTTTGTGTCAGTTCCATTACGTTTTCACGAAACATAGAATCAGTATCCATTAAATCTTTTACGGTTTGGCACGAGTGGATAACGGTAGTATGATCGCGGCCGCCAAAATGTTCGCCTATTGTTTTAAGTGAATTTTTGGTAAATGCTTTTGCTAGATACATAGTTATTTGGCGGGCTTGTACAATTTCTCTTTTACGAGTTTTTTGTAGCAACTTATCATAGCTTACTGCAAAGTATTCGCACACCATTTTTTGTATCGCATCAATGGTAATTTCTTTACTACTAGTTTTTACAAAATTACGCAATACTTTTTTAGCTAATTCAAGGTCAATTTCTTTTCTGTTAAGGGATGATTGTGCTAATAACGAAATTAAAGCACCTTCCAGCTCACGAATGTTGGTATTAATATTATAGGCAACATATTTTACTACTTCCTTGCTCATGTCTAGCCCATCATTCTTCATTTTACGCTCTAAAATTTCAATTCTAGTTTCGTAGTCTGGCAATTGTATATCTGCACTTAAACCCCAGCGAAAACGGCTTAATAAACGCTCTTGAAGGCCATCTAAATCTTTTGGTGGCTTATCGCTAGTAAGTACCAATTGCTTGCCACTTTGGTGTAGGTGATTAAATATGGCGAAAAAGGCATCTTGACTTTTTTCAGCACGAGCAAAAAATTGCACATCATCAATAATTAATACATCTATTAGTTGATAAAAATGTATAAAATCGTTAATGGCATTGTTGCGACTATGATCTTGAAATTGGTTAATGAATTTTTCGCTGCTTACATATAACACTACTTTATGTGGATGTAGCCTTTTTACCTCATTGCCAATAGCTTGACTTAAGTGAGTTTTACCTAAACCAACACCACCAAATATTACTAATGGATTAAAAGAGTTAGCACCTGGTTTTTCGGCAACAGTTTTGCCCGCACGGCGTGCTACACGGTTGCTGTCACCTTCTACATAACTATCAAAAGTATAGTTGTGATTGAGTTGTGGGTCTATCTGCATTTTTTTTAGGCCTGGTATAACAAACGGATTTTTTACAGGATTATCAATCACTAATGGAAAATTCATCTCGTTGTGACTAAAAGTTTTTTGGTTACTTGCAGGCAAATCCATGCTGCCATTTCTGCCATTGCCACTATCTACCATAATACGGTACTCTAAACGTGCATCTTTACTCAATTCACGTTTTAAAGTTTTAGCTAAAAGATTTACATAGTGCTCCTCTAAATATTCATAAAAAAATTGGCTAGGCACCTGAATCATTAACACATTGCCTTTAATTTCAACAGGTGTTATAGGTTCGAACCAGGTTTTAAAATGTTGCCATTCCACAATATCCTTAATGATTTTTAAGCAATCGCTCCAAACATTTTCCGCGGTTTTAGCAACAGTAATAGCCATGTTAAGTAAAAAATTTATCGTAAATTAAGATTGTTTTCTAATTTATTTTATTTTCACAAGTGTTCACAAGTTCACAGTAGCAAAAAAGTTATACAGGAGTGTAAATATGTACACTTTATGTTGAAAAAAAAATTTTTTATTCTCTTGTTTTTCTCTCTATCACGACTGTATGGGCTTTCAAGAGATTTTTATTTTTTCGTGCATCAAATTTATAGTCCAATCTACCCATTTGTATGCCACTCCAGCCCATTTGATTTACCAAAGTATCCCCACCTTTTTGGTTAGTGTACTTTTTTGGAGCTGAAAAAAACTTATGAGTATGCCCGCCAATAATTAAGTCAATATCGTAACATTCTTTGGCCAAAACCTCATCACTTACTTTATTATCTTCATATTTATCGCCTAAATGTGATAAACAAATAATCATATCGCAACCTTGCTTTTTTAAAATAGCAGCCGTTTTATTAGCACTTTCAATCGGGTTTTGATAAATAGTTTTACCATATAAATTTTCTGGCACTAGCCCTTGTAACTCAATGCCAATAGCTAATATACCAACTTTAATATCGCCTTTTTGGATGATTTTATAAGGAATATATTTCCCCTCCATAGCAGTGTTTGTAAAGTCGTAATTGGATAATATTATTGGAAAGCTGGCATGTTTTAATTGTGTTGCAAAGTTGTCTAAGCCAGCATCAAAATCATGATTACCCATTGTTGCTGCATCATATTGCATATAGCTCATAGCTTTAATTTCAGGTTCACCTTTGTACATGTTAAAGTAGGGGGTACCTTGAAAAATATCACCTGCATCTAACAATAACACATTGTTGGTTTCGCTTCTTATTTGTTTTATTATTTCTGCTCGTGCTGCTACACCACCAAGTCCTGCATTTCTACTTCCATCCATGGGAAAAGGATCTAATCTACTATGCACATCATTAGTGTGTAAAATAGTTAGTGTTGTTGTGCTTGCATAGTTGTTATGTGTTGCTTTTGCCAACGATGATGTTGCCATTGCACCACTTGCCAATACTGATTGCTTTAAAAATATTCGTCTATTAACGGCCATAGGTTATTCTTTTTTCAGGTTTACAATCAATAGATTCTCCTTTATCAGTAATAAATTGTGTATAAGTTATTAAAGCATCTCTTAACAAATAGCCCTTATTTATTTGAGCAATGCCTTTCAGCATTTTTACATCGTCACCACCATTTGCAATATAGTCTGAGTTGGCAATTGTGTAAGTAGCTGTTGTATCTAATGGTTTACCATTTATTAAAATATTAGTGGCTGTTTTGTTACTAATGGTCATGTTAATGCCACTAACTGGCCAACCGTTTCGCTCCGCTATAAAATTTAAGAAACTCAATAAAGTATCTCCTTTTATTTCTTGTAAAACAATCAAATTATCAAATGGCATTAATTCAAAAATTCTGCCAATAGTTATATTGCCTTTAGGTAAATATGATCTTATACCACCGTAATTTATAAAAGCTGCATCCACATGCTTTTCAAATTTTTTTTCAGCCATAATTTTCATGGCGTTGGTCATAAAATTACCCAAACCGCTTTCAGGTTGTTTTTTTGTTAGGCCATCTGTTGAAAAACCTAAAACGGTACTCATCTTTTTACTAATACTGTCTTTATAATTTGCTAATAAGCTGACAAGTATAGAGTCCTTTTTTGTATTATCATCTATACGATAACTGCCATAACTAACACCAAATGTTTGCGCAGTAGTTGCATGCGAGAAAATAAACAATAAAGCAGTTAAGACAACTATAAAGCGACACATATTTCATAACATTTATGAGAATGAAAGATACATTTTTTTGAATACTACTATTTATTTTTTTAGATGCCTGCATTATTAAAATTGTATATTTGCCCATAAAATATACCCATCATGAGTTATGAAATTACTGGCAAGTTGGTTGCAAAGTTTGATATTGTTCAACGTACAGAAACTTTTAAAACACGCGAATTTGTAATTGAAAAGAATGAAGATATTGGTGGTAGGGTTATTACCAACTATGTGAAATTTCAAAGTGTACAAGATAAAACTGCATTACTAGATAGATATAATTTAGGCGATGATATTAAAGTACAGTTTAACATTAAAGGTACCAAATGGAATAAAGATGGCAAGGATGGTTATATAACTAATTTAGATGCTTGGCGTATTGAAGCGGTTAAAGCTGGTGGGCAAGAAGCTACTGCACCTGATGCAGTAAATTATAACGATATCCCCACGACAGAAGGAGCAGATGATTTGCCATTTTAGTCGCTGAATAATCAGTAAGTATTATTTTATCAATTTGTTTTTAGGTTAACTACCTAACACATTATGCAACATTTACTCTCTCTAAAACTCAAGCCTAGTGAGGCTTCTAGCGAAATAATTATTAAGCAGCACATTGCAAAAGCATTGGGCAAAGCCGATGAAGCCATTACTGGTTTTTACAAAACCAAACAATCCATTGATGCTAGAAGTAGGCAACAAATTTGGATAAATTTAACTGTAAAAGCCTTTGTTGATGAGCCTTTTAACCAACGAGTAATTGACGTTATTAACTTTAGCGATGTTAGCAAAACTGCTAAAAAAGTAATTGTTATTGGTGCTGGTCCCGCGGGATTATTTGCAGCGTTAAAATTGATAGAACTTGGTATTCAGCCCATTATTCTAGAACGTGGTAAAGATGTACGAGCTAGGCGAAGAGACCTTGCCATTTTAAATAAACAGGGCATTGTAAACCCTGAAAGCAACTATTGTTTTGGCGAAGGTGGTGCTGGCACCTATAGCGATGGCAAGTTGTACACACGCAGTAATAAACGTGGAGATATTAACCGCATACTCAACTTATTTGTTCAGTTTGGTGCCGAAGAAACAATATTGTACGATGCCCACCCACATATTGGTACCAATAAATTACCACAAATAATTACAGCCATGCGTGAAGCCATTATTGGCCATGGTGGGCAGTTTTTATTTGAACAAAAAGTAACTGATTTTATTGTTACAAATAATATACTAAAAGGTGTTACAACCATTACTGGCATTACGTTTATGGCCGATGCAGTGGTGCTGGCAACGGGTCACTCAGCTCGTGATATTTTTGAATTATTGTATGCTAAAAATATACTGATACAAGCCAAGCCATTTGCCCTTGGTGTACGTGTTGAGCATCCACAAGAAATTATTGATAGCATACAATATCATTGCAATACTCGTGGCAACGATTTGCCCCCATCTTCTTACAGTTTGGTAGAGCAAGTTAATGGTAGAGGTGTGTTTAGTTTTTGCATGTGCCCTGGTGGCATTATTGCACCAGCAGCTACCAATGCTAACGAGTTGGTGGTTAATGGTTGGAGCCCCAGTAAACGCAATAATCCTTATGCTAATAGTGGTATGGTGGTAGGTGTAGAATTAGGGGATGCTGTTAAATATTTTAAGGATTGTAAATCGGTAATCGGTAATCGTGAGTTTGGTGCATCCACCAACCACCAACTAGCAATTAGTAACCCTCTTACTTTAATGCATTTTCAGCAGGCAATAGAAGCCAATGCATTTGTAGTTGGTGGCGGTAATTCTGTAGCACCAGCGCAACGCTTAGTAGATTTTTGTAGCAATACTGCCTCTACTTCTTTACCAAATTGTAGTTATGTGCCAGGTCTTAATTCGATAAATATGAACGATGTACTACCACCATTTATTAATCAAACATTGCAACAAGGTTTTAGGGCATTTGGTAAAAAAATGCAGGGATATTTTACCAACGAAGCCGTGGTAGTAGCTACCGAAAGCCGCACTTCATCACCAGTTCGGATACCTAGAGATGCCACCACATTACAGCACCCTCAAATTGCAAATCTTTACCCATGTGGTGAAGGCGCAGGTTATGCGGGTGGCATTGTTAGTGCTGCCATGGATGGCGAAAGAGTAGCTATGATGATTGGAGAAATGGTGGGGCAGTAGAAATTACCCAAAAAAATGTTTATGTAAATGTGTGCGATGTAATACCTCACTTACTTTACTTAATAGTAAGTGTATTAAGGGCTTTTTTATATGTCCAATTCACGTCAAACGATGAGATTAGGTAAGCATTATTAGTAGTAACTATTACATTGTATTTATCAAAATACTTCGCCAATATTTACAAAAAAACCTTTAGAACCATTGTCACCAAAACCATAATCTAAGCACAAATTGGTGCCAGAAGTTTTGTTGAGCTTAACACGAATGCCAAAACCATAACCAGGTTTTATAATTGTATAAGTGGCTGATAAGTCGTCTGAAAATTTTTCTGCATTAAAAAATAATACACCGCTAATTAAATTATTACGAGTAAGCCTTGCACGATATTCCGTTTCAGCATAAAACATATTTCTGCCTCTAAATCGGCCTTGTATATAACCTCGGCCAGTATTGTAATTGTCATCCCAGCCAACGCTTGGCAACATTAAATAAGGTGGTGTATTGCTGCCAACACTCAACCATGCAAGACCCCAAAATGCCAAAATATTGTGACTTTGTTTAGGAAATGGTATATAAGTGCGTACATCTGCTAATAATGATTGCCAATTTTCATCACTACCTAAAAACATAAAATTTGGTCGGTACACTACATTGGCGTAAATACCTTGTTGTGGATTTATTTGATTAATTCTAGAGTCGTACAAAAGTTTTAATGCAAAGCCGGAACTAATTTCTGACGTACCCAGTTTTTTGGAAAGAGTACGTGCTCTATTTCTCTTAAGTGAGTCTAGTGCTCTAATATCCCAAAATTGATCGTAATAATAGCCCAAACCAGCGTATAAATTATTGGCAACCTTTTTTTGCACTGTTTGGTGTAGTTTAATACCTGTGAAATTGATGGTATAGCCTTGATTAGGATCAGTTTTGCCACCAAGTCCGTAAATAGATGATGGGTATTGTATATATCTAAAGTCTGTGATATAGTTAAACTGGTTGTTTTTAGTCCAGATATTGGCAATTAATGGAATAATAATTTGGTTGTATTGCGAATAGGTAAAACTTGTAGTAATGCTCGATTCTTTTTGCGTTGGCGACTCTGAGTTTTTATAAGCCAAATTTCCACTTATAAGCGCTGCCCAGCCAGTTTGTAATGAGTAACCAGCTGCGGGTATAATTGCAAGATGATATTTCTTTTCTTTTATAGTTTTAGGTTGTTGATTGTGCTTATAAAATATTGCATGATACACATCACCTAAATCTTTATTGTTGGTAGTAAGAGAATCTTGGTTTGTTGTTTGTGCTCTAACACTTGCTGATATCAACAATAGCATTGCAAGCAACTTTTTTTTTAGCATATATAATAAATTGGAAACTCAATACAAAGTTAAATTTTATTTATGATTCATTTTAAATGTAAAATGTGTACTGATAATAAAAAAATTAATTAATGTTTAATATTTTGGTTAAAAATCGCATATCACTATTCACAATCGCCTTCTATTAGTGGTTTTTTGTTGCCAACTGCTAGCATTTTACGATATTCCCCAACGCATCAATAGCAATACTTTTTTGATCTTGCAAAAACTGTAGCACTTGCCAAATTTTATCTTTATTAACCTCTTTTAAATTGGCCAATAAGTCTTTCACAGTAACACGTTCAGCTTGTATTTTGGTGGCAATTTTTTGCTGAATAATTATAAATTCTTCTTTCGTTAGTACAGTAGATTTTTTTGCTAAACAACTATCGCAAATGCTACAAGGTTTTACAGTTGCATCACCAAAATAGCCCGAAATATATTGACTACGGCAGTTTTTAGTAGGTTGCAAATATTGTAGCATAATAGCAACACGGTCTTGGTAAATACGTTTGCGTTCCTGATATGCCACTTGATTAATAATTAAGTGTTGTGCAGGTGCTCTGTTGGTGATATAATGTAATTGTGGTGTTTCTTTTTGGGGTAAATAATTAATAATGCCATACGCTTGTAATTGCTGTAACGTAGATTTTACATCTGCTTCAGATTGGCGACTTAGCTTGGCTAGTAGCTTCTCACTTATGGATGTATTATTGTCTAAAATGCCACTATAGCTACGAAGTAAACATTTTACAACAGTCTCTAAAGTAGGATGCGTTTGTTCTATATCATTTAGTACATTTTTAGGTGCTATAAACTGTACTTTAGTTGGTAAAAAAACGGACTCGTTAAAGCTAATATAGCCTTCTTGCTCTAAGGCTTTTAACACTGCCATTACTAAAATAATATGTAGTTGAAAGTTTTTAGTAAAGCCAATTAAATCAAAATCGTAGTATATATCTTCACCAGCACCAACAGGTATGTGTAAAAAATCAGCTAATGCTTGATATACTTTTCTTATATCATGCAAAACTGGAAAACGTATATCCGGCAAGGCTTTTAGCGCTGTTACATCCATGGTATTGAATAATAAAATTGCATAAGCCTTATGGCCATCTCTACCAGCTCTGCCAGCTTCTTGGTAGTAGTTTTCTAAGCAGTCTGGTGTATCGTAATGAATGACAGTGCGAACATCTGGTTTATCTATACCCATACCAAAAGCATTGGTACAAACCATTACTCTTGTCTTGTTGCTAATCCAGTTTTGCTGCTTTTCGTTGCGTTCTTTTTGTGGTAAGCCTGCATGATAAAAATCTGCTGAAATATTTTGTAACAATAGTAAATGCGCTACTGTTTTAGTTTGATTTCTATTGCGACAATACACAATGCTACTGCCTTGCACATTGGTTAAAATGGTGATGGCCTTATTAATTTTGCTATCAACATTAAATACTGAATAAGATAGATTAGATCTTTCAAAACTTTGCCTAAAAACTAGTTTATCTGCTAGTTGTAGCTTAGTAATTATATCGTCTTGTACAGTTGGTGTTGCCGATGCAGTTAATGCAATAATTGGTATATCATCAAGCGATTCCCTTAGCTTGTTTATTTTAAGATACGAAGGTCTAAAATCGTAACCCCATTGGCTTATGCAATGTGCTTCATCTACTGCAATTAGGCAAATATCCATTGCATATACATACGCTTTAAAGAGATTGGTTTCTAGCCTTTCAGGCGATACGTACAAAAATTTATAGTGCCCACTAACAGCTTTTTCTAGTGTTTTTTTTACTTCGTAAAAGCTCATACCGCTATTAATGTATAAAGCTTGAATACCTTTTTTTTGCAGGGTTTCAACCTGATCTTTCATTAACGCAATTAAGGGCGTTACCACTAAACATATGCCATCCATTAGCATCGTGGGTACTTGAAAACAAATGGATTTTCCACCACCAGTTGGTAGTAGTGCTAGGCAATCTTTTTGCGATAAAATGGCAGTAATAATCGCTTCTTGTTCACCACGAAAGGTATCGTGTTGCCAATATTGTTGCAGTATTTTAATTGGTGTGTTCAATAGCGAATAGTGAATGGTGAAAAATGGGTAGTTGACTACAAATTTCAAATCACAAATTGAAAATTAAGCCTCTATTTTTTTCCAATTTAAACGTAAACTATTTGCAATTAAAACAACATCGCTTAGGCCCATTAATAAGGCACCAACTGTTGGTGTAAACAGCCCAATAGCTGCAAAAGGAATAGCAATAACATTATAGAAAAAAGCCCAAAATAAATTGCCTTTTATGGTGTTGTAAGTATGCTTGCCAAGTTGCATGGCAATGGGTAATTTTTGTAAACCATTATTCATTAACACCACCGATGCACTTTGTATAGCCAATTGCGATGCAGCACTTAAACTTACACTGATAGTAGCTTTTGCCAATGCTGGTGCATCATTAATGCCATCGCCAACCATTACTGTTGGGGTGGTTTTACAAAGCATTTCTATCACCTCTAATTTCTGTTGAGGGGTTTGTTGTGCAATTACTTGATCAATACCCAATTCATCTGCAACTTCCTTGCTTTTGGCATAACTATCCCCACTTAACAAAATGGTTCTTATACCTTTTGCCTTAAAGTAATTGATGATGGTTCTTGCTTCAGGTCGTATCTCGTCAGCGATGTCTATCCAACCAATAAGTATACTATTTTTAGTAACATACAAATGGTGGCTTTTATCTTCAATTTTATCGTCTATTTTAGCAGAACCAACCCAGAAAATGTTGCCTTCTTTGTCGCTGGCTTTCATACCCAAGCCTTTTATCTCTTCAATTTTTTGCCATCTCAATACCTCACTAATTTTCCATGCTTCGGTAATGCTTTTAGCAATTGGATGATTGGAAAATTTTTCTAATGAATAAACTATTTTCTTAAAATCAACTTCGTCAATTTCAGATTTAAATTTTGAAATTTTAAATTGACCCGATGTTAAAGTACCCGTTTTATCAAACACTATTTGCTTTATTTGTGCAAACAATTCCATGCTATCTGTTTTTGTGTACAGGATACCATGCTTTGCAGCTCTACCAAGGCCAACAGCAATAGCAGCAGGGGTAGCAATACCCATAGCACAAGGGCAACTAATTACTAAAACGGCAATACTTCTCATTAAACTATCGCCAAAATTGACGTGTAAAAAAAAGTAGTTAATAATAACAGTTAGTAAAGCTATCCCAATAACTACAGGTACAAATACAGCACTAATTTTATCAGCTAGTAATTGCATAGGTGGTTTTTGTCCCTGTGCTTGCTTCATCAATGCTACAATGCCATTCATTACGGTGTCTTTGCCAGTAGCTGTTACGTAACATTTTACAGTACCATTTGCTAGTACGCTACCACCTATTAAAATATCGCCTTGCTTTTTAAATACTGGTACACTTTCACCAGTAATAATAGCTTCATTTACTTCTGCCTCGCCACTTAATATTTTGCAGTCTTGAGGTACTTGTTCACCAGTTTTTATTAGTACCAAATCGCCTACTTTTAAAAAGGTATTTTCTATAGGGAAAATGTTCTCATTATGGGCATCATCATAGGCAATCATATTAGCCATTACCTTTTGTTGCTTAGTCAATTCTTTAATTACTTTTTGTGTACTTGCAACCGATGCGTGTTCCATCCAATTTCCTAAAAAAACAATGGTGATAATAGAAGCTGCTGTTTCGTAAAATATTTGGTTCTCATTGCCTGTAATAGTGCCAATAAAACTATATACAAATGCTGCTAATGAACCTAATGCAATCAGTACATTCATATTAGGTATACCTTTGCTCAAACTCTTTATAGCACTGCGTCCAAAGAAATTCATACCAATAATAAATACTGGCAAACAGATAGCCATTTGCAACCAAGCATTATGTAAAAAGTGCACACCAAAATACATACCCCAATGTGCCAACATTAATACCAATGTAAACGGTAAACACACCCAAAATTTTTCTAAATAAGTAGCAAGAAATTGTTTCTTTTTTGCTGTAATATTGCCACTATCATCTACCACATGATAGCCTAACTCGTTTATGTTTTTCTTAGCAATACTAAGCCCTGTTACTGAATCACTATTTTCAAAATTTACATCCCCAGTTATGGCATTAACTTGTACTTGTTGCATGCCTTGTTTTTGTAGCATTTTACTAACGCTTAAAGCGCAATTACTGCACGTCATCCCTTCAACTTTCCATGCTACTTTTTCCATAATTTAGTTATTTATGTTACTTGCTGTTGCTTTTCAATTTAGCTTTATATGCGTCGCACATTGCATCACTTCTAACCGTTATTCACTTTTAATTTTAGCGGATAAACAGTATATTTCAGCTAAAGTCAATAACAAATTTATCTCTTAAAAACCATAATGTTGTTTCGATAAACGAACATTCATTCACCATACAGCTTCTTACAAACTATCTTCGTTGTTATGAACATTGTATTTGATATTTCTAAAATACACGAAGTGGCAGAACAGGTATTATGCCAATTTGCCAATAGAAAAATATGGGCTTTTTATGCACCTATGGGTGCTGGTAAAACCACTTTTATTCATGCGGTATGTGACGCTTTAAAAGTAGAAGATGTAGTTAGCAGTCCAACATTTTCCATCATTAATGAATATACGAGTCTTCAATATAAAACTATTTATCATATGGATTGGTACAGACTGAAAAGTGAGGAAGAAGCCATAAACGCAGGAGTTGAAGATGCCTTGCAAAATGGCGATTTATGCCTAGTTGAATGGCCAGAAAATGCCCCAAATTTATTACCCGATGACGTGTTAAATATTACCATAAAACTGCAAGATGATGGTACTAGACTAATGACCATTCATTAAATTATCATCATGTAATGTGTAATAATCAATTTTCAATAGTAACTTGCCGCAACTCATAATTTATAATTCATAATTCACGGATGGCCACAAGCAAACCATATATAGCAACATCATTTAGTTACGAAACATTAGAAGAAACCTTAGATGTAAAGCCGCAAGGCGCTAAGCTAGACATAGGGATACCAAAAGAATTTGCGTTTCAAGAAAACCGTATTGCTTTAACGCCTGAAGCCGTTGGCGTATTGGTTAGCAATGGACATAGCGTTGTTATAGAAAGCAATGCAGGCTTAGCAAGCCATTATATAGATAAAGATTATGGTGAAGCTGGAGCAACCATTGTGTACGATAAAGCATCGGTGTATAAAGCACCAATATTAATAAAAAGCGCCCCAGTTGTAGAGGAAGATATGGGTTTGTTGCAGTTTAACCAGTTTATTATCTCGCCAATTCATCATTCGGCATTAAAGGCTTGTATTATAGAGAAAATGATGGAGAAAAAAATAACTGCCATCAGTTTTGAAAACTTAAAAGATGATAGTGGTACTTACCCAATTGTACGCAGCATGAGTGAAATTGCTGGTAGTGCGTTGATGTTAATTGCAGGTCAATATTTGAGTAGTTTTAATAAAGGGAAAGGCGTTTTGTTGGGCAGTATTAGTGGTATTCCACCAATAAAAGTAGTGGTAGTTGGTGCAGGTATTGTAGGCGAAACCGCTACTAGAAATGCCTTGGCTTTGGGTGCTAGTGTTAAGGTGTTTGATAACGATGTGTATCGGCTAAAACAATTACAAAACAATTTAGGTCATAGGGTTTGGACCAGCGTTTTAGAACCGCGTATTCTAGCTAAGCAACTAAAAACGTGCGAGGTAGCCATTGGTGCGTTAAGTAACCAAACAGGTAGGGCACCTGTTGTAATTACAGAGGAAATGGTAGCTGCTATGCGGCCTGGTAGTATCATTTTAGATGTAGCAATAGATAGAGGTGGTTGCTTTGAAACTAGCGAATTAACTAGCCATGAAAATCCGGTATTTGTAAAACATGGTGTGATACATTATTGTGTACCAAATATTCCTAGTGGTTTTGCACGTACTGCTAGCCAAGCTATTAGTAATGTATTGATGCCATTGATGTTGAAGATAAGTGATGAAGGTGGATTAGATGAAATGATATGGCACAATATTAACCTTAGAGATGGTATTTATTTGTTTAAAGGCGCATTAACAGATTTCTATATAAGTCAAAAATTTGATTTAAAATTTACAGATTTAAACTTGTTGATAGCATCAAGACGATAGAAATAAATAAATAAGCAGGCAGATTTTTGGCTGCTAAAACTTATTTAAAAATAACTTGTTTACTACTTTATTAAAATAAATTGTACGATGCATGTAAAGGAGTCTGTTGTAACAATAATAGGTGCAGGACCAGCAGGGCAAATGGCCGCACTTTTTTTGGCAAAAAGTGGCATTGCGTCGTTACTAATTGATAAAAGTGAACATCCACGTTCAAAACCATGTGCAGATGTGGTTACAGGTCAAGCCATTAGAATATTACACGAATTGGATGCAAATTTACCATTAGATAAAAATTTTACCGATAAATATTTGCCGATTAATGGCACATTGTTGCATACGCCAAATGGTGGCAAATTAGACATTGCTTTTTTGCCACTCAATAAGCTAGAACATTTACCTACTTGCATTGCTATGCCACGTGCAGATTTTGATAATTGGTTGCATAAAAAAATATTGGTTACGCCATTAATACAAATTTTAGAAAACACAGCAATTACAGGATGGGAAAAAGAAGTGAAGACAGGTGAGTGGACGCTTTTTAATTCCCAAAAAGAAGCTATTGTACACACTAAATTGGTGATAGTTGCGACAGGTTCATCTGCATCCTTACCGTTTACAGTTGGTAATTTAACCAAACAAAACAAGCACTTTGCTATTGGTGTGAGAGGGTATTTTAAAAATGTGGGTAATATTGATTTTCCTAACCATGCAGAATTGTTTTTACACCGTAAAATGATGCCCGGTGGCTTTTATATTGCACCTTTTAACAGCGATATTGCCAATGTAAATTTGGTAATGCGTAGCGATGTTGCCAAGCAAAACAATATTAATTTAAATACCTTGTTTTGGGAAGCCATTCAGCTACACCCAACCTTAAAAGAGCGGTTTAAAAATGCAGAGCAAGTTGGTAAATTAGAAGGTGGTGCCTTGCATTTAGGCACAAAAAAAAGAGCCATTTCAGGTGATGGCTATATGCTAGCTGGCGACGCTGGCGGGCTGATAGATTTAATGTCTGGTAATGGAATTCCTCAGGCCATGATTAGTGGTAAGTTTGCTGCCCAGCAAGCCGCTAAAGCCATTGCTGCCAACAACTTTAGTGCTGCTGCACTAAAAGAATATGATGTAAATGTGTTTAATAAAATAAACAAAGATTTAAAGCTTGGCAAAATATTATCGCCTTTTATGGCAAGTAATTTTATACTAAATGGTGCTGCCAAAGCCTTTAATTTTATTGCCACTCGCAAAGGTGCACAATCACAACTAAGCAGTTTGTTATATACAAAAAATATTGCTTTAAAGTTGCTAAATCCAATGTTTTATTGGCGGCTATTTGTATAAGCTATGATTTATTTATTGATGTCCAATTAGCTTTGATATATGCGTAGAAAGGTGTTGGGTTTATGGGGGAAATTGAAGATTACTTACCTATAATCTCCAATCAAAATTTGCTCTGTGCAAAAGCTGTATTCTTGTAAGTCGTTGCTGCTAACAATGATGAGTTTGTGGCCGCAATACGTGGTAATTAAGTGTTGATACAATTGATAGCCTGCAGCGTCAAAATTGGTGCAAGGCTCGTCTAATAGCAATACAGGGGTATCAGAAAAAATAGCTTGTGCTAGTTTAATGCGTTGTTTCATACCACTGCTATAATACCGAATTTGTTTGTCTGCATTGTTTTCTAAGCCAATAATAGCCAATATTTCAGCGATGGTGATATTTGGTAATAATGGCTTAAAAGCTGCATGAAATTTAAGAAACTCTGTGGCGGTCATTTCTTCAATCACCTCTAAATAGGGTGCAGCTATAGATAAGTATTTGTAATATTGATTGTCTGTTGTTGTTTGACCGTTGATTGTTAATAAAATAGAACCTTCGCTTGGGTTTATAGCGCCCGCAATGGCTTGTAACAAGGTGCTTTTACCGCTACCATTTGGGCCAATAATGGCATAGGATTTACCTGCTTGAAAGGTATAGTTATAGTGGCGAAAAATCCATTCTCGGTTGTAACGTTTCCCTGTATTTGTAAGTTCTATTTGCATTTTTAAGAAGTTTCAAATAAAGAAATAAAAGTATATAAAGAGTGCTAAGATTTTATGTTGTTGGGTAGAAAAAGCTCAATAAAGTACCAAGCATTACAAGTGAGTGACACAACGAAGTTTAATTGAAAAACTAATGCTGGTTACAAAGAAACTTTACACAAATAAATAAAAAATAAAAATACATAAAGCATATGTAAAAAATAAGTACTCGTTACGGTCTTGGTCTTCTTTGCCTTCTTTGCGTGAAACCTGCTACTTTCTACTATAGTTTGGTGCTTCCTTGGTAATTTCAATGTCGTGGGCGTGACTTTCCTTCATACCAGCATTGGTAATTTGTACAAAAGTGGCTTGCTGCAAGGTTTTGATGTCTTTAGCACCACAGTAACCCATGCCTGCCCGTAAGCCACCAACATACTGATAAACAACCTCGCTTAAAGGGCCCTTGTAGGCAATTCGGCCTTCAATACCTTCTGGCACAAATTTCTTTACATCATCTTCTACATCTTGAAAATAACGGTCGCCACTACCTTGGCTCATGGCACCTAAACTACCCATGCCACGGTATTCTTTAAACTTACGGGCTTCGTAAATAATGGTTTCGCCGGGGCTTTCTTCTACACCTGCAAATACACTGCCCATCATCACAACGTTAGCACCTGCGGCTAGGGCTTTTACCATATCACCAGTGTACCGAATACCACCATCTGCAATAATAGGAATACCTTTTATTTTAAGTGCATTGGCTGCTTCCATAATAGCTGTAAGTTGTGGTACGCCTGCACCTGCTACAATACGTGTAGTGCAAATAGAGCCAGGCCCAATACCAACTTTAACACAATCTGCACCAGCATTTGCCAATGCCAACGCACCTTCGGCCGTAGCAACATTACCAGCAATTATTTGTAATTTTTTAAAGTTTTTTCTAAGAGCTTTTAGGGCATCAATTACGCCTTTGCTATGACCGTGGGCACTGTCTAAAGTCACCACATCAACACCAACTGTTTGTAAGGCCGAAGCCCTATCCATTAAGTCTCTTGTAATGCCTAAAGCGGCACCCACTAATAACCTGCCAAAGCCATCTTTAACCGCATTTGGGTTATTACTAAGTTGCAAAATATCGCGGTAAGTAATTAAACCTATTAAAACACCTTGCTTCGTTACAACTGGTAGTTTTTCAATTTTATATTGTTGTAAAATTTTCTCTGCTTTTTTTAAATCGGTACCTTCTGGTGCAGTAATAAGGTTGTCTTTCGTCATTACTTCCTTAATCTTTTTAGTCTTATGGGTAGTCTCAAAACGTAGGTCACGATTGGTAAGGATACCTACCAATTTTTGATTGGCATCAACAATAGGGATACCGCCAATTCTGTTCTCTTTCATCAACCTTAAAGCATCACCAACCGAGGCATTTTCTGACAATGTTATGGGGTCGATAATCATACCGCTCTCACTTCGCTTTACTTTACGAACTTGCTCGGCTTGCTTCTCGATGGTCATATTTTTATGCAAAATACCAATACCACCTTCACGTGCCAATGCGATTGCCAAATTGGCTTCTGTAACGGTATCCATTGCCGCTGAAAGCATAGGTACATTTAAAATAATATCTTTAGTGAGATGCGATTGTATATTCACTTCACGAGGGAGTACCTGACTGTAAGCAGGCATGAGCAAAACATCATCGAAAGTTAAACCAGCACCAAATAAACGAGAACTGCTATTGCTTTTAGACGGGGATTTTATTGTTGCCATAGGCAAAGATAAAAGGCTGTATGAAAATGCAAAATGAATTTTTTGTTTGGGTTACCAATCTTACGCCAACCGATACATTTTACCTGGCAATAAAATTAATAATCCCTGTAATTCTAATCCCAAAATAGCAGCTGCAATTAAACTACTACTTAAACCAGATTGACGATAAATTTCATCAATAGAAACGGTGTCTCTAGCTGTAAGAATAGCTACAACAATTTTTTCATCAGCAGTTAATTCAATAAATAATTCTCTTTGTTTTTTTACTTTGGATGGTTTTGTTTCCCAGCCCATTGCTTCAATTAGTTGTATAACATCAGTCAATAAAACAGCTTTGTTTTGCTGAATAAGTTTAAGACAGCCACTACTTTTTTGGTCAGTAATTTTTCCTGGCACTGCAAATAAATCTCTGTTATAATTATGAGCCAGTTCTGCGGTAATCATACTGCCACCTTTGGCTTGTGTTTCTATAACAATAGTTGCATCTGCCATGCCAGCAACAATACGGTTTCTGCGTGGAAAATTATGTTTATCGGCTTTTGTATGCTTCGTAAATTCTGTTAACAAGCCACCATTAACTAACATTTCTTTTGCCAAAGATTTGTGTTGTGATGGATAAATTGAATCTAACCCATGCGCTAAAACACCCACTGTTGGCAACCCATTTTGTATGGCCGCCTTATGTGCAATAGCATCTATACCAAAAGCCAGCCCACTAACAATAAGTGTGTTATGCCCTTGCAAACCTTCTATTAATTGCTCTGTAACCTGTTTACCATAATCTGTATTAGTTCTTGTGCCAATAATGCTAATGATTTTTGTGGTATTTAAATCTGCATTGCCCCTGTAAAATAATATAGTAGGCGCATCGTAACAGTGCAATAATCGTTTTGGGTAATCAATATCGGTTAAAAATAGAGTGCTTATATGGTGCTTTTGGCAGAAGCTAATTTCTTCTTCGGCAGCTTTAAAATCGTCAAAGCTTTTGATAGCTTTTGCTTTTATCTCACCAATACCTTCAATGCTACTTATTTCTTTTTTCGAAGCTTTAAAAATAGATGCAGCATCACCAAAATGGTCAACCAATTGTTTGGCTTGCACAGCACCAATATTTGGAATTTGTGTTAGTGCTATTTGATATAAGAGGTGAGTTGTCATTAGGTGATGAAGATAATGCAACTAACTGTAATACGGAATATTTTACATCCCAATTACTACAAATTCTGTTCGCCTATTAATGGTTCTGCCGCTTTCGGTTGTATTATCCGCAATTGGTTTGCTTGCGCCAAATCCCTTGTATTGCAAGCGTTGTAGTGGTATACCTTTCTCCGTTAAATAGTCTGTAACCGCTTTAGCTCTATTAGTAGATAGTTTTATATTATCTTCTGCTTTGCCAATATTATCAGTATGGCCATTTATCTCAATTTTGATGGAAGTATTGTCTAGTAAAAGTTGCAACAACTTATCTAACTCAATTTTACTAACCTCTTTTAATTGGTAAGAATTTGTTTCAAACTGAATATTTTTTAAGGTAGTAATTCTGTTTAACTCAATTGGTTGTAAATAAATATTTTCTCGGTAGGTGCTATCTGCAGTTTTGGCCGAGAGTTCGTATAATTTACTGTAATATAAATAACCTTTTCTGGTTACTGCAAAGGTGTAATTTTTTTTTGCTGGTAATGTGATAAAGTAAAAACCTGTCTCATCGGTCTGAACATTCATGAGTGTTTTTCTACTCTCATTATCTATCAATTCTACATTACTTGGCAAGCCTTTTTTGGAATTTTTATCGTACACAAAACCTTTTACATACAAAGTTTTATACGGCTGAATATCCTCTCGCAAATCAAATTTGTATAAGTCTAATCCACCACGACTATCGCTTCTATCACTTGCATAATAAGCATTTATACCGTTTGGGGCAACGGCTAAACTACCTTCGTTTTCTATGGTGTTTATTGGATAGCCAAGGTTTTCTGGAATGCTCCACATGCCTTCAAAATTTTTATGCATGATGTATAAATCTGTGCCACCATAGCCCGGCAATCCGTTAGATGTAAAGTACAATGTTTGATTATCGGCATGAATATAAGGCGCTGTTTCATCGCCTGCCGTATTAATGGTTGGTCCCATATTTACAGCCTTGCCCCATTTGCCTTTTGCATCTCTAACACTCATATACAAATCTGCCCCTCCAAAACCATTGGGGCGGTTGCTGCTAAAGTATAGCACCCGTTTATCGGGGCTTAAGCTAGGTGCACTTTCCCAATAAGGCGTATTAATATTATCGCCTAAATTTTGGGGGTCGCTCCAGCCTGTAGTAGTGGCATAACAAATATATAAATCAAAATTATCGCTGGTATTATTGCCAATATTACCTGCAAAAATCATCCATTCGCCATCGGCTGATACTGTAATTGCCCCTTTAAATGGCTCCTCATTAATATCGCCAGCTATTTTGGTAGCTTTAGAAAATTGAAGTTGTTGGTTAATGCTTGATTTGTAAAAATATTCACCACCTCTTTCGCCTCTTCGGGTAAAAACCAATAAACTGTCATCAACTGATAATGAAGGAAAATACTCAGATTGTGGCGAGTTAACACTATCGCCTAAATTTATTGGGTTAAAAACGTAATTATTAGTTGGGTGTTTTTGTTGGTAAGCTACTGCAAATTCGTAGCTTTTTTTGCGATACATAGCCGTTTTAACGCCTCTTTCGCTAATATTTGGTATTGCTAGAAACGTATTGACCGCTTGTAACGCTTCGCTAAATTTACCGTCACCTGCTAAATTAATAGCATAAGGTTGGTTGTAAACTTTAAAATAATTGGTGTCTTTACTACGAGCTATTTCATAATTAACAATAGCTTGTTTGTAATTTTTTAACTCGCCATAGGCACCAGCCATAGACAAATAAGCATCTACATAATTGTTATCAATTGTAATAGCATTTTGTAGAATTGGAATTGCGCCTGCAATATTGCCATCTCTTAGTTCGATTAATGCTTTTTCATAAACTCCAATCGCTTTTTTATTTACTTTATTAGGATTATATGTTTGCGAGTGACTAGTAAATACCCCAATAGCAAATAATAATATAAATGAATACTTCATACACATTAAATAAGAAAGCAATTTCGGAAAAACTGATGAAGGCATGTTGTTAAATCTTTTTTAAATGTATTGAATCTCATTGTTACAAAATAGTAAAGGCGAGGGCTTTTATTGTAAAATGAGCCATACATTTATTTGACATCTAACATCATACTTCAAATTAGGGCACATTAATATATTTATGTAGTTGTAAGCTTAATTCCCACTTTGGATTTGCTTTTATGTAGTCTATTATTAGTGGTGTAACTATTGCAGCTTTATCCCACTCTGGTTGCAAATATAATTTGCAGTTTGGTGAAACCCGTAAAGCATATTCTTCTGCCCAAGCAAAGTCATATTTATTAAATACAACTACTTTCAATTCATTTGCAAAGGGCACAACTTCTGCTAATGGTGCTTTAAATTTCTTGGGTGAAAGGCAAATCCAATCCCAA
Organism: Chitinophagales bacterium; assembly: GCA_038327865.1. Taxonomy (GTDB): domain Bacteria; phylum Bacteroidota; class Bacteroidia; order Chitinophagales; family Chitinophagaceae; genus Parasediminibacterium. The sequence continues at coordinate 70,396 of JBBQLL010000004.1, read as the reverse complement.
CTACCACTTAAAGGGGATGAACCTGAAGTTTCAATATTTGTTCTAAAGCCTTTTTGATGTAATTCTGTTGTTAATGTATTTAAATTGTGTAACAATGGTTCGCCACCGGTAACAACGGCCAAAATGGAATTAACTGTTAGAGGATAGTGAACAGTAGATGGTTGATGATTAACTTGTGTATTGTCGATTGTCGATTGGTCATTAACTTTTTCAACCGCTTCTTCAACTATTTTATCTATTGCTATTTGCGGATGTTTTGAAGCGTCCCAACTGTCTTTTACATCACACCAAACACAGCCAACATCGCAGCCACCAAGGCGAATAAAATAAGCCGCACTGCCTTGGTAGAAACCTTCACCTTGAATGGTGTAAAAGCTTTCCATAACGGGAAGTGTAGCGTTAAAAGTTGTGAGTTGTGAGTTATTGGTCATTATTGGTTGTAATAAAAGTGATTATGCTGTTTTTGAAAACATACGCTTAGATGAAAGTTGAATAAAGGTATAAACGTACAAGTGAGTGACACAACAAAAGTCTCATATTTAGGTAAATGTTGGTCAACAAAACCTTTAATTTCTAATTACAACTTTATATTATTTTTATATGCTTGCAAGGTGTTTTTAAGCAAACCTGCAATAGTCATTAAGCCTACACCACCTGGTACGGGTGTAATAGCAGCCGATTTAGGCGCAACTTCATCAAAATCTACATCGCCTTTAATACGAAAACCTTTTTTAGCAGTTGCATCATCAACACGGGTAATACCAACATCTATAATTACGGCGCCTTGCTTTACCATATTGGCCTTTACAAAACCGGGTTTGCCAATTGCTGCAACAATAATATCGGCCTGCAAACAAAGTTCGTTTAAATTAGGTGTGTGGCTGTGGCAAAGCGTTACGGTACAGTTTCCTTTTGGTAAATTGCTACTTAATAAAATACTCATTGGCCTGCCAACTATATTGCTACGACCAATAACCACAGCGTGTTTGCCTTTGGTTTCAATATTAAAGTAGTCAAGCAGTAACATAATGCCATAAGGGGTTGCAGGTATAAAAGTTGGCAACCCTTGTACTAATTTACCAACACTAATAGGGTGAAAACCATCTACATCTTTAGTTGGGCTAATAGCTTCTATAACCTTGGCTTCACTAATATGTTGTGGCAGGGGCAGTTGTACCAAAATGCCATCTATAGTATCATCGTTATTAAGTTGTGTAATTTTAGTTAGTAATTCTTCTTCAGTTGTATCTAATTCAAAACGAATTAAGGAAGATAGAAAGCCAACTTCCTCGCAATTTTTTACTTTACTAGCAACATACGTTTCGCTTGCCCCATTGTTACCAATTAATATGGCTGCTAAATGTGGCTTTCTCTTGCCATTTAACAATAATTCAGTTACTTCCTTCTTTAAGACCTCTTTTACTGCAGCCGCTGCAATTTTTCCATCTAAAATCTTCATGTGTGCAAAGATATTTGTTAGATGTTAAATCGTATCAGAATATAGATTGCAAATTTAGAAAACTGATTATACATGCAAATATTAGCGTATTTGTAACCTTTTTACAAGTGTAATCTTAAAAATATTTTATATTTTCCTATCAAAAACGATAGGGCATTTTTTTCGAATTTATTGAAGGTTAAAATTGATGTGATAAACATTTTTTTTACCAATGCAACATTTTTTTAACAGACTTTGTCTTTTTAACAATATGTTTGTTTTGTTCATCGTTTTTTAACATTGCGATAACACGATTCCACTAAAAATGTTTTTTAACCAAAAATCAAGTTTACATGAGAAAACTTTTGACTTTGTTAGCAATTGTCCTTAGTACAACAATTGCGCATGCACAAACCCGAACAATTATGGGTAAGGTGGCAGATCAAACAGGTAAGGCTGTACCTTCTGCAACTGTTTTATTAAAAGGTACCAAATCAGGTGTATCGGCAGATGCTGATGGTAATTTTAAAATCTCTGCAAAAACTGGGGATGTTTTAATTGTGTCTGCTGTAAATTTCACATCAGCGAATGTTAAAGTTTCAAACCAAAACAATGTTTCAGTAACATTGAATGTTGTTGAATCTCAAATTGATGAAGTAATTGTAACTGCTCAAGGTATCAAGAGAAAATCAAGAGATATTGGGTACGCTTATGCAAAAATTTCAAACGCGGAGATAAATAATGGTAGATCACCTCAATTAGCTACTTCATTATCAGGTAAAGTATCTGGTTTAGCTATTTTAAATGTTAATAACAGTGTTGACCCATCGGTAAAAATTGTATTACGTGGTTACAGATCTTTAACAGGTAATAACGAGGCATTGATAATTGTAGATGGTATGCAAACAACGTCTACTGTTTTATCTTTAATTAACCCTAACGATGTTGAAAATGTAACTATTTTAAAAGGTGGTCAAGCAGCAACTTTGTATGGTTCTGCTGGTATTAATGGTGCAATGGTTGTAACAACGAAAAAAGGTTCTGGCGGAAAATTAAAAGTATCTTTTTCAAATACTACAAACTTTGAAGAAATTAGTTTTTTACCAAAATTCCAAGATAAATATGGTAGTGGTTCTCAATACTATGATATACCATTTGGTGGTGCAGGATATAATGCAGATCCAGTATTTAGATCTAAGCTAAACTTTCGTCCTTATGAAAACCAACAATTTGGTGATGCATTTGATGGTAGTAATAGGGTAATGGGAAGAACACTTGTAGATGGCTCAGTATATACATTACCTTACGCTAATGTTAAAAATAGCCGTAAAGACGCTTTCGATATAGGTGTATCTGTTAATAATCAAGTTAATTTTCAAGGTGGTGACGAGAATAGTAGTTTTTATGTATCGTTTGAAAATCAAAAAATTAATGGTATTGTACCAAAAGATAAAAGTGATAGAACAAGTGTAAGAGCAAATGCTTCAAAAAAATATGGCAAATTATCTGCTTTATTTACTACCAACTATTCTCAAGCTAATTATGATAGAACCACATCTGACTTTTATTTTGATGTTATTAACCAAGCAGCAAATATTCCGTTAAAAGATTTAAGAGATTGGCAAAACAACAAATTCGCTAATCCAAATGGTTATTATAACGATTATTATAACAATCCTTATTTTAATAAAGATAATGGTAGACAAAATTATAAAGATGCCAACATTCAAGGTACTTTAGAATTAAATTACCAAGCAGCACCTTGGTTAAATATCATGGAACGTATTGGTATAATGAACAATACTAGAAGTGGGAAAAACAAAGTAGGTCAATTTTTATATACAGATTGGGCTAAAAATAATGCTGCAACAACTGATCCTACTGATGGTTTAGGTATTTATAGAGCTATTACTGACAATTTAGGTTCAGTTACAGACTACTCAAATACAGAAAATGTTTTAAATAATGAGTTTCAATTACAAGCCAAGAAAGATATTGGAGATTTCTCTAACTCATTTGTAGCAGGCTTTAGTGTTTATCAAATACAAACAAAACTTTTAACAGTAGGTTCTGGTTCTATAGTTGTACCAGGATTGTACAATGTGGGTAATAGACAAGGCGAATTAACAGGTGGTGAAAGCAATAGTTTACAACGCCGCTATGGGTATTATGCCGATTTAACCACTAATTATAAAGGATGGTTAATTTTAAATGGTAGCTTCCGTTTTGATGCAACGTCATTATTTTATAAACCTACACGTGCTGCCAATCAATACAGTTATCCATATTATGGTGGTTCGGTATCTTTTATTGCTACAGACGCTATTGCAGGTTTAAAAAGCAAAACTTTAAGCTATGCTAAATTGCGTGTGAGCTACAATAAAAATGGTAACGATAATATAAGATTATATGGGTTGGATCCTACTTTTCCAAATGGAAATAATTTCCCTTATGGTAATACTGTTGGTTTAACAGTAGGTAACATTTTACCAGATGCTAACTTGACGCCAGAGTTTGTTAACTCATTTGAAGTTGGTGGTGAATTTCAATTGTTTAATAATAAAGTAAGCATTGATGCCGCTGTTTATTCTCAAAATTCGAAAGGTCAAGTTATTGATGTTACTATACCTAGAACAACAGGTTTTAATACCTTAACAATTAATGTTGGTGAAGTTAAAAACTGGGGTTTTGAAACTGATTTAAAAGTTCAATTATTAAATACAAAGAACTTTAGATGGGATGCAAGTCTTAGATATTCAATGAACGATAATAAAGTGGTTGATTTATATCCTGGTATTACCGAGTTTCAATATGGTGGCTATTCTTATGCAACTGTTAACGTAATTAAGGATAATCCTTTCCCTTACCTAAAAACTGATGGTTATAATTATGCAGCAGACGGGAGTGGAAGAAGATTGGTAAATGCTATAACAGGTTATCCAACTAGAGATAAAACTTTAACAGGGCGCGGAAGAACTTTACCGAAAGATATTATTGGTTTCAGTTCTAAAGCATCATATAAAAATTTCAGCCTAGGTTTTACGCTTGAGTATCGTGGTGGAAATGTAATGTATAGCGATTTGGGTCGTCAAATGACCTTTACTGGTTCTGGTAAATGGACAGAAAATAGAACCAATCAAATATTCGAAAACTCAGCATATGTAGATGCTACTGGTAAAACTGTTGCAAATACGGATGTTTATGTAAGAGAGCCAGAATATGCTTTATGGGTTAACAACTATCGTTTAATCTCAGAAAATTTTGTTACACCGGCCTGGTTTATTAAACTTAGAGATTTAAATTTAAACTATAGTCTGCCTACTAAATTGGCTTTAAAAACAAAAATATTTACAGGTGCCAATATTTCATTGTTTGCAAGAAACTTGTTTACAATTGTAGATAAAACCAATTTTTATACTGACCCTGAGTTTAGTTATACAGCTGGTAATGGTCAAGGTATTAACAATACTGGTCAAACACCACCAGTAAGACAATACGGGTTTAACATAAACTTTACTTTTTAATTTTAACCTAAAGCAATAAATTTTTAGATATGAAGACTAAAATATTATCACTAATAGGTTGCGTAGTTATATTAAGCGTAGGCTGTAAAAAAGACTTTCTAGATATAAATACCAACCCTAACGTTTTAACATCAGCCTCAGCATCGTTTGTAATGACGAATGCGTTGAATGTTACAAGTACTAATTTTCTTGGGTTTAATGAAGTTGGCGAATATTGGTCAGGTCATTGGACACAATCAAACGGCTACATTCTAAGTCCGCAACAATTTTCATATAACTACACCAATGGTGACTTTAATTTTTGGGATGGTATTTATGATAATTTATATGATTATCAATACGCAATTGATAATGCTGATGCAGCAAATCAAAAGTATTTTAAAGGGCCTGCAAAAATAATGAAGGCTTTAAATTACCAAGCTTTAGTGGATATGTATGGTAGTATTCCCTATTCAAATGCACTAAAAGGCTCTGCAGTTTTAGCCCCTAAATTTGATGATCAAAAAGCGGTTTACGATAGTTTGATTGTGTTGCTTACAGAGGCAATAGCCGATACTAAAGCAAATGCTTTTGCAAGTGCTTTTGCAAGTGCTGATATTATCTTTAAAGGCAATACGACCAAATGGGTGAAATTTGCAAATTCATTAAAGTTGCGTATTTTAATGAAAGAAGCGAGAGTTGCTGGAAAAGACGCTTATATAATAGCAGAGCTAAATAAGATTGCCGCAGAAGGAAGTGGTTTCATAGTTGGTGAAGAAGTTGGCGTTAATCCTGGCTTTTTAGCAAGTACAGGAAAATTGAATCCATATTATGAAAGATGGGGTTATGATCCAAATGGTGCAAAAAAAGGATTAAGTAACTATCCTAGATTAACCGAGTTTTTTGTTAATAGCCTAAAAGCTGCTGCTGATACTTTTAGATTAAAAAGATTGGCATATGCAACAGGTGGCGAAAATGGTGCAAATCCAGGTGTTAGTACAAAAGCTGAAATTAGTACAAATTATGTCGGTGTACCGTTTGGTGTATCATCAGGTTATTTACCAACTAATAGCAGTTCAATTGGTCCATCACAAATTATAAAAGGACAATTTGGTAAACCTTTTGTTTTAGCTGTTGCGGCTGAATTTCAATTTTTATTGGCCGAAGCAAAAGAACGGTATGGCGCTTCTGTAAACTTTGCTGGTACATCTCAAAACTACTATGAAGAAGGTGTAAAACAATCTTTCAGAATGTTAGGCGCAAACATAAATAATGCAACTTTCTTACTAACTAGCGGTATTGATAATGCAGATTTTATCGCTTCAACAAATAAGTTAAATGCAATTGCTTATCAAAAATGGATTGCGTTGGCTAATTTTTCTGGCCTAGAAGCTTGGAGTGAGTATCGGAAAATGAATTTTCCAGTAACACCTCAGTCAATTAATTATGTTGGTGTAGAAAGACCATTACGTTTTTATTATCCTAATACTGAAAAAGCAGCAAATGGGGTAAATGTTGATGCACAAGGTGCAATTGATCCTTTAAAAACACGTATTTTCTGGGATGTAGATTAGTATACGTATTTATTTTTTTATAAAAAAGGCTGCCAATTATATGGCAGCCTTTTTTATAATCATTAAGTAATGTTATTTTCTTACAATGTTTGTTATTCTATATTTTAATGATCCCAATTTTTGTAAGTAACAATCATTTAAGCTCTACTATTAAGTAGTCAAAATTTAAATCTATATTTTTGGTTGACTACCCTTGAAACGCATCTATTTATTTAAAATATGTTATTTAATCCTAAGTAAGCGGTCTATTTTTTGGAAAAACATAAATTTTATTTCATTTTCTAGTCATTTTCTATTTTTTAAATTAGAATTTTAATTTTCATCTAATTTTAGCTGGATTAGTTAAATATTTTTCTACTATTTTAGGGAATGTGTTAATTTTTATAAAAAATAAAAATGTTACAACATTAATTATTTTGAAGCCTGCAACATTTTGTTAACAATGATTGTCTATACCCTTTATATTTGGCACCTTAACATTTTGTTAGGGATATAATAATATTTTGATAACATAATAAGTTTTTTTTAACCCAAAATCAAGTTTAAATGAGAAAATTGCTAACGCTTTTGGTAATGGTTGCACTTACAACTGTTGCTATGGCTCAAAACAAGACAGTTACTGGTAAAGTAACTGATGAGAAAGGTGCACCTGTTGCTAATGCATCGGTGCTTGTGAAAGGTACAACTTCCGGTGTTTCAACCAAAGAAGATGGTTCTTTTTCTTTAAGCGTTCCAGACAAAGCGAAAACTTTACTTGTGTCTTCAGTAAACTTTCTTTCCAAAGAAGTTGCTATTGGTAATGGTAGGGTATCAGTAAGTTTAGTTTCATCAACCTTAATTTTAGAAGAAGTTATTGTAAACGTTCCCTATGGTACCGTAAAAAAATCTTCTTTTACTGGTTCTGAAGGTACCGTTGGTGCTGCTGTTTTTGAAAAGCAACAAAATACTAACCCTTTGCGTGCAATTGAAGGTCAAGTTGCTGGTGTTAATGCAACGAATGGTGGTGGTGCGCCTGGTACAGCACCAAATATTATTGTAAGGGGTTTTGGATCTGTAAATGCGTCATCTGCACCCTTATATGTACTAAATGGTGTACCTTATGATGGTGCGATTTCAGCGATTTCAACTGACGATATCGAATCAATCACAATTCTTAAAGATGCTGCAGCTGCTAACCTTTACGGTTCTAGAGCCGCTAATGGTGTTGTTATGCTAACAACTAAAAATGGTAAAAAAGGCCGTCCAGCTGTTAGTGCTTCTATGCGTCAAGGCTACTCTACAAGAGGGATTCCTGAATATGATAGATTAAACCCACAACAGTATTATGAATTATTTTGGGAAGCCTACAGAAACTCATATGTATATGCAAGCGGACAGAACCGTGTTCAAGCTGGTATAAATGCATCAAATATTCTAACATCAGCTACAGGCCTAGTGTATAATGCGTACAATGTACCTGGTAATCAATTAGTTGATCCAGTTTCAGGTAAACTAAATAGTTCTGCTCAATTGTTGTGGAATGAGCCATGGGCTGATGCTTTATTTAGAACAGCACAACGGACAAATCCAACTATTAGCATTTCAGGTGCTGATGAAAAAAGTGATTATTATATAAGTGGTGCATTTTTAAATGAAGAGGGTACCGCTAAGTTTTCTGGTTATAAGCGTTATAACTTTAGGGCTACAGTTAATACAAAAGCAACTAATTGGTTAAAAACAGGTCTAAACTTTGATGGTAGTAGCGATCAAAGAGATGGCTTATTTGCTGGTGGTACTGCTACTTCAAATCCTTTCTATTACAGCCGTTATATGGGTCCTATTTATCCCGTGTATCTCCATAATCCAGCAACGGGTGCAGTTGTAAACGATGCTAATGGTCAACCTGCATTTGATTTTGGTAATGTTACCCAGCCAGGTTCACCAGGATCTCGTCCTTATGCTGCTAATTCTAATTTGCTTGCTACATTAGCATTAGATGTAAGAAATCAAAAGAGATTAAATGGTAACGTAAATGCATATGTTGAAGCTAAATTTTTGAAAGATTTTTCTTTTAAAACTAGTATAGCATTAAATTATTTCGAAAATAATGCTACAAATTATCAGAACAATCAATATGGTGATGCTCAAGGCGTTAAAGGTCGTTCTACAATTTCTTTTACTAGACAAACTTCTTTAACAGCTAACCAAATTTTAAATTGGGGTCACGAGTATGGTAATCACAGTTTTTCTGCTTTAGCTGGTCATGAAAACTATAAATTCCAAACATCTCAATTGTCAGCTACAAAAACTGGATTCGCTTATCCTGGTCAAACAGCTTTGGATAATGCTGCTACAGTTGAAGCCCCACCTAGTTCAAGTGAAGATAATCAACGTATCGAAAGTTATTTTGGTAGTGTTAATTATAATTATAACAAAAAATACTTTCTACAAGGTAGCGTAAGAACTGATGGTTCTTCAAGATTTGCTCAAGATGTTCGCTGGGGTAGTTTTTATTCAGCTTCTTTAGGTTGGGTTGCTTCTAATGAAAATTTCATGAAGAATGTTAAATGGATAGACTTTTTGAAGTTTAGAGCTAGTTACGGTGAATCAGGTAATGACAATATTGGATTATTTTATCAATATGCTAATTATTATTATGCGGATGGTGTTGGTAATTTTTCTTCGCCTTCAAGACTTGCGAATCCTAGTTTGAAATGGGAAAGTAATGCAGATTTAAATCTAGCGGTAGAATTTACAGTATTTAAAAAGATTACTGGTACAGTTGAGGTTTATGATAGAAGATCTAAAGATTTATTATTTTTAGTACCTCTTCCACCAGCCTTAGGTTATAGTGGGGGTACCTACCAAAACATTGGACAGTCAAAAAATACAGGTATAGAAGTTACGTTAGGTTATGCACCAGTACGGACGAAAAATTTTGATTGGAAAATTGATTTCAATATAACTTCTTTCAAAAATGTATTAACAAAATTACCACCAACGCAACAAATTACTGGTATTGTTACTGGTAATAAAAAATATACAGAAGGTAAATCTATATTTGATTTCTGGTTGAGAGAATTTGCTGGAGTTGATCCATCTACAGGTTTAAGCTTATATTATTATGATATACTTGGAACAGATGGTAAAGCAACAGGTGAAAGAAAATTAACTACAGATGGTGGAAAAGCAAGTTTTTATTATGTTGGGGGGTCTTCAATTCCTAAATTTAATGGTGGTTTAACTAACTCATTTAGGTATAAAAACTTTGATTTATCAATTTTATTGACTTACGCTTATGGTGGGAAATATTATGATGGTAATTATAGTGGATTAAATTCAATAGGCTCTGCTGGTACTGCTTGGAGTACTGACATATCAAAACGTTGGCAAAAACCTGGTGATGTAACCAATGTACCACGTGTACAAACAGCATCTGGTCAAGATTATGCGTCATCAAGATTTTTATTCGATGCATCTTATATTAGTATTAAAAATATTAACCTAGGATTTGATTTACCAAAATCGACAGCAAAAAGATTATTTTTAAGCAACCTTAGAGTGTTTGGTAGCGTAGATAATGCATACATCTTTACATCTAAAAAAGGTGGTGATCCTCAACAAGATTTCGGAGGAAATCCTGGTGCTGGTTACCCTCCATATAGAACAGTAACTTTTGGTGTAAATGTAAAATTATAAAATTATAAAATAAAAATTATGAAAAGTAACTCTTTCAAATTAATGATTCTCCTTACAGCTATAACTCTAGTTGGGGCAAGTTGTAAAAAGGATTATTTAAACACAGTGCCTTCAAATGCGATTACCCCCGATCTAGTTTATGGTTCTATTGCAGCTGTAAACTCGGCTCAAACAAGTTCGTATTTATCTCTATTTGCTTTTGGTGGTGGTAATGGTGTTGCAAGACACGATAATTTTGGTCAAAAAGCAATTGATTTGGCAAATGATTTGATGGGTGCTGATATGGTTGTACACACGTCTGGTTATGGTTGGTTTAATGCAGATTATCAGTATACTGAATGGCAAAATGCTACTAGTAATGCGAGGTCTGACGCAACCTGGTCTTTCTATTATAGTATAATCAAACAATGTAACTTATTATTAGATAATGCTAATGACCCAACAAAAATTGTTGGTTCAACTCTCGCAGACATTGAAAGGGTTAAGGGTGAAGCACTTGCAGTAAGAGCTTGGTGTTATTTTAATCTTATCAATAACTTTCAACAAACGTATAAAGGAAATGAATCCAAACCAGGTATTCCTATTTATACAACTATAACATTAGAATCAAAAGGTAGAGGAAAAGTTTCAGATGTATATGCACAAATCATTTCTGATTTAACCACTGCAGAAACTTTATTAAATGGCAAAATAAGACCAGCCAAAACAAATGTTGACGTAAATATTGCTAGAGGTTTTAGAGCACGTGTTGCTCTGGCAATGGAAGATTGGGCAACTGCTGCAACTTATGCTAACAAAGCTAGATCTAGTTATAGCCCTATGAATGCTACAACGTATGTTAATAGAGCTAGTTTTTCAACTATTAGTGTTGGTGAGTGGATGTGGGGTTCTTTAATTCCTGCGAGTCAAGCAACAATTTATGCTTCTTTTTTCTCCCACATAGATGCAAGTCAGTTTGGATATGCAGGTTTAGGTGGACAAAAGAAAATAACTAAATTTTTGTATGATGCAATACCTGTAACCGATGTAAGAAAGCAAGTATTTGCTTTACCAACATCAACATCATCTCAAATTCCTCCATATACGCAAATTAAGCACGAAGTGCCTGTTTCGGGCAGTTGGGCTGCAGATTATTTGTACATGAGAGCTGCAGAAATGTACTTAATTGAAGCAGAAGCTTTAGCAAGACAAGGTCAAGACGCTGCTGCAAGAACTGTATTAGAGAGTTTAATTTCAACAAGAAATCCATCTTACACTTCTGCTGCCTTTTCTGGTGCATCTTTAATATCAGAAATTCTAATGCAAAGACGTATAGAATTATGGGGTGAAGGATTCTCAATGTTTGATATAAAACGTACTAAAACTGGATTAAATAGAGTTTCTGGTCCTGGTAATCACGGGTCGCCAAGTCTTAATCCGATTCAATACACGATTCCAGATGCTAGTCCATTATTCTTAATGCGTATTCCTCAGAGAGAGCTTGACAACAATCCAGCTATGAGTGCTGCAGATCAAAATCCATAAACGCATATAAAAAAACATAAAATGCAAAAATTAATATTTAATAAAACTAGAGTTGTTGCTTACTTTTTGTTAGTAATTATAACAGCTACTACTTTTAGCTCTTGTACTAAAAATAACTTAACGGTGGATGTAAGCCCATTAGTAGCACCAGATGCAGCAGCTTTTATTCCAGCAAATGCTGTAAATAGAGTATCGTATTATGTAAAAAGTACTAACGATCCCTTTATGATTCCAGTTGGTTTAACTAATGTTAGCAGTGTGGATAGAACAATACAACTTACCTATACATCAAATACTGCTGTAGCTGGTAGCCAATATAATGCACCTGCAACTGTTACAGTTAAAGCTGGTACATCTATTGATTCAATTGCGTTTAAAGGGCTTTTTTCTGGTTATCCAACAGGAAGAAAGGATACTGTTAAAGTTAAGTTTTCTGGTATTAATACGGTATTAGCAAAAGATTCTTTCCAGTTGATAATGCAAGGTTATTGCGATGTGGTTTCTGCTAATTTAATAGGAAATTATGCTAATTCTACAGATACTTATGGTGGTTCAGCAAGTACAAAGCCTAATTATGTAGCAAATATTTCTGTTTGGACACCTTTATCAGCTACTTCTGCAACAATTATCATAAAGAATATGGGTGCAACATCTGATAATGGTTGGGGGCCTTTCGCACCTACTGATGGTTCATCAACTGGTATTTTAGCTACGTTAGATTGGACTAACCCAGCTAATTTTAGTGTGACAATAGCCAAGCAGAATTACGTTAACGACGGAAGTGGTAATTCTACTATTACTGCTACAGGTACTTTTTCTTCATGTGATAACACTTTTACAATTACTTGTAAAGTTACATATGCTGGGAATGGCAATACTTATACGCATATCTCTTACCTTAAAAGATAACATCTTACTAATAAAAATTAAAATGCCGCTGCAAATCTTGCAGCGGCATTTTAATTTTTATTATTTTTTACTCTACCCCTTATTTGCCAATTGCCCACAAGCTGCATCAATATCTTTTCCTCTGCTGCGTCTTAGCCTAGCGTTTACACGATTTTTTTCTAGAATGCTCATAAATTCATCTACTACATCCTCATTTGGCTTTTGAAATTTGAAGGCATCAATAGGGTTGTATTCAATAATATTTACCAAATCTGCAGGTACTTGGCGGTAGATTTTTATTAGTTCTTCAGCATCTTTTTGGCTGTCGTTAAAATTTTGGAAGAGTATGTATTCAAATGTAATCTCATTACCAGTTTGTTTGTAAAAGTAGTTTAGAGCTTCAATTAAAACACCAATATTATTGCTTTCGTTAATGGGCATAATTTCATTCCGCTTTTTATCGTTAGCTGCATGTAACGACAATGCCAACTTAAATTTTACCTTATCATCACCTAAATGTTTTATTTGGCTGGCCACACCTGCTGTAGAAACAGTAATGCGTTTAGGACTCATACCTAAACCATCATCTGCACTAATACGTTCTATAGATTTTAATACGTTTTTGTAATTAAGTAAAGGCTCACCCATACCCATAAAAACAATATTAGATAATTTTTTATTATATGTTTTTTCACTTTGTTGGTTAATCATCACTACCTGATCGTAAATCTCATCATAATTAAGATTGCGTTTTCGGTCCATGTAGCCTGTAGCGCAAAACTTACAACTTAAGCTACAACCAATTTGCGAAGAAACGCAAGCTGTTTTCCGTAATTCTGTTGGTATTAAAACGCCTTCTATCATATGATTATCGCTAGTTTTAAAACGGCTTTTAATAGTACCATCTTCACTAGTCTGCACGGTTTCTATTTGTAATGCTGGTAGTGTAAATTCATTGGCCAATTTATTGCGTAAGTCTTTACTCAAGTTGGTCATATCGTCAAAACTGTGGGCGTGTTTTTGCCACAACCATTCGTGTACTTGTTTAACACGAAATTTCTGTTCTCCTATTGTTCCAAAGTAATTTTCAAGCTCCTGAACCGATAAATGACGGATATTTTGTTGTGTGGCCATAAAACAAAGATAACTTGTATCGTGTTGTATTTTTGTTACTTTACCAGATGTTACAGAAATTCGCTTCAGTATAAGCTAAATAAAGTACTAAAGCGTACAAGAGTGCGACGCAACAGTGTTTAATTATTAATCTAATGTTGGAAAACAAAATAAAATATGACAAAAACAGCCGCTTCTTTTATAGCTAAAAGCACTATTAAAGCAGCCGATATTGAACATCGCAGAAAAATAAATTTTAATATTGGTAAATACAATGCAGTTGTACCGCAAGGTAAACAACAGTTTGTTAATATAATGGGTGCAAGAGAGCATGCAAAAAATACTAAATGGCGAGCTATTGAAAATTTAGATGCTTATTTAGAATTGTTTGAAAACCAAATTACCGCTCGCGGTGCAAAAGTTTTGTGGGCAGAAACTGCTGAAGAAGCACTGGAACATATTGGTAAAATTTGTAAAGAAAAAGACTGTAAAACCTTAGTGAAAAGTAAGAGTATGGTGACAGAGGAAATTCATCTAAACGCTTATCTTGAAAAAAATGGTATTGATAGTGTTGAAACCGATTTAGGCGAATACATTCAGCAATTAGATGGCGAAGCCCCGTACCATATCGTTACGCCAGCCATGCACAAAAGCAAGGAAGATGTAGCCAAATTATTTGCCGAAAAATTGGGAACTCCCAGCAATTTAACCCCAACCGAATTAACACTAGTTGCAAGACATAAGTTACGTGAAAAATATACCGAAGCCGAAGTTGGCGTGACTGGTGCTAACTTTATTGTGGCCGATATTGGTGGTATTGCTATTACAGAAAATGAAGGTAATGCTAGACTAACCTGCTCAATGCCTAAAACACATATTGTAGTGGTTGGTATTGAAAAAGTGATTCCATCAATGATAGATTTGGCCATGTTTTGGCCATTGCTATCTACATTTGGTACAGGACAAAAAGTTACTGTTTATAATACCATTATTACTGGGCCAAAACAACCCAATGAGAAAGATGGACCAGAAGAAATGTATGTGATATTGCTAGACAATGGCAGAACTAACTTGCTGCAAAATACTAAGGCTAGAGAAGCCCTTTACTGTATTCGTTGTGGGGCTTGTTTAAATGCATGCCCTGTGTATAAAAACATTGGTGGCCATAGTTACGAAACAACCTACAGTGGCCCTATAGGTAGCGTAATTACCCCACATTTAAAGGGCATGACAGATTACAAGCACTTAAGTAATGCGTCATCGCTATGCGGTAATTGTACTGAGGTTTGCCCGGTACGGATTAATCTGCATGAATTACTACTAGAAAATCGCCATGATGCAGTGGTTGAAGGCAATAGTGGTATTGCAGAACGTATTGCTTGGAAGGTTTGGAAATTGGCTAGTATGAACAGAAATATGATGAACCAAGGTAGTGGGGTATTAAAAAATTGGGTAGTAAATAAAGTGTTTAAAGGTTGGACAACGAACCGGAGCAATTTAGATTTTAGCCAAAAAACATTTAACCAACTATGGCAAGAGAGAATGAACACTAAAAAATAAAATATTGCTTTTATATTCGGCTTTTGCTTCTGTTAGACTTAATTATATCACCAGTTTTATTGCAAATATTATTGGAGTAGAAATTATTATTACAACTAATAGACAGGTTTTTAGCGTAGCTACTTCTAAAAAAATAAATTATAGTAACGAGGCTATTTGTGCCGAAGAATATCAAATAACCCCTTATAGTTTATTGTTTCAAAACACTATCAAAACTATTGATGTAGAGATTGCAACTTGTAGGCAACAACCTTGTTTTTTTGCTCCACAAAATGATAGCCATGGCTTTGATATTTTTGCTGCAATTTTTTATTTAATTACCCGCTACGAAGAGTATTTGCCACATGAAAAAGATAGTTACGGTCGCTTTGCCCATACCAATTCATTGGCCTACAAACATAGTTTTTTGCATTTACCAATAGTAAATATTTGGCTTAAAGACTTGATGGAAAGACTATCAACTGCCCACCATCCACTATCCACTATCAACTCGTTTAAATTTACCCCAACGTACGATATTGATATTGCTTACGCACACAAGCACCAATCAATTATTAAAAATATTGGTGGCTTTTTTAAAGATTTAATGCGTGGCGATTTAGAAAAAGTAATTGAAAGGGCGAACGTTTATAGTGGTACTGCCAAAGATCCCTTTGATGTATATGATTGGTTAGATGGCTTGCACAAAACGCATCAATTACACCCTATTTATTTTTTTTTATTGGCTGAAAAAAGAAGTGGATACGATAAAAATGTGCCTCCAAAATCTAGTGGCATCAGGCAGCTAATACAACGTATCCAACGTAAATATCAAGTTGGTATTCATCCTTCTTGGCAAAGTGGTGATAATAAAAAATTATTGATAAATGAGTTTCTACAACTTGAGAAAATTACGCATAAAAAATGCAGCATAAGTCGGCAACATTACATTAGATTAAACTTGCCAGAAACCTATAGAAATCTAATTTCAGCAGGTATTACAGCCGATTATTCTATGGGTTATGGTAGCATTAATGGCTTTAGAGCATCGGTAGCTTCGCCTTTTTATTGGTTTGATTTAGAGAAAAACGAAGCAACTAATCTACTCATTCATCCTTTTTGTTGGATGGATGCCAACAGCTATTTTGAACAGCATTTATCTGCCGATAAAGCTTTTTTAGAATTGCAACAATATTATGATTCTGTAAAAAAAGTAAATGGTAATTGCACTATTATTTTACATAATAATTTTTTAACTGAACAACCACAATGGTTGGCTTGGCGTAAGCTGTATGAACGTTTTCTATCAATGATTGAATGATTAAAATGAATAGAATGCTGTATGCCATTAAAAAGCCCATTTCTTTTAAAAGAAATGGGCTTTTTAATAAATCAGGTATTTAGTGCTTAAAATGCCTTAAACCCGTAATTACCATTGCCAAATTATTAGTTACTGCATACTCAATACTATCCTTGTCTCTAATAGAACCACCAGGTTGAATAAACGCTTCAATGCCTTCTGTATGCGCCATTTGCACACAATCATTAAAAGGAAAAAATGCATCACTTGCCAATACAGCACCTTTTAAATTAAAATTAAAATGCTTGGCTTTATCAATAGATTGGCGCAAAGAATCAATACGGCTTGTTTGTCCGCAACCTTTGCCTACCAATTGTTTATCTTTTATCAATGCAATGGCATTACTTTTTAGATGCTTACACACAATATTGGCAAATTCTAAATTTTCCCTTTCATCAACCGATGTTTCTCTTCCACCAACTTCTTTCCATTCTGCATAATTACCAGCATCTGTACCTTGTATCAAAGTACCGTTTAATAAAGATTTTGATTGATTTAAACCAATTTTCCAATTGGTATTTAATTGCAATAAAATTCTATTTTTTTTGCTTTTTAAAACTACCAAAGCATCATCATCAAAAATTGTGGCTATTAAAACCTCAAAAAATAGCTCATTTATAGCTTCTGCTGTAGCTTTATCAATAGGGCCATTGCTAACCAAAACACCACCAAAGGCACTTTCTGGGTCTCCTGCTAAAGCCGCATCCCAGCTATGTTTTACCGTATCTCTTAATGCAATACCACAGACATTTGTATGCTTAATAATGCCAAATGTAAAGCCAGTATTTGTTTGAGGAAATTCACTGATAATTTGAATGGCTGCATCAACATCTACCAAGTTGTTGTATGATAATTCTTTGCCGTTTAGTTGATTGAAAACTTCTTTTAAATCGCCATAAAAAGTAGCCGATTGGTGTGGATTTTCGCCATAACGTAATACTTGCTTGCTAGACGATGTTTGAAAAGTAGTATTGCTTGGGTTAAAGTAGTTACTGATGGCAATATCGTAATTCATAACTACTTCAAAAGCTTTGGCTGCAAAGGCTTTGCGTTGCTCTATGCTGGTTGTACCTTGTTGGTCATGAAGCATATTTTGTAATACTGCATAGTCATCTTTAGCTGCAATAACGGTTACATCTCTATGATTTTTTGCCGCTGCACGTAGCATACTTGGGCCACCAATATCTATTTTCTCTATAATTAATTTTTCTTCTGAAGTTGTTTTTAAGGTTTCCTCAAAAGGGTATAAATCTACAATTACCAAGTCTATTTCAGGAATATTATACTGCCCCATTTCTGCAACGTGTTGTGTATCATCTCGTTTACCTAAAATGCCACCAAATACTACAGGGTGCAAGGTTTTTACGCGGCCACCTAAAATAGACGGGTAGCTAGTAAGACTTTCAACAAGTACACAAGCAATGCCTGCATCTTCTAAAAATGTTTGTGTACCGCCAGTAGAATAAATGGTAATACCTTGAGCTTGTAATTCTTGTGCCAATGGGGCTAATCCATCTTTATAAAAAACAGAAATAAGGGCGGATTGAATTTTTTTTTGCATTGTTTAAATGATTCACGCAAAGAAAATATTGAATGCAAAGGAGCTAAGTGTTCAATAAAGTCTTAATACTTTGCTGCCAACTATCCTATTTTACGTGTTAATGTGAGTAATAATTTTTGAGCCGCAAATGTAAACGTCTACACTTGATTGCAAACGAAGTTTTACAATAAGTTCAGCAGTTGCACCATGATAATTATTTTTTTTGGTATTTTATTGTAGTAAATATTGAATAACACACTTTATTGGACTGCATATATTTACTCCCACTTAGAAATGGGACATCCCCACTCAAAAATTGGGAACCATCGCTTGGTAATAGCATGTTACTACTCAGAAATGAGATACCATTACTCAGAAATAGCATACTACCACCCAAAAATTGGATACCATTACACAGAAATGGCATACTACGCTTTAGAAATGGGAAATCGCCATTCAGAAATGACATACCACCATGTTTTAGTTAATAAATAC
Organism: Chitinophagales bacterium; assembly: GCA_038327865.1. Classification (GTDB taxonomy): domain Bacteria; phylum Bacteroidota; class Bacteroidia; order Chitinophagales; family Chitinophagaceae; genus Parasediminibacterium. The sequence goes on along the minus strand of JBBQLL010000004.1, from coordinate 51,744 downwards.
ATAGTATTTACTCTAGAATGTCTGGGCGTCTTTCTTTGGTACGTTGCATACTTTGTTCATGTCGCCAATCTTCTATTTTTTGTGGATGACCAGAGAGTAAAATGTCTGGCACTTTTAAACCTTTAAAATCGGCAGGCCTTGTGTAAACTGGTGGGGCTAATAAATTATCTTGAAAACTATCAAATAGGGCAGAGGTCTCATTGTTTAAAACGCCAGGTAGTAATCTGCCTATGGCATCAACCACTACCGCCGCAGCTAATTCGCCACCACTTAATACATAATCACCAATAGAAATTTCTTTGGAAATATATAAATCTCTTATTCGTTGATCGATGCCTTTGAAATGCCCACAAATTATGAGTAGGTTTTCTTTCATAGATAATTGATTAGCCATTTGTTGGTTAAACGTAGGGCCATCTGGGGTCATATAAATGATGTCGCTATATGTAGTTGTTTTTTGTAAATGTTCTATGGCGTTTGCCAATGGTTCGCATTGCATTACCATACCTGCACCACCACCATATTGGTAGTCATCAATTTGCCCATGTTTGTTGATCGCCCATTCTCTTAAATTGTAAGTACGCACAGTAAGCAAACCTTTATCCTGTGCACGCTTCATAATGCTGTGGCTAAAGGGACTGGTTAACAATTCGGGTGCAACGGTGAGGATGTCTATAATCATGAGTCCTTATTCTTTATCTACTTGCCAAGTGATGGCTTGTCTTTTTCTTGATACGACTTTAGCAAGTCCTTTTTTTATGGTAGCGTCTACTCTTTCTTGTTCGGTTAAGCCAGGGATATCTAACACCGCTGACTGCTGAGCTGGTATCCATTTCGGCCCTTCTTTAATTACCCTTATGGCTTCTTTTACTAGTTTATTAGGTAGATTCTTTTCATTATCTACCGTAACTTCAGAAATATTACCTTTTTTATCTACTATAAAACTTACCATTACAGATACTCTAGCATTTTTTTGCCCTTTAGGTATTTTTATTACTTTATTACCTAATTCTGCATTTAAGTTAGCCTGTAAATATTTAACCCATCCAGATACTCCACCTGGAAATTCTGATTCTATTTGAACAACCATGGTTGTTTTATTCGCAACAGAATCCGTTATTGTACCTACAAAAGGCTTTTGCGCTTTTGAAGCAAATGAAACCAAAAGGATGGTAATTATTGATAAGTAAGCAGTTTTCATATCTTGTTTTTGTAAAATAAAAATCAGTTTTCATCCTCCTTAATCAATCTTCTCAGTTTTCCTAGTCTTTGGCTTTAATCTTCTACGAAATCTTCAAAACTACGCCGATCTTTTTTGGTTGGTCTACCAACTTTACTCAAGCGTTTGCCCGTATTAAATGCAGCTGGTTTAAAGGTGATACTATTTAATTCTTCGGCTGGTGTAATGTCTTGGTAATTATTTACAGCTTCTAAGTAAGCAACTCTTTTTTCTAATAAGCCTGTTACTTTAATTACCCATTTTCTTGCTTCGGTTTTTACGTCGTATTCATCACCCAAATTTACTGTTTTGGCAGGTTTTACGCTATCGCCGTTTAGTTTTACCCTGCCTTTTTCGCAAGCCTCAGCAGCTAAACTTCTGGTTTTAAATAGTCGAATACTCCAGAGATATTTATCTATCCGCAATTTTTCTTTCTTGTCTGCCATATCTTTTTTTTAACACATAGTCATGATAGAAAGTAACGCTACAGTACTATCTATCTTGGTTGTGAACTACCTAAAAATCTAATCCTAAAGCAAAGTACCAAATTGGGCTGCCTCTAAACACACCTTTCATTGGCCATCCAGCGTCTATCTTCATAAAGTAACCCAATAAGTTACTGCGTGCACCAAAACCATAGCCGCCAGCAAAAGGGCCTAAACCACCAGCATCAATTTTTACAGAAACTGGGTTGCCAGCATAATATTCTGTTGGGCGCTTTATGCCATTATACTTGCCATTCCATGCAGTGCCTAAATCTATAAACTGTACCAATTGAAAATTACGAATAAAGGCATTATTAATTGGCTTATTTAATAGCGTTGCAAATACTGGTAAGCGTAGTTCGCTATTTATTACAAAGGCATTGTTGCCATTGGCAATATTTTGATTATAACCACGCATATTTACAGCTAATGATTGAAACGCATACGATTGGTCTTGTGCAGGTGGGTTGTTATTAAATTTAGGACCTATCCATCCATCAACACCACCTAGATAATATATAATTTTTTGATTACCCCAGCTAAAATCTGCTGCTGCCCTTGTTGCCCATATAAAGTTGCGGTAAATTTTAAGGTAATGTCTCGCATCAAAACCTAGATTATAGGTAACATTTTTGGCACTACCAGTTACTGGTCGGTTAATATCTAAATATACTTTATAGCGTAAGCCATTCCATATATTTTGAGATGGATTAAGGGTGTTGTCGTGTACAAATTCTAGTCGTGCCACTGCATATTGGCTTACAGTATCAGGAAACAATAGAGATTGTTGGTCTAAACCTTTTATAATACCTCTATCAACTCTATAGCCTATTGTTGCTCTAATACTTTTTACCTCATTTAATGGGTAGGCTACATTTGCTTGATACAGATTTGAAATTAATGCATTTGGATAACCAATATTGTAAAAATTTGATTTGTAGCTTCTGAAATAGGTTAAGCCCCAGTCAAAACGCTTTTTTATATTTTGAAAAGTAAAATACACATCATTATCACTTAAATTAAAGCCCGTTCTTATGCCGCCAACAAACTTATAATCTTCTAATAAATCACTTACACCAACTCTAAATGATAAGTTTAAATCTGCACCATTATTTAGTTGAATAGGGCCGTTGCCACCACCATATTGTTGGTATCTATTAACCAATACATTATTAGTTACACCAGTTAATACATAATCGCTACTAAACTTTAAATTGTAGTTGTATAGTTTTGTATTGTTTAAATAGCTCTCCTTTTTAGGTGCAACTTTGGTTAGCTTTACCAATGCTTCTGTAAGCGAATCAGTTTTCTCATTCGCAAATTCGTTCTGAAAAAAATCTTTTGTTTTAGGCTTAACAGTATCTGTAACCACAATTGCTGCTATAGGTTTTTTGCCTCTAATTGGTTTGCCATCTGCTGTTTTTTTAAAGCCCATTAAATCCCTCATATAGTCTGTAGGTCTAGGGTTAATGTTGCGTTTTTTTAAAGCATCTTCATTCACTTTTAGCTTATACAAAAATTTATAATCTCCTTCACGCCTTGTTTCGCTTACTTGGCCATTATTGCCAGCAACCCTAGTTTCTAATAACGAACTTTGGTAATTTGTAATGGGAAACGTATAGGTAGAATCTTTAAATACCTGAAAATAACTAATGCTATCGGGCTCTTGTTTTTGCCAAGCAACTAAAGTGCTATCTAACTCTTTAGCAACAGGGTTTCTTAATAATTCATCACCAATGTAGTATAGGGTATCTAAGCCATTTCTTTGGGTTGAGAAAAAACCAGCCCATCTATTTTCAACTCCATTTTCATCTGTAACGTAGGTAAAGTGGTTGGTATTGTACTGCATTGGTAATCTTGCATTACCAAATTTACTATTGGTTAATTTAGAAATTTGTTTGGTAGGCCCATTATTTAAAATATCTACAATATAAATATTAAAACGGTATTTGCTTGGCAATACAGTATCGCTATTTGGCGCATTATTACCAGGCCTATTGCTAGAAAAAATAATACCTGAGCGATTAGGAAACGATACAAATGTTGGGTTTAAATCATCATAAATGTCATTGGTAATTTGTGTGGTTTTTTGCTCTTCAATTTTGTAGGTGTAAATATCCGAATGCCCATTTTTTACCGCACTCAGCACCAAAGTATTATTGTCTAGCATGTACGATGCATCCAATATTTGGTCAAAATTATCAATGGTTTGTTTGTTGCGTTTGTAACGTGCAATGGCATCATACACAAACATTTTTGTTTTGCCTGCTTCCCAATAAATAACCAATAAACGTTGGCCTTTTGTATCCCACGATAAGATTGGGTAATTAGGGTTAATATCGCCTTGGTTAGTTTTAACTCCCTTGTCTAATAAAATGGTGGTTTGGTAAAAATTCTCAACCAATTTTACGCGATAAATGCCTTTTTTAAATTCTACAACTGCATAGTTATTATTACGGGCATTTGGGTTTGCTTGAAAGCGGAAATAATCGTTTTTAGTTACATCTTCAGTTACACTAAGTATACCTTTTGGTGCATTTTTACGTTGCCTAATATCTTTATAATACTTATCTTGCTCATAAGTCATAAAATCTGCCAATACTTCTTTAAATTTCTTTTTACAAATTTTTTCTGATGCCTTATTTAAATTTTTATAAATGCGAGCTAAGTATAAAAAGTAGGTAATATTATCAACTTTGTATTTCTCACCAATGTATTGCCACAATGCATGTCCAGCCAAAGTGGGTTTATCAAAAGCAAACTGGTAAAAGTTATTATAATTGCCACTTAGCATTTCACTTTTTAGTTCATCATCTAACTTTGTGTTCCATGATTCGGCCACGTAAGCCACATAGCCATCTGTAAGCCAAACTGGTAAATCTAGCAAAGCAGCATTACTTGCAAACTCGCCAATATCTTCTCCAAACAATAAATTATCTAATAGCAAACGTGCAATACCTTCTCTAATTTGTCTTTTTAATGTGGTATGATTGCCATCAAAATACACTACTATTTTATTATTCACCAACTTGGTAAGTCCACCAGCATTTTGCCAGTCAATACCAAGCCCAATATTGCTTTGTTTATACTCATCGTAACTATTGTAAACAATAATATTTGTACGACGTTGTAATGAATATTCTTCAAATTTTTCAATCCTTGGTAATTCCTCTTCCGCAACTTGCGCTACAAATTTGCCCAATTCAGTACCACCTTGAGATGTGTAGGTATTAAAATTTGGCGATTGATAAAACTTCCATTGTAGCTTTTTAAACTGAACCCGGTTTTTGCCAAATGTTACTGTATTTACCTGCGCCATCGTTATTATTGGTACAGCCAACAATAACATCCCAAATATCACTTGCTTTTTATTAATTATTTGCATAGCCAATCTCTTTGCTTTAAATTACTAGAGTTATTAATAGAAACGTTTGTTGCCTCGCAATAGTTTGCCTTAACTGGATAACCGCAATTATGCGAAAAGTAAAAATAGTTAATTCAAATTTGCACAAACATTTTATAAGTTCATAGGCTGTTAAAATTAAGGGATTTAACTACCGATTATGTAGTTTGAACTACTGATTAAATTATTTTATTGATTTAATAATAATTATTGCAGTTGTTTGTACTTTGAATAGTCACTATTCGTAAATAAAAGTATTAAACAGCGGTCATCATTTTTCATTTAAATCAACCAATTATCATCTATTCTCAATAATAATTATATGTTACACGTTCACGCATTTACCTTTAACCCAGTTCAAGAAAATACTTATATTGTATATAATAGTAATTGCAATGCCATACTAATAGATCCTGGTTGCTATTTTACAGCCGAGCAAGAAACTTTGCAAAGCTTTTTAACTACTAATGGGCTAACTGTGGTACAATTAATTAACACACATTGTCATTTAGATCATGTTTTTGGCAATAAATGGGTGGCAGAAACTTTTAAGGTACCTTTATACATTCACCAAGAAGAAGAAAAAATGCTGGCTTATGCACCCCAAAGCGGTATTAAATGGGGTTTGCCTTTTGATAATTATACAGGGCCTTTGCATTTTTTAAAGCAAAATGATGTGGTATTTTTAGATGAAGATGAACTGATTGTTTTAGAAACCCCAGGTCATTCACCAGGAAGTTTGTCTTTTTATGCCAAAAACGAACAATTTGTAATTGCCGGAGATGCGTTGTTTAACGGTAGTATTGGCCGAACTGATTTGCCTTTTGCCAATCACCAACAATTGTTAGATAGCATTCGTGCGCAATTATTTACTTTACCTGATGCTGTAAAAGTGTATAGTGGTCATGGCAGCGTAACAACTATTGGCTACGAAAAACGAAATAATCCGCATTTGCAATAATCGGTAGTCGAAGAATTGTTAATCGTTAATCGTGAGTAGGGAATCGCTAGTTTGCACCTTCTATCAATTAACGTTCATCCCCGATTAACACTGACCTTTCCCTTACCTTCGCTTTCCGAAAAAATACAGGTGTTATGTTGGATAAGTTAGAAGCGATTAAAGCAAGATTTGATAATGTAGGTGTGGCGCTTACCAACCCAGAAATCATTAATAACCAAAAAGAATTTGGCCGCTTAAGCAAAGAGTACCGTTCATTAGAAAAAATAGTACAACCTTATGAAGCTTACGTAAAAGTATTGGCTGATTTTAGTTATGTTAAAGAAAATTTGAATAGTAGTGACGATGAAATGAAAGAATTGGCAAAGATGGAACTGCCCGAATTGGAAGATGCAAAAGAGGCTTTAGAAAAGCAATTGACCAAATTATTGATACCAAAAGATCCTCAAGATGATAAAAATGCCATTATAGAATTACGAGCTGGAACGGGTGGTGATGAAGCCAGTTTGTTTGTTGGTGATCTGTTGGGCATGTACCTACGTTATTGTAATAAAAAAGGTTGGAAAACTGCTATTGCCAGTGAAAGCGAAGGCACCGTTGGTGGATATAAAGAAGTATTAATTGAGGTATCTGGTGAGGATGTTTATGGCACTTTGAAATTCGAAAGTGGTGTACACCGTGTGCAACGTGTGCCAAATACTGAAACGCAAGGTCGTGTACATACTTCTGCGGCAACCGTGGCGGTAATGCCCGAAGCCGAAGAAGTAGATTTTGAATTAAACCCCGCCGATGTAAAAATGGAAACCTCACGCAGTGGTGGTGCTGGTGGGCAAAACGTAAATAAGGTAGAAACCAAAGTGCAGTTAACCCACGTGCCTACAGGTGTGGTGATTGTTTGCCAAACCGAGCGTAGTCAGCTAGGCAACCGTGAGAAAGCGATGACCATGTTGCGTACCAAACTTTACGAGGAACAAGTTCGCAAGCACGAAGATGAAATTAGTAAACGTAGAAAAACGCTTGTAAGCACAGGCGATAGAAGTGCTAAAATACGCACCTACAACTGGCCACAGGGTAGGGTTACAGACCATCGCATTAACTTAACGTCTTATAATTTAGATGCAGTAATAAATGGCGAAATTGAAGAATTTGTAGAAGCCCTTCAAATGGCAGAAAATGCAGAAAAAATGGCAAGTGAATAAAGGATTTCTCACAAATGGCACGAAGAATACGAAGGGATAATTAAATAAATTTGCGATCTCGATGTGCGAAACGACTAAGTACTAAACCTTGATGGACTTTGTATTATTGGCGTTCTCTTTGTGAAATATTTTCTTAGCGTTTCTGGCGTAAAATAGAAATTTTCTGCTCAAAAAATTCATGAATTATCCAAGCTGGGCCAATTAATAGAAACTGTAAATCGTGCAAGAAAGACGGTTTTTTACCCTCTATTTTATGCCCATAAAACTGCCCAATCCATGCTAATATAAACAAGCTAATAGACACAATGGTCAAAGGCAAATACAGACTAATATAATAATTTACCGTAAGGCAGAATAAGGCAAACAAGGCAATTTTTACAGCCATGGCAACCGACAGTCGGATGTAGAAAAGCAATGCAAATATCAATACCACACCAGCCCAGTTAACGATTATTGGTGCGGTAAAAGGCACTAACTGTTGCAGCCAATCGGCATTAATACTTTGCAATAAACCCACAATAGAAAAGAAAATAGTAGGCACACAAATTAAATGAATTTTTTTGTTGATAAGGTTTTGATGGCTCACAGCATAATCATCAAACCATTGTTGTAATGTTCGCATAAGGGCAAGTTTAATCGTGGTTTAAAAGTAGGTGATTGTGCCAATATTTCACACAAATAATGCTACGAATACAAGTCATGCTGCGTAGTTTGAAAAATTATGGTACCTCTTTCTGTAAAACAATTTGATACAAAACCTTAGTATCCTTTCCCTTCTTGATGCTCTTTGTGTAAAATAGTCTCATAAAAACAAAACATTTGCGTTCTTGGTATTCTCAGCGTTCTTTGTGTTAAATAATCTCTATGTCATTTTCATCCCTTGGTTTATACGCAACATTGGTTAAAAAGCTTACAGCAATTGGTTACGAAGCACCATATCCTATTCAGCAACAGGCCATTCCTGCCATATTAGACGGTAAAGATGTGTTGGGTATTGCACAAACAGGCTCTGGCAAAACAGCCAGTTTTGTACTGCCAATACTGCAACGGTTACAGCACAAAACCCCTACCAAAAATAGGGTCATCAAAGCATTAATATTGGTGCCCACCAGAGAATTAGCGGTGCAAGTTGGTGATGTTTTTAGCTTATTTGCCGATGTAATGCCACGCAAAATAAAATCCTTAGCGGTGTTTGGTGGTGTGTCCATCAATACTCAAATGATGAACCTTCAAAACGTAGAAATTTTAGTGGCAACTACTGGTAGATTATTAGATTTAATAGATGCTAATGCGATGGATTTATCTGAAATTGATATCCTAGTTTTAGACGAAGCCGATAAGATGCTAAACATGGGGTTTAAAAAAGAAATGGATAGTGTGTTTAAATTACTACCCATCAAAAGGCAAAATTTATTATTCTCTGCCACCCTTGGCAAAGAGATTAATACCATTACAGAGATATTACTGCACAACCCTGTAAAAATTCAAGTGCAGGAAGAAAAGCAGAACCTAGATTTAATTACTCAACAGTGCTACGCTGTTACCGACGATAGAAAAGGCCCCTTGTTGCGTTACTTAATAAAACAACAGCAAATGCAGCAAGTATTGGTGTTCACATCGTCCATCCATAGGGCCGATGCGGTAGTAGAAAAGCTAAAAGCCCATGGCTTACAAGCCGCAGCCATTCACAGCAAAAAAAGCCAAGGTTCACGTACGGATGCATTAGCAAATTTTAAAAGTGGCAAAATCAATGTATTAGTAGCCACAGATTTAGCGTCTCGTGGTATCGATATTCAGTTTTTGCCCTTCGTAATTAATTACGAATTACCACGGTCGCCCAAAGATTATATCCATCGCATTGGTCGCACTGGCCGTGCAAGTACTGCTGGTACCGCCATCTCCTTAATTACCGAGGAAGAGCAACATCATTTTGCTGTTATCCAAAAAAAGATGGGCAAACAAGTAGACATTATTGATACGAAAGATTTGGATTTGCTTGGGTATTAATTGCTCGTCATTGCAAGGCACGAAGTAATCTGCAATCTATATCTTAGGCTGCTTCGTACCTCGCAGTGACGATTGTATTTTTATGGGTCATCCCTAGTACAAAGCCCGCCGATATAGGCGTCGCACACTGGAACAGTGGAATGTTTTTGGGCTTTTAATATTGTAGTAGGTACTCTTCAATTTTAAAAGGAATTAATTTAGAGTAGGTTCCTCTTGAAGGATGCCTTGGATGTTGCTTTCCAGAAGTTTTCCTAACATTTTCAATTTCCAACCATTCTACATTAAACGGCTTTACATGCTCTTTTATATCTTTTAAGCAATTTAAAAGGTATTTTCTTTTTTTAATTGTACCACCCCTCTTTTTGCCTTTCGTCAGGCACCAAAACATCAATTAACTTCTTAAATTTAGAAGGTACTTTGTCAATTTCTTTTACGTCAAACTTAATAATTCTTCTGTTTGTTTTTCGTCTTTTAAAATAATTACACCTTTCATAATTATAATTCTTGAATTCTATTTTTCAAATCCATTCTGCTATGCAAAATTCTTACAATTTCAATGTCGTTTGTTTTAAGTTTTCTGTAAAAAACAGTATGTTGATTAGCTCTATATCCCAATAATTCATCGCTTATTTCATTATATTTTTTTCCTAAAGATTGGTTGTCTGCTAGTGCTTGGCAATAATCAAGTAGTTGGCAATAATATTTATCTGCTTGTTCTTCTGACCAAACTTCGTAAGTGTAATCCCAAATTTTAGATAAGTCCTCAACCGCTTTGTTCGAAAAAATATAGTTAGCCATTTTTTCTTTTACTGGCTTTTAATAATTCAAGATGTTGTTGAGGGTTAAAATTTTCAGCTATCCCACTATTTATTCCTTCGTTAATAGCTTGTTTTAAAGCAATAATTTTATTTTCTTCCTCTTCCAATAATCTCAAACCCGCACGTATTACCTCACTTGCATTTTTAAATCTACCACCAGCAATTCCGCTATAAACAAAATCCTCAAAATGGTTACCGAGCGATATAGATGTATTTCGTGCCATAATTCTTACATTTTAGTAAAAGTACCAAAAATTGGTAACTTTTAAAATCCTTTTTCCATCCCCCGTAATCAGCTTCATCAGCGTTCCTATCCTTACGCTTTCAGCCCTTTCAATTTCACAGCGGCAGCTCTCTTTTTTTTCATCATTCGCATATTCAACAGCTCTACACCAAAAGAAAATACCATAGCCATGTAGATGTAAGTTTTGTCTATATGACTATTGTGTATTGGTTCTAAACCTTCGAAAAACAAACTAAAACCAACCATCAATAAAAAGGATAGAGCCAACATTTTAAGTGTTGGATGCTTGTCAATAAAGTCGGCTATTTTTTGTGAGAATAAGAACATGATAATCATAGCAATTATTACAGCAATCATCATTACTTCAATATCGTTAGCAAGCCCAATGGCAGTAATAATACTATCAAAACTAAACACCATATCAATCACCACAATTTGGGCTAAAATAGCTCCGAATAACGACGCTGAAGGTTTGGTTTCTTCCTCGGCAACACCTTCATCACCTTCCAATTTATGGTGAATTTCTTTTACTGTTTTAAATAATAGAAATAAGCCACCCACAAACATGATGCAGTTACGCAAGTTAAAATCATAGCCTGCTATTTCAAACAATGCAGTTTTGCCATTTTTTACCAACCAACCCAAGCCCATTAATAAGCCAATACGTACTGCAATGCCAGCAATCATCCACACTTTGCGGGCATTTAATCTTTGCTTGGCATCTTTTAAACGGCCTATTAAAATTGATACAAAAATTACGTTATCAATGCCTAAAACAATTTCTAAAAGGGTTAATGTTAGTAGGCTAATGAGTGCGTCAATGGTAAAAAGTTGATCCATAGTTATTGCTTGTTGCGGCAAATATATACCGCCGATTTATATGGTGATATGGATAGCAATAATTGGATAATTTAACTTTGTAACCTTTGTATTCTTTGCGTGAAACTATGCGCTCTCTTGGCATAATTCAATTAATACCCCATTGGTGGCTTTTGGGTGTAAAAAGCATACTAATTTATTGTCTGCTCCAAGCTTTGGCACATCGTTTATAAACACAAACCCTTCAGTTTTTAGGCGTTCTATTTCAGCCAAAATATTATCTACCAAAAAAGCGATATGGTGCATGCCTTCACCGCGTTTTTCAATAAATTTAGCAATCACACCATCGGTTTCAAGGCTTTGCAATAGTTCAATTTTACTATTGCCGCAGACAAAAAAAGCAGTAGTTACTTTTTCTGTTGCTACAGTTTCGGTTTTGTAGCAGTTGGTGTTAAGTAATGTTTCATACAAAGGGATGGCGGTAGAAAAATCTTTCACGGCAATGCCTATATGCTCAATTTTATGCATGGGAAATGTATTATTTTTAGCTGTTTCGATAAATGAAAAAATACCTTTACAATCAATAATCTTTCAAATTTATACAACCTAAACTAGTAATTTTGTGTTTATAATTAGAACAAATAATAAGGTCATGAAATTTCCTATTTACTTAGATAACAATTCCACAACACCAATGGATCCAAGGGTGTTAGAAACAATGATTCCGTATTTTACCGAGCATTTTGGTAATGCTGCTAGCCGTAATCATCCATTTGGTTGGGAGGCAGAAGAAGCAGTTGATTATGCCCGTGAACAAGTTGCCAAGTTAATTGGTGCTGATCCCAAAGAAATTATTTTTACGAGCGGTGCTACTGAAGGTGATAATCTTGGTATTAAAGGTGTGTACGAAATGTACGCTAGTAAAGGCAATCATATAATTACTGCAACCACCGAGCATAAAGCAGTGTTGGATACTTGTAAACACATTGAAAAATCGGGTGGTGAAGTGACGTATCTAGAGGTAAAAGAAGATGGCTTAATTGACCTTGCTGAATTAGAAGCTGCCATTAAACCAACAACTATTTTGGTGTCTATTATGTATGCCAACAATGAGATTGGGGTGATACAACCTGTAAAAGAAATTGCTGCAATAGCTAAAAAACATGGCGTACTATTTTTTACAGATGCGGTGCAAGCTGTAGGAAAAATTCCAGTAAATGTAATTGAAGATGGTATTGATGTTATGGCCTTCACTGCACATAAAATGTACGGTCCAAAAGGAATTGGTGCTTTGTATGTGAGACGTAAAAACCCACGTGTAAAAGTAACTGCCCAAATGGATGGTGGTGGCCACGAAAGAGGTATGAGAAGTGGTACGTTAAATGTACCTGGTATTGTTGGTTTTGGTAAAGCCTGCGAATTGGCAAGATTAGAAATGGAAGATGATGCTATAAGGTTAAGTAAATTGCGTGATAAGTTAGAAAATGCCTTAATGCAAATTGAAGAAACTTATGTAAACGGTAATCGTGCACATCGTTTGCCACACGTTGCCAATATTTCATTCAAACATGTAGAAGGTGAGGGTTTGTTGATGGGCTTTAATAAAAATATTGCATTAAGTTCTGGCTCTGCTTGTACCTCTGCATCATTAGAACCAAGTTATGTGTTGAAGGCTTTAGGCTTAGGCGACGATTTGGCACACAGTAGTTTGCGTTTTGGTTTAGGCAGATTTACTACAGAAGAACAAATTGATTACACGATAGAACAAATTAGCAATACGGTTCATAAACTAAGAGATATGAGTCCGTTATGGGAAATGTACAAAGAAGGGGTTGACTTAAGTAAAATTGAGTGGGCACACCACTAATTAATTTAAAAATTTCAAATTATAAATTACTAATCATGGCATACTCAGAAAAAGTTATCGATCATTATAGCAATCCAAAAAATGTGGGTACACTAGATAAAGCTAGCAAAAGTGTTGGTACTGGTTTGGTTGGTGCACCAGAATGTGGCGATGTGATGCGCTTGCAAATTCAAGTAGATGATGCTACTGGCGTTATTACTGATGCAAAATTTAAAACATTCGGTTGTGGTTCTGCAATAGCTTCATCATCATTAGCTACAGAATGGTTAAAGGGTAAAACTGTAGACCAAGCAATGGCTATTGACAATATGGATTTGGTAGAAGAATTGAATCTTCCACCAGTAAAAATCCACTGTTCAGTTTTAGCAGAAGATGCTATTAAAGCAGCCATTAATGATTACCGTGTTAAAAACGGCTTAGAAGAATTAATGTTTGAAGAAAAAGGTGTGCATTAATTATTTTGAATGCTAAATTTTGATGTTAGGTTAACTACATTTAAAATTTAAAATTCATCATTTAAAATAATGGGAAATGGTAGCAACTGATAATGCAATATATGTAAGCGATAAAGCAAAATCTAAGGTTATAAAACTGATGGAAGATGCTGGTGTGTATGAAGATCCTTCGTACTTTTTAAGGGTTGGTGTTGTTGGTGGTGGATGTAGTGGTCTTAGCTATAAATTAGACTTTGACAATGAGCAAAAACCTATGGATCAAGCTTTTGAGGATAATGGGGTTAAGGTGGTTACAGATTTAAAAAGTTTTTTATATTTGGTAAACACTGAGCTTGATTTCAGTGATGGATTAAACGGTAAAGGATTCTTTTTCAGTAATCCTAATGCTAGTAGAAGTTGTGGCTGTGGCGAAAGTTTTGCAGTATAATTGTTAAAACTAAGATTTTGTAAAATATTAAAATCCCAATAGAAAAACTATCGGGATTTTTGTTTTATAACGTCACATTCGTATGATTCAATTATATTTTTATCCTTACAAAGCGCACTAATTTTTTCTAAAAGCCCATTTCCCCATTTCTTTCCAAGTTACTTTTTTGCCATACATTAATATACCAACTCGGTAAATTTTTCCGCTTAGCCATGTGGTAGAAACAAAGCCACCAATTAGTAGCAACATACTAGTAATTAATTGCCAATAGGGTACTGTATTTGGCACGCCAAAAGGTATTCGTGCCATCATCACTATCGGTGATGTTAATGGAAATAAACTACCAAATATGGCTAAACCACTTGTAGGATTATTAACGGCTTTTGTCATGATGACGATACCAAAAATGATAGGCATAATTATGGGAAAAACTAAACTTTGAGCTTCTTGAACATCATCGCTTACTGTACTACCAACGGCTGCAAATAACGCAGAATACAATAGGTAGCCACCAAGAAAATAAAAGATAAAACATGGAATTACTAGCATGATATTTATATCGCCTAAGCCAGCAATAATTGCATTAAAAGCACCACTACTTTTTGCAGTTTGAATAGCTTGTGTTGCTCCTGGTTGCGTTACTTCTGCCATGCCTGGTATTAACATTGGTAGCAGTATTCGTAAAAATACCGAAAGGCAAATCCAAATAAAAAATTGCAATAAACCTACAGCACCAATACCAGTTATTTTACCCATCATTAGTTGAAAAGGTTTTACACTACTTATGATAATTTCTGCAATACGGTTGGTTTTTTCTTCCATTACACCACGCATAACCATAGTGCCATAAATAAATAGTACCATATAAATTAAAAAGCCAGAAACATAACCAGTAATTAAGCTGGCACTAGCTTTATTATCAGCTTCATTTTTTCCTTCTAAGGTAGAAAATGTAACCTCATTACCTTTTTGTAAACTATCTAACTGCGCTTTTGAGATGTTTAGCGAACTTAATAATCGTTGATTTTCTAATGCATTGTTTATGCGTTTTTGAATATCAGATCTTGTAATTAAGCCAATTGTTTTGCCTGATACAAAAACCAAGCTGTCACCTTTTGAAGGGGTAAATTTTTTACCAACAATTACATAGCCATCGTATTCTTTTTTGGCAACTTTAGCTTTTAATGATTGTTCTGTTTCATTATTTAAAAAACTAAAATTAATATCGCCTTTATTCTCAATTTTACCGCCAAAAAGGTTTGCTTCATCTGCAATAGCTACCTTAAAATCATCGGTACTTTTTATGCTGAAATAAATAATAGCAGCATAAAATCCAAAGATGATGATCGGCAATAAAATAGTAGTTAACAAAAAGGTTTTTTTCTGTACACGGCTTAAAAATTCTCTCCTTGCTACAATCCAGATTTTGTTCATATAAAAAACTATAAGTTGGTGAGTAATTGTATTAATTAACTGTTTGAAATGCTCTGGTAACAGACTTTGTACCTTCTACTAAGCCAATAAAAATATCGTTTAATGAAGGTAAAATCTCATTGAAAGAATCAATTATAATACCTTGTTGTATAAAATGTTGCAACACATTATTACTACTAAAATCTTCATTAATTTTCACAGTTAAGGCATTTGCTTTTTGGTCTATTAATTCAAAGGCGACACTTGGTGTTACTGCTACAATTCCTTTTAGATGTATGCTAAATAAATTTTCTTTGAACTGTTGTTTTATATCGCTCACGGTACCATCCAAAATTTTCTCGCCAAGATTTACCAATACAATATGGTCGCAAATTTCCTCCACCTGTTCCATACGGTGCGTACTAAAAATTATTGTGCAACCACGTTGTGCCAATCCATAAATTTCATCTTTTATTAAGTTAGCATTTACAGGGTCAAGACCACTAAATGGCTCGTCTAATATTATCAATTTTGGCTCGTGCAAAACGGTAATTACAAATTGTAGTTTTTGGCTCATGCCTTTACTTAAATCCTCTACTTTTTTATTCCACCAACTTTCCATTTCTAGTCGCTTAAACCAGAATTTTATTTTCTCCATTGCTTCGCTTTTACTAAGGCCTTTTAGCTGCGCTAAATACAAAGCCTGCTCACCAATTTTCATTTTTTTGTATAAGCCACGTTCCTCTGGCATATACCCAATTTTAGTGATATCTTTCAATGGGTCAAACTGTTTACCGTCAAAAATAATATGCCCATTATCAGGATAAAATATGCCGGTAATCATGCGAAGCAAAGTCGTTTTACCAGCACCATTTGGGCCAAGCAAACCAAAAATACTACCTCTTTCTATATTGAAACTAATGTTGTTAACAGCTTTTTGTGTCGCGTAAAATTTTTGCAGATTGTGAAGCTCAAGAATGGAAGCCATACTAGTTTATTTATGGGTCGAATATAAGTAGTTATTTCTAATGGACATCTTTTATACTATGTTATATTTCTGAAATACAATTACCACCAACTCACTTACATAAATTTGATACAACGTTCATACAATTCCTTTTAGTTACCCTCTTTTTTTCACCTATTATTGCAGCATTAAATAATAGATATGCAGGTAGTAAATAGACGTGTTTTAGCAGTATTATTAGTAACAATGTTTTTGGGATTATCAAGCTGGGGTTTTTTGGTACACCATACCACCACACAATTAGCTATATATGAATTGCCAAAATCCATGCAGCCATTTTTTTATAAGCACATGAAGGGGCTTGTAAAAGATTGTACAAGGCCTGACGAACGTAGAAATAGCGACCCAACGGAAGCCACCAAACATTTTATAGATATGGAAGCTTATGGTGATAGCGCCGCTTATAAAATGCCTACTAATTGGGATGCAGCTATTGCTAAATATGGTAAAGACAGCTTACTTAAATATGGCTATGTGCCCTACCATGTTATAGCTATGAAAGCCATGCTAACAAACGCTTTTAAAGCGAATGATACAGCGAAAATTTTATTTTATGCTGCTGATATGGCACATTATATTGAAGATGCCCATGTGCCTTTGCACACCTCTTTAAATTACGACGGCCAACTAACCAATCAAAAAGGATTACATGCTTTATGGGAAAGCGTAACACCCGAAGTTGAGATGTATACCTATAATTTGCATAGCAAACATAAAGCTACTTACCTCACCAATCCTGAAGAAGCTATTTGGGTTGATATAAGAGCCACTAATGATTTATTGGCAGATGTATTTGCAAAGGAAAAAGAAGTTACGGCTCAGTTTCCTGATAGTTTAAAGTACAAAACAGTGTTTAAATACGGCAGAAAAATAAAATATTATACCGATGCATTTGCTAAAGCCTATGGCGAAAGTTTAAAATCGTCTATCAATGAACAGTTAATAAAATCAGCCAATTTGGTAGCAGACTTTTGGTTTACGGCTTGGGTAGATGCGGGCAAGCCAGATTTAGATGTAAATTTAGTAAAAGCCGAACGCAAACAACAACGCAAAGAGATGCGTTCTTTTAGGCACAACCATTTATTACAGGATAGTTTGTTATTAGCTAAAACAGCCTATAAAGCTGAATAATATTTTAAGTAAATTTATTATGGACGAGATAAAAATACGTTGCCCAAAATGCCATTGGGAGCCAGATGGCAAGCCTTATTGGCAATGCACCTGTGGCCATGTTTGGGATACTTTTAGTACCGGTGGCCGCTGCCCTAGTTGCACCAAAGTGTGGGAAGAAACTGAGTGTATACCAAATGCTGGTGGTTGTAATAAAACGAGCCCACATTTAGATTGGTACGATGGACTTGATGATATAGTGGCACAACTAAAAGCCGAGATTTTAGAACGCTGGCGAGAAGGGGTGGCGCATTAAAATTGATACAATGAAATACAATTTCTTTATCATAATGATATTACTTTTTGCTTGTAATAATACAGATGTTGTAATCCAAGTTTCGCAAACTGATAGCTCTCAGAAAGTTACTTATGAAGCCAACACACCTAAAAAAACGGTTTTTAATTTTTTAAAATGGTATCGTTTCAATAATGAACGCATTAATCATATTAGTTTTATAAAAGGTATTGGTTTAGATACTATCACCTTTTATCGTATTGATTTTACTCAAGTCAATGTCTTTATAAGCGAATTTCAGAAAAGTGGTTTTGTGTCATCTGCTTACATCAACTATTTGAAAGCATATTTTAAAAAAGCTGAGGAAGATTTAGTAAATCATCCTCAAAATGACGATGTGCCAATTGCATTTTCATCTGACTTGGTTATGCATACGCAAGAAGATTTATCTGGAAAATCAAATAATTGGGATGATATTTTAAAATCAAAAGCTACTGTTGAGATGCTCACACCTAAAAAAGCAATGGTGACTTTAGATGGCTATTTTAAACTTCAATATCTGTTAAGCCTAGTAAATAATAAATGGGTGATTGATAGTGTTGAATTGATGTATCATAAAGCGTTATTTTAAAAAGGTAAGGTAATTGGCATTGTGTGGCAAGTCACTTATTACTTAAATTTGTACAAATGGTAATAATATGGGTTTAGTATATGCAGATATTACTTTAATAAACGGCGAAGATTTAATACTTGCCAAACGACACTATATTGGTGAAGATGAAGTAAAGCAGATGCACATCAATATGTTAGTAGATACAGGTTCTTACAATCTATGTATTAACGAAGAGATACAAGCGCAATTGCAGTTTCCCGTGGTTGAGCGTAGAAATGGCGAAACCGCAGATGGTAGAGTGATTGAGTGCGATGTGGTAGATAATGTACAAGTGCGTTTTAAAAATAGGGCTACTACTTGCAGAGCAATGGTATTACCTGGTAGTTGCGAGCCATTATTGGGCGCTATTCCTCTAGAAGATATGGATGTATTAATACACCCACAAAGCCAGCAATTGATTATTAATCCTGACCATCCTTTTTACGCACAAATGAAATTGAAGTAAATACATTCGCCAGGTATTTATACAAAGCTTCACACAACATGTTTAAAATTGGTTGGTAAGGATACCAAGAAAGGCTAAAAAAAGCCGAGATTTTAGAGTGCTGGCGAGAAGGAGTGGCGTATTAGATATTGTAAATTGCGATGAGGTAACTTTTTTATAACTTTTTTCGCTGTTGTTAGTATTTAACTCATCTAATGCGTAGAGAATGCCAATAATATGTTGTCCGATAATAAATTAAAATTATTGGAAATGAAACTTAAATGTATTAAAAAGTAACAACTTCTGATATGACCCGAAAAGTAATATTGATAGCTTGTGTTTCTCAAAAGGGTAACAAAAAAACAAAAGCTAAAGATTTATACATCAGCCAACTTTTCAAAAGCAGTTTGGCCTATGCTAACAGAGAAAAGCCAGATAAAATATTTATTCTTTCAGCACTTCATCATCTGCTTGACATTGACAAAGAAATTGAACCTTATGATGTAACACTTAGTATTGTTCCCAAAGCTAAAAGAAAACCTGAGCTTAAAATATTAACTTTCTCAGAAAAAATAGATTGGGGTAAAAAAATACTTGAGCAACTTTCTGAACAAACAGATTTACAAAATGACGAATTTATCATTTTAGCTGGTCAAGAATATATTAAACCCATTATAAATAGTATCCGAAACTTAACAAATCCATTGAACGGATTAAGACAGGGTGAAAGACTAAAATTTCTTAACAAAATTAACAATGAAAAATAGTGCTTTAGAATTACATCAACTTTTCAACCAGCAAAAAAGGTATAGGTTTCCCTTTGATAAATTCATTAACGAAATTCCAAAGAATGGTATTTACATCATTTTTGAACGCGGAGAAAAATATAGCGACTTTGATAGAATTGTAAGAGTTGGCACACATACTGGAATTAACCAATTACGGTCCAGGCTTAACCAACATTTCGTAAAGGAAAATAAAAATAGAAGCATTTTTAGAAAAAATATTGGACGCTGTTTTTTAAATAAAGAAAACAATATTTATTTAAACCTTTGGGAACTTGACAACACTTCAAAAGTTGATAAAGCAAAAAATTTGGCACTCCTTGATTCATTTTTTGAGAAAGAACTTGAAAAAAAGATTACCAAATACATTCAGACCAATCTTTCATTTTGTGTTTTTCAAATTGACACAAAAGAGGATCGACTTTTTTGGGAAAGTAAAATAATTTCAACATTAGCTAATGCATCAAATATTAAAGCATCAGCTAAATGGTTGGGTAATTATTCAACAAAAGATAAAATAAAAGTAAGTGGACTTTGGCAAGTGAACGAACTTTATAATGTAGCTATAACTGAAACAGAATTAGCGCAATTAAAAGAAAAATTACATACTCCTAACAATTTTGTTTCTAAATATTTTGAGCCAGAACCTAATCAGTGGGGACTTCGTGGCGACTCCCACTTATGGCGAGAAATGAAACAAAAAACTGCAAGGACAAATATTCCAATGAAAGTAGATGAGTTTGAAAAGTTGCTGTTCAATCTATTTAAAGAATTTACTGGCGAATCACCACAAAAAGGTAAGAATATCTATTTAAAAAAATATGACACGGGTGGTATGTCAAAAGGTATGATAAATTCTGACTTTTGGCTTGAAAACGGATTTTCATTACTTATTCAACGGTATAACCAAAGTGAATTACAATTAATAGCTAAATAAATGTACTATTACCTCTGTCTCTCATGTTCTGAAAGGCAGGTGCTATAATAGATAAAATTGGCCTTTGACCTCATTCCTCTACCTTACCAACTCAAATAAAAACTATGCAAAAAGTCGCATTGGTTACAGGTGCATCATCAGGTATCGGTAAATCAACCGCCATGCTAATGGTACAAGCAGGGTTTACGGTGTACGGTGCTGCAAGAAGGGTTGATATGATGCAGGATTTGCAAGCCATTGGCGTAATAGTATTGGCAATGGATGTAACCGATGAGGCATCAATGGTAGCAGGTATAAATCAATTATTGTCTGTAGAAAATAGGATAGATGTATTGGTAAATAATGCTGGCTACGGCTCGTTTGGTGCATTAGAAGATGTGCCATTATCTGAAGCTAAGTATCAATTTGACGTGAATGTGTTTGGCCTGGCTAGACTTACACAGTTGTTGTTGCCAACGATGCGTCAACAGGCTTATGGTCGCATTATTAATATTTCATCAATGGGTGGCAAGTTTGGTGAACCGCTTGGTGCTTGGTATCATGCTACAAAATATGCTGTAGAAGGATTAAGCGATTGCTTACGCATGGAACTAAAACAGTTTAATATTGATGTGGTGATTATTGAACCCGGTGCAATTGCTACAGAATGGGATGGCATTGCTATTGATAATTTATTAAAAGTGTCTGGCAATACTGATTATGGTGCTTTGGCAAAAAAGCATGTTGGTATGTTTAAACGCACTTATAAGTTTGGGTCGCAGCCAGAGGTTGTTGCAAAAACCATTGTAAAAGCTGCTACGGCTAATCATCCAAAAGCACGGTACGCCACAGGTGGTGGTGCAAAGCTTATTTTATTCTTCCGATATATTTTACCCGATAAATGGTTTGATAAAATAATACTGGCTAATATGCGATAAACTGATGATAATTGTGAACACGTTGAGGTTGCCGACTATCAGTTTCAATACCCATATTTATCTTGCCATCTATCCTTTAAAAACTTACGCAATTCATTTTCCCTAGCATTATTGCCGGGCTTATAAAACGGTGTGCCTGATAGTTTCTCTGGTAAATATTCTTGCGGTATAAAATTGTTTTCACCAAGGTGTGAGTACTGATAGTTTTTGCCATAATTCATATCCTTCATCAACTTGGTGGGTGCATTGCGAATATGTAATGGCACGGGTAAATCACCATGTTGCTGTACCGCTTGCAAGGCATTACCTATGGCTTCGTAAGCGGCATTACTTTTAGCCGATGACGCTAAATAAGTAGCACACTGGCTAAGAATAATTCTACTTTCTGGGTAGCCAATTTTACTCACAGCATCAAAGGTTGTATTGGCTAGTAGCAAGGCATTGGGGTTGGCATTACCTACATCTTCACTGGCAAAAATTAGCATACGGCGAGCTATAAATTTTACATCTTCACCACCTTCTATCATACGGGCTAGCCAATACACCGCCCCATTTGGATCGCTACCTCGCATAGATTTTATAAAGGCAGAAATAATATCGTAATGCTGTTCACCTTGCTTATCGTATAGCGCAATTTTTTGCTGAGCAATTGTCATCACCATTTCATCGGTAATGGTAATGTTAGGCTCTTTGTTCTGGCTTACTACCAACTCGAGTAGGTTCAACAATTTTCTAGCGTCACCACCAGAAATTTTTATCAATGCGGCTGTTTCTTTAATGGTAATATGACGCTGTAGTAACACGGTATCTTTTGTAATTACTTGCTGCAATAAATTCACTAAATCTTGTTCTTGCAACGCTTTTAACACATACACTTGGCAGCGGCTCAGCAATGCGCTGTTTACCTCAAATGACGGATTTTCTGTGGTAGCACCAATTAAGGTAATGGTTCCTTTTTCTACAGCACCCAATAAGGCGTCCTGTTGCCCTTTGTTAAACCTGTGAATCTCATCTATAAATAAAATGGCTTTGGGTAATTGCTTGGCTTGCTCAATTACTTCTCTCACTTCTTTTACACCACTACTAATAGCACTTAATTGAAAATAGCCAGCATTTAAGGTATGGGCAATAATATTAGCAATAGTTGTTTTACCAACACCGGGTGGGCCCCATAAAATCATAGAGGGTATGTGACCTTGCTCAATAGCTTTCCTAAGAATACTGCCTTTGCCAGTTAAATGTTCTTGCCCAATCAACTCGTTTAATGTAGTTGGTCGCATGCGTTCGGCTAAAGGTATTGATGCAGTCATATCACAATTTCACACAAAGAACGTAAAGGATAGCAACGTGAAAAAGAAAAGAATAGATTAACAACGCTATCGATACTTTTTTAATTGACAGACTTGTAAATAAGTATTGGTTTATAGAAAAGATAGCTCGCTTTTTGCATTAGCCAATAGTCATTTATCTTATTACAACTATCAATCACCATCTTTGTTAATCATACAACAAAAAAATACATGGCAACAGTTTTAATAACCGGTGGCACAGGCATGGTGGGTAAGCATTTAACACAACTACTAGTAGTAAAAGGTTACGAGGTAATAATTGTAAGTAGAAGCCCATCTACCAATAGACCTCATGCAAAAGTAGCGTATGCTTTGTGGGATATTAACAAACAAGAAATAGATGTTGATGCAATTGCAAAAGCGGATTTTATAATTCATTTAGCAGGTGCAGGCGTTGCTGATAAAAAATGGACAGAAGAGCGCAAGCAAGAAATAGTAGATAGCCGAACAAAAAGTAGTGCCACTATTGTAAAGGCGTTACAACAATTGCCTAATAAAGTACAAGCTGTGGTAAGTGCATCTGCCATTGGTTGGTATGGTGCAGATACTGCAACTAGTTTGCAACATGGCTTTATAGAAACTGATGCTGCTGATACAGGCTTTTTAGGTCAAACTTGCCGCCTTTGGGAAGAAAGCATACAACCTGTTGCAGCCCTTGGCAAGCGGCTTATAAAACTTCGTATTGGAATAGTATTAAGTAACGAAGGTGGTGCTTTAGTTGAGTTTAAAAAGCCTTTAAAAGCAGGTATTGCAGGCATATTAGGAAATGGCAAACAAGTAATAAGTTGGATACATGTAGAAGACCTTTGTAGGATGTTTGTGTATGCTATTGAACAGCCTACATTACAAGGTGTTTACAATGCTGTTGCCAGTAAGCCAGTAACCAATAAACACCTAACAATTGCCTTAGCTAAAATAGAAAGAGGCGGTTTTTATATACCCGTGCATGTGCCAATTTTTGTATTAAAACTAATGCTTGGCGAGTTAAGTGTTGAGGTGCTAAAAAGTGCTAACGTCAATAATAAAAAAATACATAACGCTGGGTTTACATATACTTATCCAACAATAGAAGAGGCATTGGTAAGCTTAAAATAATTGAAACATATATGTGAATATAATATTCTGTTAAAGCGTTAACAAATATATCATCTGGTTTTTTTTGTAGTTCTACTATCTTTAATTTTAAAAACATCATTATGAAAAAAGTACTGTTTTCTGTTTTATTAGTAATTGGCTTTTCTATTGTAAGTAATGCACAACAAGACACCACATTAACACAATATGCTGGCAAATACAAGTTTCCTGATGGAAGTGTGGTTACAGATGCAGTTGTAGCTGTTGAAAATGGTGCTCTTGTAATGAATTCTTCCGCGGGTAATTCTGCTCTAGAAAAAGAGAGCGAGGACTTGTATGCAATTGTTTCATTTCAGGGTAAAGCCTTATTTAAAAGAGATGCCAACAAAAAAATAATTGGTATTAGCATTAATGCAATGGGTTATCAATTAGAAGGTACTAAAGAGATTACAAGTATATCGTTTAGTAATAAACGCTAGGGCTTGCAAATACAATCAAGTATTTATAACAAAAAAAGGCGGCTATTTCTTACAAAGAAATAGCCGCCTTTAATAGATATGTAATGCCTTAAAATCCTTTAGTAGCAACGCCATCAGCAATAGCTTGCAATGCCTTGGCCTCGCCTAATATAGCTGCCATTTTATTACCTTTACCATCATGACCACCAGCCATATAACCGCCTTTTGCAGTTTTAGTAATAACAGCATCTTGCAATGGCACATTCTTTTCTTTTGTTTTTAAACAGTATGCTTTAAGCATTTTACTTGTATCCATTTTGTTTCAATTTTATACCTCTAAAGATAAGAAGCATTGGTTAGTGAATATTTTAGTAGCACAAACTACATAATTATTTGAGATTATGATAAAAATGCTTTAAAAACTAATCCACACTTGTTTATTATACTATTCTACCTAAATGTAAATTAATACTATTACAGCTTATAAAACAGTTTTATACCTACTGCAGAAATACTGCTTACGTTTGCCAGGCTAAATATTGGGTCGTCGGTTTTTACTTTGGTAGTAATCATATTGGCTATAATTTGTAACTTACCAGTAGTATAACCTATTTGAGGGCTGTATGTAAAACTACCACCCGTAGAATCGGTAGTTCTATAAATGCCAACACCTGCTGCTGCACCAAAAGTAAAATTGCCTGTTGTGTATCTCACACCTGCAAGTGCAGGTACATAGCCTAGTTTGGGTGCATCAATAGTGTAAGGAAAGCCATAATAGGTGCCAGAAACTCTTTTGCCTGAAAAACTTGCGTAACCTGCTTGAACAAAGCCTTCAAATTTTTCAGAAAACTTATAAGCGGCTTCAACCTCTCCACCAAAACCCGGATTGTAATAAGTATTATAATCACTTATTGGTAAATAAGCAACAGGACCGACTGCAAAGGACAATTTCCTATTGCTAATTTGAGCAATACTGCAACAACTTATTATTAAAAATGTAGCTAATATAAATCCTTTTTTCATAGTATTTATTTTTCAAATTCAAAACTATATTATACATCAATTTTTGCATACTTGGCGTGTGTTTCTATAAAGTGCCTACGTGGTGCTACTTCATCACCCATTAACATGCTAAATACACGATCGGCTTCTGCAGCACTTTCAATAGTAACACGCTTTAACGTTCTACGTGCTGGATCCATTGTTGTTTCCCAAAGCTGGCTAGCATTCATTTCACCCAAACCTTTATAGCGTTGCACACCCACTGCATTTTCGTTACCATGACCTAATTTTTCGGTAATGGCTTTACGTTGCTCTTCGTTGTACGCATACTCTTGCTCCTTACCTTTTTTCAGTAAGTATAAAGGCGGTTGTGCCACATATACGTGACCTTGTTCTACCAAGGCTTTCATATAACGGAAAATAAAGGTTAATATTAAGGTTGCAATGTGACTACCATCAACATCAGCATCCGTCATAATTATTAATTTATGATAGCGCAATTTGGTTACGTTTAACGCTTTAGGATCTTCTGGTGTACCAATAGTTACGCCCATGGCAGTGAAAATGTTTCTAATTTCCTCGCTTTCGTAAATCTTGTGTTCCATGGCTTTTTCTACGTTCAAAATTTTACCACGCAACGGCAAAATGGCTTGGTAGCTTCTATCTCTACCTTGTTTGGCAGTACCACCAGCCGAATCTCCTTCTACCAAATACAACTCACATCTTTCAGGGTTACGTTCACTACAATCTGCCAATTTACCTGGTAAACCACCACCACTTAAAACCGTTTTGCGTTGTACCAAATCGCGGGCTTTTTTAGCCGCCATTCTAGCTTGTGCCGCTAATACAACTTTACTAATAATGTTCTTAGCTTCACGCGGGTTTTCTTCTAAAAATGCTTGTAACACACGGCTTACAGTGCTATCAACCACACCACTTACTTCACTATTACCAAGCTTAGTTTTAGTTTGTCCTTCAAATTGTGGCTCAGGTACTTTTACCGAAATAATGGCACTTAAACCTTCTCTAAAATCATCCCCCTCAATTTCTACTTTAGCTCTTTCAAACAAACCCTCCTTATCACCATAACTTTTAAACACACGGGTTAGTGCCCTACGAAAACCAGTAACGTGCGTACCACCTTCTATGGTGTTAATATTATTAACGTAGCTATAAATATTTTCTTTAAAATCGTTGTTGTAAGTTAATGCGACATCTACGGTTACATTGCTTGCTTCATCGTAACCTTCTACATATAAAGTATTAGACAACAATGGTTGACGGTTAGCCGTTTTATCTAACATTTCTACAAATTCTACTATACCACCTTCGCTATAAAAATTGATGACATAGTCTGTGCCATCATCATTTTTCTCACGTAAATCTGTTAAGGTAATGCTGATTTTTTTATTTAAGTAGCCCAATTCTCGCAAACGACCTTCTAATATTTCTCTTTTAAAAACAGATTCTTGCAGAATGGTCAAATCTGGCCAGAAATGAACCGTAGTACCAGTTCTATCACTATCGCCAATTTCACGCACAGGGTAGGCGGGCGTACCTTGATGGTACGTTTGCTCGTACATTTTACCATCACGCTCTACCGTAACATGCAAGGTGCTACTTAATGCATTTACACAACTTACACCCACACCATGCAAACCGCCACTCACTTTATAGCTGCCTTTATCAAACTTGCCACCAGCGTGTAACACCGTCATTACAACTTCCAATGCACTACGTTTTTCCTTGGTATGCATGGCAGTAGGAATACCACGACCGTCATCTTTTACGGTAATGCTATTATCTTCATGAATAATCACAAAAATATTTTTGCAGTAGCCCGCCAAAGCCTCATCTATTGAGTTATCAACCACCTCATAAACCAAGTGGTGCAAACCTTTAATACCAATATCGCCAATGTACATGGCCGGTCTTTTACGTACTGCTTCTAAACCTTCTAAAACCTGTATACTATCGGCACCGTAACTGCCTTGTTGAGGATTCAATTCTTCGCTCATATTTTTATTAAATGCTATTATTAAGAAAGGGCGTGAAGATAAGGTTTTTAAAGGCTTTTAGGCTGTTAAATAAGGGCTTATTTTCCACATTATTAGGTGTTGTTTTATAACTTTTTGGGGACAATCTTTTGTGGTACTATGTAGCATTGTTGCGTCGCACACTGCGGCGGTTTGATTGGTTGTTGGGCTTTTATTTAAGCGTAGTTTTTACATCCCACCGTTCAATATGCCACTTTACGAACATCCCTAAGAACGATTTATTTGCTTATAACCGATTTTCTATGTCCATTCTTTGGTGCAAAACCCTAATAATTTCTATGTCCTTTTGCTTTTCAATTTGGCGATAAAAAATTAAATGAGACTTAACTTTTGAGCAGCGATAGTGCTTCCTGATATGATTAAAATCCTTTCCTGAATTTGGGTTATCTGCCAAGTATTCAATCTCATCAAAAATGAGATTTATATATCTGTCTGCCTGTTCTAAAGACCAATTTTCAAAAGTGTATAGCCAAATATTTTCAATATCCTCAAATGCGTTAACACTAATTTTATAACTCATTGGTTACATATTTGCCGTGAAGATTTGTTATGAATTGTTTACGGTCAAATTTTTGTACAAACCCTGATTTTTCCCCTTTTGTAAGTTCTTTTATCAATTCATTCTTTTGATTTTCTTCTTGTTCAAAAAGCCGTAATGCAGTTCTTACAACTTCACTAGCAGAAGAAAAACGGCCACTTTGAATTTGGTGGCTGATGAAATTGTCAAAATAATCGCCTAAAAGAATTGAAGTGTTTTTTGCCATCGTAATACATTTTTTCAAAAATACCAATTCTTGGTATTATTTTCAAATTTTATGGTGCGAAAGGGTAGCGTAAAACAATATTTTAGGTTGCTTCGTACCTCGCAATTACGATGCTATTTGATAATGGTATTTTAAATACAAAAGGCAAGAAGCTTTGGCATGATGAACTTAAGATTATATAGGGTCTGAGACCCTTTTCATCTGCCCTTCGAGATGCCGCTTTGCGAACATCCCGAAGAGCGGGATGCTTTTTATCTGCAGTTCGAGATGCCGTAAACGAACAGCGAACCGGTTTATTTAATAGATCCGAGTGATTCTAAAGGGTCACTCTCGCCAGTTTGGGGAAGTGAGTTATTCATTTACATAGTTAGATATGTTAAAACAAGTTAAGCAAATAAGACCGTCTGCATAACCAGCATCATAAAGGACATTGCCTTTACAACCGTTTATCTTGCATTTTTCTCTTTGCACTCTAAATGATCTGTGACAGTTTAAACAGTGAACAGTCTTTGATGTCGGTTGATTAGGATTTAAAAACGCCCATTTACTACTTAAAGTTCCATAGTCTCTTTCAATGCCATGTTTACATAATGGACAGAAATAGGGTCGCTTTTTTATGTCCAATGACACATAGTTAGATAATGGGGCTTTGCCAATAATTAATAAAGCAAAATCTAAAAATTTGTATGAATTAGCACTTTCAAAATCAGAGTCAAAATACCCAAACAATGGATTTTCAAAAATATTTTGTTTAAGCTCCTTATGCCATGTGTCTTTACCAAACCAAATTGTAAAAGTCTTTAAAATATTTTCGATGATGTATTTAACGCTAACATCCTTAACATTTATTCCATGAATTGCTTGATTTCTCTTTTGCCTAATTTCTTCAATAAAATGTATTAAATCGTTGTCTATATTAATAGTTGAACCAACAGCACAAAAAGTCGTCAATAACGCTTCGCCTCCAATTGTGTAAAGACTGTCAAAATCTTTATTTTCAGCAAGTGGTAAAGTCGGCCAATCTTTTCTTTGTTTGTCAATCAATAGTAATGAAGATGTTTCACAAATTACTGCTTTCATTAAACCTTCAATTGCCTGATTCAATAATATTAGTGTATTCCGTAATGTTCCATGATGATGATCCCAAATCCTTTGTATTGGTACTTCTTCCTTTATTATTTCGTCTTCATGATCAATATCGTTTTCGTATACTTTAAATAACAGATTGAATGCTAGAGTAAGGTTCTCTTTAGCAACGTTTTCGAAATCATGTTTAGTTGGGATATTTATAATCATATAATTAATTTTTAGCCGCTATTGAAGTTGCACTCACCAACAGTATTGATTTTATTGTTGGCTACGAAGCCAATAACGGCAAATACTCAATCAGCCCCTTTATTTCTTCTCTTCCCCACCATCACCACTTTTACCACCGCCACGGGTGCTATTAATGCGTCGGGCAATAAAATAAATGGCCACAAAATCTGGGTGGGTTTCATTTAGTTGGCCTTCTATTAGGTCGTCCAATGCATCTAAGGTATTGCCGGCCTGTTTAAACAAATCGGTAAGCGTAGCGGTGCTTTGTGTATGGGTATTATCAACCGTATCTCTTTTAGCGGTTAGTGGTATAGCGGTGTCCATTGCAGCTTGCAAATTGGCTAGGTTGTCAGCAGTAATTTTATAAGGTAGTAAGGCGTCAAGGTGTGGCGTAATGGCTGTTACCATGGTGTTACAAATGGCTAAGGCATTACTTTCGGGCATATTGTGCAGGGTGCTACTGCTATAGTCAACTGCTTTTAGCAACACCGCATCATTTACTTTACGGGCATACGCTTTTGCCTTTAAACCCAAGGCTACGGCTAGGGTAAACACGGCGTCTAAAGCTTTGTTTTTATTGGCGGTATAGCCACCCGTATCGCTGGTTTGCTTTATGGCATTGGTAGCAATAATATGGTCAATAATGGTTTTAAAATCTGTAACTACTTCTGCCACCAAGGGTTCGGCAGCAATAATTGGTTGGTTGTCAGCTAGGGTTTCAAGCACTACAAAGTGCATGGTTTGGTGGTTGGTTTGTCGTTTGTTCATGTGTGTTAGTTTTGATAAATTAAAAATAAATGTATTTATTAATATTACAATGATTATTGCAATGTTTTTTTAATAGACGTAGAACAGTGTATTTGGAGGTCATTATTTTTGGCAAAAAGCTATTGCAGAGAACAAAAAGGGTATGTATGCCAACAGAAATAGATGGCTATGCAATAAAAAGGGTGTGTAGGCTAACAAAAATGTGCTGTGAGATTACAAAAAGGTTGTGTGTGATAACAGAAATATATTGTAAGCCAATAAAAAGGTGGTGTGCGAAAGCAAAAATGGGGTGTTTTGCTACTGAAATAGGGCTAATACGCCATGTATTAGCCCTATTTGTTTGTTTAATTCAGATTGCTTGGTGCCTTGCAAAGTTGGTTTACGAGCTATGGTCTACCACAATAACCCATTGGCCATTTATTTTTCTAAATAGTAAGGTGTACATACCACCTACATTGCCAACACTACGTTTTAAAAACCATTTACCCACCACAAAATAATACTCGGCAGATAATTTATTTACACTAACAATATCAAAACTTAATTTACCCATATGTGCCGTATCTGGGTAGTTTTTTTTGTAATTTTTTAGAGTGGTGTTGTAACCGTATGTAGGGCCTTTGCTGCCAATAAACAATAGGCTATCGTTTTGCCAATAGCCTATCATAAACGCCTCTAGGTTGCCAGTGTTCCATTGTTTTGTCTGTGCATGTAAGATGCTTTTAATGGTTTGTACATCTTTGTTTTGCGCAGACGTGTTTAGGGTAATTATTGCCAAAAAAGAGCCGATTATTAGTTGTTTCATTTGGGTGATTTTTTAATACACGAATTAAAGCCATTTACACGAGAGCAGCGAAAGTTTAGGGTAAGCATCTGCCTAGCATTTTAATATTGATTTCCTTAAGAGTTGCCAACCTTTCAAAGGTTGGCAACTCTTACTTATACATTCACCAGTCGCTATTATCCCTTCCTTCCTCGCAACATATGCCATTTATCTGCGTAGCCTTTTAATCTTTCTACTTTAAAACCAACAGCTTTCATCAGTCTTTTCACATCGCCTTTGCTACAATAGGTAACTAGTATACCGTTTGGCAATAACATAGTGTACAGCTTTTCAAATACCTCCTTCGTCCATAGTTCAGGTGCGTCATTTGGGGCAAACGCATCGTAATAAATGATATTAAATTGTTGATTGGTAGAAAAATCTAGTACTGATTGGTTTATCTTGGTAAGACTGAAATAGTCATCAATAAAAATAGTATCCTGCCAGTTGCTTTGATGAAGTTTTAAAAATTCATCCACCATTTGTAACTGTTCACCATAGTTTAATTGATGGGCCTCTGTTGCAGTTATTGGGTATAATTCTATAGCCGTATATTGTATGTTTACTTGACGATGCCTAGCATATTGTAGGGTTAATAAAGCGTTAAGGCCAGTACCAAATCCCATGTCAAAAATAGCTAGTGTTGTATTATTTGTAGTGGTAACAAAATGTTGTAAGCCTGCTTCTATAAACACATGGGTACTCTCGCCAATGGCACCAGCTTTGCTATGGTAGGTAATACCCTTCTCAGGTATTGCAATGGTGCTACTGCCATCATTGGTAAGCCGAACAATACGTTTCATTATTGCAAATAAATACTTTTTAAAATCATCTGTATCTTTCGTTTATGGATTATGTTACTCATTTACAAAAAGATAAAAAACTGGCCATTGCAATTGGTACTGCTGTGCATGAATTGCAGCTTAAAAAGAATTTACCGTTACGTTTAATGGCTAGTATTATTAGCCAACAATTAAGCACCAAGGTAGCGGCTGTTATTTATCGACGGTTTTTAGAATTGTATAATGGTAAAGAACCTAAGCCACAACAGGTTTTAGATACCCCTTTTGAGCAATTACGTGGCATTGGGTTAAGTAATAACAAGGTTAGTTATATACAAAATGTAGCCAGATTTTGTATAGAATATAAGATTACGGATAAAAAATTATTAGGGATGCCAAATGATGAGATTATTACCTTGCTTACGCAAATAAAAGGTGTGGGCAAATGGACGGTTGAAATGCTACTGATGTTTAGTTTAGGCCGAGAAGATGTGTTTGCAATAGATGATTTAGTGATACAACAAATGGTTATAAAACTATATAAATTAGATACAACTAATAAAAAAGTACTGAGAGAAAATTTGCTAGAAATTTCTGCCAAATGGCAGCCTTATAGAACTTATGCTTGTTTGCATTTATGGCGTTATAAAGATGCTGTGCCATATTTGTAATCAAAACAATCATTACAATCATTTCAATCAGCGATTTATTTCCCTTCTAGCAATAGCCGAATACTTTCAGATAATATCTCGCTTTTTTTTGCTTCAAACAATGGTAGTTTTTCTTTTTGTAAGCGCATGTTATAGCTTTCGCCAACAGCTAATGTTTTGTCAAATGCGGGGTTCCATTTTGTAAACTGTGCTAAACCCAAGTCTAAAAACTTAATTACAATCCTTGAATTGTAACGCCCTTTTATAGGAATTATGGTTGTGGTATTTAGTTCTGCATCCGTTAAAGGTTGATTTATTTTTGCTACTTCATTCGCTTTAAAATCAGTAGCTTCTTGTTTAGTCATTGTGGTTACACCACCACTACCTTCAAACAAGTAATGTGTACCAATAAATTTTTTAACATGCGTTCTAGTTTCTTCTCTTAAATAATATTGCAAATCCCAAAAATCTCTGCTACCGCTTTTACGTATGGCTTGCCTAACCCTACCAGCACCGCCATTGTAAGCAGCTACAACTAATAGCCAATCACCAAATTGGTTGTATAATTCCTTCATTAATTTAGCGGCAGTTTGGGTGCTTTTTGTGTAATCCATACGGTCATCAATTTTACCAACCCGCAAACCAAAACGTTTGGCTTCGTAATCCATTAATTGCCAAGGACCAACTGCACCAGCCCATGATACCAAACCGCTTCGCAAATGGCTTTCAATAACGCTTAAATATTTCATCTCTTTTGGCACACCATATTGCGTCAAAATATTATCATACAAATCAAAATAAGGCCGCCCCCATTCTTTCATTTTGGTCAATTCCTTGCCTTGTTTGCGAATATAATCTTGTACAAAAGGCACTGCTTTTGGGCTTAGCTGAGAGAGGTAAGGTTTGTTAGGGTTAAATTTATCGTTGGCAAACAAACTGGTAAAACCAACTTTTGCTAATTGTATTGTATCGGGCTTTTGTGTTTGGGCGTAGTTATTATTTGCTAGTAGCAAAATAATAAAAAGTGAGAGATAATGTTTAATAGGGGATGATGTCATAAAATAATTTGTTACTACTTATTATCACTATTAATGAAAGCCCTTAAAGCATAGCCTTAAAAATTTATCTTTAATTTATGCTATTAATAGTAGAAGCAATTTGCAACATTTTTGCTTCTTCGTAATGATTAGTCATTAATTGAAAACCAAAAGGCATGCCATTACTATGTGTAAATTGAGGAACTGAGATGGCAGGAATGCCCACCAAATTGGCAAAAACTGTATAAATATCTCCGAGAAACATTTCTATCGGATCGTTGCTTTTTTCACCAATTTTAAAGGCGGTTGTAGGTACTGTTGGCGAAATAATGGCATCATAATTTGAGAAAATATCAGTTGCTGTTTTTAGTAATAACTGTCGTACTTGTTGTGCTTTTGTAAAATAAGCATCGTAATAACCAGCGCTTAATACAAATGTGCCTAATAAAATTCTACGTTGTACCTCTTTACCAAAAGCCTCACTGCGCGTTTTTTTATAGAGCTCAGTTAAATCGTCGGTTGCAGTTAATTTAGCCCTAAAGCCAAATTTTACACCGTCATAGCGAGCCAAATTGCTACTAGCTTCGGCCGTAGTTAATATATAATAAGTTGGCACTACATAATCTAGCATGCTAAAGTCTATTGCATCAATAATGTGTCCTTCTGTTCGTAATTGTTCAATTTTTTTGGTTAATGCAGTTGCTATTTCTGTATCTAAACCTTTGTGGTTAAGGGTTTGCTTAAAATAGGCTAAACGATATTTTTTTGATGTGTCAGCTAGTTGTTCTGAGTAATTAGGGATTTTTTTTTGAGAAACAGTACTATCAAAATTATCGGCACCAGCAATTACTTCTAATATTAATGCAGCATCCTCAATGTGTTTAGAAAAAATACCAATCTGATCAAATGAAGAGGCATAAGCTATTAATCCATAGCGTGATACCCTACCATAACTAGGTTTTAAGCCAACAAGGCCACAAAAATCTGCTGGTTGACGAACAGAACCACCCGTATCGCTGCCCAAAGATGCCATACATAAATTTGCTTGAACAGCAACTGCAGAACCACCTGATGAACCACCAGGCACACGACTTTCATCCAAAGCATTTTTTACAATACCGAAAGCTGAGTTTTCGCTACTACTACCCATTGCAAATTCATCACAGTTGTTACGACCAATAATAATGGCACCTTCCGCTAACAATTTTTCTACAACTGTAGCACTATAAATAGAAGTAAAATTTTCTAGAATTTTAGATGCGGCTGAAATTTGATGGCTTTTGTAACAAATAACATCTTTTATGGCAAATACTACACCATGTAGTTTACCAATTTGTTGGTTAGATAAGCGTGCAGCATCTAAAATGGCAGCTTGTTGCAATGCATCTTTTGTAAATACTTCTAAAAAAGCATTGAGATGGCGATTGGCTTGAATACTATCTAAATAAAATTGAACAGCAGCAACGCAAGTAGTACTGCCATTCAATAAATTAGTATGATAGTCTTTGATGTTTTTAAAACGGAACAAAGGCTAAGAAAAATTTTGAGTGAGTAAGAAATAATAATTACCTATTTATTTAACAGGTTCTTCTTGTTCTTTGGCTTTCATACCTTCGTTTAATTCTCTTTTTACGTTGTCTTTTGCATCGTTAAACTCACGAATACCTTTGCCTAAACCTCGCATAAATTCAGGAATTTTTCTACCTCCAAACAATACCAAAATCACTAAACCAATAATTAATATTTCTTGAAAACCTAGATTGCCCATAACAAATTTTTTAGAATGTAAAGTTAGTATAAAATTGTACCCTTTAAAACGAAATAGTTGTAAACCTTGTTAAGACTAAACAAAAAAGCGGAAGTTTAGGTTACCTAAATCTTCCGCTTGTAAATATGTATTAAAAAAAATTATTTAACGCGTTTTTCTTGAATTCTAGCTCTTTTACCACTACGTTCGCGTAGGTAAAACAATTTAGCACGACGTACTTTACCTACTTTATTTAACAAAATAGTATCAATATTTGGCGATTGTATTGGAAACAAACGCTCAACACCAATACCATCTGATATTTTACGAACGGTAAAAGAAGAGGTAGCACCAACACCTTGTAATTTAATTACATCACCACGAAAGCCTTGAATACGTTCTTTACCGCCTTCTACAATTTTATAATTAACGGTAACATTGTCACCTGCTTTAAATTTTGGATGCGATTTCTTAACTGTAAGTTGATCGTGTACAAATTGAACTGCTGATTGCATGACTATTTTTTTTCGGATGGCAAATGTAAGCGTGTGCTTGTAATATTCCAAAATAAAAATCCCAAATTACAATAAATGAGCTTGAAGTTTTTATAATATATATACTTGTAAATCTATCTAGCCATATTTACAGCTCGCTTTTCACGAATTACTGTTACTTTAATTTGACCAGGATATGTCATTTCTGTTTGAATTTTTTGTGCAATTTCAAAACTAAGTCTGTCACTCTCACCATCGGTTACTTTTTCAGCTTCAACAATTACGCGCAATTCTCTACCAGCTTGTATGGCATAGGCTTTTTCAACTCCTTGATAACCTAATGCTAAGTTTTCTAAATCCTTAATGCGCTGCAAATATTGCTGCATTATTTCACGTCTTGCACCTGGTCTTGCACCGCTTATAGCATCGCAAGCTTGAATGATTGGCGAAATAACAAATAACATTTCCATTTCATCGTGGTGAGCCCCAATGGCATTTACAATAGCAGGGTTTTCACCATATTTTTCTGCTAGTTTAGCACCTAGTAGTGCGTGACTTAATTCAGTTTCTTCATCAGGTACTTTACCAATATCGTGAAGTAAACCTGCACGTTTAGCCAATTTAGGGTTCATGCCTAATTCAGCGGCCATAATACCACAAAGATTAGCAGTTTCACGACTGTGCATTAATAAGTTTTGACCATAAGAAGACCTGAAACGCATACGACCAACCATTCTTACCAACTCTTTATGCAACCCATGAATACCTAACTCTATAACAGTACGTTCACCTATTTCTGCAACTTGTTCATCTAGCTGTTTGCGGGTTTTTTCTACTACTTCTTCAATACGTGCAGGGTGTATACGACCATCGGCTATTAAACGCTGCAAACTTAAACGAGCAATTTCTCTGCGCAATGGATCGAAAGACGACAAAACAATGGCTTCTGGTGTATCATCAACAATTAAATCTACGCCAGTTGCTGCTTCCAATGCACGAATATTTCTACCCTCTCGGCCAATAATTTGACCTTTGATTTCATCAGTTTCTAATTGAAATACTGATACAGTATTTTCAATTGTTTGCTCGGCAGCAGTACGTTGAATGGTTTGGATAACAATTTTACGTGCCTCTTTATTGGCTTTTAGTTTAGCATCTTCAATAATATCTTGTTGAATTACTAATGCTTGAGATATTGCTTGACTTCTTAAACCTTCAATTAATTGCTCTTTTGCTTCATCGGCAGATAAACCTGCCACTTTTTCAAGTCTGCGAATGTGTTCTTCTTGATGTTTTTCTAGTTCTGTACGCTTTACTGTAACAACTTCAGTTTGTTTGTTTAGGTTGTCTTTAATAACATCATTTTCTTTAATCTGCTTGTCAAGTGCAATTTCTTTTTGGTTAATGGCTAGTTCTTTTTGTTTCGCTCTTGTTTCCGATTCAACAATTTTTTTGTTACGTTCAAAAGTTTCTTTGTCAAAGTCTGATTTTAATTGAACAAATTTTTCTTTAGCTTCTAATTGTTTTTCTTTTTTTAATGTTTCTGCGTTTCTTTCTGCTTCTTTAATAATAGAATTTGCTTTTGTTTCGGCATCTTCTAGTTGTTGTTTTGTGTTTTTAGCGAAGATAAATCTACCCGCTACAAGCCCTACTATTAGTGTAAGTACACCAATTATAATTGTTGTTAAATCCATGCTGTTGGTAAGTTTTAAAATGGTTCAAAATCATATTTCGGTTGGCACAACTCGTTTTAAATAAAAATTGTGTAATAAGTTGCGAAGGTAATTAAATATGCTTTGTAATATGAAGTGATTTTAAGAGAATTTATACTTCATATATATTTTATTTAATTTTGCTTTATTTAAGTCGAAGTTTAATATAATTTTTTTTAAATGTTTGTATAAATTATAATATAATTATTTTAGTCAGCTTTTAACGCCCAGTTTGTACAGATGTTTTAGAGTTGCACAAAAATGGTACTAAAAAACATGTAGTAATTTCGACGGAAGGTTTGAAAGCGCAAAGTAGCTTTGTAATACAGATTTTCGCTTTGCTAAATGGGGTTATAAACATACAAGTGCGACGCATATGTAGCAGAATAGTATTGTTGTTGTTGATAACAAAAAATTACTTTACAATAATTTTCTTTTTTGCGATGTGTAGGAATTAGAATGACCTCAAGTTGCAGCCAATAATATTGCTGTTTTATAATACTTTAAAAAATAGTAAATAAAAATGCCACATGCCTGCTCTACTATTTCTTAAAGCTAGAGGGTTAAAAATTAGACAATTTTTTCAGCTATTTCTTTCATTTTTAAATTAATACACTGTAAGAATACTAATCACTGTATTGTAGTCTGAAACACGTAATCATATTTTCTAAATTAACTTACTTAGCAAAACGACCTTGATGTGAACTTGGTTATATAATGCTATTTATTAAAACGGATGTATTGAGCAAATGGTGTACTATGATTTGGCATACGGGTACATAATTGCGCATAGTTTTTTTGATACCCGGTTTATGGGTAATTATTTGCAGTGAATTATTTTACTAATATGTAATGCACTTGTTATCAGATTTTTATTTTCATGGTACAATTGTTATATTCTAATTATAAGTTTATTGCATTTTGAAAAACTTCAATTATTATATCCTTACAATCTTCGAGGAAATCTATATAAGTAAATGTAACCAACGCCTTCTCACAAGCACCCTATTTCTTATTTTAAATGTATTAATAAGTACAATGAATTAATTATTAACGAAAACAAAAACAATCATGAAAACAGCTACACTAACAACAACAAAACCTATTTTTTCAATTGTAATCACATTCTTTCTAGTATTTTTTCTTTCATCCTGCGCAAGAAAAATTTCTTTTCAAACATCGTCTGTTGTGCCTTCTGCTGAAGGAACTGTAAAAGTAAAAAAGGATAACAATAACAATTATAGTATTGATTTAAATGTTATACGTCTTGCAGATCCAAAGAGACTTGAACCCTCAAAAAGTACTTATGTCGTTTGGATAGAAACAGCAGAAAACGGTTCAAAAAATATTGGGAGTTTAAATACGTCAAGCAGTTTATTGTCAAAAACGCTGAAAAGCTCTTTAAAAACAGTTTCTCCCTTTAAGCCTATAAGCTTATTTATA
The DNA here is from genome assembly GCA_038327865.1 of Chitinophagales bacterium. Taxonomy (GTDB): domain Bacteria; phylum Bacteroidota; class Bacteroidia; order Chitinophagales; family Chitinophagaceae; genus Parasediminibacterium. The sequence goes on along the minus strand of JBBQLL010000004.1, from coordinate 12,785 downwards.
ACTGCCGAAAACAACGCAGACATACAATATCCTGGCTCTCAAGTAGTATTAAGGACAGATCGTTTTTAGTACATCTTAGATTAGCTTATTACAGTCGCTTAACATTAATCATGTAAAAACATATATCATGACAGAAATTAAAATTGAAAAGAAAAAGCCTTTTTGGCCTTGGATTTTATTAGTGCTTGGTCTGCTTGCCGCTGCTTGGGTTTTCTTTATTATCACCGATAAAACTGAGCCTGTAGAAACAAACAATAAAGCAACACTAATAGGTATTCATGAAAATAATAATGTAGTAGCATCCTATGTTACGTTTATTAATTCTGATACCAGTACGATGAGTTTAAACCATGCATATACAAGTGAAGCATTAACAAAACTAACTGATGCAATAGACGCTATGGCAACTGAGGCAGGTTACGACGTAAAAGTTGATATAGCAAAAGCAAAACAATATGCACTAGAAATAACAAAAGACCCAATGCTAACTAACCATGCTGATAAAATAAGAAGTGCTGCAGATGTGTTAAGTACTTCTTTACAAAATATGCAGCAGGCAAAATATCCTGAATTAAGTACTGAAGCTGCAGATGTAAAAAGTGCCGCTGCGGCAATCAATCCTGATACATTAACCCTAAACCAACGGAAAATAGTGAAGTCTTTTTTTAAAAAGGCTGCAGATTTACTAATTAAAATGAATTGATAAACTTTTTAAAAATTATATTATGACAGAGAATAAAAAAAACCTGTTTTATTTACATGAGCTCTCAGATTATAAAGTTGCTCATGATTATGCGGATGTGAGAGATTGGGAAGTAGTAGATGCAGACAAAAGAATTATAGGTATAGTGGATGGTTTGCTAGTAAATAAGCAGGCAGAACGCGTTGTTTATTTGGATGTACAAGTAGATACTTCTTTAATTGAAGCCGGACACGAAACTTATGCAGTTGCTGCAAATAAGGGCATCCACGAATTTTTAAATAAAGATGGAGAAAATCACCTTATTATTCCAATAGGCATGATAACGCTTGATGAAGACAACAACAAAGTGCTTTGTAACAAAATAGATTATACCACTTTTGCAAAAACAAAAAGATTTAAGAAAGGAGTAGACATTAACAAGTCTTATGAGTTAACGGTTTTGCCTCATTATTTCCCAGATAATAAGTTTGATGAAGAAAGCACTTCAAACAACCAGTTTTATAATCGTAAAGAATTTAATCACCTTCATCATCCAGCGCATTTAATAGGTAAAAATAGTAAGCGAACAATTAAAAATTTAATGGGTTTTACAATAGGCGCCACGGACGGCGAGATAGGAAAAGTAAAAGATTTTTATTTTGACGATGCAACGTGGGAAATACGTTATTTAGTTGTAGAAACAGGTAGTTGGCTTAATGGTCGCAAGGTGCTTATTATGCCAAAAGCGCTTTTACAGTGCGATTGGGAAAATGAAACATTTCCTGTTAACCTTACAAAAGAGCAAATTGAAAAAAGCCCAGATATAGACACAGATCAACCAGTTTCAAGGCAGCAAGAAATGGAATTATATGCACATTATTCTTGGCCAAATTATTGGGGAAGTGGCATTTGGGCTGGTGGTATTGGCACTACTGGAATGATGATGCCCATATCCTCAGTACCTATGGAGGAGGCAGTAAAAAACAATAAAAATAGTTCCGATTCTGAAAACAAAGGAGACCCACATTTAAGAAGTGCTAAAGATGTGAATGGTTATACTATTCATGCATTAGATGATACGATTGGCGATGTGGAAGATTTTATTGTTGATGACAACAATTGGACAATACTTTATATGATAGTAGACACTGGAAACTGGTTTCCTGGCAAAAAAGTAATTATATCGCCTTATTTGATAAAAGAAATAAATTGGGCAACATCAGAAGTTTTTGTAAACGCCTCGGTTGATCAGATTAAAAACAGCCCAGAATATGATACTTCAAAAGATTTAAGTTCCGATTACGAGGCTAGTTTAAAAAACTATTATGGCCAGTTTATTTCTCATAAGTAATCTTTAAAAAAATATTGATATGGCTTTATTGTCTGCGTAGGGTGGTATGATTCAAATACTTGCCATTGCGCCCGATGGTTCAAAAGTTATATTTAACTTTTGAATTGCTATATAAATTGCACTTATTTTTTTCTGACAATTTTTGCCTTACTTATTTGGTGAACCATGATTTCTGCTCTATTTTTTAACATTATTAATGTGTTGATAATTTAAAAAAAACATATCTTTTCACAATTCCAAACAGCAATAAAATAAATCAATATGACTATACAAATAAACTCAGACAACAACATTACAGGCACTGAAGGACTAAGCAATTTTGTAGAAAGCAAAGTTGCTGAAACCTTAAAAAGATTTGACAACCAGATAACTAGAGTAGAAGTTCATTTAACCGACGAGAACAGTCACAAAAGCGGTATTAATGATAAACGTTGTATGATTGAAGCACGTGTTGAAGGAATGCAACCAATTGCAGTTACAGCTCATGGTGATACAATTCATGAGGCATTAAAAGGTGCATTGGGAAAATTAAAAAGTTCACTAGATACTACCCTTGGACGTTTACAAAACCACTAAGATGCTTGATGACAAATGTTTTTCTTTTACTAGAATTTCTGTTTTAATCATGTTTATACATGACTAAAATAGTACTTGAAGCATCGTAAAATTTAAGTTCTATAACATTAGCTGGAAGATAAAACTTGTTTTCTTCCAGCTTTTTTTCATTTTTAATTAGTCTTCTATGGGTTTGTAATGCACGCACCCAAAGCCATCTACCCTTACCCAAGATATTACTTTAAAATTAACGGAACTTGCAGCTACTTTACATTAGGTAATTGTTTTGCTTTCAACAAATATTTTGTTTTCAGATGGGAAAAAAGCTTGTTTTATGATCCTTATAAAACTTTTTTTAATGATATGCTTACATCATTTTAGTGGATGGGTGGAAACAGGCCTTTGGTGATAATAACAGTAATACCTTTTAAAAAGTAATGTACTATCTAATCATTTAAATTTTATACATATGAAAAAGATATTGTTATTGATAAACGATTATAAAGTCCCCACTACCGCCCTAAATTTTGCTGTAAAACTTGCGGTTCAAAATAAGGCAACACTATACGGCATTTTTATTCAAAGCCTAGAATATAATAACTTTAGTTATAATTTATCGAACGATATAAACGCCTCTGAAACAGTTGTAACTAAATTGACAGACGAAGAGGCGCATTTGACGCTTTTAAACAGAAGTTTAAAGTCATTTTCTGATACTTGTAACGCCGCAAATATTTCTTGTAAAAACCATATTATCAATACCATTCATTTAGATACACTAATTGATTACAGTGCTTTTGCTGATTTGATTGTTTGCGATGCAGACACTCATCCAATTCATTATTCTATGAACACCTTATTGGCAGATACACATTGCCCGATATTAATGATTAATAAGGATTACATCAACACCGACACGTTAGTATTTGCTTACGACGATAAATTGTCAAGTATATATGCAATTAGGTTATTTACATATCTTTTTGGCCTATACAAAAATCTACCTGTTCATTTTGTTTCTGTTGTACCAATAAATGTTATAGGGTTAGAGTATGACGATCTGATTAGAGAATGGCTTCCCTTACATTATCCAAATGCAAAAATTAAAATCATTAGGGGCGAAACAAAAAGCGAGCTTACAAATTATATTAACAGTTTAGCAAATCCACTTATAATAATGGGTGCTTTCGGTAGAAGTTTATTGTCACGATTTTTAAAAGAAAGCCTTGCAAACTATATTATGACGCAAACTAATGCGCCCATATTTATTGCCCATAATTAATAAATATTTTATGAAAAATTGTATACTGGTAATAGTAACAACTTTCTTCTTTTTGTCTTGTAGAGAAGTAGCTTCAAAACAGGGAAGAAATGTAACAATAAGAGATACAACCATAACCAGTACGAATGCCTTTACACAACTATTCTTTGATAGCCTACATCTGGAGCACTTTTTAGAAAATGAAGTACGAGGGGATAGTATAGCTAACTACATGCGCAGTTTTTATAATTCTCGGAATTACAGCTTTGCTTGGTTTAATAAAGATGGACTTACTGTGCAGGCACAAGCCTTTTGGAGTGCTCATGAAATGGTGGTTAAACAGGCAAGTGACAGCAGTATTTATGACGGGCAATTGCACCATATTATAGATACATTATTAAGCGATAGCACATTTATTCTTGACAAAAAACAGCTTGAAGAAACAGAGATGCGTTTTACAAAACATTTTTTTAACTATTTAAAATTTGCATATAGTGGTAAAGTAGATCCGAAAAAAGTAGCGTGGCATATACCAAGCCGCAAACTAAAGCCTGTTACAATTTTAGACAGTTTTCTTACTAATGACAAAGGCGATTGGAAGCCATTAAACAAATCTTATTATTCACTTCAACAGCAATTATTCCGATACAATGACATACAGAAGAGTGGTGGGTGGGGAGCAATTATTTCAACCACAAACTTAAGGCCTGGAAGCAAAAATAATTTAATCATCGCAATTAAAAAACACTTGCAATTAACAGGGCTTTATTCCGCCATTGATACTTCAGATTTTTACAATAATGAATTACTTAATGCGGTAATGAAGACAGAAACAAGTTTTGGTTTAAAAGCTGATGGGGTAATTGATAAGAATTTAATAGCGCAGTTAAATATACCAGTAGAAGAACGGATAAAGCAAATGCTGATTAACTTGGAACGAATGAAGTGGATGCCCGAAATGCCATCAAATTTTCTGTTAGCAAACATTCCAGAATACAGGCTTCATGTTATAGAGAACGGCAAAGAAGTATTAGGGATGAATATAGTTGTTGGCAAAGCTGCAAACAGAACCGTTATTTTTAGCGACCAGCTGAAATATGTTGTTTTTAGCCCTTATTGGAACATTCCACGAAGCATTGTGCGTAACGAAATATATCCTGCAATGAAGCGAAATAGCAGCTATTTACAAAGAAATAATATGGAAGTAACTGGCTATAGCAATGGCTTACCGATAATTCGTCAAAAGCCCGGTAATAGCAATGCGCTGGGTCATGTAAAGTTTATATTTCCAAACAGTTATAATATCTACTTTCACGATACCCCAAGTCGTGAATTGTTCAATAGGGAGCAAAGAGCGTTCAGTCATGGTTGTATCAGGCTTCAGCAGCCCTTTGATTTAGCTGTTTATTTGCTGCGCCAGCAACCTGAGTGGACAAACGACAACATTAAAGCGGCTATGAATAGCACAAAAGAAAAATGGGTAACACTTGATAAAACGGTGCCAGTATTTATTACTTACTTTACCTCGTGGGTAGATGGTAATGGCTTACTTCATTTTACAGATGATATTTATGGGCACGATAAAGAATTGGCCGCGTATTTATTTGAGTAAATTTTGGTTATGATGAGTTTACCTTACAAATAGGTATACATAATAATTATCTTATGTTTTTATTATTTGGCTAAAAAACGAATAAATGATCCCATATTCCATATTTTATTTTTTAAAAACAGGGGCTGCCCCGCTGATATAAAAGTCTAGTAAAGTGATACCTGTTGCAGGGTGCGACGCATATGTAGCTGAATAGCATTTCAAAAGATTGTACCCAAAACTACTTCACAATACCTTTCTTTTTTTGTGATGTGTGGGCACTAAAATAACCCAAGCTGCCACCAACAATATTACTGGTAGGGTTGGCAGGAGATGTTGGTTGGCCATTAGTTGGGTCGAGACCGCTTAACTGCTTATAATATTCGTACACGTTTTTATCTAGGCACTGCATTTCTAACGTCACGGTATCTTTTGGTTGTATGTAGGCACTGTCGTTAAAAATCTGTCGGGCAATGTATTTACCATCACTTAAACGATCATCGAAAACAAATATTTTTTTAGTGACTTTACTATTAATTGTTTGAACGAATTTGTAATAATTATTAATGTTAGCGGGGTCTTGAAAATTAGGCATTGGGTTAATTAACGTTTGCCCAAAACCAGTGTTTACTTGAAAAGTAACAGAGTCTAAATTTACTTGCATTGCCATAGTGCTACTGGCCTTATAAGTGCTACCATTTACCAGCACATTTAGTAAGTAAGTATGACCTTGAATGCCTTGCAGGGATGAAGTTTGGTAAGTACCACCAGTTGTTTCAAGCAGGTTAGAAATGATGCCACTTGTGCTATCAATTATTTTAACTACAGCACCTGAAACGGTGGGGAAAATATTATCTAAAGCATAGTTAATAGTTCTACTAATTGTAACTGTAGTAATACCTGGCACATTAGTAACATTACCTTGAATAACCAATTGTGGTGCCGCATCGTTAAGGTTAACAGTAATAATTTTTGTACAACCACCCAAAGTAAATAGTGTAACTATAAATGCAATTAAACGAAAGAATTTTTGCATAGCTTAAAATTTAAAATTGTAAGTAATGGCTGGCACAATTTTGAACAGCGTAGTTTGTACAGCTTGTGTTTTTGCAGGGTTGTTGGGATCTTCTTGAAAGTTAATGGCAAACGCGTTTTCGCGACTATAGGCGTTATAAATTGAGAAGGTCCAACTGCGATCAGTTTTAGCTGTTTTTTTGCCTTGCAAAGTTGCACCAATATCTAAGCGGTGATAGTCGGGCATTCGATAGCCATTGCGGTTAGTATAATAAAAAACAGTTTGCCCATTAATATTGTATTTGCCACTGGGAAACGTAACCGCATTGCCTGTATAGTAAACAAATGTTGCAGAAACCGTCCACTTTTTACTAGCCTGATAAATACCAACTACTGATATTTCATGTGTTCTATCTTGTGTGGCATTGTACCAATTGCCGCTATTAATTAAATTAAATTGTCGTTCGGCTTTTGATAATGTGTAGCCCACCCACCCATTCAGTTTGCCATACTTTTTCTTAAAAAACAATTCTAAACCATAAGCCCTGCCTTTGCCAAATAATAATTGCGATTCTACATTTTCATTGGCTCTTAACTCTGCCCCATTTTTATAATCTATTTGATTTTGCAGTGCTTTGTAATAGATTTCAGCAGAAAATTCGTAGGTGTTTTCTTTAAAATTTTGATAATACCCTAAAGCCACCTGATCGGCAATTTCCGGTTGTATATTATTGCTACTACCAATGTACAAATCGGTTGGATTAGCGGATGTTGAGTTGGATAGCAAATGGATATTTTGTACGTTTCTAGTATAGGAAAATTTGATAGATTTTTGTTCGTTCAGTTTGTAGCTGACTGCAAAACGTGGTTCTAAGTTAAAATAGGTTTTTACAGTTTGCCCATTGCTATACTTGGTAGTATCTTTTACATTACCTGCTGCATCGTAACTATAAAAATTGCCTGGCCCTAGTGCATTAAAAGCACTTAAACGTAAACCATAAGTGAGGTTAATTTTTTCCGTAGCACTCCACTCATGACTTACATAAACAGCACTTTCTATGCTGTATTTTTTTTGTAACTCAATATTGTTAAAACTTGATTGTTGGGTAGCCGTAACTGCGCCTGGTATTAGGTTGTGGTGTATTAAGTCGATACCGAAATTTACTTTATTAGTGGCATTAATATAATATTGTAGATCTTGTTTTAAATTAAAATCACGAATTTTTGAGGTGATTAATAAGTTGTTATTGCCCGCAGTAATTTTTATTTTATAACTATAGTTGGTGTAAATAAGTGAGGTATTAGAAAATAAACGATTATTGAAAATATGGTTCCATCTTAGTGTTGCAGTGGTGTTGCCATAATCTATACCAAATGTTCTACCAAAACCAAGGTTATCCCTCCCATTATAAATAGATAAAAACAAGCGGTTTTTATCGTTTAGTTTATAGTTGGCTTTACCGTTTAAATCGTAGAAGTAAAGTTTGTTATTTTTAATAGACGAATCTTTAGATAAGGCTAAAAACAAATCGGCATATGTACGCCTTGCACTAACGTTAAACGAGCCCTTGTTTTTTACAATTGGGCCTTCAGCATTAAGCCTAGACGATATTAAACCAATGCCACCACTAATGCCAAAGTTTTGGTTATTACCATCGTTGGTTTTTATGTCAATAACCGACGATAAACGACCACCATATTCTGCGGGCATACCACCTTTATAGACCGTAATATCTTTAATGGCATCGCTATTAAATGTTGAGAAAAAACCTAGTAGGTGAGAGGCGTTATAAACAGTTGCCTCATCCAATAAAATTAAGTTTTGATCCGAGCCGCCACCACGCACATAAAAGCCGCTATTGCCTTCGCCAGCACTTTTTATACCAGGTAACAATTGTATTGTTTTTAGCACATCTTTCTCGCCAAATAAAACAGGTATATTTTTTATTTCGTTGATGGATAGTTTCTGCACACCCATTAAAGCCTTGGTAATATTATCATTTTTTTTTCTACTATTTACGACTACTTCTTCTAGCTGAGAACGAGAGGGGTTAAGTGAGATAGCTAGTTCAATATTTTTAGTAAGAAAAATACTAATGGTATCATTTGCAAAGCCTGCAAAACCTGCAACCAAAGTATAGGCACCTTCCTCGGCAGTAATAGAATAAAAACCATAAGCATTAGACACAGCACCCAAACCCGCCTGGGTAGACAATTTTATATTAGCACCAATTAATATTTCGCCAGTTCTTTTGTCTAATATGCTACCATTTATAGTATACTTATTTTTTATTTGCCCAAAAACAAGGTTTGGTAGCAATAATAAAATTAAATAGAAGATTTTTTTTAGAGCTTTTATCATGATTGTTTTGTTGGCGGCGAAATTACCGCCACAATATTGCCTACTAAATACAAATTATCTTTCTAAATGTTAATTCTTATTGATAATTTTTGTTGGTTTAATTGCTTAATACTTATATTTTGTAATAAAATTTTTGTCCATCACATTGCGTGCTCTATCCATTTTACGGGAGTTGTTGCTAATACATCTTTGCACTGTCAATAACGACAAATAAAGTAATAAATACGAATACACATGTCACATCAATTTTTAGTTCCTACAAAAGAACAAGTTGCACCAGTAAATCAAACCATTTTCGATAATTTACAAAAAGCACTTGGTTTTGTACCTAATTTATACGCAACTATTGCTTACTCAGACACAGCGTTAAATACCTATTTGCAATTGCAAAATGCGCCATCATCGTTATCTAAAAAAGAAAGAGAAATTATTAATTTAGTTGTAAGCCAAGTAAATGATTGTCAATATTGCCTATCTGCACACACTGTTTTGGGTAAAATGAATGGACTTACAGATGAGCAAATTATTGAAATTCGTAAAGGGGTTGCTCTATTTAATGATAAAATAAATGCATTAGTAAGCTTTGTACAAGCAGCTACTATTAACAAGGGCAAAGTAAATGAAGCCACAATTGATGCCTTTTTTGCAGCAGGTTACACGCAAGCCAATTTAGTAGATATTTTAATTGTTATTGCTGATAAAGTAGTGATGAATTATCTGCATAATATTACAAAAGTGGCTATTGATTTTCCTGTAGCGCCTACTTTATAAATCCATAATACCTTTAGCATCAGCCGAAAGTTATGTTTGGCTGGTGTTTTTTATTACCCAAAAGTTTACAATCATGACTACAAATACTACCCATAAAACAATCATTACCAATACTATCTTTATGCAATACAAATGTGGCGATATTAGGTGGGATGTTGTGCAAGAACAAACTAGATAACAATTAAAATTTAATCATTATGAGCATAAAACGATACCCCTTACCACCATTTACCATGGAAACAGCTTTGCAAAAAGTACAAGCTGCCCAAGATGCTTGGAACACAAAAGATCCAGAGGTAGTAAGCTTAGCCTATACCATAGATACAGAATGGCGCAATAGAACAGAATTTATTAGTGGTAGAGACGCTGTAAAACAATTTTTAACCAACAAATGGGCAAAGGAATTAGATTACAAATTAAAAAAGCAATTGTGGGGTTTTAGAGAAAATAGAATGGCTGTTCAGTTTGAATACGAATGGCACGATGCAACGGGGCAATGGTTTAGAAGCTATGGCAACGAATTGTGGGAATTTGATGCTGATGGATTGATGCAAAAACGCTTTGCGAGTATTAACGACTTAGCCATAGCAGCGGCAGATAGAAAACTAAAATAATTAACCAAAAAATGAGTACCCAATCAACGTTTACATTAATAAACCCACAAAACAATAACCTAGCTTTTAAGCTGTTGCAGTTTGAGGATAACAGTTACTTTGACCATTTACAACGTAACAATTACTACTCAATTATTTGGATTGTAGAAGGTAGTGGTGCTTTAACGGCAGATTTTGCAACGTATCAGTTTGAGAAAAATAGCTTGTTGTCTTTTGCGCCGTATCAACCATTTATGCTATCGGCAAGTAATATTAAAGGGGTAGCCATACATTTTCACCCCGATTTTTTTTGTATTCACAAACACCAAGCAGAAGTTGCTTGTAATGGGGTGCTATTTAATAATATTTACCAGCCACCTATTGTATTGGTAAATGAAGCAAGTGCTACCACTTTTAAGATGTTAATGCACCAATTAAGCAGTGAAATACAAAACTGTGCTTTGGCACAATATGAGCTACTAATAGCGTACTTGAAAATATTTTTAATTACTGCATCTCGGTTAAAAACAGAACAAAACCCACAGGCAAAAGCTACTACCGACAACGTAAAAGCACCATTTATTTTGCAAAATTTAAAAAATGCCATTGAAAAAGACTTTAAAACCAAACATGCACCAAGCGACTATGCCAGTACACTTAATATTTCGCCAAAGGCATTGGCAAAAATCACTAAAACACATTTTAATAAAACGCTAACTGCACTAATATCTGAACGAATTATCATTGAGGCAAAAAGAGAATTATATCTTACCAATAAAGCAATTAAAGAAATTGCTTACGAACTTGGTTACGAGGATGAATATTATTTTAGTCGGTTTTTTAAAACCAATGCATCTATATCTCCACAGATGTACAGAGAAACAGTTGGCTTTGCCAGAGCAATGGCTTAGAATATAAAGAAAAATAAATCTTAACTACAAGATGTATTACAACGTCTCGTACAATAAAAATATCAGTTAATTATTTTACCAATTCTATCCCTTTCTCGGTAAATGTCAATTTTTTTTGTTTGTATAAATTGCCGGTAGCCATTTTAAAGGTCTTTTTGCTCATACCAAAAAAGTTATAAATAGCAGTTGGTTCGCTTTTATCATTAAAAGGTAAAATGCCTTTGTTTTCTTTAAGTAATCGCCATACTTTACCCACCTCATCTTCTACCCGTTGATAGCCGGATTTACCTAGTGCAATATCAATTTTGTTATTATCGTAAATTTTTTTTACAAAGCCTTTCAGTTTATCGCCTATCGCAATGGTTTGGTACACTTCATTTTGATGTAGTAAACCTGTGTGCTGGTTATTAATTATCATTACATAGCCCAAGTCTGTTTTGCGATATACAATCAATTCTACGTCATCTAACGCAGCAACAGTAAGGGTTTTATTATCAAATCCTGCATCTATACGCTCAGTTGCTGCTGCACGATTGGTACGCTCATCAACATATAATTTTACTAAGTATTTGCCACCAATAATCATCTCACTTAACTGCTGAGATTTGGCAATAAACACATCCTTCATTACGCCCCATTCTAAAAAAGCACCGTAGCTATTAATAGTTACTGCTTTTAGCAAAGCAATATCACCTACAACTGCATTGGGCTGCATGGTGGTGGCAATCATTCTATCCTCATTATCGTGGTATATAAAAACATTTATAATATCACCACGTTTGGTATTATCTGGTACCCAGCGTTTGGGCAATAAAATACCTTTGTCACCATCATCCATATACACACCAAACTCCACAATTCTATCCACTTTTAATAAATTGTAAGCACCAATATTTATCATAACAAAAAAATTACTAGGCGACAAAGATAACCGTAACTGAAAGTTGTGTGAACCATGATTTTGTATGAGTAGCATGATTTTTAGGAGAGGTTGCTGCGTTTGCTACAAGCATAAAACTTTATTTTTTGTAGTTTTTTCGTGAAATATGCTACTCTAGGAGAACTTACCTTTTGTGTGAAACCAATTGTTATTGTTAAAAGTTTTCAACCATGTAAAGATTTTAAAACATACGCCTTTACGAAGTCTTATTTTTGAATAAATACATATTTTAATTTGTACCATTTATGAACACCATAAAAAAATTTATAGCATTAGTTGCTATTACAACAATTGTAAGCTGTAACAGCAAGCCAAAAGCCACTGACGTAAAAAAAGATAGTAGCGCTATTGCAATGGCTACCCCCGGCAGCATTATAAAACTAGATAGCAGCAAACGTTATATCTATTTAACATGGGACGATTCGCCACAACCACCAGGCACTATTGCATCTAAAGCAGTGTTTAAAAAGCAAGGCGTAAAAGCCACTTTTTTTGCCGTTGGTATGAATGAGGTTGGGCCATTTAAAAAACGCATCTTAGACTCGTTACGTAATAGTTATCCGCAATTTTTAATGGCTAATCATAGTTTTTCTCATGCCAATATTAATGGGAAAGATAATTACAGGTTATTTTATAAGCAAGCAGATAATGCCATTCAAGATTTTTTAAAGAATGAAAAAGAATTGCAAGTAGGTGTAAAAATAATACGCTTACCGGGCAACAATGCTTGGGTTGCCAATGGTAAAATTCAAGG